>JBFMGK010000037.1:0-32401 GCA_040752575.1 Candidatus Bipolaricaulota bacterium
CTGCTCGCCGACGATCACGCGCCGAGCCTCTTCCGGGCTCGAGTACGCGCTGTCGATCGGCAGCCAGCGCTTCCGCTCCGGCGTTCCCGGCGGGAACGACCGGAAGCCGTCCAGCTCAATCCCCGGCCGTACCGGGCAATCGAGAGGAGAGAGAGAGGGCACGAACCGAGCCGTGCAGTTCGGCGGGGCGAAGACGGCTTCGGAGAGATCGCTTCCCACCTTGCGGGCGTCGATATCGAACGCTGCGGCGAACGTGATGTGCTCGGGGAGGTATCCGGCGAAGCTCCTGCTCATCAATCCCGGCCTGTCGATGCCTGCACCCGAGTAGTACTGGCAGCCCTGCACAAGGGCGCTTGCGCAATTGCCTGCGCCGAACACGGCCACGCGGATCTCGCCCGTCGCTGTCATGGCACTCCCTCCCTGGCTCGGTCTCGGACGGCGGCGCGGCAAGTCCGGCTTGCGCGCTCCGGTCCGTCCGCGAGACGCCGGCTACGCGCTCTTCCTGTCGGCATCTAGCACATCCTTGGCCCGCCGCGCGAGGTCGAACTCGACAGCTTCGCTGTCTTGCGGCGCGACCCAGAAGCGGACGAGCAAGGTCACGCTCTTCTCCTTGAGCGCGCTGACGACGACCTCGGGAGCGGGCTCGGCCAGCACGCGCCCGTCGCTGCGCGCAACCTCCTCCAGCATGCGAATGGACTCGCCGATCGGCGCGCTGCGGGCGACCTCGACAGCGAGATCGGAGCGTCGGCGGTCGCGCGCCGAGTAGTTCTTGATCGTATTCGCGAAGATGATGCCGTTAGGGACGAGGAGTTGGATGTTGTCCGCGGTGATGACCTCGGTCGTGAAGAGCTGGATTTCGCTGACCGTTCCCTTCACCGAGAACTTGCCCTTGTGAGGTGCGGCGCCGATGTAGTCACCGACCTTGTACGGGCGGAGAATCAGGATCAGGACACCGGCAGCGAAATTGCCGAGGGCTCCCTGAAGGGCGAAGCCAAGGGCAAAGGCGATCGCACCCATCACGGCGACGAACGACGCGGTTTCGACCCCGAATCGGCCGAGCGTCGCGACGATGGCCATGACGAGCACGGCCATGTATGCCAGGCGCGCTACGAACCGGGTCACGGTCACGTCGACCTTCAGCCGAGTCAACAGCAACCGAACGACGCGGCCGGCGAGCCAGGCTGCGATGTAGCCGAGGATCAGAATCGCCAACGCGCCGATCACGTTGCCGGCGTTCGCCCTCAACCAGTTGACCATTGCGTCCCACGACATCTCAGGTCCTCCTTCTGCACTCCGCACACGCGTGGCGCCATTCTAGGCTTGCGGTGCGCATCGGCCTAGGTCCAGTTGCGCCTGAACGAGAGCGACGGCGTGGCGGATCGCTCTGCCCGGAGCAACCTAGTGGGGCGAAGCATTCGACGGCGCGGACTGCTTCAGGTGCACGACTCGTTGCGGGAACGGGATCTCGATCCCAGCCGCATCCAGCGCCTCTCTCGCCCGGCGGGTCAGTTCCGCCCGCATGATGGCGAAGGCTCCTTCGTCCATACGCCGGACCCACCCGCGAACGAGCAGGTTCACGCTTGACTTGCCGAGTTCGGTCACGAGAACCTGCGACGCGGGCTCGGCAAGCACGCGACCATCTTCGGCGAGGACGCCACGCAGCACGCGCGAAGCCTCCTCGATCGACGCCCGTAGCTGATGCCCAAGGCCAGATCGAGCGGCCGCGTGTCGAACGCGGAGTGATTGACGATGATGTCGCTGCCGATCTTGCCGTTCGGCACCATCACGTGAAGATTGGCCGGCGTTGTGAGGGACGTCGAGAAGAGCTGGATCTCGCGCACCGTCCCGGCGGTTCCCGCGGCGGTGATGAAGTCGCCGATCTTGTATGGCCGGAGAATCAGGATCAGTAGCCCGGCGGCGAAGTTCGCGAGCGCACCCTGCAGCGCGAAGCCGATGGCGAAGGCGAGGGCGCCGAACAGCGCGACGAACGACGCCGTCTCGACGCCGAAGCGCGCCAGGGTCGCCACGATCGCGAGCACGAGGACCGTGAAGTAGACCAGTCCTGCGACGAACCCCGTGATCGTCCTGTCGACGCGCGCACGGACGAGCACGCGCCGGACGATTCGCTTCGCCACAACCGCCACGAGATACCCGACGACGAGAGTGCCGAGTGCTGCCAGGACATTCGGCCCCTGCGTCTCGATCCAATCGCCTACACGCTCCCAGAACATGGGCGCGCACCTCCTTGAACGTACTGCTCGTAGATGACTCGTATTGCGTCTCGCACAACGCATTCGACGTGCGGTTTGTGCCGAAGAATCACGGTTCGCTTCGACGTCTCCATTGCGGCGGAGAGCGCCCGGTCGAGCGACGCCAGTACGGCCGCCTTGGCTTCGCCAATGGGGCCGTACTTGTGGGGATTCGCCCGTCGGATCTGGTCGAGATAGACGTCGACGTCGGAGACCGCGAGGTGCATGTGGAGTACGCCTGGCGGCACGTCAAGATATTGCGGGACGAGTTGGACGCCGTCGATCACGCAGTGAACGCGCTGCCCGTAGTACGTCGCAACGATCCGATTCACGACGCGGCAGAGGACGCGGGCCTGCGCGTCGAGTTGCGACGCGGGATCCTCTAGACCTAGATCGTTGTCCATCTCGCGTGCCGAGCCCGGCGCCCCGGAGGGAAGCCCGAACTCCGCCAACGTCCTGACGATCGCTCCCAGGCCGACCCGCTGCCGGATGCACAGGCAGCGCGACAGCTCATGACAGAGGGTGGTCTTGCCGATTCCGTGGACGCCCGAGACGAGCAGAATGAGAGGATGCTGTCCGTCACCCATGCGCTCGCGAATTGCGCGAACGGCTGCGCGGACTCCCGGCCACGCAGCGGCGGATCGCTCGGCAGCATGCGTCATCGCACCCTCCGGTGGCCCGGAGCCGCCGACGCGCAGAGACGCTCGCCCATCGTCAGGAAGTAGTCGGCAAGGTACTCGGCTGCGTCGGGCACACCGGTACACGACCCCATCGCGGGCACATCGACGATGTACGGCCTTCCTCCGCTGAACACGATGTCGACGCCATAGAGCGTCAGGCCGAACGCCTCGCCGACTGCTAGAACGATCTCGCGAACGGCGTCCGGGACGCCGCACGGTGTGCTGTCACGATCCGGCCACGACGCGATCGGCCAGCTGCGCCAGACGCCGCAGATCCTGTCTCCGATTCGGTAGACCTTCATGAAGCGCGTCTTCCCCGGCTCCGGATGGGGGCCGTCTGGCGGGCAGTATTGCTGTACAAGCAAGGGTGCAGCGTAGAGGATGCCTTCCAGTTCGGCCTCATGGCGGACGACCCGAATGCCTTCGCCGCGGCGGCCGTCGTTCGGTTTCAGGACGACGGGGCCTGACGCGAGAAGCGCCCGGACGCTCTCGACCTGCGACACGAGATAGGTCTCCGGGACGGGAACGCCGCACGAGACGAGCGCCTGCATGACCGCCAACTTGTTCCTCAGGATCACCGTAGTCGGGTAGGAGTGCATCAGTCGCGCTCCCAGCGTGTGAAGCATTCCGCCGAGCGCGAGCGCCGAAGGGCTTCCTCCCTTCAGCAGGTACCAGTCGTACGTGAGATGGTGATCTTTGAGGTCGACGAGGGCTGTCTCGGAGTCGATGACGTCCATTCGGACGCGCTGGTCGGCGAGCCGCTCGATGACGTCCGCCATGATCGGACTTGGCGGACGATCGACGATCATCCCGATGTTCACGCGCTGCACCCCTTCGCGCATCCCCCGAGGCCGGCTCCGGCGGCGGAGTTCGCGGGATGGTACTGCCCTAGGAACCCCGCGTCCATAGAGGTAACTACAAAGACATGTGATCCTCGTGGCGGGAGAGCGTCGGAGCCAAGCCGGAGAGATCCTTGCTCGTCGTGCTCTCGTCCGCTGCACTTGGGCAGCAGGAAGGCGCCCATCTCACGCTCGATCGATCCTTGGGTCTCGGCATCCAGGCGGAGTTCCCGTGGGGCGGCCTGATCTCGCTTCGCTACTGGACGACCCAGTGCCTCGGCGTTGAGGCGGTGGCGTTCGTTCTCTCGAACGACGGGGAGACGTCCGCGATCCTCACCGCACGAGGGCTGTACCGTGCGGTCGACGCGTCGGGCGGCGCGTCGTTCCGCATCTCGAGCCTGGGGGCGCTCCGGTGATCGGTCTCCTCGTCGGGGGGCATCGAGATCGACTTCTCGAAACGCTCTGCCTGGAACGTCGAGTTCCGGCTCTCAGCTACAGCCTACGCCGAAATCTGGACGACGTTCGGCACAGGCATTCACTCCCATTTCTAGACGCCGCATCGACGGCGGGCCGCAGAGGCCTCAGAGTCGCGGAGCATGGCCGGGACGCGTGGCGGGACGTCGCGCCGAAATCGCGAAGGACATGGCGAGCACGCAGAGGGGGCTGTGCGTGTTCCTTCGGCCCCGCAGCGACGGAACTCGTCTCCGACGCCCTGTCTGGTGATGTTCGCGATGCGATCGCGTCGCATACAAGGTGTGCGACGCTGCGGCAACCCTATCGGGTGCCTCCATTGAGATCTCAACAGGTGTTCGCGCGTCTACGGTTTTGTCGCGCTGACGCTGATGCTCGACACCACGGACGTGAGGAGTCGAGCCGTTTCGTCCGTCAACCCGACGTCCTCGAGACGCAGGGCCTGGCCGTCGACCACAAGCCTCGGCGACGCCTGCTCGCCAGGCTCCTCCGCTCTGCCCGAGTCTGCAGCGCTGATGTCCTTGACGATCTCGACATCGTGGAACCCGGCGTTGCGAATTGCGCCAAGGTAGTCGTCGATCCTGGAGGCTCCGGCCAAGCAGCCGACGTAGTGTTCCATCGAGTCCCGAATGACGTCCGGCAGCTCGCCGCGCAAGACGATGTCTGACACGAGCATCCGGCCTCCTGGTTTCAGCGCCCGGAACGCCTCGCGGAATACCTGGGGCTTGTCGGGCGAGAGATTCACGACGCAGTTCGAGATCACAACGTCGACCGACGCGTCGGCCACCGGCAGGTGCTCGATCTCGCCGAGCCGGAACTCGACATTCGCGATGCCTTCCCGGCGAGCGTGGTCGCGCGCTCGCTCGACCATCTCCGGCGTCATGTCGACGCCGATCGCCCTTCCCGTAGGTCCGGTCCGGTCCGCGGCGAGGAAGCAGTCGATCCCCGCTCCAGATCCGAGGTCGAGGACGATCTCGCCGGGCTGCAGGCCGGCCAGAGCGGTGGGGTGCCCGCACCCGAGGCCGAGGTCGGCGCCCTGCGGAACCGAGCGGAGCTCTTCTTCGCTGTAGCCGATGGCCAGGCTCACGGGCACCGCGCCGCTCGAACAGCACCCACCGCCGCATCCCGTAGCGCACGACGTCGCGCGTTGGGCGTAGTTCTCTCGGACTGCTTTCCGGATCTCGTCGTCGCGGCTCGGACTCCTGCTCATGTTGTGGTCACTCTCCCTGGGTTCCTTCCGTGGCGACGCGCATCATCACGCGAACGCCGTCAGCCAGTTCGTCGGCTTTCACGAGCACGAGGCAGCAGACTCTTCCGCCGGACTCAACCGTTGTGAGCGCGAGTCGATCGCCGGCTGCAAGGCCCATCCGATCTCGGACGTCCTTGGGGAGAACCATCTGGCCTCGTTCGTCGACGCGAACGATCGCGGAGACCTGGCAGCGCTCGCCGCATCCCGATCTTGTGCTTCGCTCGGTGTCCTTGCCCATCGGGACCTCCGACGTTGATTAATCTGACGAATCAGAATCCTATGATACGCGCGGATCCACCTCGGTCAAGTCGCGGGGAGCATGGACGCGGGGCATCGCCTCGGGGGGGGGCAGCAACGGCCGCTTGGTACCGGCCCACCGACCGGCACCGCGGACTTCAGGCTCCAGACCCCGGACCACGAACTCCGTACCCAGACTACGGACCACGGACTCCACTCTCACCAAATACGTCCTTCATCACCTCCATTGCGAAGCGGGCTCGAACGGTCGTCGCGCCATTCCCCATCATGATGGCCACGTCGATCGCCTCGAGAACTTCCTCGAACGTAGCGCCGTGCTCGACGGCTTTCTCGATATGCCACTGCATGCACGACTCGCAGTCGATGACGACGGAGATCCCGACCGCGATCAACTCCTTGTGCTTCCGAAGGAGCGCGGCGTCCGACATGATCGGTTCCTCCATGTCGGCGACGGCCCTGTAGCCCTTCGACTTGTGGGCCACAAACCATGCGAAGGCCTCTTTGCGCGTCTGCTCGATCTCTCTTAGTCGATCCACGGTCCCAGCCTCCCGGTCGTGCAAATTGCCGTTGGCGCCGCGATGCCGATCGCGAAGCCGCCAGGGTACGGGGCGATCGTGCTTGGTTCCGGGCACCGACTCCAGCCTCACCGCGCGTCGAGCCACGTGTCGATAAGATGGCGGGCGATCGACTTGGCTGTCGGGAGGGCAAGCGTGCCGCGCGCGACGTGTTCGCGTACTTCCTCGCGCGTGAACCAGGCCGCACCCTCGATCTCGCGGTCGTCGATCGTCAGACGATCCGACTCCGCCCGTGCGGTGAACGCGACCATGAGGCTCATCGGGAACGGCCACGGCTGCGATCCAACGTACTCGACATGCGTAAGAACCAGGCCGACTTCTTCCTTGACCTCGCGCCGCACCGCATCCTCGAGCGACTCGCCGGGCTCCACAAAGCCCGCAAGCACGGAACGCAGGCCCTGCCTCCATGAGGCCCCGCGCGCAAGGAGGCAACGCTCTCCGTGGGTCACGCGGACGATCACCGCCGGATCGGAGCGCGGGTAACTCAAAGCGCCGCACGAGGCGGCCGTGCACCGACGTATGTAGCCGGCGCTTTGCATCTCGGTGTCGGCTCCGCAAGCGGGGCAGTGGCGCGCTCCCGCATTCCAGGCGAGAAGGGCTCGCGCCTGAGCCAGCAGGGACCAGATGTCTTCGTCGACCGGCCCCTGGATCGACGCAAGAGTGACGAACCGGCCGAGCTCTTCGAGCGGCGGGCGCAGGGCCTTGGCCGGCGGCCCCACGTCGACGGCAAGCCAGACCTCCTTGCCTGCGAGGCCAAGGAGAATGGCAGAGTTCGTTGGCACGCCGCGGCGCGCCAGGTCGTCGGCCGTTACCCGCGCCGGGTGGGACTCGGAACCCGGCGCGAGGAGGACGTCGGATCCGGCGAACACGACGAAGCGCGAAGCTTCGCCGTTCCGTACCGACTCGAGGAACTCAGCATCCGCGCGACGTGACTCCACTCGGTCGATCATCGGTCGCTCCTTTCGAGACGGGGCGTGTAGGCCGTGTCTCCTGTTTCGCCTCTCTCTGCGTTCGGCGGCGCGGCGCACGCCGCATCGTGGTCCGGCCATGCACTCTCGAGGCGACGCACGTCCCGCACGAAGAAGAGGACGAACAACGCGACGAGCACGTAGGCAAGCCCGGCGCCGGTGAACAAGAGAGCCATGCCGGAGCCTGGCGTCGTCCCAACGAGCCAGCCGAAGGCACGGGCGAGCCCCGTCCCGGCGGCCATTGCCGGCTCCGCGACGTAGTCCGCCAGCACGCCGTACACCACAGGCGTGATCGGGGTGACCGACCAACTGAACAGGCGTCGCGCCGAGAAGACGCGGCCCTGAATGTCGGGAGATACTTTGGCTTGCAGAATCGCGAGCGCGGCGCCGTTTGACAGGCTGACGGCCATCGTCCCGACGGCCGCGGCCGGGATCCAGATCGAAAGGCCTCTCCCGAGCCCGAACAGCGTGATGCCGACAAGCCCAAAGATGATCTCGCCGACGAAGATGCTCGCCATGCGCCGCCTGAATCCCCCCCATACGGCGAGAAGAAGGCCCGAGGCCACCCCGCCGATTGCGCAGGCCGACATCACAGCGCCGAGTGTTGCGCTCTGATTGCCGGTACGCGCGAGGACGAAGGGACTTGCAAGGGCCCACACGCCGTTGAAGCAGTTGAGGACTGTGAAGAAGACGAGGAGCTTGAGAAGACCCTTCCGCTGGAAGATGTAGCCGAATCCATAGACCGCTTCGCGCAGGAAACGGCCCTGTGCGGCCGTTCCGTCGGCAGATCGCGCCGGTGTGGGAATGCGAACGAACGCTAGGACGCCGATGGCCACGGCGAACGTTGCGATGTCCAGGATCAAGATCCCGGCGAGCCCAACGATCGGATAGAGCGCGCCCGCCAGGATCGGCGCGACGACGCCGGGGCCCGACTCGACGAGCGTCATCATCCCGTTGGCGCGTTGGAGGTGCTCTTTCGGGACCATCGTCGAGATCGCGGCGGAATAGGAGGGCCACTGGAACGTGTTGCCGAGGCCGATAAGGACGGCGGTCAGGTAGAGATGCCAGATCTCGAGCCCGCCGGTTGCGTGAAGGATGAGGATGGCGACGGTTCCCGCGGCGGCCGCGATGTCGCTCACCATCATCATCAGCTTTCGGTTGTAGCGATCGACCATCACCCCGGCGATGGGCGCGAGTACGAGATACGGGATGAGAAACGACATGGAGATGACTCCGAGCGCCGTCGCGCTTCCCGTGGTCTGATAGGCCCAAAGGGTCAGCGCGAAGCTCGTCGCGCTCGAGGCGAGAACCGACACGATCTGCCCGGCCCAGACCAGCGTGAAGCCCAATATGCCTGCCGGGCGGTGCGAGGGCCTCATGGCGCCTCCTCGCGGATCTCCAACTCGGGCCGCGGCTGCGCGACTCCCGCGCTGTCGCCGAGCGCCGCGGCGTGATCGGGAATGCGGTCCTCGAGATGCCGTACTGCGGGGACCCAGAAGAAGACGACGAGACACCCTGCGCAGTAGAGGAGGCCGGCAATCACATACTGAAGGCCCAATCCCGCTCCCGGGGTCGCGCCGAGCATCCAGCCAAACGTGCGTGCGAGGCCGCCGCCGGCCGTCCTCATCGCCGGCTCTGTTACGTAGTCGGCAAGCGCTCCGGCGACGACGGGCGTGATCGGCAGGAGCGAGAACGCAATCAGGCGCCGCGCCGAGAAAACGCGGCCTTGCAGATCCGCGGGGACCTTGGCTTGCCAGATCGCCTGCGCGGCGCTGTTCGACAGACATACGGCGAGCGATCCGAGCGCAGCGGTCGGAATCCAGAACGCGAGGCCGCGCCCGAATCCGAAGAGGAACAGGCTCAGGAACCCGAACAAGAACTCCCCCACGAAGACGTTCGTGATCCGCCGTCGGAACCCACCCCACGCGCTGACGAGGAGCCCGCCGGCGACGCCGCCGAGCGCCGCAGCCGACATCACGATGCCGAGGGCGGCGCTGTCGTGCTGGGTCCGCGACAGGATGAACGGCGTCATCAGCCCCATGCCGGCAAAGAAGTTCAGGGTGGCAAAGAAGATCGCCAGCCCCAGGAGGCCCTTACGCGCGAAGATGTATCGGAATCCGTACACGGCCTCATGCAGCAGGTGGCCGCGCGCCGCCGCTCCTTCGGCCGAGGGGGGCGGCGTGGGGATCTCGACGATGACGAGAGCGGCGACGGCGAGAGCGAACGTGCCGATGTCGAGCAAGAGCAGGCCCGTGAGTCCGACGACGGGGTAGAGCGCGCCGGCGAGGAGCGGAGCCAACACGCCGGGTCCGGAATCGACGAGGCTCATCATCCCGTTTGCTCTTTGGTACTGCCTCTTGGGGATCATCGTGGAGATGGCCGCCGAGTACGCCGGCCACTGGAACGTGTTGCCGAGCCCAACGAGGACCGTCGTCAGGTACAGATGCCCGATGGACAGGCTGCCCGTTGCGTGCAGCACCAGAACCGCTGTTGTTGCCGCCGCAGCCGCGAGATCGCTGACCATCATCATGGCCTTGCGGTTGTACCGATCGACCATGGCCCCGGCGATCGGGGACAGGACCAGGAAGGGGACGAGAAACGACGCCGACAGGACGCCGAGCGCCGTGGCGCGTCCCGTCGTCTCGTAGGCCCAGATCGCGAGGGCAAAGCTCGCCGCGTTCGATGCGAGGACGGACACGAGTTGCCCCAGCCATACCAAGGTGAAGCCGACCATACCCGTCGGACGCTGCGCCGACATCGTGAGACCCTGCCTTCCCCGCCCGCTGTCCCGAGATCTTCCCTTAGCCTTCCGTCCGACGCCCCGGCTCTGCAAGGATTCTTCCCCACGACACCGACCGCACGACGTCCGGGCCCCCGATCGCGGCGTAGAGCCTCTTAGGGATTGGGTCGTACCCCCCGATGTGCATCACGACTGCCCCTCGATCCGCGAGACGCCGGGTGGCTTCAGCCATGACAGCCCTCCCCAGACCCTTGTTCTGATGTTCGGGCATCGTGCCGACCGGCGCGAAGTAGCCGGATCGCGTCGCATCGTCGTACCACATCGTGCAGAAGGCCGTGACATCACCCGCAGGTGAGACCGCGACGATGTCCAGATCTCGGCGGTAAAGCGGAGCGCGCTGAAGGTTGAGATACCAGTCCCACCCTTCGTACGCAGCGTCGGGTTCGTCGGGGTGAAACGCCCGCCACGAGGCCCAGCTTCGGGAGGGGATCTCCTCGGGGCCGCCGAGGGATCGGATCGTGTACCCGGGGGGTGCCACACCCTCGGGCAGCGGACCCTTGAGGTCGAGCCGTCTCTGATCCTCCCAGTGATCGCACTTCCGATACCCCCGGTCTGCCAGGACGCGCTCTCGAAGCGCATCGCCCTCCCGAGCAGGCACGATGAGTTGTCGTCCACGGGATCCATCCTCCGCGAGATACCGCTCGGCGACACAGACCATCTCTGTCTCCAGTTCCTCGCTGCGCACGTCCGGGTGGACGTTGAGAAACGCGTCGCCGCCGCCGCTCTCCGAGAGCATCATCGCGGCGAGCTCTCCCACCGGAGTCTCCCAGAGGAAGACGTCCAGCGACTGGCCGCAGTTCTCCACGCTGTGCCACCGCCAGTAGTCGAAGCGCCCGAGAGGCCACGAAATCTCCCGGCGGTCGTTTGCCAGATACGCTGTGCGTAGGAAGTCGCGGACTCGCCAGACATCGCCTTCGCCCTGCAGTTTGCGCATGCGCAGATTCATTCGTCCCTACCTTTCGCACGTCTCCGTCTGTCTCCCGCGAAGGCGGGAGGCCCCAGGTTTCTGCGTTGGGAGGACCGCACGTGCCGAGTCCGCGGGCGAAGGCCGAGGGGAGAGCGGGATGAAAGGCTACCGCCCCGAGAAGCGGGTCACGACGACGCGGTCCGTCTTGAAGCTTCGGTCCGTCGGTTCGTGACCTATTCCACGGGGTTCATCTCCCTTCGTTGCCGCGCGTACGGCCGGCGTCGCGCCCGAACGAAAGTCCGCGCCGAGGGACGCCGTAGGGAAGCCAGTATCCTCTGGTCCCGGGGGACGTTCAAGGTGCTGCTGGCCGTCGGCCTCTCGGCTCCTTACCATTCCCCCGTGCAAGATCACCCCAAAGCGATTCTTGTCGCGGGTCCGAACGGCGCGGGCAAGACGACCTTTGTCCGGCAGTACCTTGAGACCCATCCCGGGCTCGAGTACCTCAGTGCCGACGTCCTCGCGTTCGAGCTCTCTCCGGGACGGCCCGAACGAGCGTACGTAACTGCCGGGAAGGTCTACTTTCGGCGTCTGAAGGATCTTCTCCACGCCCGGTCCAGCTTTGTGACCGAGGTGACCCTGGCGAGCGCCCGCTTCGCGCGGCATGTAGAGCGGTTTCAGGAAGCCGGCTACGGCGTGGAACTCATCTTCATCCACCTCGACTCGCCCGAACTCTGCGTGGCCCGCGTCGCGGAGCGGGTGCGGAAGGGCGGGCACGCCGTCGGGCGGGACGACATCGTGCGCCGCTATGGACGAAGCGTCTCCAACTTCTGGACGAAGTACCGCTACGGAGTTGATGGATGGTTCCTCATGCAGAACTCGTCGGAGTCGTTCACGCTTGTGGCGTTCGGCTCTCCGACGTCCTTGACCGTCGAGGAGGTCGGGCTGTATGATTCCTTTCTGCGGGGGGTTGGTCATGACGCGTGCTAAGACGAACCGTGTTCGGCTCGTAGAGCGGGCGAAGCACTTCGAGCGCATCGGAGCCGAAGCAACACGCCGTGCTCAGCAGGAGAATCGGCGACGCGGCGTTCCCAATGTCTACTCGCGGCAAGGCACCCTGTGGTTCGAGCACCCCTTTTCGGGGCGACTTCTAGAGTGGGATCCCCTTCTCGGACGCACGTGCGGCGCCGAGCAGGGGCACTAGCTCCCTCCGTCGGCCTGTCGATCGCTTCCCGTAACTACTCTAGGGATTCTCTTCGCCCGCAGAGCGGCGGCACGTCCGTCCGAACAACTCCGGGTTGAGAAACGGAATCAGGGCAAGAAGGACGGCTTGCTCGTAGAGGGTTGTTCGGTCGATGGCCCCGGCGGTAAGAAGCCCCACGGCACCGGCGTCGCGCTTCGAGTCGGTGCGGCCGAACAGCTTGTCGTCGGCGAGGCCGAGTTCCAGTCCGCTCCGCACAAGCTCTGCGACCGCTTCGGGAACGAAGAACGTTCCCGTCCGCGCACGTCCTCTCCGAGTTCGTGCGTCGACGGCCACCCACGCGAAGGCGGCCATGAGGCCTTCGAGATCCGCGACACCCCCTTCGATGCCCACCCAGAAGTCCGCGTCCGGTCGATTAGCGCGCGCGGCCTTGGCGCGCGCCTCCGCGCCGTGGAGTGTCTCTTCATCGGACATCGGCTGATCCGCGGCGCCCAGCGCGACCGGCAGCGACTCGAAATGCAGAGCGGCGCCGGGGAACGCACGGCGAAAGCCTCGTTCTACGGCGGCCGCTTTCACCGGGTTGCCCGACGCTACGACGACATGGGAGGATCGTACGGGATCCATGGCCGGTCAGGACGGAGTCACGACGTACGGCTTGTGATCTCGATCAAATGGTAGCCGAACTTCGTCTGGACGGGACCGTGCACGACGCCGACGGCGTCGTGGAAGATGACGTGGTCGAACTCCGGCACCATCTGCCCGGGACCGAACTCACCGAGATCGCCGCCCGAGGCGCTGGACGGGCATCGGGAGTGCTCCTCGGCAAGGTGAGCGAAATCCTCTCCGCTCTCGAGACGCCCGCGAAGCGCCTCGGCCTCTTCGTACGTGTCCACCAGGATGTGCCGTGCCGTTGCTCTTGCCATCTTCCGCCTCCTCAGGCTTGCGGTCGTTGCCGAAAGGATACACGACGCCGAGCGGTTCCGGCATCGCTTCCGCCGTCCGGTTGACACGTCCGTCCCTTGCGCTAGGATGGCCGCCGGGAGGAGACATGGGCAAGGTGCGGTGGAGTGTGCGGGATGTGTTGTGGGCGCTCGGAATGCTCGTTGTTGCGTCGGCGGCGTGCGCACAGGAGCCGGCGCAAAAGGTGCCGGACCTCTCCGGGTCGTGGGCGATGATCCAGATCCTGCCAGCCGTGGCGCAGCTCCCGTTCCTGGGCGAGGTAGAACTGACGACCGTCGTCGTCTCGCGCGTGGACGTCGAGCAGGACGGGCTACAACTCGTCCTTCAAGACACGTACTGCTACACCGATCTCGCGATGGCTCCGCCCGTCCTTCAGAGTCGCGTCCCCGAACGCTTCATCGCGTCCCTGACCCCCAGCCCGCGCGTCGCAGCCCTCGAATGGCGGGATGGGATGTGGACCATGCGTCAAGAGCCGTACGTGGAAGTCCGCGGCGCCCAACTCGCCGATCCGCTCGAGGATCCTCTGCCGAGAGACGCGTACGACCCGCGGGTCTGCGATCCGGACTGCGACGGCCACCCGGGTCTGACAGTTCCCGTCTGCGTGGCCGGTCTCGTCTGCGGTGAGACCTACGTCGTCCAGAGGATTCTGACGGAGCTCGACGGGCTCGTGCGAAGCGACGGGGAGATCACAGGCCGGATCGACTGGCAAAGCGAGCAGAACGTCCTGGCGGCCTCCGACCTCCTCCTTACGATGCCGTACACGTACGCCCTCCACCCTGATGCAGCGCGGCACCGCTTCGCCATGGTCCGCGTGGAGTCCGAGATCTCATGCACCGCTCTTCGGGAGCTTGCCGACGAACTCATGGCCCTCGCGCTGTCTCTCGCTCCACCCTTAGGCTGAGCGTTGGGCCGAGTTGTCGGATGGCGTTCGTCGCGCTACGGTAACCTGTCGAGCAGCGTGACGGGAGGTCATGATGCGCGTTGTGGCGGGACTCCTCGGCATCATCGTCATCGCGGCGGTGGGCTTTCTTCCCGATGGGAAGCCTGGCCCCACCTCGATCACTTCTCTTGACGTCGAGCGATACATGGGGCTCTGGTACGCCGTGGCCAGCATTCCGACGACGTTCGAGCGGATGTGCGTGGGCGGAACCACGGCGCACTATCGCCTTCTCGCGAACGGGCAGATCGAAGTGACCAACACGTGCCTGACGGCGGACGGGACGAAGTCCCGCGTCGTCGGCCGCGCCTGGGTTGGCGACCCGAAACGCCCCGCCGAACTGAAGGTCAGCTTCGTCGGCGTTCTCGGACTGTGGCTGTTCCCCGGCGACTACTGGATTCTCGATCTCGACGCCGAGTACCGCTATGCCGTGGTCGGGCACCCCAAGCTGCGGTACGGATGGATCCTCAGTCGAACGCCGACGTTGGCGGACGACACTCTCGACGGGATCTACGACCGCCTGGAAGAGCAGGGCTACTCGCGCACGTTGTTCGTGCCGATCGACCAGACGGCGAACCTCTCGCGCCGTCTGGCGCCCGGGAACTGACGCGCCACCAGGCGGCGGCCATCTGGTCGCCACGGACGTGACGCCAGACCCCGCCCCGAGTGCCGAGCAAACTGTGTCGTAGGCTCGCCGGTGCTAGAGCGCCAACGCCGTGAGCACGGCGCCGGCGAGGAGCGCGGCGGCGCCGCCCAACAGGAAGGCGCTGGCCACGGGCCGCAGGATCGCCACGCGTGCCGCAAGGGTGATCTCGAACGACATCCCATCCGAAGCGTCGGCGTTCATCAGGACAAAGGCGACATCGCTCGCGTTGACGTCCCAGAGGAGTTCCTGCCTTCCGGATCCCGAGGTCGAGGCGATCCAGAAGCTCTGTTCCGCAGGCGGAGAAGCAAGCGCAACGCCGTCTTCGCTCGGCATCCGATACGTCAGCAAGAACTCGTTGCCCTCGATCTCCTCGGCGACGGCATACGGCGTCCCGCGGAGGTAGGCGTCGACGAGATCGCGCGGTCCGACACCGAGAAACGCCTCCGGTGTCCCCGCGGCCCCTTCTGCCGTCCACCGCAGCGACACGAGGTTCGAGGGGCGAAGCACGAGATCCGGACCGAGTTCGACGCTCTCTGGGGCGGCGACGAGCGCGTAGCCGTCGACCTCGGCGTCCATCGGGGACGACGTGATGAAACCGGCCTCGTCGGTCAGCGCGACGTCGACCCACATCATTCCGGTTCCGACAAACAGCAACGGGACGGCTGCGACGAGGCTCACCACCCCCGCGATCAAGAGCAGAAGCTTGCCCATGCCTCCTCCTTCTCTGGTTGATCAGCATACCGCGAGACGCCCTCGACGGTCACCTCGCGTTGCGGCGACCCGTCCACGGCGATACCGTAGCGGTGGAGGTGGACCTCATGAGACTGCTCGACGGCAAGATGGGCCTTGTGTTCGGCGTTGCCAACGAGCGCAGCATCGCCTGGCACATCGCGCGGACTGCGGCGGCACACGGTGCGCAGTGCGGGTTCCCGTACCTGCCGGGAGAGAAGATGGAGCGTCGCGTTCGACGGGCGCTCGAGGAAGGCGGTTTCTCCCATCCATGGCTCGTTCCGTGCGATGTCTCCTGCGACGAGGACCTCGACGGCCTCTTCGACGCTGTGACAAGGCGGTTCCCGCGGCTGGACTTCATCGTCCACTCGATTGCCTATGCGGACCGCGAGTACCTTCAGCCCGGGCGATTCGCGGAGACTCCGAGATCGGCCTTCCTGCAAGCTCTAGACATTTCGGTCTACTCCCTCCTCGCCATCGCGCGGCGTGCGCGCCGGCTCCTGCCGACCGGCGGGGCGATCCTGACGCTCTCCTACTACGGAGCCGAGAAAGCCGCGTTGGGCTACAACGTCATGGGCGTGGCCAAGGCGGCGCTCGAAGCCTCGGTGCGGTATCTCGCGGCCGAGATGGGACCGTCGGGAGTTCGCGTGAACGGCCTCTCGGCAGGTCCTTGTCGGACGCTCTCCGCGATGGCCGTCGGCGGGATCGACGAGATCCTCGCCAAGGTCGAGGCCGCCGCGCCGCTGCGGCGCAACATCGATCCCGAGGAGGTCGGCCGGGCGGCCGCGTATCTCCTCTCGGACCTTGCTTCCGGCGTCACGGGAGAGACGCATCACGTGGACGCCGGGTACCACGCGATCCTCCCCTAAGGCTGTCTAGGGAGTGCCGATCGCCGCAAGCAGAGACACAACGCCCGGATCCTCGGGTGCGTAGCGGCGTGCCTTGAACACCTCGTTGCGGATCCCGCGCGGTCCGGTCGTCGCGAACGGGTTCACGAATTCCCACATGAGGCCTCCCGCGGCGTCGACCTCGAAGAGCCGACCGTCGTCTCCCTCACAAATGAGCGTATTGCCGTTAGGCAGACGTTGGGCACCCGAGATGTGCTGCGAGAGAAAACCCGGCGCCGTATAGCGCCAGACGAGCTCGCCGATCGTCGAGGGGCACCCGTCGGAAGACGTTCCGAGGACGAGAGACAGGGCGATCTCGTCGACACTGGACTCGGAGGCAGCGGAGTCGCCGCCGCCGTTGTTGAAGACCAGGATGTTCCCTTCGCCCGGGCACCCCGAGGCAATCCACTGCGCGTCGTGTTGCGCGAACAACGTCTGGTCCTGCGAGGAACCGCAGCCGTACGCGGCGGGGTTTCCCATCCGCCCCAAGAGGTCGCCGCCCCTTCCTCCCCGGCCGCCCTCCGTTCCTGCGGCTTCCGCAGATGTCGTCGAGTGATCGATGACCCAGATCTCGTTCCACTCGCGAACCGAGACCAGGATCTGGTCGGTCAACGGGTTGTAGGCGACGGAATTCGTGTGGTTCCAATCGGCGGAACCGCCTGCAGCTGGGTAATTCACGTCGATCCTTTCAGGATGCTCGGCCACCACGCCGTAGTCTGGCTTGCGAGGATCGCGGTCTTGTACGAGGTGATCCCAGACATGCCATTCCCAGACGATCTCTCCGCCCGTCGGGTAGATCGGGCGCACCTCGAGGAGACTGTCCGGCCACAGTTCCCCGTCGGGCAGGAGGCGGGGGTCTCGCCCGGCCGAGAGGGCTTGCGCGCGCGTCTTGGCCTCCCAGGCAATCACGAGGACGTTGCCGTTGGGCAAGGGCTCCACGTCGTGATGAAGCCGCCGCTCGGCCGTCGACAGGACGAACTCCCAGACGACGTGTCCGTCGGGGGCGATCTCCCGCACGCGACCGCCGGCGCCGCCACGATCGAACTGACGCTCACCCTGGGGAGGAGCGACGGCCTCGGTGCGGAGCAGATGACCGTTGGGCAAGAGATAGACGGCATTGCCTGCCGGTGCGTCGCTCTTCCACTCGTGAACGACTTGTCCCGCGAGGTCCACGAGGAATGTGGACGTCAGAGAAATGGGAGCGAACAGGGTGTACCCGGGGAAGGAATCCCCGGCGATCCCAGGGATCGCAAGGATGCAGCAGCAGGCCAGGCAGATTCCCCAGCGCGTCATCTGGACCTCCTTGATGGAGAACGTACCCGCTCGAGGTCGGGCGGTGTCTCCATTGGGGGGGCTAGTGTACGCGGGCGGACCCGGGGCGCGGGCGGTGGCGGCTCACATACGGTGAACCGGACCGCGTCCCGGGAGCCTTCCGGAAAGAACGGGGGAGCGAGGCTGCCGGTGCGATCCGCGCGGCGAACTGCGTCTCCGGGCTAAAGTCGCCGTAGTCGAAGTCGGGCAGTCTTCGGCGCTCGATCGGGGCGCCCACCGCACGCTCGACATCGCGAACCAGGAGGGTGTCGGCCGGAGAGGCCAGCGTGAACGCTTCCCCGACCTGGTCTGCTCGGCCTGTTCGGCCGATGCGGTGGATGTACGCGTCCACCGTGCCTGGGATGTCGACGTTGATCACGTGCGTGATGCCTGAGACGTCGATCCCGCGCGCCGCCACGTCCGTCGCGACGAGGATGTCGTAGCGCTCTCCTCGGAAGCCGTCGATGGCCGTCTGACGCTGGGCCTGGGACATGTTCCCCTGGAGTGCGGCCGCGCGGTGGCCTGCCTTGGCGAGCGCGAGCGCCAGGTTCCGGGCCCGATATTTCGTGCGCGTGAACACCAAGACGCGGCCGGTGGCCGTGCGGCGAAGGAGGGCAAGAAGGAGACTCGTCTTCAGGGTTTCGGGCACGGGATACAGGGCGTGGGAGACCGTCCTGGCCGGAGCCATGGCGTCCACCTGCACCATCGCCGGATCGTGCAGGAGACTCTGGGCCAGGGCCCGAATGTCCTGAGGCATCGTCGCACAGAAGAACAGCGTCTGGCGACGCGGCGGAAGGTGGCGCAGGATGCGGCGGATGTCGGGCAAAAAGCCCATGTCGCACATGCGATCCGCTTCATCGAGGACCAGGACCTCGACGTGCGAGAGGTCGAGTTCCCCGTCGCCAAGGTGGTCGAGGAGACGTCCCGGACAGGCGATGACGACGTCTACCCCTCGCCGAAGCGCGGCCTCTTGTGCGCGCTTGCTCACCCCGCCGTAGACGACCGCGCTGCGCAGAGCCGTGTGACGGCCGAAATCCCGGGCGGTCTGGTGGATCTGTTCGGCAAGTTCACGCGTTGGCGCCAGCACGAGAGCGCGGACGGTGCCTTTCACCTGCCCGGGTTGCCGCACCAGTCGATCGAGAACGGGGAGCATGAATGCGGCCGTTTTTCCTGTTCCCGTTTGGGCGAGCCCGAGGACGTCGCGGCGCGCAAGCACCGCGGGGATCGCTTGCTCCTGGATTGGGGTTGGAGAGGTGAACCCGACGTCACGGACGCCGGAGAGAACGCGGGGGTGAAGCGCAAAGCGGTCAAAACTCACGAGGAGTGCCTCCTTGAAGCGTACCGCACACAACCGTGCGGTGAAAAGCGTGATCTGCAGTCATCGGAACCGCAACGAACCTACGGCAAGCAGATAACACGCGGATCATAGCCGCTCCAGAGGAAGAAATCCAGGTCCGTCGGGCCTCCGGAGGAGCCCAACGCGGAGAAGCGCTGTGAGGACGCGCGGAACCTGCGCGGACGACGCGGTGGACACCTCCGAGGATCTGAGATAAGGTCTGGGGGCGCGAGCGTAAGCTCGTCGCGAGATCCTCGAGGCGAGAAAGGGGGAAGCAATGTCTTGGGTATGGATCCTCGTGATCGCCGTCGTGGTGATCTTCCTTCTTGGAATCCGGGTTGTGCGTCCGACCCATCGGGCGCTCGTCGAGCGCCTCGGGCGCTACCAGCGGTTTGGGAACCCGGGGTTCCATTGGGTCGTTCCTCTCATCGATCGGCTCATCACGATCAACGTGACCGAGCAGATGGTTGACGCACAGCCGCAGGAGATCATCACCAACGACAACCTCAACGCGCGCGTCGATGCTCAGGTCTACTTCAAGGTCAAGAGCGACGAGGAGAGCGTGAAGAGCTCGCAGTACAACGTGAACAACTACCAGGTCCAGATCGTGAACCTGGCGCGCACGACGCTGCGCAACATCATCGGAACCATGACGCTGAAGTCCGCGAACAGCGAGCGGGACCGCATCAACAGCGAACTCCTTGCGACGCTGTCCGCCGAGACCAAGAACTGGGGCATGGAGATCGTCCGTACCGAACTGAAGGAGATCGATCCGCCGAAGGACGTACAGGAGACGATGAACAAAGTCGTCAAGGCGGAGAACGAGAAGATCGCTGCGCTGGACTTCGCGAATGCGCTGGAACGCCAGGCCGATGGAGAAAAGCGAGCCGAGATCAAGAAGGCTGAAGGGATCAAACAGGCGAAGATCCTCGCTGCCGAAGGCGAGGCGGAGGCCATTCGCCTCGTGAACGAGGCGGCGAATACGTACTTCGTCGGCAACGCTCAGCTCCTGCGCAAGCTCGAAGCTCTCGAGCGATCGCTGCGCGACAACGCGAAGATCGTGATTCCCGAAGGGGCGGACCTGGTCAACGTGATCGGGGAACTCGCGGGCGTGACGCCCGTTCCCGTGAGGCGATCGGGATCCGACGCCAAGTAGGCATCGGCTGTGAGGAGTCTCTGGCGCGCCCCCGCGGGGGCGCGCGTCTCTTGGGAGGGCGATCGTCGTTGTCCGAGCAGTGGGTCATCGAGTCGACGCCGGGCATGCCGGCCACCGAGGACTCCCTCGCCGACGACCTCGCGGCGCTCGGTGTGCGGGCGGGGATGACGCTCCTCGTCCACTCTTCGCTGAGTTCCCTGGGCTGGGTCTGCGGCGGTGTCGTCGCCGTGATTCGGGCACTTGAGCGGGCGGTGGGCCCGTCCGGGACGTTGGTCATGCCCGCGCACTCCGGGGATCTCACCGACCCTCGAGATTGGTGCCATCCTCCGGTTCCCGAGGCCTGGAAGCCGCTGATCCGTGCCGCTACGCCGGCGTATGACCCCCGACGCACGCCGACTCGCGCCGTGGGGAGGGTGGCCGAAGCCTTCAGGTCCTGGCCCGAGGTCGTCCGGAGCCCTCATCCCTACGTTTCGTTTGCCGCGCGGGGTCGTCTTGCCGAGGCCGTCTGCGCGCAGCACGCAATGGACTTCGGACTCGGCGAGACCTCTCCGCTTGCGCGGCTGTATGAACTCGATGCATGGGTGCTCCTCCTCGGTGTTGGGCACTTCGCGAACACCTCGATGCACCTGGCCGAGTATCGGGCGGTGTACCCCGGGAAGCGCGAAGTTCTCCAGGGGGCTCCGGTCGTGCAGAGTGGCGAGCGGGTCTGGGCTTCTATTCGGGACCTGGAGTTGAGCACCGACGACTTCCCGGCCATCGGGGCCGAGTTCTCCCAGACGACGGGACTTGTGCGAACGCACCGCGTGGGAGCGGGAGCGGCGTTGTTGATGCCTCAACGTCCCCTCGTCGACTTCGCTGTCTCCTGGATGGGCGAGCGGCGGGGGCTCCCCTCGCCTCGACGCGAGATTCGGATCCGCCTCACGATCGCCGAGGACCGTCAGGAATGGCTTCGGCTGCGCTCCGAGCTCTGGCCGCAGTCCGACCGCGTCGCCCTCGAGAGAGAACTCGATCTACTGTGCGCTGATCGCCGAACGGCGACGTTTGTCGCCGAGGCGAGCGACGGACACATCTGCGGAATGGCCGAGGTCGCCCTGCGCGACGAGGCAGAGGGGTGCTCGACGAGTCCCGTGGGGTATCTCGAGGGCTGGTATGTGGAACCGCGATTCCGCAGACAAGGAATCGGCCGGCGGCTCGCGGAGACCTGCGAGTCGTGGGCCGGGGAGCAGGGCTGCCGGGAGATGGCCTCCGACACGACGCCGTCGTATCCCGAGAGCCCTTCTGCGCATGCGTCCGCCGAGTACGAGCGGGCGGGCATCACGCTGCACTTCCGTAAGTCCCTCAAGCCGTTCTGACGGTCGCGCGACGGACATTCTGCCTATCTCCTCTAAGAACCGCGGCGCTCGACACCCCTTGCGCTGCGGACGGATTGTCGCTTCGCCCGACTTGACTTACAGTGGCGGCGAGTTCGAGAGGAGGAGATGTGACCGACCGGACGCTCAACGACGTGTTTCGCAGGGCGTGCACGACGTTCCCTGACCACGTGGTCATCCGCAATCCCGGCCCAGTGCCCTGTGAACCGGCGGAGGTCACCTACGAAGAACTTCGCGCCCTGGTCGACCGCACGGCGGCCGGCCTCGCGAGCCTCGGCGTTGGCAAGGGCGACCGGGTTGCGCTGATCTCGCGACCGCGGATCCGCTTTGCTGCGGCGACGTTCGCCGCGCTTCGCCTTGGGGCGTGGGTCATGCCGCTGGATCCATCCCTCACGCGTGAGGAGCTGGCGGCGCTGTTCGCCCACGCCGAGCCCAAGGCCGCGTTGGGCGAGGGCGACGTCGGCCTCCGGATTCCCGAGGAGACCTGCCCGTACATCGACCTCGACGACGCGCGCGGCCGCACGTTCGGCTCGCTTCTCGGTGAGGGCCCACTGCCGGACGTCGTCGTCGAGGCTTCCGACACGGCGTTCCTTGCGTACACCTCGGGAACTACCGGCGACCCGAAGGGGGTCATGCTCTCGCATGGCAATGTGGTGGCCGACTTGGCCAACGGCACGCAGGTCATTGCGATGCTTGCCGACGACGTCCTGCTGTCCATCGCCCCGTGGCACCACATTCTCGGTCTCGTCGCGTGTCTTGTCCTTCCGATCTACGGGGGAGCGACCGCAATGTACACCGACGACTACCGCAGGATCGCGGAGCTCATGGTCGAGCACCGCGTCTCGATCTTCGTCGGGGTGCCGAAGCTGTACCACGCCCTCTACGAACGGCTCCGAGCGAAGGCTCAGGGCACGCTTGCCGGGCGCGCTCTCTGGCGCGTCGCGCCCCGGATGGTTGGGCGACGGGTCAAGCAACGTCTCACCGGCGGGCGCCTGCGGTTCTTCGTCTCGGGTTCGGCGCCGCTCGATCCGCGCGTCGCGCTGGGCTTCCGTCGCCTCGGGATCGGGATGATGGAGGGGTACGGTCTCACCGAGACGTCGCCCGTCGTGTCGCTGTGCCTTCCGTTCGGCAAGAAGGCCGGCTCGGTGGGACGTCCGATTCCCGGCGTCGAAGCGCGCGTCGACCGTCCCGGGGCAGACGGCGTCGGAGAGCTCGTCCTTCGGGGACCGATCGTCATGCAGGGCTACTACAAGAACGCCGCGGCAACGGCGCGGGCGATCGACCCCGACGGGTGGTTCCACACCGGCGACCTCGCCGCGCTCGACGAGGAGGGCGAGATCTTCCTCAAGGGACGGGTCAAGAACGTCATCGTGCTCGACACGGGAAAGAACGTCTATCCCGAGGAGATCGAGTGGGAGCTCGGGCGCATCCCCTACGTGGAAGAGGTCCTCGTCCGCGCCGGGAATGCGGGCGTCGAAGCGGTCGTCTTTCCGAATCGCGAGCGGCTTGCCGCGGACGGTTTGCTCGAGCGTGTGCGCGAAGCGATCTGGGAGTCGATCCGTCGCGCGCAGACCCGTCTTGCGCCCTACAAACGCTTGCGGAGCATCGCGCAGCTCATTCTCGTCGATCGTCCGTTTCCGAAGACGAGCACGCTCGACATCAAGCGGCACCTCCTTCGCGACGACGCAGAGAGCTAGCTGCGCGTTCGGCACTCTTCCTTCACCGCCGCCCGGTCCGCACCGCCCGGTGCCTGCGCTGAGCGAGGGCCAAGGTGGCGAGGCAGCCGCCGGCCGAATACCCTACGCCCACGGGTGCGAGCGGCGGTGCGTAAGGAGCAGGCTGAAGGGCCTCGAAGAGGAGTCAGTGATGCGCGTCGCTCGAAAGCGGACGATTCTGGGGACCCTCGGTGCGGGCCTCGTTCTGGTTGGCGTGCTGTCGGGGTGCTCGCCGCGGGAGGCGGCAAGCTGGTCGCCTCCGACGCAGCGGGAGGTCGCGGCGGCGCTGGAAGGGCTGACGTTCCGCGACTTCGCCGACACGTCGTATCGCCAATTCCTTCTCCGCACGCCGCAGACGGTGACCGAGTGGGGTCTTGCGGAGGCGTTGGGCGTGCGCGACGACCGGCTCGACGACCTCTCAGACGCGGCCGTGCGCGAGACGTGGCGGATCGCGCAAGCGATCTTGACGAGTCTGCGCGAGTTCCGCTCCGAGAACCTCTCGGCCGAAGACCAGATCCTGTACGCAACGTGCGACAGTTACTGGACGGCGGCTGTCGAGCGGTTCGACCCGACCTTCCCCGACTACGCGGCGGATGGCGCGCCCGACGGGGCCCTAGAGCGTCTGGCGCGTCGCTTCCTCGACGTCCAGCAATTGGCGACCGATGACGACGTGCGTGACTACTTGGCCTGTCTGCGCCAAGCCGGGCGGCAGATCGACCAGATCACTGCGCGCCTTCGACGCGACGCAGCCCGCGGGGTTGTGCCGCCCGTGGAGGTCCTCGGCCAGGTCCTCGCGCACCTCGCCCCGCTGCGGATCACCGAGACGTTCTCTCCGAGTCCCTATCTGCCGGAGCGGATTGTCGCCGGGCATCATCCTTTCCAGACGGCGTTCCGGAACCGGCTGATTGAAATCACCGACCGCGTGGACCGCGTAGCGCGTGTGGCTTATCTTGCCGAGTCGTTCGACCTGTTGGTCGAGGACGTGATCCCGGCGTACGAGCGACTCGCGAAGCGCGTCAGCGAGGTAGCCGGTCGAGCCGTGCTCGCCGCGGGTTCGTTGCGCCACACGCCTGGGGGCGATCGGGCGTACGCGCGACGGCTCCACGACGCATCAGGGGTTGACGTCGATCCGCTCGAAGCGCATCGGTTGGGGCGCGAGGCGGTGGCCGAGTTGCGGGCCGCCCTCGCCGAGGCGGAGCGAGTTGCCTCCCTCGAAGGCTCGATGAGAGATGCGGTCAGCGACGCTGCGGCGATGCAGAGCCCTGCCATAGATCGATGGCTCAGCGGCGCCGAGAACGCGACGAACCGCGTCGTGGGGCAGCTTCCGCAATCTCAACTCAGGATCGTGACCGCCGAGGGGACCGTGCGCTACATCCCTCCGACACCCGAGACCGCCGAGGGGGCGACTCTGGTGGTTCCCGCTCTTGAGGGCGAAGTGCCGGTCGAGGTTGGCGATGCGCTCTTGCGGGAAGCTTTCCCTGGTCTCCACGTCTTGCTTTCAACGTGGCGCGAGAGCCGTCAGCCCTCCGTTCTGGCGTGGCCCGTGCCGATCGGATGGACGGAGGGGTGGCGTCTGTACGCGCTTCGCCTTGCCGACGAGGTGGGGCTGGCGGACGGCGATCCGGCGTTCGCCGTGCGGCGCCTGTCGGGCGAGCTTCGGCAGGCGCTGGCTCTGGTCGTCGACACGGGCATCCATGCCCTGGACTGGAGCCTCGACGACGTCACGATGTACTGCACGCCGGAGATGTCTCCCGAGGAGGCGGCCGCCCTGGCGAGCGAAGTGATCAACGGGCCCGGCCGCGCGGCGGCGGCGAGCCTGGCACTTGCCGAGATCCTTGCGTTGCGAGAAGCCGTCCAGCAGGCGCAGGGAAGCGTCTTCGACGAGGGGGCGTTCCACGATTGGCTCCTCGCTTTGGGTGCGGTGTCGTTCTCCGTGGCGCGACAGGCCCTTCAGACAGGTCCTTAGAGTCGTCGGTCAGCCTTGCGGGTCGACGTGGCGTCGCCACAACGCCAGGGCGTGCTCGCGGGCGCTCACGACCTCTGCCCCGGCATCCGCGAAGAAGCGGCCAACGTTGTCGAGGTCGCGGACGAGAAGTTCGAGTGCGTCGGCGTTGTGACGCGGGTCCACCGCTTGGGGAAAGTCGATGATCGTCACGTGACCCTGCCAATAGAGCATGTTGTACGGCGAGAGATCGGCGTGCACGCGATGCTTGACGAGAAACGTCTCGACGTTCGTCAGCACACGTTCGTAGAGCCGTGAGGCTTCGTCGCGCTCCAGCGAGACGCCGACCAGCACAGGCGCAGGAGTCTCGAGATTGCCGAGGTAGTCCATCAGGATTACGGGGCCGACGCGCTCGAGCGGGCAGGGCACGTCGCATCCGGCGGCGTGGAGCAACTCGAGAGTCCTCATCTCATGGGCGATCCACGCGCTGAACTTGTGGGTGCGACCATGCTGCGTCTTTTTCCCGAGTGCGCGAAGCACGCGTGCGTCGGGGCGCGCGCCGCGATCGCGGCCCTGCTGGTAGACCGTGTCGCGTTTGAAGCTGCGCATCTCGAGTGGGCGGTAAACCTTCGCCGCGACGAGATCCTTGCCGAGCGAAGGATGGGCGCGACAGCAATACACGACGGCCTCTTTGCCGCTCTTGATCGGGCGCACAACATCGAGGAGCAGGTGGTCCTCGATCAGCGGCGCGAGGTGCTGAAGCAGCTCCTCTTCGACGGTCTTCTCTTCGGGAGCGGGAGGCTTGGGAGTGGCGTTCTTTCTCAACGGTCGGCGATACGACTCGTCAGGCTCTTCGTAGTGGCGGATGGGACCTCCCTCGGGCGTCGGAGACAATCTGTCTCCGTTTCCGTGAGCAACGGATGAGTATACCGCGCCACCTCACAAGCGAACGATGTCCTTGACACGGGCTCTGTACCATGCATACTTGCACACAACTGCACGCATGGAGGACGTCATGTTGCCGACAAGCCAACTCGTCCGAATCGGCAAAGCGCTTGCCCACCCGGCGCGCGTTCGCATTCTGTTCATGCTTCGCGACGGGGAAACGTGTGGGTGCGAGTTCACGCCCGCGCTCTGTCTCGACGCTTCGGTGGTCTCGCGCCATCTCGCGACCCTCGCGGCAGCGGGACTTGTGACATCCCGACGCGACGGCGTTCGTGTGTTGTGGAGTTTGACCGACGCCGCCGTACCCGCCGTGCTCGAGGACCTCGCGGAGCGCGTCCGCGAGAGGGAGGTCGTCGGATGAGAAAGGAACTGCGGATCTTTGCGATGATCCTTGGCGTCTTCCTTGTGGCGTACCTCGTTCCGTTCTCGAGCGCGGTCGTCCGCGGCGCGATTCAAGAAGCGCTTCTGATGCTGCAGGAGTACGCGCGCGAGCACGTGCTGCTCTGTCTCATTCCCGCGCTGTTCATCGCGGGCGCGATCGCCGTGTTCATCAGCCAAGGCAGCGTGATGAAGTACCTCGGCGGAAAGGCGCGCAAGCTCGTCGCCTATGGCGTGGCTTCGGTCTCTGGAGCGATTCTCGCGGTCTGTTCGTGTACGGTCCTGCCGCTCTTTGCCGGGATCTACAAGCGCGGTGCAGGGTTGGGGCCGGCGATCGCATTTCTCTACTCGGGACCGGCGATCAACATCCTGGCGATCATTCTCACCGGGCGGATCCTTGGCGTGAAGTTCGGACTGGCGCGCGCCCTTGGCGCAATCCTGTTCTCGATTGCGATTGGCGCTGCAATGCAGTTCCTCTTCCGCAAAGAGGAGCGCGAGAAGGAGGCGGCCGCGCTGGCGATGCCCGAACCGGCGCCCGGGCGACCTCTGTGGCAGACGGCGACGTTTGTTGCGCTGATGATCGGCGTTCTCGTGTTCGCAAACTGGGGCAAGCCGGCGGCAATCGAGCTCCTCACCGTGGACGGCGAGGCCATCGAAGCGACCTACGCCGGGGAGACGTCGGACGTCATCCGCTACAAGCCCGCAGGCGCCGAGTCCGAGGTTCAAGCCATCGAGAAGAGCCGCGTGACACAGCGCGCCTACGCACCGTCCCTGTACGCAACGATCTACAAGAACCGTTTCTTGATCGCCGGCGCGTTCCTCGCCGCTCTGTTGGCGGTGCTTGCGCTGTGGTTCAAGCGATCGGAAATCCGCGAGTGGGGCGGGTCCACGTGGTCGTACGCCAAGCTGATCCTGCCCTACCTGTTTGGCGGCGTGCTGATCGCCGGCCTCCTGCTCGGGCGGCCGGGGCACACGGCGCTCATTCCGCCGGAGTGGATCAGCGCGGCGGTCGGCGGGAACAGCTGGCTGTCAAACTTCGTGGCAAGCCTCGCCGGCGCGCTGATGTACTTCGCAACGCTGACCGAACTGCCGATTGTGCAGGGGTTGATGGGGGCGGGCATGGGAGACGGTCCGGCGCTCGCGCTGCTCCTTGCCGGTCCGGCGCTATCGCTCCCGAGCATGCTGGTGATCCGGAAGGTTCTCGGCACGAAGAAGACCTTGGCCTTCGTATCGCTCGTGGTCGTCGCCGCGACGCTGACGGGGAAGCTGTTCGGGACCATCGCGTGAAGGGGTCAGGGGTTGCGGGAACGGGACTCGGTGGAAACGGGAGGGTGCATGCAAGGCAGTGCGAGGCTCTTGGGGGTTCGGTTGCGGCGGCGCGCTTGCGTTGTGATCGGATGGGCTCTCGTGGTCGGGCTGTCCGCCCTCACAGGCTGCTCGACATCGTCTCCGTCTCGCGTTGTGGCTGTAGTCGAACAGGGCCCGGAAAACGCATCAAGCGCGACGACGATTGCCGTCGAAGCGCTGGCGGCGGCTCCTCCTGCAGAGGCTCCCGTGGTCGAGGCGGTTGCAGAAAGCGTGGGTTGGGAAACCGTTTCCAAACCTGCGCCGGTTCCCGAGGTCGTCTCGGAGTCAGCGAAGCTGCCGCGCCTCGTTGATTTGGGTGCCTCGACGTGCATTCCGTGCAGAGAGATGGCTCCGATCCTCGAGGAGCTAGGCCGGACGCATAAGGCGTATTTCGAGGTCGTGTTCATCGACGTTCGCAAGACGCCGAGCGAAGCGCGTGAGTACGGCATCCGCGTGATCCCGACACAGATCTTCTACGATGCCGACGGACGCGAGCTCTTCCGGCACGTCGGCTTCTACTCGAAGGCACAGATTCTTGCGAAGTGGCGGGCACTCGGGGTCGACGTCGGCTCGTAGAGGCGGGCGGGAGGAGGAAACGAGAGTATGGGAGACGTCTTCTCCGCACTGTCGGACGCCCTCGGGAAGAGCGTCCCGCTTGCCTTGGGAGCTTCGTTCGTTTGGGGCGCCCTGAGCATCGTGCTCAGTCCCTGCCACCTTGTGAGCATCCCCCTCATCGTCGGCTACATCGGCCGCCAGCGGACGA
Organism: Candidatus Bipolaricaulota bacterium; assembly: GCA_040752575.1. GTDB lineage: Bacteria > Bipolaricaulota > Bipolaricaulia > UBA7950 > UBA9294 > CAIOGO01. Next base: position 28,617 of record JBFMGK010000037.1, read on the forward strand.
TGACGACGCGCCGATCGCTCGGTCTGTCCAGCGTCTTTGCGCTCGGCATCCTTGTGACGATCGCCGCCGTCGGCGGCCTTACCGCAGCCGCGGGTCGGATCCTCGGCGACGTGGGGCGCATCGGGAACTACGTGATGGCGGGCGTGTTTGTCCTTGTCGGGCTCTACCTCTTGGACGTGATCAAGGTCTCGTGGGCGGTTCCGTCGGGTACCCGCGTGCGATTCGGCGGCCTTCCGGGTGCGTTCGCCCTCGGGCTCTTGTTCGGAGTCGCGCTCGGACCGTGCACGTTCGCGTACATGGCGCCGATGCTCGCAGTCACGTTCGACCTCGGAACGTCGAACACAGCGCTCGCCGTCGCCCTTCTGTTTGCCTTCGCCGTCGGCCACTGCCTGGTGATCGCCGTCGCCGGAACGTCCATGGGCGCTGTGCAGAAATACCTCCACTGGAACGAGAAGAGCCGCGCGATCACGTGGGTGAAACGCGTTTGCGGGGTCCTTGTGATCTGCGGCGGCGCGTACTTGGTCTACATCGCAATCTAGGAGAAGAAGGAGAGGACCGATGCGCATCGAAGTGCTGGGAACGGGCTGCCCGAAGTGCAAGGCCGCGCTGGCCAATGTGCAGAAGGCGGTCGCTGAAGCCGGAGTACAGGCTGAAATCGTCAAGGTCGAAGAACTGATGGAGATTGCGTCGCGCGGCGTGATGATGACGCCCGCTCTCGTCATCGACGGTGACGTGAAGTTCGTCGGAAAGATCCCGACGGTGGATGAGGTCAAGAAGCTGCTGCTCTAGCGATGGCAGGCAGAGGGAGGCCAAGATGAGGCTGCTCGCGGAATGGTTCCCGCAGTTCGCAGACAAGTTTGAGGAAATCGACGCGATCTACCGCGACAAGCGATCGATCGACGAAAAGACGTACCAGTTCATCTGCTTTGCGCTGTCGATTAAGAACCGCTCGAAGCCGTGTTTGTTGAAGCACTTCAAAGGTGTGCTCGCGGCCGGCGCCACGCTGACGGAACTCGCCGAGATCATGGCGCTGACGTTCCGCGAGAGCGCGGGCGGCGACGATTGCTGGACGCACGACGCGCTCGGAGACGTTCAGCAGCTGATGGCCGAGAACATCCAGTGCTGCCCGAAGTAGGCTCATTCGCAGCAGGAACTGGACCTGGGTCCGACCGGATCGAGGCAAGAGCTTGGAGGGTCTGTTGGTCTGGCTGAAGAGGATCGTTACGATCGCCCTCCTCGGATTCGTCGGGGTGAGCGTTGGCACGCTGGTCGCGCAAGAAGTGGGGCGACGCGCGGCGCCGGTCCAGGCCGTCCAGCTGATTCCGCTCGCTTCCGACCTCGCATCGAGCGATGGTCCGTGCCGGATCATCGTCTGCTACTTCCATAACACGGAGCGGTGCGCGACGTGTCTGGCGATCGAAGACGCAGCGCGCGAGACCGTCGAGACGGCGTTCGCGGACGATCTGGCCGCCGGGCGAGTGACGTGGCTGTCTCTCGATATGGAGCAGCCGGAGAACCGGCCGTACATCGACCAGTTCGACCTCGCAATGCCTACGCTGGTCGTGATCCGGCTTGCGGGATTGTCCATCGAACGGTGGACGGCGCTCGGCGAGACGTGGGGGTACATCCGCAGTCCGGTTCGCTTCTCGATGTATGTCGGTGACGCGCTGCGCGCCGTGATGGAGGGATGCGAGTGAGTGGCTGGATCGTCGGCGCCCTGACGGCGTGCTGGCTCGGCATCCTGACGTCGCTGAGCCCGTGTCCGCTCGCGACGAACATCACGGCGATCTCGTTTGTCGCGCGCCGGACGGCGCGGCCGCGAGCCGTCTTCTCGCTCGGCCTCCTCTACGCGCTCGGCCGGTCGGCCGCCTACGTGCTCGTCGGGGCGCTCGTCGTCTTTAGTCTGCTCTCCGCGTCGAGTCTGTCCCTCGCGTTGCAGTCGTGGATCGGCCGTGTGCTTGGGCCCACTCTCGTGCTTGTCGGCATGGTCATGCTCGACCTCTTGCGCCTTCCGGGGCGCGGACGGGCGCTCAGCGCGCGGTTCCAGGCGCGCGTCGAGCGATGGGGGACGGCCGGAGCGCTTGCACTGGGATTCCTGTTCGCTCTGTCGTTCTGCCCGATCTCGGCCGCGCTCTTCTTCGGCAGCCTGATTCCCTTGGCCGTTCAGCACGAGTCGGGCATCCTGTTTCCGCTCCTCTACGGCGTCGGGACCGCGCTTCCGGTGCTGGCGATGGCCGCAGTGCTGTCGTTTGGCGCGGCTGCCGTGGGCCGCGTCTTCGCGCGCATCACGAGCGTCGAGACGTGGGTGCGGCGGGCGACCGGCGTGCTGTTCATCGCCGTGGGCGTATATCTGACGCTATCACGAGTCTATGGGGTGATCGGATGAGGACGCACAGAACACGTGCGGCTGCCGGGGGGGCAAGCCGCCTTGCGGGTGTTGCTCTGCTGGTTGACCTCGCCGCGCCGGGCCTCGGCGGCTGTGCGACGCCGAGAGTCGCGAGGGCCGTTCTCGAGGCCTTTCCGTGGGAAGGGGCGGCTCCACTGCTGGTTGAGTTTCGGCTGGACGGCTCGACGTATGGGAAGAACCCGGGTTCGTTCACGCTCGATTTCGGCGACGGGACGGCCGCCGTTCAAGGCGACGACCTTCGGATTCGGATCCCACACGTGTACGGCCAGCTCGCGACGTACACCGCGCCCCTGAGCGTCGTCTCGGGCGACGGTCAGGCGGCAACGGCCACAGCAATCGTTCGCGTCATCGATGGGAGCGACGTCGAAGACGGCGCAACCGTTGGCAAGCGCGCGTTCGACTTCACGGCGCAGACAACCGGCGGGGCGACCGTGACGCTGAGCGAACTCCGCGGCCAGGTCGTGCTGATCGAGTTCTCGGGCTCGTGGTGCGTTCCGTGTCGGCAGAGCATGCCGCACATCTACGCGCTGTGGGGGGCCTACCACGACGAGGGGCTGATCGTCCTTGCGGTGAGCACCGACGAGCAGGCGGGTGAGTCCGTCGCCTATCTCGAGGCAAACGGCCACACGGATCTCACTTGCATCTGGGAGCCCGGCGGGAGGTCGACGCGGATCAAGCTCCTGTACCAGGTTGATTGGATCCCGCGCACCATCCTTGTTGACCGCGCGGGCATCGTTCGCTACAACGGGCACCCGATGGATCTGACCGAATCCCTTGTTGAGACAGTTCTCACGACACCGGCACCCTGAACGACTGACGGGCGGCGGGCGTGGAACCTCTCTGGGTTCGAAACGCGGCTCGCTGGTGAGGGTAAGTGAACAGGCAATGGAGCGACAATAAGACGAAGGGCGAAAGGAGCAAGAGAATGGCGCGAACGTTAACTTGTCTGATGCTGGGGTTGCTCGTGGGAGGAGTGGTCGCGTTGGCTGCGCCTCAGATCGCGGTCGACTTGGCCTATTACGACTTCCCCGCCACGATCGAGGGCATCGCCGTCGTTCACACCTTCGTCCTGTCGAACGTCGGAGACCAGAACCTCGCGATCACGAATGTCTACGCTCCGTGCGGCTGCACCACCACGGCCCTCGCGAAGACGACGCTCGCGCCCGGCGAGAGCGTCGAGCTCATCGCAACGTTTGACACTGAGGGTTACGCTGGGAATGTTGCCAAGCCCGTGACGGTCAGCTCCACGGATCCCCTGCGGCCCCAGCTCTCGCTGGGCTTCCGGGGGACGGTCCTCGAGCGAGCGGGACATCAGACATCCGTGAGCGACGTTGCCTACAACATCTACCTGCTCATCGACGTTCGCGATCCAGCCCTC
>JBFMGK010000038.1:0-48818 GCA_040752575.1 Candidatus Bipolaricaulota bacterium
AGGAGGCCGCCTGTCGCGAAGATCTCGACGGCAATCCAGCCGAGTTCCGGCGACGGCGCGCGTCGGACGCAGCGAGGGCCGGAGATCGCCAGGGCGAGTAACTGGTGGCCGAAGCAGCTTCCGAGAATTGCGAGACCCAGGTCGGCCGCCTGGCGCACGGCGTCGGCCTCGGCGGCAATCCACGGCTCGGACGAGCCGGCGGCGGAGGCTTGCGATCCCGTGATCAAGAGGTGGGTGTAGCCGCGGAGCGCGGGGATGGGCTCGCCGAGCGGGACCCTGACGGCGTCGAACGCGATGCCGGCGAAGTTCCGCGTCCATTCCTCAACCGGACGATAGCGAGTCGGATCGAGCGTGTTGTCGAAGACCAGAAGCCGAGGAATCATGCCTCCAGGGTATGCGGCCGGGGCGCGCCGATCAACGGCCGGGGTCGTGCGGGATCGCTACCACAGAGCTTGGGCCACGGACTTCTCCAGCTCTGCCTCGGTCTCGTCGTCGAGGAGCCAGAGGAAGTCGAGTCCGGTGAGCGCCTCGAGTTCGTCGATGCTCGTCAAGTACGCGGCAAGGCGCTCCTTACGCGTAGCCGTCGTGCGCTCGGGCACTTCGTGCGGCATCCGGAACGCGAGGGCCCGCGGGATCCCGCCTTCCAGGTCCACGACGATGGCGTAGAACGCGTCGGGAATCTCGACCGGCTTCTGCGGCCGGCTGACGTAGTCCGGTTCCTTCGTCAGGAAGGCCCTTCCGTTTCCGTCGTCGAAGATCGGACCGACCGTTACCCAGACATCTCCGAGGGTCTGGCTGTACTCCTCACGGAGGACGTCCTCGAGGTCGCCCCAAATCCCGTCATTCAACGCATGAAGTTGCGGCGACGCGTTACTGAGACGATAGGTCTCGGCGGCCGCCTCCTGCCCGAAGCAGCGTAGGATCGCGGCCCGCGGAGCCATGTGGCCGCGGTCGTAGTCGCCCGCGGTGTGCGCGTAGTCGGCATCGGCAACGCGCGCCGTCGTCCGCGGGTCGACCCTCCACGAGACCGACTTCCACGTCTCGCCGACGATCGTCGCGTCGACGCGATAGCAGGCCCAGAGGGGGTTCATGCGCGTGTCGCTGTAGCCGACCACGAACGCCCGGCTCGGCAACACCACGAACTCGGCCGCCGCGAGACCGCCGAGCATGTCGGTCGCGAGGGGAATGCCGCCGTAGACCAGTTCGGTCGTCGCTGCGGTCGCAGGGATGGCGAAGGCGCAGATCGCGATCGTGGCGAGTCCTACCCAACACCGCCAACCTGTCGGAAGGGAGCCCGACATCTCGCACCACCCCGCGGCAGGCTAGTACGAGAACCCGCTCAAGACTAGAGGAAAGAGGCAGAGAGGAACGTACAGCGAAAGAGATGCAGAACGAGTAGAAAAGAACATCGTCCGCACGACGCACGCAACCAAAGAGGCGGACGCCGCGCCCCTGCCGCTCTGAGACGAGACGTCCGCCGCGATCGGCCGAGTTCTCAGCGCCGGGTCGGCTAGGGCGAAACGGGCCAGGTTGGCGTGTCCCAGAACGCGTTGACGTCCACGGCCCCGTTCTGCGTGAGTCGCGTCGCCGCTGATCCGTCGGCGTTCATCCGGTAGATCTCCACGTCTCCGTCGCGCGTTGTCGCAAACACGATCTGCGCTCCGTCCGGCGACCAGCTTGGACCCCAGTCCTCGTCGGCCGAGTTTGTGAGCCGGGTGGTCGACGTGCCCGTGAGCGCGACCTTGTAGATCTCGGTGTTGCCGTCTCGTCCACTCTGGAACGTGATCCAGTTGCCGTCCGGCGACCAACAAGGCATGGAGTCTTGCGCGACGTGATCCGTGAGTCGCACTTGCCCTGAACCGTCGCCGTTCATCACGTAGATCTCGGGATTTCCGTCGCGCGACGACTGGAACACGATCTTCGATCCGACCGGCGACCACATCGGGTAGAGATCGTCCTCGGGGCTGTTGGAGAGGCGGGTCACGTTGTCGCCGTCGGCGTCCATCGCGTAGATCTCTCGGCCGAGGTCCGGAGGCGACGCAAGGATGACGATCCCGCTCGTGTCGCGATCGGTTTCGAAGACGATCCTCTGGCCGTCGGGAGACCACGACGGACTCGTATCCCACGCCGGGTTCTGGGTCAGGTTGGTCTGCCCGCCGCCGTCGGCGCGCATCACGAAGATCTCGAGGTTGTACCCTGGCAAGATGAGCTTCGGCGTGGCCGATAGGAGCGGGGGGGACGTGCTCTCGCGGTCGGTCACAAACGCGATCTTCGCCCCGTCGGGCGACCAGCGCGCGAAGCCGTCGTAGCCGGCGTCCTCGCTTCGATTGGTCTGCTCAGTCCCGTCGGCGTTCATCGTGTAGATCTCCCAGTTTCCGTCGCGGTTCGTCTCGAACGCGATCTTCGTTCCGTCGGGCGACCAGACGGGGCCGCTGTCGAGGCCATCGTGGTTCGTGAGGTTGGTCGGCTGCGAGCCGTCGGGGTTCATCACGTAGATCTCCGCGTCGCCGTCGCGGTCTGTCTCGAACAGGATACCGCGCAGGACGGTGAACGTTCCCGAACCCAGGAGGACGCCGCCGCGGCGGACCTCCACGACGGCGGCGCGTCGTCCGGTGGGCGTGGCCACGACGGGAACGCGAACGACGAGGTTCGTGTCGGTCCATGTCTCGATCGCCGCCTCGACTCCATCGAAGGTTACGTCAACGTCGACGGCGGGGGCGCCGAACCCCTCGCCGACGATCGTGATCAGCGTGTGAACGGCCGACGCGAGCGGCGCGAAGCCGACCGTCGGGGGAATGGGGACCTCGGGGGGCCGCAGCCAGTCGCAGCTCACCAGTCCGTAGGCCAACGTCAGCAGAACCAGGCAAACGAGGACAAGTCGTCGGGTGTTCATGGCCATCTCCCTTCTCCGAATCGATCGCCCGGCCCGGGAGTCGGGTCGGGAGGGCCTGAGGGGAGTCTAGCACGCAGCTGCCGGCGGAATGAACTCGGGGTCGGTGACCGTGACGCCCTGTCAGGGTGCGGAAGCGATCGACGCGGCGTCGCGTCTTCTCTGCCGCGAGACGCGATCGGGTGCGCGCTGCTTGCCTCACGGGCGCCGAAGGGCGCAGGGCGATCGTGACGATTTGCCGTCGACCCGCGATCTCGCCATGCTTGCCGACGAGTCACTCGGCTTCGAGGGAGGTGGCGTATGCGGAAGGCCTCGGCAGGTCTGCTCGCGGTTCTCTTCGTTCTCTGGAGTGGCACTGCGGCCGAATCCCCAGCGTTGTCGGACGATGGAGCGCTCTCCTTCTCCTCATGGGTGGTTGTGCAGAATCCGTCGGCGGACGCGGCGACCGTCGGAATTGTCTACGCGACGCCGTGCGATCCCGCGACGCCGGACTACACGGCCGTCGTGCCCTCGGTCGCAAGCGATGTGGTGTCGGTGGGTGAGGCCTTCCCGGGGCCGTGGGGGGCGGCGGCGATGGTTTCCTCTGATGTTCCCGTGGTCGCCACGCAGACGTTCCTGTGGAGCGACGCGGGAGGATCGACGCAGTGGGCGTCGCACGGTGGAGGCGTTCCCGTGCCGTCGCGGACCTGGTACCTCGGCGAGGCGACGACCTACGGGGAGTTCGAGAGCTACGTCTTCCTGTGGAATCCAGGTCCCGACACGGCCACGGCGCAGATCACGTATCTACTGCCCGGCGAGACGCGGACCGGTCCGCAGGTGACGCTGAACCCCACCGCCCAGAAGGAGATTCCGATGTCCGAGGCGGCGCCCGACGCGTGGAGCGCATCCGCCGTGGTGACCGCCGATGCTCCGATCGTTGCCTTCCTCTCGACGTACAACCAACGCGACGGGGCAAGCTTCCATCAGGCAGGGGTGCCCACGCCGGCGACATCGTGGTACCTCGCTGAGGGAACGACCGAGCCCTGGAGCGGGTTTGAGACGTGGATCGTCGTCCAGAACCCCAACGACACTCCGGCGACCGTGGGACTCGCGTTTCAGTCCGAGGGCGTTCTTCATCCGGGGCCGACGCAGACGATTCCGCCGATGACGCACGCTGCGTGGGCTGCGGCGGACAGCTTCCCGAATCGCATGCAGTTCACGACCGTCGTCACGTCCGATGTCCCGGTTGTCGCAACCCAGACGCGAACTTGGGACAACCGACACGGCATCGATTCGACGCTGGGAGCACCGTCGCCGTCCAGTACGTGGTATTTCCCCGCGGGACCGAGCCACACCGAGGCGGAGAGCTGGCTGGTCCTCATCAACCCGGGGAGCGAACCGGTTCGCGCATCGATCGACTTCCTGACCCCGGGCGGCCCATTCGGCGCGCCGCCACTCACGCTGGACCCGCTCGGCCGGGACTCGATCAGCCTGCCGCCCGAGGTCAACGGCCAGATGACATACTCGGTGGCGGTGACATCCGACACGCCGATTCTTGTCTTGCAGGGAACGTACTGGGAGACGGCTTCCGGGAGCCATCAGGACACGAGCTTCGGGGTCACGAGCCCGGCGACCACGTGGTACCTGCCACCGACGCCGCATCGCCCGCAGCCGATGGATTCGGGCTCCGCCGGGCAGACGGAGGACGGCGATCGAGACGGCGACGGAGTCCCGGATGGCGAGGATCTGTGCCCAGACTTTCCGGGGGCTCCCGCGACAAGCGGCTGCTAGATCGGAGGAAGCATGTCGCTACGCCAGACGTATCTCAGCAGGAAGGACCAGCTGCCGGCAGGCGCCGAGGCCGTTCTCGTGATGCGCGGCCGCGGGAACGACGAACTCGCGCCGCCTCAGGAGCTGCTCGACGAGTTCAACGCGTGGAAGGCCAAGTTCGCGCCGGACTCGGGGTATCCCACGGCGTTCCACTTCGCGTGGCAGAAGACCGACTACGAGCGCCGGTTCCGGGCCCACATCCTCGGCAATCCGAAGGCGGTGGCCAGGCTCGGCGAACTCGCCGCCCGCGCGACGTGTGGCGACGTCTTCCTGATCTGTTACGAGGGCGAAGACAAGCCGTGCCACCGCCGGCTCTTGCTGACCCTGGCTGCGGAGATGTTCGGCGCGGACGTCGACGCCTCGCCGCTTTCACCCGCGGACGGCGCGTCGTGAGTGTGGGCTCCGCGCTCCCCACGGAGGGAGGGGAGATGCCGAGAGGAGGATCCATGAGACAAGCGATGTTCGAGGACGCCGTCCGCTTCCACGGGCACAGGTGCCCTGGGCTCGCGATCGGCTATCGGATGACCGTCGCCGGCCTTGAAGCGCTCGAGGCGGCCCGCGCGCTCGATGAGGAACTCGTGGCGATCGTCGAGAACGAGGCGTGCGGCGTCGACGCCGTCCAGTTCCTTGCCGGATGCACCTTCGGCAAGGGGAACCTCGTGTTCCATGACTACGGAAAGCCGGTCTATACGTTCTACTCGCGGGCGACGGGACGCGGAATCCGGGTGCTCGGGCACCTTCGCGGCCTCGACGCCGGCCTTCGCGACGACCGCGAGGCGAAGATTCGCTGGATTCTCGCGGCTCCCCAAGACGAAGTCGTCTCTTGCCGCGAGGTGGCGATCGACGAACCCGCCGAGGCGAGAATCCGCGCCTCGGCCGTCTGTGAGGCGTGCGGCGAACCGGTCATGGAGACGCGGCTTCTCGAGATTGACGGCCGGCGCCTCTGCACTCCGTGCGCGCAGGTGCAGGCCGACCGCGCCCACGCCACGGGCGACACGTACTTCGGCCCCTGAGGTCGCGCGGCCTTCCTCGTGCTGCTGGCGCCGTTGCCCCGGCACCGGGGCGGGGATAGGATCCCGGGCATGGTCGGAACCTGGGTCAATGTCGGCGCCGTCCTGCTGGGTTCATCCATTGGACTGCTTGCGGGAAAGAGGGTTCCCGAGCCGATCACGCGCTCGGCTACCGTGGCCATCGGCTTGGTCACGCTGGTCTTGGGGATCCAGCTCGCGTTGGGAAGCGAGAACGCGCTCGTTCTGCTGTTCGCGCTTCTCCTCGGCGGCGGGCTCGGCACGGCCTTGCGCCTCGAGGACCGGCTCGGGCGGCTCGGCGAGGCCAGCCAGCGCTGGTTCCCGGCGACGGTTCGCGGCTCGGTGCCGCAGGCGTTCGTCGCCGCGACGCTTCTGTTCTGCGTCGGGCCGATGGCCGTCTTGGGCTCGATCCGCGATGGGCTGTACGGCGACTGGCGTATTCTCGGACTCAAGTCGGTGATGGACGGCATCTCGTCGATCGGGTTTGTCGCGGGCCTGGGGCCGGGAGTCTTTCTTTCGGCGGCGAGCGTGCTCGTCTACCAAGGGGCGATCACGCTGGCGGCGCGATGGCTCATGGTCCCTGGAGCGGGGGAGGCTCTTGCCCCGTCGCCGGCTCTTGTGGAGTTCAACGCGGTCGGCGGTGCGGTGCTCGTTGCTCTGTCGCTCAAGCTTCTCGGAATCCGCGACCTCAAGGTTGGCAACCTGTTGCCGGCGTTGGCGTTCGCCCCGGCTCTCGCGGCCCTCTACGCTGCGATCGCTGCCTGACGAGGGGGACGTCGCCGACTAGACCGCCTCGAGCTGCACGCGAGTAAGGTGGCTGTACAGGCCGCGTGCGGCCATCAACTCCTCGTGCGTTCCGCGCTCGACGATGCGGCCTTCCTGCAAGACAGCGATCTGGTCGGCATTGCGGATCGTCGACAGACGGTGGGCAATGACGACGGTCGTCCGCCCCTTCATCAGCCGTTCGAGGGCTTGCTGGATCAACAGCTCGGTCTCGGTATCGACCGAGGACGTCGCTTCATCGAGGATCAGGATCGGCGCGTCCTTGAGAACGGCCCGCGCGATCGCGAGACGTTGGCGCTGCCCGCCCGAGAGTTTCACGCCTCGTTCGCCGATGAGGGTGTCGTAGCCTTCGGGAAGGCCGGCGATGAACTCGTGCGCGTTCGCGACGCGTGCCGCTTCGATCATTTCGGCCTCGGTAGCTTCCGGGCGGCCGAACAGGAGGTTGTCGCGTACGGTTCCGTGGAACAGGAAGACCTCTTGCAGAACTAGGCTCGTCTGGCGGCGCAGACTCTCGAGGGTGAGGTCGCGGAGGTCGCGGCCGTCGAGCGTGATCGCTCCCGCCGTGGCGTCGTAGAAGCGTGGGATGAGCATGGATAGGGTCGTCTTGCCGACGCCCGTCGGGCCGACGAGCGCGACGACCGAGCCGGCGGGCACGTCGAGCGAGATGTCATCGAGCACGAGATCGCCGACGGCGTAGCGGAAGCTCACACGATCGAACCGCAGGTCGCCGCGGGCACGCCCCTCGAACGCCTGGGCCCTCGGGCGTTCGACGACGTCGGGCTCTTGCTCGAGGAGTTCGGCGATCCGTTCCGCGCCGGCCATCGACTGCTGAACTTGCTCCCACACGTCGCCGAGGGCCCGGATCGGTTGGTACAGGAGTTCGAGATAGAGGAAGTACGCGACGAGGTCCGCGACGGGAAGCGTCTGATCGAGCACGAGGCGGCCGCCGAAGTAGATGAGGACGATCGTCCCCAGCGAGGCTGCGAGCTCGATCGACGGATGGAACACGGCCATCAGCCGTAGCGCGCGAAGCAGGGAGTCCCGATAGTGAGCAATGCGTCCCGAGACGCGCTCGGCCTCGCTCTTCTCGCGGGTGAACGCCTGGATCTCCCGAATGCCCGACAGGTTGTCGTTCAGGGTCGCATTGAGCTCGCCGAGCTGGGCCTGCCGGTGACGGAACGCCGGCCGGACATAGCGGCCGAAGCCGCGCATCCCGAGGACGATGAGGGGGATGGGAATCATGCTCAAGAGGGCAAGGGGCCAACTCATCGTCAACAGCACGGCGGTGACGCCGAAGAACAGAAGGATGTTGACGAGCAGGTCGGGGATGGCGTGGGCGACGAGCTGCTCGAGGAGATCGGTGTCGTTTACCGTGCGGGACATAAGCTGGCCGGTCTGCTTGTCCTCGTAGAAGCGAAGCGACAAGCGCTGGAGGTGCGCATAGACCTCGTTGCGGACGTCGGCCACCACGTGCCAGCCCGCGACGTGTGCGGCATAGCTGCGCACGAAGCGCATCGCGGCGCGCAGGAGGTAGATGGCGAGGGTCAACAGAGCGAGCCGACCGAGGAGACCCCGTACCTCCGGTCCCGCGTCCGGCGCCGTGACCGCGGCGACCATCTGGCGGACGAGCCAAGGCGCGACGAGCTGAATCGCGACGAGAGCGATCATGCTCAGGATCGTGAGCGTGAGTGGAACGCGGTAGCGTCGGACGTGATGCAGAACGGCGCGCAACGAGTGCATACGCTCCCCCTCGCTGCGCGTCAAGCTGCCGAGCGCAGCCCGGAAGTGTACTTCACCTTCGAGCCATGCGCTTCCAAACGCCACAACAGCACGAACCGGAAGCTCGGGTTGTAGCTTGCGTGGGTCGCGAGCGAGCGCGAAGTGGGCGGGACGCGCGGCGATTCGGTATCTTGATCCGCGGAGGGATTGCGGGAGTGAACACGAGGGATGCCTTGACAAGACGTGCGATGACGTTGTGTGTAGCTGTTGCCGCGTTCGTTCTCGGGAGCGGCGGGCCCTGCGTCGGTGAGACGCGCACGGTGACCAGTGCGGCGGACGCGGGAGCCGGGACGCTGCGCCAAGTCATCGCCGACGCTGCCGCAGGGGACCGGATTCGGTTCACGCTACCGACTCCGACGACCATCACGCTCACGAGCGGCGAGCTCGTCGTGGACAAGGACCTGACGATCGATGGACCCGGCGATGCGGCGCTCACCGTGGACGGCGGTGCGGCCCGCCGCGCCTTCTTCGTGGTTGCAGGCGTCGAGGCGTCGATCTCGGGTCTCACCGTGGCCCGCGGCCGCGATCCGGGCGCAGATGCAGGTGGCGGCGGGATTCGCAATGACGGGACACTGACGCTCGAGGACTGCACGGTGACTGCATGCTGGGCGGAGTTCCTCGGCGGAGGGATCTACAACACGGGAACCCTCACTCTGCGACGCTGCACGCTCGACGACAACGAGGCGGGTGGTTGGGGAGGTGGCCTGGATAACGACGTCGGCGCGACGGCGACCCTCGTCGACTGCACGGTGCGTGCGAATCGAGCCACGCTCGCGCTGGCGGAAGGCGGCGGGATCTCGAACTACGGGACCCTGGACGTGCTGGATTCGCGCGTCTGCGACAACATCGCGCAGGGAAGCGGAGGAGGCGTAGAGAACGACGGGACCCTCGCGCTCACCCGCTGCACCATCGAGGGCAACCGCGTTGTGGAGGATCAGGCTTTCGGCGCGGGGATTGCAAACTACGACGGCACGGCAACGGCGACCGACTGCACCATCGAGGGCAACCGCGCCGACGGCCCGTGGTCGGAAGGAGGCGGCGTGGGCAACGCAGACGGAGACATGACCCTTCTTCGCTGTACCGTCCGGAACAATGCCTCCGATGTCGACGGTGGAGGGATCGCCAATTTCGGGACGTTACTTGCCGAAGACTGCCTCGTCGAAGGCAACGTGGTGTCGGACTTCGGCGGCGGGCTGTATAACGAAGCCGATGAACCCGGGGAGGAGGCGACGCTCCTCGGTTGCACAATTCGCGGCAACACCTCGAGCGTCGATGCCGTGGCGGGGGATTCGGAAGGCGGGGGAATCTGCAACTACGGTGCGCTGACGGCACGCAACTGCACGATTTGCGAGAACGTAGCAGATCTCCTCGGTGGCGGGATCGAGAACGACGGGGAGTTGACCCTCGTCGGCTGTACGCTTCGCGACAACCGACTCACGGCTGCGGGTGGCTGGGGAGCCGGCGTCTGCAACTGGCTCGGAGTCGTCTCGGCGACTCACTGCACGGTCTCGGGGAACCAGGGCGAAGGGGCCGACTCGGAGGGAGGCGGTTTCACGGTCTCTGGCGGCCGGGTGGACCTCGTCTACTGCACGATCGCACAGAACAGCGCGACGCTCCGCGGAGGCGGGGTGTTTGTGGAGAGCGGTACAGTGCGCGCGAAGGCCACGATTCTCGCCGGCAACGAGGCGCCCGCAGGGCCGGAGGCCTTCGGCGAGATCACCTCGCACGGGGACAATCTGATCGAGGACCCGAGCGACTGCGTCGTTCTCGGAGACGTCGCGGGGAACCTGTTGGGCGTGGACCCGCAGCTGTCGGAACTCGGCGATCACGGAGGCGAGACGGAGACACACGCCCTGGAGCGCGGGAGCCCGGCCCTTGACGCCGCAGGCTGCACGGACCTCGACGGCGATGCGGTGACGAGGGACCAACGCGGCGTCACGCGGCCGCAAGGAGCGCGATGCGACATAGGTGCCTACGAGCGAAGCCAAGCGCTGCCACCCATTGGGACGGGATGCGGCGAGAACCGTCCGCCGGTTCCCTGTGCGGGACCTGACCAGCAGTCCACCGTCGGCGAACGAGTCGTTCTCGACGGACAAGCATCGTACGATCCCGATGAGGGGATTCCGCCGGGCCAGATCATGAGCGGCACGCCGCGCTATGTCCATCAGAACCGCGAAGATCTGAAGTTCCGCTGGGAGGTCGCGACGCTCTACTACGCAGCGGGCGTGCCCGTGCTGGCCCAGCCTCACGGAGCGGACGTCGCAGCCTCTGCGGAGGGCTTCGACACAGCTGTGGCGTCGTTTGTGCCCGATGTCCCGGGCGTCTACGCGTTGGACTTGTTCGTGACCGACGACTTCGGCGAGACGATGAGCGACCGGGTGACCATCACGTGCGCCCCGCGTGAGGACGGCGAGCTGCCGCCGGAGATTCCCTCGCCGTTCTGGTTTGAGCGATTCCTGGTCTGGCCGAACCCGTCCGCCGATCTTGTTCACTTCGGATTCGAAGGTCAGGGCACAGCGTCGCTCCGTGTCGTCGTTGTGGATCTCGCTGGGCGTGCGATCTGGGAAGAGCAGGCGAGCGGAGTCGCCGAGCTGACGTGGGACGGTTGCCTTGGCGGGGAGCGTCTGGCCGCCGGAGCCTACATCTACGTGATCGCCCTTGCGGCCGACGGGCAAGAGCGCCGCGAAACCGGCGTGCTGTTCCTGTCGCACTAGCAGAGGAGGGATGAGGTCGCCGACCGCCCGTGCGGCCGCAGCGCGATGTCATGGGCTCCGGAGTTCTGGGAAGATGGCGCCGTAGGAGGATCGTCGGGAGGCCGTTTCCCGCGATGTGGGGGCAAATCCTCTCGCGGACGTTCCCGCGGTACGTGCGGTTCTCGGACGAGGATCGTGAACGGATCGAGAAGCTTCTCCAGATCTTCCTCGCGGAGAAGCGGTTCGAGGGCGCCGGCGGACTCGCGGTCGACGACGTCGTGCGGCTGACGATCGCTGCGCAGGCTTGTTGGATGACTCTGCATCGCGACGGGGACATCTTCCCCGACCTATCCTCGGTGATCGTCTACCCTGGCGAGTACGTGACGCGGCAGCGAGTTCGAGACGAGATCGGGGTCGTCACCGAGGGCTTCCAGCCGCGACTCGGCGAGACGGCTGCTCGTGGCGCGGTCGTTCTGGCGTGGGACGCCGCCCTGCGAGGCGCCTCCGACGCTCATGGAGGTCGGAGCGTTGTACTGCACGAGTTCGCGCATCTGCTCGATGCCGAGGTCGGCGGCTTCGACGGCGCGCCGCGCCTGCCCGGACCCTCGGTCGCCGAGGAGTGGGCGAACCTCATGAGCGAGGAGTTCGCCCTTCTGCAGCGACAGGTCGAACGTGGAGAGCCCACGGTTCTGGATCCGTATGCGGCAACGCGGCCGGCCGAGTTTTTCGCCGTGGCGAGTGAAGCGCTCTTCTTGACGCCGAGCGGACTCGCCCGCGCACGGCCGCGTCTGGCGGCGGCCCTCGCTCGCTACTACGGCTGGGAGATCGACGCACTGCAGGCGAGCGCGTGGCCGGGCGACGAGGCGAGCGAGGGATAGGGTCTGCGGCCTAGATGCCGCTCGGTTCGAACACGAGGTCGGCCAACGGCTGTCGCGCCAGGCCGTCGTGCCACAGCGGCCCCAGGTCGAGGCAGGCCCGGTTCGCGAAGTCGCCGTTCAGGTAGATGTCGGCGCGTCCACCCACCAGATCGCAGGCGACGGCACAGCGAGGCCCGCCGTCCTCACCGGGCTCCGGGATACAGCGGGCGATGCAAAGGGCCTCGCCGAGGTTGACGAACGTCGCTGTCGACGCCGTGCGCACCCCGACGGGCGGCGTGGTGCCGTGCGGACGCGAGGTAGAGGCTACTTGCTCTGTCCTTGGCCTTTGCCGCCTCCGTGTTCGTTCTTCTCTGCTTCTTGCTCACTCTCCTGTTGCTCGTTCTTCTGTTGGCTGTCTTCCTCGTCCTTTGCTGCCCCGTTCTCGTTCGCGTTGGCGTTCTTCTCTTGGTCGCGTTGGCGTTCGTTCCCTTGGTCAAGAAGATCGTTTGCGATTTGGCCCCATGCGGTCGCGTCGACGACTCCGGAGAGATCGCTGAACAGCGCGACGACATCACTCTCCTCGAGGCCATCGTGGAAGGTCTGCTGGGTCAGGCGGACAAGAACGCCGGGCGGGAGACCCGCGGCAACGAGCGTGTCCACCTGGGCGAGGAGCGTCTCCGATCCTCCGGCCCTCTCGATGGCATTCCGGACGCCATCCGGCGTCACGACCGCTGCGAGGAGGTCGGCGAGGGCGAGGAGTGGATCAAGTACGGTTCCATCGATCCGCCCCGACAGGATGGAGACCATCGCGTCCGTCGCCGTGGAAACGGAGAGGGCGTCGAGGAGCGTGGACCACGATGCCAGGTCGAGCATCGCAAGGCCCTGATCGACGGTGACCCAACCTCCATCGATCGCCGAAGCGAAGGCGTCAAGAAGAGATTGGAGTTGAGCGTCGGTTGCGACGGGGTTCTCTCCCAGTGCGTCGATCAGGGGCTGGAGCGCGACCGATGACGTCTGCTCCTCGACCTCGGGCAACGGAAGCCACGGGTCGAGGGTCTGAGCAAACGTCGACAAGGAGACCACGCAGAGGACGACGGCAGCGCACCATCGCCCCGACTTCGGTAGTCCGGCCATCATGGGAACCTCCCGTAGATCCGTGACTTTGCGTCCCCGGCTTTCGCACGGGTTTGCCGTTTCGGCTCGTGAAGCCATGATAGGACCTTCGGCCCCGTCTGCAAGGGAGGGAACGGTGCCAATGGGTGGGACGCCGCCCCTTGCGGGTTGCGCGAGCGTCTGCGACGCTTCTCCCCGCCGGCGGGCCGCTCCCGAGGCAGAGGACGTGTCACCATGGAGTGCGCTGTCATCGTCGCGTCGCTGTCGCTCTTCGCCTGGATTGTCCTTCTCTTGTTGCGCGGCCGCTTCTGGCTCGTGGCGCCGAAGCTCGCTCGCCCGGCGGCCCCCGGCGCGTCCAACTTCGGTCTCCCGGGCGTGGTCGCGGTCATTCCGGCGCGCAACGAGGCCGACATCCTGCCGACGACGCTGCCGACGGTCGTCGCGCAGGACTACTCCGGGCCGTTTCGGGTGATCGTCGTCGACGACCGCAGCGAAGACGCCACCGGCGAGGCGGCGCGAGCCGCGGTGTCGCCCCACGCCGAGCGCCTGTCGGTGCTGAGTGGCGAAGTGTTGCCGGACGGCTGGTCGGGCAAGGTCTGGGCGCTCGCCCAGGGAGTGGCCGCCGCGTGCGCCGGGGACGCGCCTCCCCGCTATCTCTGGTTCACCGACGCCGACATCGAGCACGACGCGTGGGTCCTCGCCGGGCTCGTGGCGCGCGCCGAGGACGAGACGCTCGACTTGGTGTCCGTGATGGCGACGCTGCAGGTCGACACGCGGTGGGATCGACTCCTCGTGCCGGCGTTCGTGTACTTCTTCGCCAAACTCTACCCGTTTCGACTCGTTGCCGATGCGCGGCGGCGCACGGCGGGAGCGGCCGGTGGGTGTGTCCTCGTGCGGAGCGACGTCCTCGCGCGGGCCGGCGGACTTGCGTCGATGCGTGGTGCGATCATCGATGACTGCACGTTGGCGCGGCGCGTGAAGGACGCTGAGGGCCGTCTGTGGCTGGGCTACTCCCGCGGCGTGCGCAGCGTGCGCGGCTACGGCAGCCTTGCGAGCGTGTGGAATATGGTGGCCCGCTCGGCGTACACGCAGTTGGGCCACTCGCCGTGGCTCCTCGCGGGGACGATCCTCGGAATGCTTTTCCTGTACGCGGTGGGCCCCGCCGCGCTAGCCGGCGGCGCGGTCGCCGCAGCGCTCGGCGTGCCTGGGGCGTGTTCCCTAGCCGCCCTCGGAGGGACGACGTGGGCAGCTATGGCGCTGAGCTTCGTCCCGCTCCTGCGCCACCACGGCGTCACGCCCTTCGTCGCGCCGCTTCTTCCCGTTGCGGGCGTGCTCTACACGGCGATGACGGTCTCTTCGGCCTTGCGTCACGCTCGCGGGAGAGGCGGAGCGTGGAAGGGGCGCACGTACTGACGTCGACCTTACGGACGGAGCTGCGCGGCACGGCGCAACGCAAGGTAGTTGTAGAACGGCCACGCCGCGACGACGGCCGGGTCCTTGCCCAGTTCGTCCACCGTTGCGAGGAGCTGGCTGAACAGCTCGTCTCGCCCGGTGGCCTTCGCGTAGTGTTCGGCGTAGTTCACGTAGGTTTCAAGGTAGCTGGAATCGATTTCCATCGCGCGCTCGTAATGCTCGACGCACTCGTCGCGAGTCTTGCCGAGCACGAAGTAGGCCTGCGCGATGAACGCGGCGAGAGAACGGTGCGGGCCGCCTCCGAGATACGTCTCGTCGAGTTCGACGGCGCGCTCGTACGATGCGAGGATGTCCTTGATGCCGCTGAAGATAGCCTGGATCTGATGGTAGTTGTACCACTGTCCGATCGTGTTGCCGTACCAGAAGATCGCCCCGACGTCGCTTGCGCTGTAGAGCGCGGCGCGGAACCCGTCGGCGGCTTCCGTGGCGACAAAGGTCGGATCCAGGCGCAGGCTGGCAAGCGCGTAGTCGCTCCCGGTCTTGTAGTCGGCCTCTCGCTCGGCTGGAGCCTCCAAGTAGGCCTCGGCGAGTTCGAAGTATGCGCGCGCTAGGCCGTTCAGCGCGTGGGCGCGGCGCTCGCGATCATCGGCGGCCAGAAGCGGCAGAGCCTCTTCCCAGAGGGAGATCGCCGTCTCGAGCTGGCCGCGGTAGGCATCGAAGTCAAACGAGACTTGCGCTTCGGCGAGGGCCGCGTCCGCGGCGGCGAGAAGGTCGGCCGCGGGATCGGCCGCGCCCGCGAACGCCGAGAGTGCGACGAGCAAGAAGACCAGAACGACGTGCTTCATAGACAGAACCTCCCTCCAGGAGTTGGCCGATGATACCCGAAGGGCTGTCGGGCGCCCCAGGTTGGCCTGGCCACGGGCCCCGGGCTACGATGGGCCGCGCCGCGACGCGGCGCGCTGTGGGAGGCAGGCATCATGAACAGGTCGAGGTTGTGCCTTGTGTTGGGGATTCTGTTGGCGATCGGCTTAGGGAGTGCCGCGTTCGCCCAGATGGGCACGGACGACGGCGTTCTAGCGTTCGGATTCGGGGGTGGCGGCGTCGCCGCCTTCTTCCCCGATCTCGAGGGGATCAACGCCTTCCTCTCGGAGAACGGGCTCTCGCCGCTTGACGCCGTCATGATCGGCGGCGGGGGCGGCGGACGCGGCGGCGTCGTGGGCGGACCCTCGATCGGCGGCATGGGGTTTGGCGTCGTGGCGTCGTCGAGCACGCCGACGCGGGCGGCCGAGTTCGCGATCGGCGCCGGGGGACTCGATCTCGGCTTGGCCCTTGGCGGCGACAAGAACTCGGTCCTTACCGTAGGGACCGTCCTCGGCGGCGGTGCGTCCGTCCTTACGCTGTCGTTTGACGAGGTCCTTCCCGCCGGCGTCAGGCCGACGGGGATCATCCCGGTTCCCACCGGGGAAGAGCGCGTGCTGGGGCGGGCCTTCGCCTTCGCGATGCCCTACGTGAGCATGGAAGCTCAGATCTTGCCGTTTCTCGGCGTCGAGCTGCGGATCGGGTACCTCCTGCCGGTCTTCGGCGCCGACTTCGGCGAAGACGTCGGGGTTCCCGCGCCTTCGCTCGATCTCTCGGGGGTCGTTGTAGGACTCTCCGTTGTCTTCGGCGGCATCGGGGGCGGCCACGAGGAGTACACCGAGGCGAGCGAAGGGAGATTCGGGCTGGATCTGGGACGCCGACTGGCGATCGAGATCGGAGCCGGCGAGATCGTCGTCTCGTCCTACGTAGCCGACATCGCGCAGACGCCCTCGGGCCGTATCGTGGAGTGGGCGGCGGTGGAACGCGCAGGCTCAGCGTCCGAGCTCCAGGAGCTGTCGCTGGACGTGGTTGAAGAGCCTGACGGCGTCTCTCTGCGCTCCGCGGGGATCGGCACGATCGATCTCGTGGTGCGGCTCCCGGCGGGGACGGACCTTGACGTCGATCTGGGGGCGGGCACGGTTCGCGTGGTCGGGCACTCGGCCCAGCGCGTCGCGCTGGCCGTCGGCGCGGGCGACATCGCGGCGATCGATCTCGACGCCGAAGACCTTGACGTTGCGCTGGGTGCCGGGACCTTCTCTCTCTCCGGCACCGTGCCAGAGAGACTCGAGGCGCGCGCCGGCGTTGGCGAGATTGCGCTCGCCCTGCCTCAGGATGCGTCGGCGACGATCTCCGCGTCGGCCGGGATCGGAGAGGTCGAGGTCTCGGGGTTCACGGCGTCCGCATCGCGGGCCCGGCGATTCTTCCTCTCGGCGTCGAGCGACGTGGTCCTCGGCGGCGGAGAGGCCGACCTGCGTCTGTCCGTCGGAGTGGGGGAGATTCGCGTCAGCCCGGAGCCCTAGGGGGTGCAGATGACCCGATGGACGGGCGGAAGGGCGCTCCTGGCGCTGGCCTTCCTGACGCTGATGGCGTGTGTCTTCGAGGCGGCGGCACGCGAGGCCGCGTTTCGCGAGGTGTTCACGTCGATCCTCTGCCCGGAGACCGGCGAGGTCGCGGTGCGGGTCACCGTTCCCGAGAGGCCGCGCTATGCGAGCGGTGCGCCGGTCCTGGTGGAGGTTCCCCCGTTTGCGACCCCGGTCGTCGGGTTCTCCGAGCCGCTGCCCGTCTTCCTCCACGGCGCGGTGCACGTGACCTTGCTTTGGCCCGGACGGCACGACCCCGCAAGCGGCGTCGAGAGCGAAGGGATCGATGACTACGGCGGTCCGAACGCGCTTGCGGCTCTGCGCCAGGTGATTCGGTTCGCGGCCGGCGAGGTGGCTGATGTTTGCGGGAGCAAGGTCGACGAAGTGACCGGGCTGCCCATCGCGACGTCCAACGTGGGTCTTTACGCGTTCTCGCACCCAGGGATCCCCATGACGCGCGTCATGGTTTCCCACGGACAGAGCCTGGGCGCCGTGTCCTATCTCGTGGGGGGAGAGAATCCGACAGACGATGTCCTCTTCTCTGTCGAGGTTGGACACTGGGGGTCGGATGGACGGCCCGTCTACAGTCCGTTCTACGATTTCCCCGAGGACTACACGGGGGGTGGCCTGGTTCTCGACGCCGAGTCGGCGGCGTGGGAGATCTCGCCCGATGCACCGGCCGGTCGGCCGGTCCTCGTCGGCTCCGGCGGCGCTCGGCACGCCCTGGGGAATCAAGTCCCGCGCTTCTTCGGCAAGCGGATCTACTCGGTCGCCCTCCTCGAGAAGCTCGTCGCGGGAGAGACGCTCTCGGATGCGGCGTGGCCGGAGGATCTCGCAACCCTCTCCGAGGCAAGGGCGTGGTGGCCGGACCGCACGGCGGTGGGCCACTACGCGAGTCTCTCCAGCGCGGCACCGCAACTGCACGTGATGCTCGTCTTCGGACTTCGCGATCACGTCCAGCCGGCGGCCGACAAGCCCCACATCCATCAAGCGTATGAAGGATTTCGTGCTGCGGGGCTCTGGGTGAGGCTCAATCCCGACCGGGCCTACCTCGCGTCGCTCTCCTCGTTGCTTGCCGTCTCCGACCATCCGGCGGGGAGGGAACCCGAGGACTGGCGCGAGATCGAAAGCTGGGCGGTGGGAGGTGGAGCGCAGGGTAGAGCGATTGCGCTGCTTGCCGGGACGCTGGAGATGATGGATCGCGCCGAGGCGAACGCGTGGGAAGACGACCTAGATCGGACCCTCTACCCCACGCGGCTCCCGTAGTGGGGCGTCGCGCGTCCATCCGAGATCGCGAGACGACGGCGCAAAGCAAACCGGGGACGCCATCGGCGTCCCCGGTTCTGTTCACCTTTCTTGCTGACGACCGCAGGAGCGGTCGCTCCTACTGCTCGGCCTCCTCTTCCTCGGCCGGAGGAGCAACCACGACGAGGTTGGTCGTCGCTTTGGTCGTCTTGTCATCGGCCATGGCGAGGACTTCGATGCCATAAGCGCCGGGGGCAACCGTCTTCGCGACGCGGAACGACCAGGAGACCTCGCCGTTGCGGTCGGCCTTCTTCTCGCCGAGTCCGCGCGGGAGTTCCTGATCCGCCGGGTAGTTGAGGGTGATGGAGCAGACGGCGCCGGGCCAGGTCTTCATGACAAGCTTGGCCGTCTTGCCGGGCTCAATCGGGGTCGTCAGGCTCACGAGTTCAAGCGTCAGAGGCGGGTTGATGTAGTTCTCAAGCCGCGTCTCGACGGTTGCCACCTTGCCCTGGACCTGCTTCACCGCGTTGTTTGCGTTCGTCGCTTCGGTTTTCGCCGCCGCGGCATCGGTCTTTGCCGTGTTCGCGGTCTGCGAAGCCGTGTCAACCTTCGTTTGGAGAGAGGAGACGGTCGCCTCGAGCTCGTTCACCTTCGTCTGGAGGGACGAAAAGTCGTCCGTCGAGGGGCCCGAGCACGCGACAACCATCGCCAGGACGCCAAGGACACACGCCACAATCCCAACACGCCGCACCATACTGACTCCCTTTCTTCCTGGAGCTTTGCGCTCCCTACGTTCTTTGCCTCTCAGTTCGCACACCCGCGGGAGAGCAGGCTGCCCCTCCCGTCTTGTCGGCCGCCGGCTCAGAGATCCACCGACGGCGCGAAAGAGTGTATCGACGAGTGCGCGGACAGTCCACGGGGCGCAAGCGGCCTAGATACCGAACTCTCCGCTGTCCACCCACTTGGCCTGCAGGAGGGACCAGGTGTCGCGCGCGAGCCGCGCTTCGACGTATCGATACGGCAGCCATCCGTAGCCGGCGTCCCCCCACTCGCGTCCCCAGGAGTTCTGGATCAGCAGCGCGCCGGTTGTGCTCCGGCCGCAGGCCGTGTTCGTGATCCGCCGCGCGTCGTCGTAGCCGAAGGCGGCGACCGCGTGGCCCCAAGCGGCCTGCTCTCTTGGGCAAGGGAAGGGGATGTCTCCCCGGGCCTCGCTCGCCTCGAACGACGGGAAGCCCCAGAAGCCGAGGATCGCCGGAACGCCAGCCGCCAGGTGTCGACGGATCTGAGCGAGAACGGCGTCTCCTGACGTCTCGCTGCCGAGCGGGTCGTGACAGTAGTAGCGCACGGCCGCGTAGTCGTCGGCGACCGCGTAGACAAAACTCGGTGGCTCGACGTCGAAGTCGGGGTCGGCATCCGTATAGGGCCAGTACGACTCGGCCGGCACGCCGCAGAGGACGAGCGCAGCCATCGTCGTCCTCAGCCATGCGCCCGTGTCGCCCGAGACGCCCATCAGGTTGCGCGTCGCCTTGTAGATGAAGCGGCGGGACCCTTCGATGTGCCGGCCGAAAGCCCGTCGCTGGAAGTACTCGACGACGCTCGCTGCCGCGTGTGCGGTACAGGAGCCAAGAACTCCTTGATCTTCGACGGGCGAGCAACCGTCGCGTAGATCGACGTGGGAAGGGAGTTCAGGGTCGGGACGGCCGTCGGAGAGCCCGAGATTCGCAACCAGGGAGGCGAGTTCGGGGCGGCCCAGGGTGTAGTCGCGAAGGTCGGGGAACGGCGGCAGCCAACCGGTTCCGGCAAGGCTCCGGGCGAGCGGCGCGGGGCGAGAGATGTGCGTCATGATTCCTCCCACAGTAGATGATAAAGGGAGGATACAGCATCAAAAGACAGAAAAGCAAACCGTTGACGCGCCGACGGCGGACCTCGAGATGGAAAGCTGCTAGCCGGGGTCGAGCATGAGAAAACCGCGGCCGCGCCGGCTGTGCCACGCCACAAAGTCGTCGTCGGTCACGTGGTAAGCAATGAGGACCTCGACGGAGGTGTTCGGGACGAGTTGCGTGTCCATCTCGTCGCCCGAGTCAAGCGGGATCATGAACTCGAGAATCGTATGTCCATCGGCTTCCGTCCCGGCGAACGTCCATACGTCGTCGCGACCGCCGAGCGCCGTGTCGGCGGCATGGCTTACCGGCCCCGTGCCGTAGTCGTCGCGTACCACCGCGCGGCCGTCGATGACGGCGCCCAAGATGTAGTTCGCGCCCTGCATTCGCGCCTCGGGAGCGAACCCGATCGCGAGATAGCCCGTGCCCGGGCTCACGAGCCCCACGCGCAGGACTCGTGCGTCGTTCGACCAGTAGATCTCGAACCCCGTGGACTCGGTCTGGTGAGGGTACTCGCCTTCGACGATCACCCCGTCGATGGCCGGGGTGAGCGGCGGAGTGGCCATAGCAGAGGCCGGAACCGAACTGGGCTCAGGGTCGGCCGCCAGCGGCGGCACCGACGCGGCCGCCGGCGGCGGCTCTGACGCGGTCGCCGACGCTGCGACGTCTTCGGCGACTGCGTTGGACTCGTCGAACGCGACGTCCTCTGGAGGTCCCGGAGAGAAGAGCCAGATCGCAAGACCGATCACGGCCAGCGCACCGACGATCCCCAGCAGGATGAGCCCCTCTTTCGACACCGACCACATGGCGCCAACCTCCTTCGCACGCCGACCCGTCGATGTCACTCTAGTCATCTGGGACCCTTCCGGACAAACGCCTCGCGGCGTGGAGGCCGTCCACCGACGCGAGTAGACTCGGGACATGGACCAGCGAGGCTGGAGAGAAATGAGGTTTCTCGGAAGCCGCCCGGCAGCAAAGCGAGCGGCGCTTGCGGCCACGGCCGCTTTTTCCTTGCTGCTCGGCGGCTGCATGTTCCTGTTTCTGAATGAGTCCCCCGTGGCATGGTTCGAGGCCACGCCGCGCGAGGGCAACGCTCCGCTCGACGTCACGTTCGACGGCCGCTCGTCGTACGACCCCGACGGGCAACTCGTCGGGGGACGGTGGTCGTTCGGCGATGGGGAGTCGGCTACCGGGTTCCTCGTTGCGCACACGTACACCGCGCCGGGTCGATACGTCGTGAGCTTCGAGGTGGAGGATGACGAGGGCGCGAGCGGCGCGGCGACGGAGGAGATCGTCGTCCGGGGATCGACGAACTACGCGATCCTCGTGGGCATCGCGAGGTACTACCGCATGCCGCCTCTCTCGTACTCCGACGACGACGCTGTGGCAATGGCGGCTCTCCTCGCCGGCGCGGCCGAGTGGGACGAGGAGCGAATCGCTCTGCTTCTGGACGGCGACGCGACGGCGGCGAGCCTCCGGCAAGCGTTGGCCTCTCTCGAGGCGGCAAGCGCCGAGGACACGCTCGTCTTCTTCTACTCGGGGCATGGGGCTCAGCGGCCCGAGCGGTGGCCGGGCGACGAAGCCGACGCCATGGACGAGGCGTTGTGCCTGTTCGACGCCGACCTGCTCGACGACGAACTCGCCGCGCTTCTGGCGGCCGTGCCAATGCGCCGCATCGTCGTCTTTCTCGACGCCTGCTACTCCGGTGGACAGCTCGACTCGCTCGGCGAAGCGGACAGCCTGCCGGATCTGGACTTTCTGACCGACCTTGCGCGCGCGGCGGCTCTTGCGCCGAAGGATCTTGACGGCACGGGGAAAGAGATCGTGGCGTTGTCCGCATCGCACCGTGACGAGCCCTCGTGGGAGTTCGGTAGCCTGGGCCATGGCGTGTTCACCTACGCGTTGCTCGAGGCGATGCGCGGCGGGGCCGACGCAAGCGGAAATCGCAACGGCTGGACGTCGGCCGAGGAGTGCCACCGGTACTTGGAACCGCGCGTCGCGGAGCTCGTGGCGATGCACGGCGGCTTCCAGCATCCCCAGATGCTCGACATGCATCCGGGTGAGCTCGAGTTCGTCTCCTCCCCGTAAGGCGACTCCATCTGGTCGAGCGGGTCCGCGCGGAGTAGAGTGGTCTCCCAAGCGCAAGGAGGGCCCTCGATGAAGACGGCGTTGCTCATTCTTGTCTCGGTGGCGGTTGCGGCCGCCCTGGCCGTGTTCCTACTTGCGCCGTCGGCCGCGAACCCGGCGGCACTCGAAGCGGCACCCGGTGTCGCGCGGACATCCCCGGCGTATCCGAGCGTCGATGGAAAGGTGGACGAAGGGGAGTACGTAGGCAGACTCGACCTCGTAGGAGCCGAGTTGCTGTTCGCCAACGACGCGACGACGCTGCGTCTCGCCGTCGTCGCGCCGGCCACAGGCTACGTTGCGGTCGGGCTCGAGCCCGAGACGATGATGCAGGGGGCGGACTTCCTCCTTGGCGCGGTGGTCGACGGCGTGACGGTGGCGCGCGACGACTGGGGAACCGGGCTCGTGAGCCACGCGGCCGATGTCGACCGCGAAGGGAGCGACGACCTCCTCGCGGCGGCCGGTGCGGAGTCCAACGGTGCGACGACGATCGAGTTCGCGATCCCGCTGGACTCGGGCGACCTGCGTGACCGCGTCTTGCGCCCGGGGCAGACCGTGAAGGTCTTGCTCGCTTTCCACGACCGGGAGGACAGCTTCTCGGCGCGGCATACGCGGCGCGCCTCAGGAACGATCACGCTCCAGGCGGCGCCGTAGGCGAGGGCCTCGAGCTAAGAGGCTATAGGTGATGCTATAGGCAGGGGGCGGCGCAAGGCTATAATCGACAGGAGGAGGTTGGGCGAGATGAAACAAGGGGTCCGTTGGGCAATCGCGGGAATGGTGCTGGCGGCGTTACTGGCCGCAGGGGGCTGCAAGTTGCTGAACTCGCCGCCGGTGGCGAACTTCACGTGGAGTCCGATGGAGCCCCTTGCCAGAACCGAGGTTCGTTTCGAAAGCACGTCGACCGACACGGGCGGCCTGTTCGGGGGCGGCGGCATCGTCTCGTACAACTGGGACTTCGACGACGGCGACTCGGCCAGCAGTGCGAATCCGAAGCACGAGTTCACCAAGAGCGGTGAGTACGACGTGACGCTCACGGTAACTGACGGCTCCGGAGCGAGCCACTCCGTGACGAAGCGTGTCGAGATCACGGCGAGTCTCGACGGGACGTGGCGGGGCTACATCGTCGACCCCGGCTTGCTCCAGACGGCGATGGACCTGGTGATCAACCACTCGGCGAGCGGCGGCATTCAGGGGACGGCGTACATGCTCCAGGCAACGCTCACGTGCAGCGGCATGTCGTTCAACCCGACGACGAAGCAAGTGCGGTTCGATCTGGTCGACCTCGGCATCCGCCTTGACGGCACCCTGGACGCATCGGAGACGCGCATTCAAGGGAGTTGGTCCGTGCTGGGTGCTCCTCTCCAGGTCTTCACCTGGGACGTCCAATTGCAGAACTAGACCCGTCGCCCGACGGATCGACGCAAGCGGCCCAAGCCTCGGCTGGGGCCGCTTGCGCTTGGCCGCGAACGGCGCGCAGATGGCTGGCTCCCGACAGGCTTGCAGTGTAAGACACCAAGGCGCACCATGATCGTGATTGCTCCGACTTGGCGCGGAGTGCAAGCGGGGAAACCCGTCAGAGGAGGGATGACGGATGGGGTGGGAGATGTTGGGCGTCGCTTCGGGTCTTGTGTCGATCGCGCTCGCTGTCGTTCTTTACGTCTGGGTCACGAAGCAGGACAGCGGGACCGAACGGATGAAGGACGTGGCGAAGGCGATTCAGGTGGGCGCGAAGGCCTATCTGCGGCGGCAGAACCGAACGCTGATCGCCTTTCTGGCGATCATGGCGCCGATCCTCGGCGTCCTCACTGCGTTCGGGTTGAGCCGCGATCCTGACTTGACCATTTCCGCAGCCGGGGTCGGCGTGGCGGTTGCCGTGGCCTACCTCGCAGGCGCTGCGGCGTCGACGGTCGCGGCAT
Source organism: Candidatus Bipolaricaulota bacterium (assembly GCA_040752575.1). Classification (GTDB taxonomy): domain Bacteria; phylum Bipolaricaulota; class Bipolaricaulia; order UBA7950; family UBA9294; genus CAIOGO01. Next base: position 23,969 of record JBFMGK010000038.1, read on the forward strand.
CCCTCGGGATGATGGCCGCCGTCCACGCCAATGTGCGCACGGCGAACGCCTGCCGCAATGGCCTGAAGAAGGCATTCCCGGTGGCCTTCTACGGCGGCGCGGTCATGGGCCTCGGCATCGTCGGGATGGCGCTCATCGGTGTCAGCTTCATCTACTGGCTGACCGGCTCCGTGTTTGGGTGGCCCGAAGCCACGGCGGCAAACGTCGTTCTCGGTTTCAGCTTCGGCGCCAGCGCGTTGGCCCTGTTTGCGAAGGCCGGTGGCGGCATCTTCACCAAGACGGCCGACATCGCTGCGGATCTCGTGGGCAAGGTCGAGCTCGGCATCCCCGAGGATGACCCGCGCAATCCGGCCGTGATCGCCGACAACGTGGGCGACAACGTCGGCGACGTCGCCGGCATGGGCGCCGACCTCGTCGACTCCTACATTGCGGCGATCGTCGCGGCGATGATCCTCGGCGTTTCGATCGGCGGAGGCATCTTTGCCATGCTGCCGCTGATGATCTCGGCGATGGGGCTATTCGCGTCGATCGCCGGCATCCTGCTGGTTCGGACGTTCATGCGCAAGAGCCCCGGAGCGGCGCTGAACGCCGGCACCTACACTACGGCGCTGATCTTCGTTGCGCTGCTATTCGTCATCACGCGGTTTGCGGCCGGCCTTGAAGGCCATCAGTGGCTCGGCGTGTTCCTCCCAACGATCTCGGGCCTTGCGGCGGGGATCGTGATCGGCATGACGACCGACTACTTCACGTCGATCGACCGCAAGCCGACCCTGCGCACGGCGGAAGCCGCCTCGCGGGGGGCGGCGATCAGTATCTTGACCGGGTTTTCGTACGGACTTCTGAGCATGATCCCGTCGATCCTCGGGATCTGCGTCGCGATGTTCGGCGCATGGCGACTTGCCGAGGTCTTCGGCATCGACCCCTTCTACGGGATCGCAGTGTCAGCCGTCGGCATGCTGTCGATCGCGGCGACGATCATCGCCGGCGATGCGTTCGGGCCGATCTCCGACAACGCGCGCGGGATCGCCGAACAGGGCGCGCTCGGCAAGGACGCCCTCGAGATCGCCGATACGTTGGACGCCCAGGGCAATACGTCGAAGGCGGTGACGAAAGGGTTCGCGATCGGCGCGGCAGCGCTGACCGTGTTGGCCCTGTTCGCGGCCTACACGCATCTTGCCGACATCGACCTGACCCAGGGGATCAACCTGATCAGCTACCCGGTGATCATCGGGCTGTTCCTCGGTGCGATGATGCCCCCGGTCTTCTCGGCGCTGCTGATTCTCGCTGTCGGGAGGAACGCGGGACGCATGGTGGAGGAAGTCCGCCGCCAGTTCCGCGACATTCCGGGCTTGATGGAAGGGAAAGCGAAGCCCGACTACGCGAAGTGCGTCGACATGGCGACGCGCGGTGCGCTGCGCGAGCTTCTTCTGCCGTGCTCGCTCGCGCTCATTGTGCCGATTGCCGTGTTCCTCGTGCTCGGCAAGGAAGCGCTCGCCGGCTGCCTCGCGGGGAGCATCCTGACGGGGATCATCTTCGCCCTCTTGATGGCCAACTCGGGCGGCGCGTGGGACAACGCGAAGAAGTACGTCGAGACGGGGGCCTTCGGCGGGAAGGGCTCCGAGGCCCACAAGGCAGCTGTGACCGGCGACACCGTAGGCGACCCGTTCAAGGACACGGCCGGACCTTCGCTCAACACGATGATCACGGTGATGTCCCTGGTTGCGGAGGTCTTCGTCCCCGTTCTCCTTCTTCTCGGCCTCTAGACGAGACGATCCTCAATGCAGTAAGGGGTGAACCCAGCATGCCTGAGATACAGAAGAAGGCCGTCTGGCACACGCTCGCGGCGAGCGAGACGGCCCAGGCCCTGGAGACGGACGCGGGTGCCGGACTCACGGCGGGCGAAGCGGCGGCCCGTCTTGCTGCCTATGGCCCCAATGCACTGCCCGAATCGCCGCCGACGCCGTTTTGGAGGCGATTGGTTGGGCAGCTGCGGGGGTTTGTCGTCCTCATCTTGATTGCCGCGGCGGTCATCTCGACGGTGGTGTACTTCATCGAACCCGAGCCTCTTGGATGGCTGGACTCGGTTGTCATCGTCGCGATCATCGTCCTCAATGCGTTCGTCGGGGCTCTCCAGGACAGCCGCGCCGAGAAGGCGCTCCAGAGCCTCAAACAGATGGCCGCTCCAGAGGCCCAGGTGCTGCGCGACGGGCAGCGCACGACGGTTCGGGCGCGAGACCTCGTGCCGGGCGACGTCGTGCTGCTCGAGGCAGGGACCATCGTTCCCGCCGACCTGCGCCTCGTCGAATCTCCGCAGATGCGCGTCGACGAGTCGTCGCTGACGGGCGAGTCCGTGCCGGTCGAAAAGCACGCCGAAGCTTCCCTGGCAGCCGCGACCGGGATCGCCGATCGCTCCAACTGCGCTTTCCTCGGGACCACGGTTGTCTACGGTCGCGGACGCGGGATCGTCGTGGGAACCGGCGCCGACACGCAACTCGGCGAGATTGCCGAGATGATCGAAGAGCAACAAGAGGAGACGCCCCTCCAGCGGAAGCTCGAGGAGTTCGGCCGCATCCTCGGGACGATCATTCTCGTGGTCTGTGCGATCGTGTTCGTTCTCGAAATCGTACGCGATCCGAACGTTCATCTGATCTGGGATGAGGGGCTCGGCGCGTACCTGCGGACGGGGGCGGGGGATCTGATCCGCTTCTTCATGGTCGCGGTCAGCCTGGCCGTCGCTGCGGTTCCGGAGGGTTTGCCGGCGATCGTGACGATGTGCCTCGCGCTCGGAACGCGGGAAATGCTTCGCCGCCATGCCCTTGTGCGCCGGCTGCCCTCTGTCGAGACGCTCGGCTCGGCCACCGTCATCTGCACCGACAAGACGGGAACGTTGACCCAGAACCAGATGACCGTGACAAGCGTCTGGGCGGGGCGAGAGACGTTCGACGTGACAGGCCGGGGGTACGATCCGAGCGGGGAGTTCACCCGCAGCGGCGGCGCGCGGGCGTCGGCCGACCACCCGGTTCTGCGCCGTGCGCTCTGGGCGGCAGCGCTCTGCAACGACGCGGAGCTGCGCAACGATGCCAAGGGCTGGCGCGTCGTGGGCGACCCTACGGAGGGGGCTCTCGTCGTCGCCGCGGCCAAGGGCGGTGTGATGCGCGAGACGGCGGCCGCGGCGAGTCCGCGAGTCACCGAGATCCCGTTCGACTCCGACCGCAAGAGAATGACGACGGTGCACAAGGCAGTCGGTACGCCGTTCGAGGGCGACGGGCGACACGTGGCTCTCGTGAAGGGGGCTCCCGACGTTCTGCTCGGGTTGTGTGCCCGGATCGAGGGGCCCGGCGGACCGACGTCGATGGACGCTGCGGCGCGGGCCGAGACGCAGAGGGCGAACGACGCGATGGCTTCGCAGGGGCTGCGCGTGCTGGCGGTTGCGTATCGAGCCTTTGACGCGTTGCCCGACGAGGTGCGGCCCGAGACCGCCGAGCACGACCTCGCGCTCCTGGGTCTGCTCGGGATGCAGGATCCGCCGAGGCCCGAGGTCGCCGACGCGATTGACAAGGCCCGCGAGGCCGGGCTGCGCACGATCATGATCACGGGAGACCATGTGGCCACGGCTGAAGCGATCGCCCACCAGATCGGACTCCTGCGGCCGGACGGGCGCGTTGTCTCGGGCGCCGAGATGGACAAGATGGCCGAAGGGCAGTTGGCGAGGGAGATCGACGGGATCGACGTGTTTGCGCGGGTGTCCCCGCACCACAAGGTCGAGATCGTCGAGGCCCTGAGGTCCAACGGCGAGGTCGTCGCGATGACCGGCGACGGCGTGAACGACGCGCCGGCCCTGAAGCGGGCGGACATCGGCGTGGCAATGGGCATTGCCGGGACCGACGTCGCGAAGAACACGGCGGACATGGTGCTGACCGACGACAATTACGCCTCGATCGTTGCGGCCGTCGAGCAGGGTCGGATCATCTACTCCAACATCCGCAAGACGGTGTATTACCTCCTGTCGTGCAACTTCGCCGAGGTGGCGATCATCTTCGGGGCGATCCTCATCGGATGGCCTGCCCCTCTGACGGCAATCCAGCTTCTCTGGTTGAACCTGCTGACCGACGGCGCGCCGGCCCTCGCCCTGGGGCTGGAGCATGGCGAGCCGGACATCATGAGTCGGCGGCCGCGTTCGCCGCGGGAGCGGATCATCAACCGCGACATGGCGAGGGGAATCCTTTACCAGGCCGGAGCTCTCACCGCGGCCGTGCTTGGAGTCTACGCCCTGGGCCTCTACGCTCAGGGCGCCTTGCACGAAGACGCGATGACGATCGCGTTCACGACGCTCGTCCTGGCGGAACTGGTTCGCGCCTACACGGCGCGGTCGGAGAACGTGCCGCTCTATCGCATCGGGTTCTTCACGAACCGAGCCATGCAGTGGGCCGTGCTCGTGTCCCTCGTGCTCCTCGCGGCGGTCTTGTACGTTCCGGGGCTGCAGAAGGCGTTCGACACGAAGACCCTGCCGGGGAGCCTGTGGATCTACATTGCGCCGCTCGCTTTCGTCCCGGCGCTCGTCGTGGAGATCCGCAAGATCGTCCTCTCGTGGCGCGGCGGAAGGGCGAAGAGCGCCTAGCTAGGGATCGCAGATCGAGCTAGCGGCAGGCCGCGTCGGCGGCCTCCCGTCGCTCTGCTGGACGTTGGGCGAAGCGAGCGCTACGATCAAGTTTTCCGCTGCTACGTCGTAGCGCGGTCACCTTTCCAGCGGAGGGCTTATGCCGGAGTTCGCGATTCGGACGGAAGACCTGCGCCGTATCTTTCGAGCCAAGCGGCGCGAGGCGAAAAAGGGCAAGCGAGAGGTCGTCGCCCTCGACGGGGTTTCGCTCGAGGTCGGCCGCGGCGAGTTGTTCGGCGTCCTGGGCCCGAATGGCGCCGGCAAGACGACAACGATCAAGATCCTAGCCACCTTGCTCTCTCCGACCTCGGGGCGAGCCTGGGTTGCCGGCGTCGACGTCGTGTCCGACCCGAAGGGCGTTCGCCGGCACATCGGGATGGTGTCGGGGGGCGAGACCTCGGGCTACGGACTTCTGACCGTGGAAGAGAATCTATGGATGTTCTCGCAGTTCTACGGTATGGAGACGCGCGCTGCGCGCGCCCGCATCAAAGAGTTGCTGGCCGTTGTGGGACTGGCCGACCGATCTCGAACCAAGATCTACCACCTCTCGACGGGCATGCGCCAGAAGATGAACTTCGTGCGGGGTTTCCTCACCGACCCGGAGATCCTCTTCCTCGACGAACCCACGCTCGGCCTCGACGTTCAGACAGCGCACACGCTGCGCGGTTTCGTGGCCGGTTGGCTGAGAGAGCATCCCGATCGGACGATTCTGCTCACGACCCACGCAATGCACGAGGCCGACGAGATGTGCAACCGTGTCGCGATCATCGACAAGGGGAAGATTCTCGCCTGTGAGACTCCGGCGGCGCTCAAGCGTACGCTGAAGCGCGAAGCGATCGTGCGTCTACGCATTGCCGGGCTCGGCGACGCGCGGGGGACGCTCGAGGCGGTGCCGAGCGTCAAGCGATGCACGCAGGTGCCACGCGACGATTGCGTCGAGGCGGATCTGATCCTCTCGAGCGACGCAGGACTCACGAGCGTGCTCGTCGCCGTGGAGAGCAGCGGGGGACGTCTTGTCTCGCTCGAGAAGCGCGAACCGACGCTCGAGGACGTGTTCTTGGAGGTCGTGGGGCAGGGATTCGCGGAGCGGGAGGGCGCAGCATGAGCGGCGCCGGGGCGTGGACGACGTTCTGGCGCACGGTGCGCGGCCGGGCTTACCCGCGGGTCATTGGGGCGCAGCGGGAGAAGAGCTGGGTGTTCTTCGAGATCTTCCTGCCGCTCCTGCAGGTGACCGCGTACGTGTACATCTACCGCGCGATTCAAGCTCCGGCCGAGTTCGTCGGCTTTGTCGTCTTGGGCGGGGCGATGACCGCCTACTGGCAGAACGTCCTGTGGAGCATGGCGAGCCAGCTCTACTGGGAGAAGGAGACGGGAAACCTCGAGCTGTACATCGTGGCTCCGACGTCGAGGATGGCCATCCTCCTCGGGATGGCCCTTGGCGGGATGTTCGCGACGACCTTGCGCGCTGCGGCGGTGATCACGATCGGATCTCTCCTATTCCGCGTCTCGATGACCGTGACGAACGTTCCCGTGTTGTTGGGGGTCTTCGTGACGACGCTCGTCGCGCTCTACGGGCTAGGAATGCTTCTCTCGTCGATGTTTCTGCTGTTCGGGCGCGAGGCTTGGCACTTCTCGAACCTCCTTCAGGAGCCTGTGTCGCTTGTGTCGGGGTTCTACTTCCCGGTGCGCGCTCTGGGACGGGTGGTCGCGGCGGCTGCCTCGATTCTTCCCATCACTCTGGGGCTCGACGCGATGCGCCAGCTCCTGTTCCCGGCGATGATGGCGAACCTGCGTTTCCTGTCGGCCGAGGCGGAACTCGCCATCCTCACGGTGGCTGCCGTGGTCTTCCTCGTCTTGGCCCGTCAAGGTCTCGCCACATTCGAGGCTCTGGCGCGCCGCGAGGGCCGACTCAGCGTGAGGGGGCAGTGATGTCGAGAAACTCTCAAGGCCGAGGTGAGGCTTGGCGGAGTTTTCGGACGGCGACCTGGCTTGGCTGGCAGATCGAGTCGAACTGGGCTGACCCGTTCGTGTTCGCCGTCTACTCGCTGGTGAAGCCTCTTGCCGGCGCCATGATCCTTGTGTTCATGTATGCCGTCATCGCCAAGGACGGTCTCGCCAGCCCGCTGTTCCCGGCGGTCTTCGTCGGGAACGCTGTCTACCTCTACGTGCCGTCCGTGCTCTCGGGGATCAGCTGGACGATCATCGACGATCGCGAGCACTACGGAATGCTGAAGTACGTCTATACGGCGCCGGTCAGCGTCTTCGCCTACCTGACGGGTCGCGGCGTTGCCAAGGCGGCCACGGCCTCGGTCGCGGTTGTCGTGATGCTCACCGTCGGTGCCCTCGCGCTCAGGCTGCCGATCCGCCTGGCGTCGATCGACTGGGGATTGCTTGCGGCTTCGCTCTTGGCCGGGTCGGCCATGCTCGCCTTCTTCGGGATCCTCCTCGGGGGCGTGACGCTCATCACCGCGCGGCACAACTACGGCGTCGGCGAAGCGGTGGCCGGCGGTCTCTACTTGCTCTGCGGCGTCGTTTTCCCGCTGGACACGCTCCCGCACTGGCTCGCCGCCGTCGGGAGGGTGATTCCCATCACGTACTGGCTCGACGCGATGCGGCGCGCCGTCCTCGGCGAGGGCACGGCAGTCCTCTCTGGGCTCTCGAACGGTCTGCTCGTCTCCGTCGTCGTAGGTTCGACGGCCGTCCTCGCCGGCCTGTCGATTCTAGCTTTCCGACTAGCCGAGCGGCGCGCTCGCGCGCGTGGTCTGCTCGACATGCAGACGATGTACTAGACGAGATTACGGCACGTAGTCGAGGAACGCCGAGGCCATGGGCAGCACCAACAGGTGGCTGGTTACGCGTCCGATCGGATGGTCGAGCGCATCCACTTCGGCGAACACGGGCTGAAGTGTCAGCTGCGCGCGCAGGGTTCCCCGTTCGACCAGGCGGACGTCGGCGCCCACGTTGAGCGAGGGCAGATCGGCGAGCGGCAAGACGTCCCAATGCTCGGGCTCCGTCTCGGCCACCGTGATCACAGGCAGACACGCTCCTCCGAGGACATCGAGTCCAGCCGCCAACGTGCCCCGGGCGTCGACCCGCGCAAACGCTTCGAACAGCGGAGATGAGAGCGTCGACGCGCCCTCGAAGGGCCACAACACCGTGAGGCCGCCTCCGGTGGCGAACGATGGCGTGAGACTCCGCGAATACGAGAGCGTCGTGCCCAAAGCCGAGGGCTTGGAGTCGATCATCGCGAGGAACTCCAGCCGATCGACGCCCGACGCGGAGAGGAAGACCCCGAAGCCAAACGAGAGCGACAGGTCCCACGGACGCTTGCCGTCCGGCGCTTCGACGGCGGGAATGAGGTGGAAGCCGAGGGAGATGGATCCAAGGCGAAGCGCGACGGCCGGGATGGCGACAACAGAGACGAGGATCAACGCAACAAGGGCTCTCTTCATGTCTCCCCCTTCATCAGGACTTGCGGCGCGATGCCGCTCCCCACTCTACGGCGCGTGCCGCGCCGGATGGAGACAAGCAGCGGGTCTCTGGAGCAGACAGCAGTCTCAGATCCTTAGCGGACAGCGGCGTCGACCTACTCGACCTCCTGAACGAGCAGGTTGTCGAACGTCATCACGGCGGGCGTCGACGCGTCATAGGAGATCACGACGGCGCCCACGCGGCCGGATGCGAACGAGGAGTCCGTGATCATGGCGAGTTCGGTTCCGTTGACGAGGAACCTATACGTCGTGCCGCGGCACACGACGGTGAGGTGGTTGCGAGCCACTCCCTGCACGATTGCGGGGGAACCTGTGTAGTTCAGGATCCTTGTCACGGTGCCGGAGACCAGCTTCTGCACGCTGAACGTCCCCGAGGGGGCGATGACGAAGGCGATGAAGCTCTTGCCATCTTGCACGCGGAGCGCAAGCCCGCCGGCGGAGTTGCCCGGAACGCCTTGGACATGGTCGACGTCCAGGTCAACCTGGACGTCGCCGAACGGCCCTTCAACCTGGTTGTAGCCCACGCTGATCACGGCGGCCTTGGCAGCGACGTGGTACAACCCGTCCGCAATCCATTTCTCCGACGTTTCGCTGCTTCCGAGGATCCACGCGGTGTTCTGTGCGGTGAAGGTTTCTTCGTAGAGAACGCTATCCGACAGGAAAAGGAGCATGCAGCCCGAGAGCCCCAACAGCACGACCGCCAGGCCGAATCTTGCCAAGCGCTTCATGCGACCTCCGTTCGACGTGCGACATCATCGTCCGGCAGCGCGCGCCGGTCAACGGTGGGCGCGACGGCCGAAGAACGAGAGGACGAGGAGCGACGCGATCAGATAGCAGGCCATGGTAAGGCCGAACGCGGGGCCAAAGCCAGGACCCTCTTGCAGAAGGCCGCTCCACCACGAACTCAGCGCGCGGCTGCCCTGAGAACTCATGACCAACAGCGCGCTGGCCGTGGCTCGGTGTCGGGCGTCGACCTCTTCCATGGCAAACGCCGAGTACAAGGGGTGTCCCATGTTCATGAGCCCTGCCCGCGCGAGGAAGGCAACGACGACGACGGGGTAGATCGGGACGAAGCCGAGAACGGCAAGGAACGGAATCGATGCGATCTGCGTGAAGACCAGCGCGCGGATTCGTCCGAGCCGCGAGGCCAAGCGGGGACCGAGAAGCGTCGCCGTCCCCATCGCAATGGCCTGCAGCGCGAAGAGCACACCGAGGGTTCCGTCGGAGAGCGTGAAGCGGGTCTTGAGGAAGACGTTTAGGAAAGGAACGACAGCGCCGGCGCCGATCCCGATGACGGCCTGCGGGACGAAGAGCCTGGCCAGGGCGCGCTTTGGAAGGCGCTGCCCGCGATGAGGCGATCTGCTCGACGCGATCGGGGGAGAGGGCGGGCGAACGCGGGCGAGCGGCACGACCGACGCTGCGAGGAGCGCGGCGCTGAGTGCGAGGGTGCCTCGGTACGCGGCCGAGGACTCGGCCCCGACCCGGAAAGCCCCGGCGAACGCCGCGGGCAAGGCACCGGCAACCAGGGACCCGAAGAAACTGGCGAACAGGCGGACGGCGAACTGCGTACTGAACAGGCGAGTTCGCCAGCGCTCGTCGCTGATTTCGGCGACCAGCGGCGCGTGGCAGACGTCGAGAAGCGTCTGGCCGACGCCCAAGAGTAGGGCGAAGCCGAACAGCCCAAGGGACGTAGGGAACGCTGCGAGGCCGACGATGGCTGCGGCATAGGCTGCGACTCCCGCCAGAAGTGCCCGCCGGTAACCGAGTCGGCGACCGAGGGCTCCCGCGGGTAGGGCCAGGCTACAGACCACGAGAAGAGGGATCGCCAGGAGGGCGCCGAGCGTCGAGCGGCTGGTTCCCAGCGAGAGGACGTAGAGGTTGTAGAACAGGCCGAACACCCCGAACGCGAGTCCGGAGAGGAAGGTGTACGCCAAGTACCAACGGGCGCCGGAGCCGAAGAGCCCGGCGGCGGTGACATGGCGGCTGACCCGTAACATAGGGGGCGAGTGTACGGAGAGCCTGAAGAACTCGCGAGGACGCGTCGCGCCGCGGGCAAGCGGCGGATACGCTTGGGGGTGGGAGGCTGTATGGAGATGAAGATCTCGTTTGCTGGGGGCCAACGCATCGACGCCGGCTTTGACGGGTTCACGGTGCGAACAGACCAGCCCACGACGGCCGGGGGAGGGGGCACGGCGCCTTCTCCGTTCGACCTCTTCCTGGCGTCTGTCGGGACGTGCACGGCGTACTACGTTCTCCGTTTCTGCCAGACGCGCGGCTTGCCGACCGACGACGTCCACGTGACGCTGCGAGCGACGCGTGACGAGGCGGCGCACCGCGTTACGCGGATGGACGTACAGGTTGATCTTCCGCAGAACTTCCCGGCGGAGCTCGTCGCGGCGTGCGCGCGCGCCGCCGAGAGCTGCGCGGTGAAGCGACATCTTGAGACCCCGCCGGCGATCGTCGTCTCCGCATCCCGACGGAGCGCGTGATCCACGGCGGGTGGATTGGTCGACGTCTAGACGTTGAGTACGATGTCGGCGCGGGAGGAGCGAGAAGCGGATGTACCCACGTCGATGGGGGCGGTGGACCCTCTTGGTTCTCGTCTTGATCACTGCGTCGGGGTGCGGCCCTCACAAAGAGGCGCCGAAGTACATCTTCGGCGTGGCCAGTGTCGACTCTCTGCTCGTCGAAGTCGCTGACGACCAGGGCGTTCGGGTCAGTATCGTGATCAAAGGGACCCTACGCGATGGGTGCACGGAGATTGAGGCCGTCAAGCAGGCGGTGGAGGACCGCGTGATCACCCTAACCGTGGCGACGCGCCGTCCGCTGGACGCGGTGTGCGAACCGGGCGAGGTCCCCTTCACGCAGATCGTCCCGCTGTCCTCCTTGCGCACCTTGCGGACGGGGGACTACACGTTGGTCGCGGGCGACGCTACGACGCTCCTGCGCTTCGAGCGCGGCGGGGTCGCACCGCATATCTGAGCCAAGGGGGACGACGTGGGCAGACCTCTGCTGTTGCAGGATGAGATGACCCGCGCCTGCGTCCAGCCTGTGGTCGTCTGGGCGAACCGCGTCTCCACCGATCGCCGCGTCGATGGGCTCGACGAGCTCGTCTTGCGGTGTGCGGCCCAGGGGCAGAACTTCATCCCGACGGCGACGCGCGACGCGGTGCGGCAGATGCTCCGCCACGGTCGCTACAAGCCGAGCGGCCGGGGCAAGCCGGCGAGCGAGTTCCTGCTTCAGGCGGCGCTGAATGGGGTCTTCCCGAAGGTGAACGGTCCGGTCGACGTCAACAACGCGGTCAGCCTGGAGGCAGGACTCCCGGCGTCGATCTTCGACGCCGACGTCGCGGGCGACCGGCTGTTCGTGCGCCGCGGGCTTCCGGGGGAGAGCTACGTTTTCAACCCGTCAGGGCAATCCATCGACCTCGAAGACCTGCTCGTCGTGTGTCGCTGGATGGCCGGCAGGTGGGCACCGTGCGGGAATCCGGTCAAAGACGCCATGGAGACCAAGATCCGCCCGGAGACCGGCCGCGTCGTCGCTGTGCTGTATGTTCCCAGAGTCCTTGGAGACGAGATCGCGGCTTGTTGGGGCGCGAGGTTCCGTGACGTGCTCGCCGAGACGTGCGCTGCCGAGGACTCCGGATTCGCCCTGGCCAGTGAGGCTGGCGGCGACTGAGCCGTTCCGGGGGGCTCAGCCTGCAGGTGTTCGTTGCAGACGCGACGCGCGCCAGGCAGGAAAGAGACGGCGTTGTCCTTGAAGCGGCGCCGACGAGAACTACACTCCCACGCGGGAGGGTACGAGGCGGTTACCCTGGCGGGGAGGTCGTCGTGAAGCACAGGGTGCGGTCATGGTGGGTGGAAGGCGAACCGTGGTTCCTCGCGGTGGGCCTCGCCAACCTCGTGCTGGGCACGTCATCTGTCCTCGTTCCGTTGGCGTTGCGCGCCGTGCTGGGGCGGTCGGTCGACTCGCTGGGCGTGTTGTCGAGCCTTGTCAGCGTCATGGGCGTCGCGGGCAGTCTGGTCTGGGGAAAGCTGTCGGATGTCGCGAACCGGCGCAAGCCCTTCGTGTTGCTCAGCTACACCGCCGTCGCGATTCTGCTGGGGCTCATGGGCTTTGCCCGATCGTTCGAGCAGCTCGTCGTCCTGAACATGGCGCTCAACTTCTTCTGGGTCGCCAACGCGTCCGTGACGGTGCTCATCGTGATCGAGAACAAGGCCGAGGGAACCTGGGAGAAGAAGATCGGGCACATGAACCAGATCGGCGCGCTGGGTTGGGTGTTCGGCCTGCTCGTCGGCAGCGGGGCGCTTGCCGTCGCGGGACGGCTCGCCAGCGAGGCGACGGCCATTCGCTCGACGTTCGTCCTGCTCGGCGTTCTGGGCCTTGTCGCGGCGCTCCTCGCAGCGAAGACGATCCCCGCCGGTGCGGCGAGGTTCTTCGACCGCGCGTTTCGAGGTGCCGCCGTGTCGCTCGGCAACTTTCTCGTCGAGTTCGTCCGATACGGGCCGCTGCACCTGTACTACCGGCTTCCAGTGGCCGGTTTCGTTCGGTATGTGCTCAAGATGCGCGCCCCCCGCGGGCTGCGGACCGGAACGAAACGCTTCCTTCTCGCGACGTTGCTTGCGTTCATCGGCCTCGGGATGTTCGGCATTCCCCTGCCGCTGCTCCTCGCGGAGCGGTTCGGCATTCCATCGAGTTCTGTCTTCCTATACTTCGCTGTGCAGAATGCGGCGGTGGTCGTGGCGTACCCGCTCGCGACGCGGCGGATCCATCGGACGGGCAACCTCCGGGTCCAGCGTGCCGCGTTGGCCGTCCGGCTCGTCCTGTTCGCTGGCGCGGCGGTTGCCCTCTCCCTGACCCGCGTCGTCCCGCCGGCTCCGCTGCTTGTGGCGATCTTCGCGGCCTACGGCTTCACGTGGTCGTACTTCCAGCTCTCCGGGGTGGCGATCACCTCGCGGCTCGCTCGTCCCGAGAACCGGGGCCTTGCCCTCGGGGTGTACAACGGCCTCGCCGGCACGGGGTGGATTCTTGCCGGAGCCGGGAGCGGTTTCCTTGCGCGCTGGGCGGGTTACGAAGCGGCGTTCGGCGCCTCGGCCTTCTTCTTGCTTCTGACCCTGGTGGTCCTGCGTTTTGTCCCGGAACCGGGCAGCGAGGCGAAGGGAAGCTCGGAGAGCCGTGTCATGGGGACAGAGTCGGCACCCGCTCCGACAGCGTAGGATGGCGTTGCCGCTTCGCCAATCGTGGTCGATACGAGGAGGTCGACGAAGTGGAGAGGGACCTGTCGCGTGAGGCACGCTACGAACGGATCACCGAGCAGCTACGGGGCTTGCTGATCGCCACCCCAAGCCTCATGTCTGCGATGGCGACCGTCTGCTCGCTCCTGCATGCCAAGATGCGCCACCACTCTTGGACCGGGTTCTATCTTGTCGCGGGAGACGAGCTGCACGTCGGTCCCTATCAGGGGCCGCTCGCCTGTCAGGTGCTCCGTGGCGGGGGCGTCTGTTGGGAAGCCGTCAAGATGCAGAAGTCGGTGATCGTGCCCGACGTGCAAAGCTTCCCCGGGCACATCGCGTGCGACGATCGGGCCAGAAGCGAAGTTGCGGTCCCGCTGATTCGAGACCGCGCCGTACTGGGCGTACTGGACGTCGATTCGCACGCGCCTGACCAGTTCGACGAGTCGGACGCGAGAGCCTTGGAGCGGATCGTCGCGCTCCTCGCCCTGCCGTCGGGGCTTCCGCGGATCGTCGCGTGACCCGAGACCAGCGCTTGCCCCACAAAGGTGATCCGGGAAGCGGGCGTCCTGTTCCGCTTCCCGGACTGCGGGCTGGGAGGTTGGGCTCTCATTCAGCCGTACAGCGATAACATTGCCCCCGAGGTGTGGAGAGCCCGTGAAGTCGCGATGGGGTTCCTCTGAGCCTCGAAAGCCGACGAGAGAAGAGCCGTGGAGAGCACACACAGACTCGTGGCACGGGCCTACGGACGCGTGCAGGGCGTAGGCTATCGCCTGTTCGCTGCCGGCGAAGCAAGGCGGCTGGGGCTCTGTGGGACGGTGCGGAATCTCCCGGACGGGAGCGTGGCGATCGTGGCCGAGGGGTCGAGAGCCTCGCTCGAGACGCTCGCGCAAGCCTTGCGCGACGGCCCCCCGCGCGCCGAGGTCGAGCGCGTCGACGCGGAGTGGTCGCCTTCCCGCGGCGAGTTCGCCGGCTTTCGAGTCCTTGGTTAGCGGGATCGGTTGGCGCAGGTGAGGCATTGAGTCGGAAGGTCAAGACCGGGTACCATCCATACTCGGCATGAGACTGCCCAAGGTAGGAGAAGACGCGGGGTTCCAGATTTCCGACCGGCTCGCGCCGTGCGGCGACCAGCCGCAGGCGATCGAGGCCTTGGCCGCGGGGGTTCTGGAGGGCCTTCCCTCCCAGACGCTCTGGGGGGCGACCGGAACGGGCAAGACGTTCACCATCGCCCACGTGATCCAGCGCGTTCAGCGACCGACCCTCGTGATGGCGCACAACAAGACGCTGACCGCCCAGCTTGCGAACGAATTCCGCGAGCTGTTCCCGAACAATGCCGTTCACTACTTCGTTTCGTACTACGACTACTACCAGCCCGAGGCCTACCTTCCCCAGACCGACACCTACATCGAGAAGGACTCGTCGATCAACGATGAGATCGACCGGCTTCGCCACGCGGCCACGGCGGCCCTGTTTGAGCGGCGCGACGTCATCATCGTGGCCTCGGTGTCGTGCATCTACGGCCTGGGCTCGCCGACGAGTTACTACGACCTCTCGCTGTCGGTCCGGCGCGGCGAGCCCGCCGACCGCGATGAGGTCCTTCGGCGTCTGGTCGGCCTTCAGTACAACCGCAACGAGATCGGTTTCGAACGCGGGACCTTCCGCGTCCGCGGCGACACGGTCGAGATCATCCCCGCGTACGAGGATCGGGTGGTGCGGCTCGAGTTCTCGGGCGACGAAGTCGAACGGATCACCCTTCTGGACGCTGTGACGGGGCACGTTCTGAGAGAAGAAGCGGAACTGACGGTGTTCCCCGCCTCGCACTACGTTACGCCCGAGCAGCAGCTCAAGGGTGCGGCGGAGAGCATCGCGGCCGAACTCGAGGAACGACTGAACGTCTTGCGCTCGGAGGGACGGCTGCTCGAGGCGCAGCGCCTAGAGCAGCGCACGCGCTACGACCTCGAGATGATCGAACAGATGGGATACTGCTCCGGGATCGAGAACTACTCGCGCCACCTCGATGGGCGCAAGCCCGACCAGCCTCCATCCGTGTTGCTCGACTATTTCCCCAGCGACTTCCTCCTCGTGATCGACGAGTCGCACCAGACCGTTCCACAGATCCGAGGGATGTACCACGGCGACCGCGCGCGCAAGACGACGCTCGTCGACTACGGCTTCCGGCTGCCGTCCGCGCTCGACAACCGGCCCCTGACGTTCACCGAGTTCGAGGAGCGGGTACATCAGATCATCTTCACTTCGGCGACGCCGGGACCGTACGAAGAGCGTCGCAGTGTTCGCGTCGTCGAGCAGGTGATCCGCCCCACGGGGCTTGTCGACCCCGAGGTTGAGATCCGGCCTGTTCGAGGCCAGGTCGACCATCTGCTGGGGGCGATCCGCGAGGTCGTGGGACGCGGAGACCGCGTACTCGTCACGACGCTCACCAAGCGGATGGCTGAGGATCTGACCGAGTATCTCGTCGAAGCGGGAGTCCGCGCCCGCTATCTGCACTCGGAGATCGAAACCCTGGATCGGCTCGACATCCTGCGCGAACTACGGCAGGCGAAGTTCGACGTCTTGGTGGGCATCAACCTGCTGCGCGAGGGATTAGACCTTCCGGAGGTCGCGTTGGTCGCGGTTCTCGACGCCGACAAGGAGGGATTCCTGCGCTCCGGCACGTCGCTCATCCAGACGATCGGCCGGGCGGCGCGCAACGTCCGCGGGAGGGTCGTCCTCTACGCCGACCAGATCACGGACTCGATCCGCTACGCCGTGGAGCAGACAAACCGGCGACGCGAGATCCAGCTCGCGTACAACCGCGAACACAGCATCACGCCGCGGACGGTGGAGCGCGAGGTCACCGACATCATGGACGTCTTACGCGGCGCGCCCGCCGCGCCGACGGTCGTTCGCGAGCGGCCGCGGCCGAAGCGCAAGGACGAGTTGGTTGCTCTCCTCGCCGATCTAGAACGCGAGATGGTGCAGGCGGCCGAGAAGCTCGAGTTCGAGCGCGCCGCGGCCCTTCGCGACGAGATTCGTAGTCTCAGAAAGGGTCTATGAGCGTCATCCACGTGAAGGGGGCGCGGGAGCACAATCTCAAGAACATCGACGTCGTCCTCCCCCGAGATCGACTCGTCGTGATCACGGGCATCTCCGGCTCCGGGAAGAGTTCGCTGGCGTTCGACACGATCTACGCCGAAGGGCAGAGGCGGTACGTCGAGTCGCTGTCGGCGTATGCGCGTCAGTTCCTTGGGCAGATGGAGAAGCCGGACGTCGACTTCATCGAGGGGTTATCGCCAGCGATCTCGATCGACCAGAAGACACGGAGCCACAACCCGCGCTCCACGGTGGGCACGGTGACGGAGATCTACGACTACCTTCGCCTGCTGTACGCTCGAATCGGTCATCCGCACTGCCCGCAGTGCGGCGACCCGATCTCGCAGCAATCGGCCGAGCAGATCATCGACGCCGTGATGGCGTTCCCCCCGGGGACCAAGGTTCAGATCCTCGCCCCGGTCGTCCGCGGGCGGAAGGGCGAGTACAAGAAGACGTTCGACGAGATCCGCCACGAGGGCTTCACGCGCGTGCGCGTGGACGGCGTCACGCGCACGCTGTACGAGGAGATCGAACTGGCGAAGAACCAGAAGCACTCGATTGACATCGTCGTGGATCGAGTGGACTTGGACGAGCGCAAGCGCGGACGCGTCGCCGACTCCATCGAGACGGCGCTCAAGCATGGCGGCGGTTTGGTCAGCATCGTGCGCGAGGGGGAAGAGGAGCAGCTGTTCAGCGAGCACTACGCCTGTACGCGGTGCGGCGTCAGCTACGAAGAGCTGTCGCCGCGGATGTTCTCGTTCAACAATCCCTACGGCGCGTGCCCAGAGTGCGGAGGTCTTGGGCAGAGGAAAGAAGTCGACGCCGAGTCCCTCGTCGACGGGCGCCGCGGGCTCCTCGACGGAGGCCTCCTGCCCTTCGCCGAGACGAAGAGCCGATGGTACGAAGGGCAGATGACGGGACTCGCTGCGTCCATCGGCATCGATCCGTACGAGCCGCTCGGGCGGCTGCCGAAGGCGAAACTCGACCTCATCCTCTACGGCACGCAGGGCAAACCGATTCGCTTTGACTACACGTCGAATGAGGGGACAACGCGAACGGTCGAACGCCCGTTCCGCGGCATCGTTCCGACGCTCGAACGCTGGTATCGCGAGACGACATCAGAGCAGTGGCGCGGCGAGATGGAGCAGTACTTCGCGACGCTGCCATGTCCCGTGTGCGGTGGGGCGCGGCTGAAGCCCGAAGTGCTGGCGGTCACAGTCGGCGGGCTGAACATCCATCAGGTGACCACCCTGTCGGTGCGGGCTTCTCTGACGTTCTTCGAAGGCCTCGAGCTCACGAGTCGTGAAGAGAAGATCGCCGAGCAGATCTGCAAGGAGATCCGCGCACGCCTCGGGTTCATGATGTCTGTCGGGCTGGACTATCTGACGCTCGACCGGCAAGCGGGCACCCTCGCCGGCGGCGAGGCGCAGCGGATCCGGTTGGCGACGCAGGTGGGTAGCCAGCTCACCGGGGTCCTGTACGTGCTCGACGAGCCTTCCATCGGCCTTCATCAGCGGGACAATCGGCGGCTGTTGCAGACCCTGAAGGGGCTTCGCGACCTCGGGAACACGGTGCTCGTCGTCGAACACGACGAGGAAACGATGCGCGAGAGCGACTTCATCCTCGATCTGGGGCCTGGGGCCGGGGCGCACGGTGGGCGTGTCGTGGTCGCGGGGACGCCCGCCGAGGTCGCGGCCTGCGCCGACTCGGTCACGGGGCAGTACCTCTCGGGGCGCAAACGGATCCCGGTTCCGGAAGAGCGTCGACGCGGGAATGGCAAGTCCCTGCGGGTCATCGGCGCGGCGGCGCACAACCTGCGCGGCGTCAGTGTGGAGTTTCCGCTCGGGCGGTTCGTCTGTGTGACCGGCGTCTCGGGGTCCGGCAAGAGCACGCTGGTCGAGGACGTCCTGTACCGCGGGCTTCTCCACCGGTTGGGACAGGCGACACGGCGTCCGGGAGCCCACGACGACATCGAGGGGCATGAGGCGGTCGATAAGGTGATCGAGATCGATCAGTCGCCGATCGGCCGCACGCCCCGGTCGAACCCGGCAACCTACACGAAGCTGTTCGACGACATCCGCGCCTTGTTCGCGAAGTCACCCGATGCGCGGCTGCGTGGATACACGGCGGGAAGGTTCAGCTTCAACACCAAGGGAGGGCGCTGCGAGGCCTGCCAAGGGCAGGGGCAAGAGAAGATCGAGATGCACTTCTTGCCCGACCTCTACGTGCCGTGCGAGGTGTGCCGCGGCAGCCGCTACAACCGGGAGACACTTCAGGTTCGCTACAAGGGGAAGTCGATCGCCGATGTCCTCGCGATGTCCGTTGAGGAGGCTCTCGGCTTCTTCGAGAACGTTCCCAGCATCGAGAGCCGCCTTCGGACGCTCCACGACGTGGGCCTCTCGTACATCACGCTCGGCCAGCCGGCGACCGAGCTGTCGGGCGGCGAAGCGCAGCGCATCAAGCTCGCGCGCGAGCTGTCCCGTCGCGCGACGGGGAAGACCCTCTACATTCTCGACGAGCCGACGACGGGCCTTCACGCGGCCGACGTGCACCGGCTGCTCGATGTGCTGCATCGACTCGTCGAAGCCGGCAACTCGGTCGTGGTCATCGAGCACAACCTCGACGTGATCAAGACCGCGGACTGGATCATCGACCTGGGCCCCGAGGGAGGCGACGGCGGTGGTGCCGTGGTCGCCGTGGGGACGCCGGAGGCCGTCGCGGCCGTCCCCTCTTCGTACACGGGCCAGTACCTCGCCGTCGTCCTCGCGCAGTAGCCGCTTGTCGAGTCGCCCACGGCGATAGGCTTTCGATAAAGCCACGGCTTGTTTCCCACGCAGCGCTTCCCAGGAGTCGCCCCATGGGCCTAGCGACGTGGGGTAGACGTTCAGGCGGGTAAAGATTACAATACAAAAGGAGGTGATGGGCGATATGAGAAGCACGATCTGTGTCATCGTGTGTCTGCTCCTCGCTTACGCTGCGTGCCCCGCGTGGGCTGTCTCTTCGGAGAGCAGGGGTATCAACACGGTCCTTCTCTTTGGCGGCCCGAAGGACCTGGGCCTCGTGGAGATGGATGCCGGCGCTCGAGTTGCGTCAGCGCGCCCAACGAGTCGCGTGGCCCTGCCGATCAAGATGAAGACGCTCACGGCAACGAAGAGCACCCCGTACGGGAATTCGTACGTTAGGACGTACTTCTCCAGCGACGTGGAGATCGGACTCACGTGCGCGTGGGCCGAGATCACCTACGGGACGACGACGACGACCTGGGACGGGACTGCACCGCAGTGCAAGTCCTCGCGAATCCGGCTGGATGAGCTATGGGCCTTCAACGGCTGGTGCGTCACCGTGTCGATTCCCAGCGGAGGCGGTTTCTCGTCGTCGGCCAAGACGGTCTCGTGGACGGGCGAGGACGTCTCCGGCGACCACTGGGCTATGCGCCACATCTACTCGGGGATTCGTGCGAGCGCTTGCCTCTGGCTCACCAGCATTCGCCAGTCCTCCAACGGAAGCCACTACTTCGAGACCGAGAACGACTGGGTGAGCGCCAATGCCAGTCGAGGCATCTCGACGTTCTAGTTTCAGGGTGACGTCGGGACGTTTCACAGGGGGGCTCCCATGACGCGCGACCCTGGTGGCTCATGGCTTCGTGTCGCAGGAGCTCTTGGTGTGCCAGCGCTCCTCGTGTTGACAGCGTTGGCTGCGGCGGGCGGTGGAGGGCGACGGGGCATTCTGGAAGGCTTCCCTGGGCTTGAGGAGCTTCGCCGTTGGCTCTCGCGTGCCTACGTCGAGTCGCAGACGTCCGGGGGCTTCGGCGACTACCCGTTGGAGAACCTTGACGTTGCGACGCTCCACCAGACCCACGCGGCGCTGGAGATCATAGGCCAGGTCGGACCAGGTGCGGTGCAGAGCCCCGCGGCGACGCTGAGTTGGGTGGCGTCGCTGCGCAAGAGCGGCGGCATGTACGACGATCCGGGAACGAACGCGCCCATCCTCCTGGAGACGCTTTGGGCCGTTTCGGTCGTGAGGGTACTCGCGGGACCGGCATTGGAGGTCGACCAGACGGCAGGGGCACTGATGGCAGCTCTCGAGGCGGCGCTCATCCTCGAGTCGAGGTCGGACGGATGCGCGACGGCGCATCTGAGCGACGCGGCGCTTGCGGCAGCGGCTCTCGAGAGGCTGCTAGGGTCGGTCTTCCTCCAAACCGCCCCTCAACTGGCCACAAGCCGCGAGATCGCGGCGAGCTTGGTGGGGAGACTGCGCAGCGGACCCGATGGCGGAACGTGGAGATCGCTTGAAGGCGAGCGAGATGCGCTTCTCGCGCGTGTCCTCGCTTGCCTCCTCGGGAGCGGGACCCCTCGGGTGGCGAGCGACATCCTCTCTCAGGATCTCGCCGCACTCGAGGGGACACAGAGTGATCTGCCGCCGGAGTCGGTCGTGCGCGCCCTTCTCGACACGTGCTGTCTTGTCTGGGGTTGGCGAGATCTTCCCCAAAGGATTCAATCGAGCCTTCAGTCCTACCTCGCGGCGACGCTCCATCGATGTGGCGCGGATGGAGCCTACGCGTGGTCGAATCCCTGGGGAGTCTGGGTCGATCCTGCGCTCAATGCGGATCGTGCCGCGTTGTACGCCATGGCGGGAGACGAAAACCCGGGCACGCCCGCGCTATCGCGTGCACTCGATCGGCTCGCATGCCATCTCGGATGGTCAAGTCTCATTCAGGCGATTCCAGGTCCAGACTATACGTACTTCGGGGTGCGTCTATGCTCTGCCCTCGGTGGTTGCGGAGGTGACGAAACGAAGCTCGCGGCCGGGGCGCGCGCGACGCTTGGCGACCCAGCCTCTTCTGCTCAAGACCTCTTGTACGGGTTCCGAACGCTTGTCGCCTTGGGCCTATGGGAAGGGGCCGATCGTGCAGCGCTGGTCGGCCGCCTTGAGGAGTGGCCCCCCGATGACGTTCATCGTGACATCTATTGGTTGGCTCCCCTGCACGCGGAGGCTGCCATCGCTCCTGCGCGCGATGCGAGGCAGGCTCTCATCGCGACGGCCTTCGAGCTGACCTCGGGCGAGGGTTTCCCCCAGATGGCCCAGTTGAGGCTTCTCGCGTACATCGTCACCTTGGTTGGGGAGGACGCCGGTGCCTCCGAGCGGGAGATCGTCCGTTGGGTCCTAGCCCTCAGCACGGAAGACGGCGGGTTTCGCTGGTCCCTGGGAAGTTCCTCTCCGGACTTGCCCTCGACCTACTGCGCCGCGGAGCTTCTCGCCTTGCTGGGAGCGCTGGGCGAGGCGCGCTGCGACGCGATGGCCGCCTTCGTGGCCACCTGCTGGCGTGAGCCGGGGTTCCTCCCCCTGCGGCCTGCCGACATCCCGCGAGGTGAGGAGTTCGCGATTGACCTGTTCACGACCTACATGGGCCTGCAGGTTCTCGAGCTTCTTGCGGCCGAGAGGCCGTCTGCGTAGGAGAGAGACGCAGCGGCGCTGCCGTGGGGCTGACGGTAGCGCCGCTGGCCGGGATATCGCCCTCCGTGCTAGAGGGACGTGCAGGTCGAGCCGCCGATCGAGCAGTTCCCGCGGGCAATGCCGGTGTTGCCCGCGCTGTCGGTCACGGTGAGCACGACGGTGTAGCTCCAGGCTCGAGTGTAGGTGTGCTCGACGATCGGCCCGCTCGCCGTCGTCTCGTCCCCAAAGTCCCAGTGGTAGTGCACGATCTCGCCGGTGCCGGCGCGCGACGCCGTGCCGTCCAGTCGGACGGGCACGCCGACCTTGCCGCCGGAGCAGTTGGGAAGCCCGGTGATCACGGCGAGCGGCTGCGGCGCTCCGCCGCTACACGTGTTGCCGGAGCAGTTCGTCTCGCCCGGCATCACGTTGAGGCCGATCTGCGCGGACGCCGTGGCTCCCTCGTCATCGGTGACCGTCAGCGTGGCGAGATAGGGTCCGCCTTTGGAATACGTGTGCGTCACGGTCCGGCCGACTCCCGTCGTTCCGTCGGCGAAATCCCACGCATAGCTCTGGATCGCGCCGTAGGGATCGTAGGAGCCGGATGCGTCGAACGTCACCTCGTCGCCGGGGAACGGCTCGCGGTCGTTGACCGAGGCCACGGCGACGGGCGGGGCATTCGTGACCACGACCGCGACCTGCTGGGAGCTCAGCGCCCCTTCATTGTCGATGACGGTGAGCTTCACGAGATACGTGCCGGGATGCCCGAACTGGTGCGTCAGCGCCGACTCGGGACGGCTGCCCGTCTTCGTAGGATCGCCGAGATCCCAACGGTACTCCACGATGTTCCCATCGTCATCGTGCGAGTAGTGGGCGTCGAGCTGCACCTCGAGGGGAGCCGGACCGCTGGTCGGCCGCGCGTCGATCACCGCGCGGGGCTCGCGGTTGACCATGTCGTCAAGAATCGTGTCCAGGACGCAGCCTGAGAGGGCGAGAGGCAGAAGCAGGACCAACAGGGCGAGGATGCGCTTCATGGGCAGGTCCCTCCGTTCGGGACGTCGGCATTGCACGGCGGTCCGCCGAGGACTTGAATCCGCTCGACGAACGACGACTGGCCGCCATCGTTGTCGGTGACGGTGAGAACGACGTTGTAGGTTCCTGGGTAAAGGTAGCGGTGCTCTGCCTGCGGGCCGGTCGCGTACTCGCCGTCGCCGAAGTTCCAGTCGTACGCAACGACGTTGCCGTCGTCGCACGACTCGGATCCGTCGAAGTAGAGCCACTCGTTCGCGCCGACGATGTACTCGCCCTCCATGTTGCTCTTCGGGGAGTAGCTGAAGCTTGCCGTCGGCAGCGGGTTGAGAGCGCGCACGTCCAGGCGTGTCGAACTTGTGCTGCCGTCGCTTCCGATGACGGTCAAGGTCACCGTATAGACGCCGTCCTCATCGTACGTGTGGTCGGTCAGCACGCCGGTCGCTGCGCCGCCGTCCCCGAAGTTCCACATGTAGGACACGATCTCTCCGGCGGTGTACTCGGAGAGCGAGCCGTCGAAACTCGCGGTGAAGGGGATCAGGTGTTCGACCGGCGTTGCCGTGAACAACGCCTGCGGACTGGATGGCGTGAACTTCATGCACCCTCCGACGGCCGCGACGACCAGGATCGCCGTGCCTGCTAGAGACCACAGTCGTGCTTTGCTCATGGGGTTTCTCCGTTTTCCCCGTCGAGGGAGAGGTTCATCGCAAGAGAGAAGCGAAGTTGAACGGCGAGTCCGGCGAGGTTGGCCGACTCGGGCGTGCCGTTCCCGTCAAAGTCGAGGGACTCCCCGGCGGCGTTGCGGAAACCGGGAACCTTCGCCGTCCGGTAGGCGACGACGACCTCGGTCGACAGCCCGGACACGATCGGAACGGCGATCGAAAACCCGACGTGGATGCCGATCGTGCCGCCGGTGTGCCGCCCCTCACTGCTGGGGGGAACGCCGGAGATCGCACTCGGGTACTCACTGGGGATTTCGAACACGACCTCGTGGGCAAACGTCGCGTGCGTGTAGCCCAGCGAGGCGTCGAGCGACAGGCGCAGGCCGACGTCGAGAAAGGTGATGCGCGCCGCGACCGCTGCTTCCACCGTCTGCAGAGCCGCGTCGACGGAAATCGTCGAGGTCTCGGCTCCGTGATACTGCCCGCGCGTCGCGGTCGTGCAACGAGCGAACGAGAGCGTTGCGCCGAAGGCGAAGACCTCGCCCAGCCAATACCGTTCCGCAGCGCAGAGCGTCCAGCCGCTCGTCAGCGGAGCGAGCGTCGGCACGGTCCCGGCAACATCGGGGTGCACGTCGAACGTCTCGTTGAGGTGCTCGATGAGCGCGTTGAACACGAGGATCGACGAGTTGAAGTCGTCGAGCGACGTCGCGGCCGGGCCGCCCCCGAGGGACAGCTCGAGCGTTCCGGCGAGCGCCGGCACGGCGAGAAGGATGGCACAGACGACAGACGCTAGCCCCTTCATCGTTTTCCCTCCCGTACAAGGGCGGGCTGTGGCGCCTCGACGATGAGGCTGCCTCGACCACCCGGTAGACACAGCGTAGGAGGGGCGCGGGACGCGCCGAGGGGCAGAGGCCAGGGAAGACTGCGACGTCGTTCCTGGTCGCGGGGGACCTACGTCCCGTCCACCGCGGACCGAAGGGCGTCGAGCGCGCGGTCGACGTCTGAGGTTGTCACGTCCAGGTGCGTGACAAGCCGCATGTCGAAGGGACTGCGGCCGAGCGGCGATGCGAGGACACCTCGCGCTCGGAGGCGCTCGGCGAGTGTTGCGGCGTCGACCCGCCGGTCGGCGGCGGCCTCCGGATCCAGCCGCAGATAGACGAGATTCGTCCACGCCGTCGCAGCGGGGCTGGCCTGAGACGAGGAGAGGCCGGCGATCTCGCAGATTCCCACGGCAAGGCGTCGAGCGTTGGCGTGGTCTTC
>JBFMGK010000039.1:0-2079 GCA_040752575.1 Candidatus Bipolaricaulota bacterium
TTGCCGCCTGAGGCGTTCGCCCGGCTGTCCGAGGAGCTGCGCGCGGGCCGGGAAAGCTGACCGGCGGCGTGGCCGCAAAGGAACGGGTGGGGAAGGAAGAGGGGGACCTGCCGGCGCTGCCGCGAGCAGGCGGCCGTCAGCGAGCCCCTCGACTCACTTCGTTCGCTCCGGGAAGGCGGGCGACCCGGACCGGTCGGGGGGCGCCGGCGCCCCCGATGCAGGGCGCATCCAGTGTTCGCGGGTCCTTACAGCCTCGAAAAGGGGGGCTAAATTCGGCTGTAACCTACTTTCCGCAATCTTGGGCCGCAATATCGCGCCACCCTACTGAACCGGGAGGTGGAAGACGGCGTCGGGGATTCGGAGGAGTCGGAGCATCAGCTGTTGAAGGCTGTTGAGTTCCGGCTCGAAGACCTTGATGAGGCGCTTGCTGGCGCGGAGACGGTGTCTTTGTAGAGGAGCGAATACGTCGAGTATCCGCTCTGCGCTAGGCGAACGGCATTCGCGTTCTTCGGGGTAGAGGGGGATGCTCTCGACACCTTGACGGGCCATGCCTTGGCGAAGTTCTCGTTCAAGCAGCGCGTGAACCAGGAGGCTGACAAAGTACAAGAAGAGGAGAGCTTCGATGCGGGACACGCTCTTGAGCCAGACCGGGGCGACATGCTGAACCGTCTTGAGTTGTTCGTACCGTTTCTCAAGTCTGGGCTGGAACTTGTACGCCTCGAGAATCTGCTTGAGAGACAGATCGCGGCAATTCGTGATGAGAGGAAACGTTCCGTCCGAGCGCGCGTCGGCGACGATCACATCCTCCAGTTTGCGGACCACGACGGAGAAGCGCACGCGATGTCGGCGGAGATACAGGGTCCTGCCTCCGGGGCGGCCGCGGTCCGCCTGGCGATAAACGGGTTCTCGCGATTCCCCTACCTTGCACTCCAACCACCGCTCGGCCCCGCACTCTCTGACGATCTTCGCGACCTCCTTCTCGACTTGACGACGCACGTGGAAGCGGCATCGCTTTCCCTGCAGCCGCGCCTGGAATCGCTCGATGCCCAGCCAAGCCTTCTCGATCCGGCTCTGCCGTGAACTTGCATCTTTTTCCGCCATGGCGGAGTTCCACACCCAAACGATGCGGTATCCCTCCTTTGACAAGAGAGGCGCCTGCGCTACCCTCCAGACGTCTTCCGGACACTTCCGGCGCCGGGTGTTAGGCCGCCGGATGACCTCCTCCCAAGGAGGATTGTGCGACTGCACGTACTTGCGGAACCACGCGTCTTCGCGCCGGTTGCGAGGCAAGACCGTGATAAACCGGCCCTTCTCCACATCGATATGGGACATGATGGCGGCGCTGCATAACTTGCAGTCGGCCACGTAAAGGAAGTCTGGCCTCCCGGCCAGCTTGCGTAGCGTCTCCCACGTAGCGATGTGCGTGGTCGAATCTTCGGTGTTCCCATCCAGCGCGCTGTAGTGGATCGGAACCGCCCCGTCCGCCGACACCGTGAGCACGAACAGCAGCTGCTTGAGGTCCGGCCGATGGTCCTTGTTGTAACCGTAGGTCACTACGAGCGTGGGCTTGCCTCGCACCTTCTTCCCGTTCGCACCCACATATTCCCCTGAAAGAGTGAGCGTAGTCGAGTCGTTGTGGAACTGGTCCAAATCGACGTCGTACGCGCGAATCGTGCGAACGACGACCTCCGTCAAGAGCGCCGCCCTGTCCGCATCGAACAGACAATCCAGAGCGCGCCCCACGCGGTCGTCATTCAGGAGACGTTCCTGCCCATCCTCGAGCCGCATCAACTCCGGTTCGACTCGCGACGCCCATTCCTCGTGGGTGTAGATCGGTTGCCGGTCGTTCAGCACGATGTTCCGGAGAAGCACACCTAGGGCCTTCGCCGGATGGAGTCTCGGACCCGGAGAAAGCGCCCGGGAGAGGAGCTCGTCGATCCCGATCCGGTCGAGGATGGCGTTGACGAGCGGCAGCCCGCCAAGGAGCCGCGATTCAAGGAGAAGTTCGGATTTCACTTGACTTCCCCCAATCTGACAGTATAATACCTGTTAGACATGAACGAGTCAAGTGAATTCCAT
>JBFMGK010000040.1:0-5004 GCA_040752575.1 Candidatus Bipolaricaulota bacterium
CGCGCAACGCGCGGCGGCCCCTCTTCACTTCCGTTCTTCACTCTCCCTACGGAGCGACGGACAGATCACGAGCGTCCACTTCGTGGAGCCAAGCGCGCCACATGCCGCCCGTGTCGTTCCGTGCGCGCAGACGCAGCCGCGTGAGCGTGCCCTGCGTGAACGCAACCTCGAACCAACGGCTCTCCGCGTCCGGCTTCACGAGGATCGCTCCGAGCCAGACTCCATCGACCTCGGCCTCGACACTCCACGTGAAGTAGTGCGTTGTCGCCGGGCTGCTGTCCGAGACCATGAGTCGCACGCGATTCGAGACGACGCCGCCCGTGGGCCAAGCCAGGAACAGGTAAGGCGACCACTGCCCCTTGTCCACTCTGCAGTAGCCCTTCTGGTTCGTGTCGTTGTCGTAGATGTAGATCTCCCCTTCCCACGTGTCGGCCGGGTCCTCGAATGCCACCGGCGAAACCCAGCCCACTTCGTCCGACAGCGTGACCGAGAGCGTCTTCGACGTCGAGGCCGTCCGCCCGCCGTTGTCCGTCACCGTGAGCTGGACCGTGTACGTCCCCGTCGCCGCATAGGCGTGCGACGTCAGCGCGCCGCTTCCCGTTCCGCCGTCGCCGAACGACCAGGCGTACGACGCGATCGACCCGTCCGGATCGCTCGAGGCTTGTCCGTCGAACTGCACAACGGTGCCGGCGTGGACGGTCGTTGGAGAGAACGTGAACGAGGCGGTGGGCGCCTGGTTCGTAGGAACGGCTGTGAGGGTCACCTGGACCGTGGTTGTCGTCCCGGCGACGATCGTGACCTGTCTTGTTTCCGTCTGGTACCCGGAGCGTGAGATCTCGACCGTGTGAAGGCCGGGAGTCACGCCGCTCCGCTCAAGGTTCGTGGTCCCAAGGCTCGTCCCGTCAAGCCGTACCGTAGCGCCCGTCGGAGACGACAGCACGCGCAGCGTCCCTGTCGTAGGCGTCGCCGGGGCGATCGTCAACGGTACCGAGTCGTAGCTCCAGCTCCCCGAGGGGAAACTGCCCTGCAAGGTCGCCAAGACCGAGTTCAAGAAGGACGTCGGATAGGTACTTAGGACAGGGAAGCCTAGACCGAAACTCGTGGGAAAACCGGGCACCGGTCCCGTCGCCGCGAAGGCATACAGCGTCTCCGATCCTGTCGGCTCGCTGGCGCGCAGCGTATACGCCGTCCCGGGGACAAGGCGCGAGCCTGCGGCGAGCGCGTTGTTCTGCTCATAGAGGTTCGGGAACAGGAGAACGACGCGCTGATCCGGGGTGACCTCGCAGACGTAGACCGAGGCTGAGCGATTGACCGTAAGCGTCATGACGACCGCCTCGCCCACAGTGTACGTCGACTTCGGCAGCGTGATGTCCACGGTGAGCGCAGGTTGGGCCGGGCTCACCGTGACGACTGCCGTGTCCGTCGATTGGCCTCCCGGTCCGACCACCGTCAGCGTTGCTACGTAGGTTCCCGCGCCGCTATAGGCTCGTGTCGGCGTCGCACCGACCGCCGTCCCTCCGTCTCCGAAGGTCCAGGAGTACGAGGTGATGGCTCCAGACGAGGCAAGCGCGCTGAACGAGATTGGGCTTCCCACCGTCCCGGAGTATGGGCCTCCGGCCTCGGCAACCGGGGACGGCGTCGAGGCGACGAGAAGAAGCGTCTGCTGATTGTTCCCTTCGTTCGACTCCGCCACTTGGCTGAGGTCATCCACAGCGACCGTGAACGTCTCGCTCGCCGCGGTCAGCGGCAAGACGAGCGAGGCGCTGCGCGTCGATCCTGCGGCCAAGGACGTGACGGTCGTGGTCGTCGACAACGAGGCACCAGCGAGCCGAATCCTGAACGATCCCGCCGACATGCTGCCCTGGTTGGCGACGACGATGCTGAACGTCACCGACTGGCCGAGGAGTGGAGATGACGGGCTTGCGGTGAACGACGCGACCGTTAGATCAGCCAGGCTGGGCGTCTGAACCGCGATAACCTTCGTTGCCGACGCTGACGCGCCGCGGTCGTCCCAGACGGTGAGCGTCACCGTGTAGGAACCCGGGACTGCATAGGCGTGTGACGTTGTCGTGCCCGAGGCCGTTGCTCCGTCTCCGAAGCTCCAGGAACTCGCAACGATCGTTCCGTCGGGATCGTAGGAGCCCGACGAGTTCATCGACACGGAGACACCGGGTTGCGTCGACGACGCGGAGGTTGTGAAACTCGCAACCGGAGCCTGGTTTGTCGGAGCGGTTACGTTGACGATCTGACTTGCGCTGGCGCTCGCGCCGCCGTTGTCGGTGACGGTGAGCGTCACCGTGTAGGAACCCGCGGTTGCGTACGCATGCGCCGTTGTCGTGCCCGAAGCGGTCGCGCCGTCTCCGAAGCTCCAGGACCTCGCGACGATCGTTCCGTCGGGATCGTAGGAGCCCGACGAGTTCATCGACACGGAGACACCGGGTTGCGTCGACGACGCGGAGGTTGTGAAACTCGCAACCGGAGCCTGGTTTGTCGGAGCGGTTACGTTGACGATCTGACTTGCGCTGGCGCTCGCGCCGCCGTTGTCGGTGACGGTGAGCGTCACCGTGTAGGAGCCCGGAGTTGCGTAGGCGTGAGACGTCACAGGGCCACTCGCCGCGCCGCCGTCCCCGAAGGTCCAGGCGTACGACACGATCACGCCATCCGAGTCGGACGACGTTGTCCCGTTGAATGCGGCCGTCTGGCCGGCCGTCGGGGAGACGGGGCTGACGGCGAACGAAACGGACGGCGGGAGGTTCGGTGGAGGCAGGGCTTGAAGGGAAAGGCGCCCCTGCCCATAGATGTTCGGGGATCCCATGGCGACGACGTTCGTCAGCAAGAGCGATCGGAGCGCCGAGCCGCTGAGCGACGGCTGACGTGATAGAAGCAGGGCGGCGGCGCCGGCTGCATGAGGAGCGGCGCCCGAAGTACCTTGGAATGCCGTGTAGGGAGCGGTTCCTGTCGCGACGTTGTCCGGGCACACAAGATCCGGCTTCGCGCGTCCGTCGTTCGTCGGACCTTGCGAGCTATAGGGCTGCTGCGGACCTGTCGCGTACGTTGCGAAGTTGACGGCGCCTACGGCGACGACTTCGCTGACGTCGGCCGGTGCCAAGAGCGAACTCGTCGCGACGGCGGGCGACAGGTTCTGGTAGAGGTTGTACAGCTCGAGCGAGCGGGAGCCGGCGCCGCGGAACCGGATGGTGTACGCCCCACTGGAGGTCGCCGTCGTCTGGATCGATTCGGTCGGTTCCTCTGTTCCAGTCTGGTATTTGGTCGACGAGGCGACCAGAGTACCGATGGGGTCGTAAAGGTAGAGGTCAAAGTCCGTCGATGAAGCCGGCCACTCGTTCCACGTGAGGTAGAGGATGATTGGCGAGCCGGCTGTCGCGGAGAACGAGAGGGTCAGATCGTGCCACCCGTCGGAGTTCGCGTCGGCGAAGACTCCTTCCCAATGCGTCTGCGCTTCGTTGCCGGCCGCGTTCACCCACAGGATACCGCCGCTCGTAGCGCGGCGCGCGATGTCGCAGATGGTGCCGGTTCCGTCGTACGCGTTGGTGTTGTACCACCCTAGCGAGTGGTTGACGATGTCGATGCCGTTGGCCAGGCAGTACGTAACCGCCTGGTCCAAATCGACCTCGTCGGCGATCTTGATGAGCGTGAGGGAGGCGTCCGGGGCCACATCGTAGAGGATCTCGGCGACAGCGGTCCCGTGCGTGATGCCGCTCGTGACACCGGTGCCGGTGTAGTCGATCTGCCCCACCGTTGCCGGAAGATCACCGCGCGCCTGCGCTTGCGCGAGTCCGCCGAAGCCCAAGTCAATCACGGCGACCTTGACGCCGGCGCCTCGGGTTCCCGCGGTGTGGTAGGCGGTGGCGCCGATGGCTGCGACGCCTTCGCTCGGCGTCGCGAGCGGGTAGGGCTCATAGGGCGGACGGAAGAACGACACCCCGCTGAGCTGAGAGACCAGGGTCGAGAGCTGACCCAGCGGCACCGTGACCTTGACGAGGGACGTAGAGGCGTCGACCGCCGACCCGGAGACGCCGAGTGCCGAGAGCGCGGCGACCGTCGAGGAGCTGCTTCGACCGGGCGTCGGCTCGACGACCACGGTGACCGTCCCCGAGGCCGAGGTGAACGGGACGCCGAACGTATCCGCGACGGCGGCGGCTGCGGCGAGGATGGACGACGGCAGCGAGGCTCCCACCGCGGAAGACATCGTGTTCAGCGCCGCGGAGGCCGTGGCCAACAGCGCGCCGAGCGCGCCGTCGACCTTGGTGCTGTGTTGCGATCGATCCATCTTCGACTTCGTCAGTCCGGTGGCGGACGCCCCCGGGCTCGAAGACGTCGCGGCGCCGCCCGACGTGCCGGCGGCCGCGGCGATCAGGAATTCGACGGCGAGGTCTCGATCCTGCGGCCACGAGAGCACGGCGAGAAACCAACCCGGCATCGAGGGAAGGCGAACCCCGACCGTGCGGCTTCCCGAGGTCACGAGTTCCGCCCCGGCCTCGGCGAGAAGCGCAGCTTCGCCGCTGAGGTCCTGCGTGTAGCGAGCCAAGCTGCTCGACCAGCTCTCGGCCAACGTTGCGAACTGGTAGCGAACGTTCCGCGTGAACGCCTGCAGAACCACCTGCTGTGGAATGGCGTTTTCCGCCAGGGTTTGGATCGATACGACGGAACCATAGGCCTGCTCGAACGCGGTCGCGAAGTCCTGCCAGACAGAGCGCGACGACTGCTCGACTCCGACGGTCAGCGTCTCTGCGGCGCGGAGTCCCGGCGCCACCAGGAGCAAGAGACCTAGAAAGAGAAAGATCGTTCTTTTCATCGGGTTTCCCCCCTTACGGAACCACGGGGACGTATGGAGGCCGCACGTAGCCAATCGAGGCGGAGCGTGCCAACGCGACGAGTTGCTCAACGGGGAGCACCAGCTTGGCAAGCTCTTCCGTCTCGGCCGCCACAAACGACGCGAAGGAGAATGGAATCGTGCCGCCCGGCACCTTCTCCGCGATGACC
>JBFMGK010000041.1:0-11727 GCA_040752575.1 Candidatus Bipolaricaulota bacterium
GGGCGACCGTCCCATCTGGGGCCTCCAGCCGCACCCCGAGACGCGGCCGGACGAGGCGCGGCGACAGATGGAGAACGCACTCGTTCAGCATCCCCAGTACGCCAACGCAATTCGCCAGGCGCTCGCCTCGCCGGTTCGCGACGACGGGACGGCTCCGCAAATCGCCGCCGCCTTCCTCGCCGCGCGTCGCTAGGCTCCTCGACGCTGACCGCAACGCAGGTCGAGCGACGCCCGGTCGCGCGCTGCCGCGGAGGGAGTCTATTCGAGGGCGCCGAAGACCCCCTCGTAGCCCTGGGCGGCGAGTTCGTCCCGCGGGATGAATCGCAGCGCGGCCGAGTTGATGCAGTATCGGTCGCCGGTCGGCGGCGGCCCGTCGGGAAACACATGCCCGAGATGCGAGTCCGCGATGGCGCTGCGGACCTCGATGCGGCCGAACAGGCCTCCCTCGTCGCGCGTCACGACAGCCTCCGGCGTGATCGGGCGCGTGAAACTAGGCCATCCGCTTCCGGAGTCGAACTTGTCCTTCGAGCTGAACAGCGGCTCGCCCGAGACGACGTCCACGTAGATCCCCTCTTCGTGGAGGTCCCAGTACTCGTTCTGGAACGCGAACTCGGTTCCGTTCTCCTGCGTCACCGAGTACTGAAGCGGGGTCAACGTTCGTCGAAGTTCCTCGGGCGACGGCTTGACGAAGTCGGCCCACGGCTCGGCCGCGGGGAACAGGGACACGTTCTCGAACCCGGCCCACGCCCGCTCGACGAACGCCGCCCGCCCGGTCGCGGCGCTGTAGGCGCGGAAGTGGCCCGCGTTCTTCAGATAGTAATCCTGGTGGTACTCTTCGGCCGGGTAGAACGTCCCCGCAGGCAGGATGAGCGTGGCGATCGGCTTCGCGAACACCTCGGCCGCCTCGAGCGCGCTCTTCGACGCCTCGGCCAACTGCTTCTGCGCCTCGCTCAAAGTGAAGATGGCCGTCCGATACTGGCTTCCGCGGTCGTGGAACTGACCGCCGGCATCGGTCGGGTCGATGTGCCGCCAGAACACGTCCAACAGCTCCTCGTACGATACCCGCCCAGCGTCGTAGCGCACGCGAACCGCCTCGAAGTGCCCCGTCCTTCCGGTCGAGACCTCCTCGTACGTCGGGTTCTCGCGATCGCCTCCCGTGTAGCCCGAGACGACCTCCAGCACGCCTGGAACGGGCTCGAAGATCGACTCCATACACCAGAAACAGCCGCCGGCGAAGATCGCCTCTTCCACCGGGCCCTGCACGTTGGTCTCCTCGTTCATCTCGTCCTCCTGTGCCGAGGCGCTTGGCCCCAGGCCCTCGCCCCACCCCATGAGGGACAGGACCAACGCCGCGCTCGCGGCCACGGCGACGACGCCGCGTAGAACCGTTCGGCGCTTCGTGCTCTCAACTCCGTCCATGCGTCTCCCTTCCTACGAGCACGCTCAACGAGAGGTTTGCGAGGCTTCCGCATTCCTCTCCACACGATACGCTTGTCCTCTGTCTATTCCTTTATGGAATACTCGAGGGATGTGAGCACAGGGTGGAGAAAGTGAGAGCTTGCGGCGTTGTTGGACGCGATCGCCTTGGCTGTGAGAGCGCGCCGCATTGCATCCTCGCGTCCGGACGCGATGCGGCACGGCGCAGCAAGGGGGGCGCATGAGCTTCCACAAGGACCTCACGCAGTGGAGAGCCGGGCGCAAGCGCGGCCCCGAAGGCCGTCGCACTGGCAGGCAGACCGAGAACCTGCCCGGAAGGCCTTGATCGTGCGTCGGTCTACAGCTTGCGCGCCAAGAGCATGAGTCTGTCGAGCTTCTGGCAGTCTTCGCAGCCGGGACGGCCGTCGGGCGCTTCCGGAAGGTTATAGATCTCTCGGGCGCTCGCGTACAGCGACTCGAGTCTCTCCGGCTCGCGCCGGACGGGATGGATGTGTACCGAGAAGGGCAGGACAAACCCGTCGTGCGTGTGGATCCGCGGGTCGGCGGCCGTCTCCTCGTCGGTCACCGGCTCCGCGTAGACGAGCGCGAGCTTCGACACCCTGCCCATCTGTACGTGCTCGGCGATCGCCGCATAGCCATTGAGCTGAATCTCGTACATCGGCAGGAGCGCGTCTTGCGCCGGAGTGAACTTCGCCGTCTTGTAGTCGATGATGGCGATCGTCCGGTCGGCAAACGTGAGGATCCCGTCCGGCGCTCCGGTCAGCAGGAGGTCATGCCCCGGCACCTCCATCCCAAATCGCGAGTGATGTGGAGGGTCGATGTAGCCGGTGATCTCGCCGAGCTGATCCAGCCCGAACGGAGCCCCCGCGTGGGCGTCGAGCCACGCGTGGATCACGCGCTTGGTGTACGAGTCGATCGAGCTGAAGATGCCGGGGAAGATCTGGTACGGCAGTGTCTTCGCGTGCAGCGCCAGCCAGAAGCAGCGCGGGCAGAAGCTCGGCAGGGCCATGCTCCCCAGGTTCTTCGCCGAAATGCGCAGTTGCGTCATCGCGCCGCCCAGCCTTTGGTCGACATCGACGGCCTCCTTCGCGCCATCCTACACGTCGGGACGCGTCGACGCCGCGAGCCGGGATCCGCTCGGGGAGTTGGCTCGGTTCGCCGGGCACGTTCGTGCGAATCGTGATCGTGTCCCTTCGGGACAGTGTCGCGCGAACGCTGCCGTCGCGGTCAGCGCAATACGTACTATGTCCCCGGAATCCGCCGGACTTCGGACCGCGCACCGCCGCGAATCGAGCTCGTGTCCCTTCGGGGCAGTGTCCCGCGAGCGCCGGCTACGGGAACCGTAGTTTGGCTCGGTAATGTGTCCTCGGAATTCCGCAGGATCCGACGCTTGTTCTCCACGCAAGGCGACGCTACCCTCACCTCCTTGTGTATGATTGGATAGCGTAGCGCCTTCGCAATAAGCTGAGCCGACCGCAACACTTCAGCCCGAGGCGGAGGCGAAGGAGAGCATGAACAAGCGCAAGCTGCTCGAACGAGCCCTCGTGCATCCAGAGTCTCTTCGATTCGCGGAGGCCCTTGCGCTTGCCGAAGCGTTCGGCTTCCGAGTGGCCAGAGTGCGGGGCAGCCATCACATCCTCTCCCATCCGAACGTTCGTGAGTTCATCAACCTTCAGGACGTGACCGGCACGGCGAAGCCGTATCAAGTGCGCCAGCTCCTGGAGCTGACCGAGCGGTATAATCTGTCTTTAGGAGGCGACGGATGAAGGACTACCACATCAACATCTTCTGGAGTGAAGAAGATGGCGGGTACATTGCCGACATTCCCGATCTCGCCTCTTGCTCCGCTTTCGGCGACACGCCCGAAGAGGCACTGCGGCAAGTCGAGACGGCAAAAGAGGCTTGGCTCGCCGCGGCGCGCGCCGAGGGAAGGCCCGTGCCGGTGCCTCGGTACCGTCCTGCTATCTATCAAACGAGCTAGACGGAGCCAAGTTGTGATCCCGATTCGTCTAGCTGGGGATCAGCGCACGGGGACATGCCCGATCTGCGAGCCGCGCAAGCACATCGGAATTGTGTCCCCGAGCTGTCCAGGAAAACCAACGCCGGCGCCCGCCTCCTCTCCAGCAGGAAACGCTAGGGCCTAGTGCTGGATTGCAGGCCCCGACCCTCTCGCCCCACGCCGCTCCTCGGCCCTTCTCCCTTTCGGACCCCGGACTGTGGTCTTCGGACTTCGGACCGCGCACTGCGGACTGAGTCAAGGTCAGCGATATAAGTACTATGTCCCCGGAATTCGTCGGGATTCGTTCGAGAGTAAAGCTCTGACCCCGTCCTTTCCCTGCCCCTCTTACGTGTCTTCGTCCTATCTCTCGTGTGCATGTCTGCTTTATCCAGATAGTATCACGTGGGACCGCCTCGCTAGACTCCCCCGGGGTGATCGGGATGAAGACCCGTCGCATTGTCGGCAGCATCGTCCTCATCGCATGCATTGTCGCCGTGAGCCTCGGCGCAGACAACGTTCAATCGAACTTCGTTCCCGGCGACTTCGGACCGGCGGCCTCAGCGCTCGGCGTTCCACAGGAGCACGGGTACTACAACCTCGGTGCGATGCTCGACTTGCTGGTGTTGCGCATCGAGGCTCTTGAGGCACGAGTCGCTGACCAGGATGCTCAGATCGCGAGTCTGAGCACGGGTCTCGAAAGCCTATCAGCCGGCCCTCAGAGCAGCATGACGTATACGGACGATCTCCGCATCGCGTGGACGAACCAGGTGCCGTCGTTGGCCCGAGACCACGACATCACTCTGGTCTTCGAGACAGTCACCGGAGCTGTCTGCACGCTCGAGGTTTTCTACGAAGGTACCGGCCACCGGTCCACCTCGCCCGCTGTCCGCACCCCGCAGACAGCAAATGAGAGGGGCATCGTTCAGTGGACATGGCACCTCAGTGCAAGCTCTGGGCAAGTCGCACGCATCACTGTGGTCGCAACTGCGCCCGACGGCCGACAGGTCACAGGAATCTGGAGGTTCGCCGTCGAAGGCTAGTCCCAGCGACGCGCATCTCAGTGAGCGTCGGCGCGCGGGGACATGACCCGATTAGCTCGACACGCCCGTGCGAATCGGAATCGTGTCCCTTCGGGACAATGTCCCGCGAGCGCATGCGCGAGAGCTCGAGATAGGTACTATGTCCCCGGAATTCTTTCGCGAGCGATGCCGTCGCGGTCAGCGAAATGAGTACTGTGTCCCCGGAATAGTTGGAAGCGCGCGGTAATTAGTACTGTGTCCCCGGAATTCTAGCCCTTGTAGATGTAGGTGTTGTGCCATTCGAGGAACTCGGGGGAGGGTCGGTCGGCCGGAACGCGGGGAAGGCGGATGGTGCCGCCGTGGTGGCGGTAGTAGTCGCGGCCGTTCTCGAACTCCTCGCGGATGCGCCGGCTGACTTCGACGTGCATGGCCGGCGTGATCGTCACGTAGCCCTTGTCGAACAGCGCGTGCAGATCGCGGCGAAGGAGGATGCCGTTGCTGACGAGGTGTTCGCCGGTCTCTGAGTAGGGCTTGATATGGGGCGCGTCGAGGGCTGGACGCTCGCGCCCGCCTCCTCCCCAGCAGCAAACGCTAGGCCCTAGTGATGGCTTGCAAGACCAGACCCTCGCGCCCCAGAACCCGCCCCCTCCACCCTGCTAGCCGAAGCCGAGGTAGCGCGCCGCTGCAGCAGCCGCTTGCGCAACCGCCTTGTCACGATCCCCGAGGAACTCGTGGATGTCACGGCGCAGCGCCCGGAGGTTTGCGTCATCCACCGCGCCCAGGG
The DNA here is from genome assembly GCA_040752575.1 of Candidatus Bipolaricaulota bacterium. Classification (GTDB taxonomy): domain Bacteria; phylum Bipolaricaulota; class Bipolaricaulia; order UBA7950; family UBA9294; genus CAIOGO01. The sequence continues at coordinate 5,240 of JBFMGK010000041.1, forward strand.
CATGCAGCTTCATCACCGTGTCTAGCGCGGTCGGGCGCACGCCTGAGCCGCTGTCCCGAAGTGCGGAGCGCACCATCCGAACAAGCGCTGCCAGGTCAGTGGGTAGGAGACCCGTTATCCGACTAAGGTTGCGTAGTACATTTCTCTGCGACTCATCGTCGCCATGCGCCAACAGGTCGCGAAGAGCAGTGAGGCCTTGGCGCTCGCCCAGATTCACCAGGCACGTCCACGCGCTCGGGGTCAGTAGCGCATCGCTTGCTGCAGCAAGGCGGCGGTAAACTGGCAAGAGCTCCGGGCGCAGATAGTACGTCATTCGCTTGGCCACCTGCCTCTTGACATCTATCGCCTGCAGCTCGATGTCGCCAAAGAGCGCTGTGACTCCGGCGTCAGACCGGATTTCGAAGAGCGCTTCGATTGCTTCCACCCTCTGGGAGGCGGTGCCCCGCTCGTACTGCTGGCGCCAGAAGGTGACCACATCGCCTGGAGTTACTCCGGGAATCCCGAGAGCCTCGCGAAGCTCACGCGCAAGAGCGGCAACTCGAGCATCGCTCCACTGCGGCAGGCCAAACCCCTTATATGCTGCGAGTAGCGCCGGCATCGTGCACCCCCTTCTGAGAAGTGGGATCACACGCAGTTTGCTGCCAGCACGATTGCGTCCCATGGCGGCGGCGACCTCAAGCTGCACCCAGTTGCTGGCTAGAGCTCGCCGTGAGAGGACAACAAGGAACGCGTCGGCGTCGCACAACGCATCTTCTACGCCTCCCTCGATGATGTCACCCAACCTCATGTCGTGGTCCCACCAGACTGGAACCCCATGCCGCTTCAGGGCATCAACAAGCCTCACGACGAACTCGTGGTCCTTATGGCAGTACGATACAAAGACGTGGCCAGGCATCTCAGAGCACCCCCTCGGCCCCCCATGGCGCTGAGAACGCGTGAACACGTGCGCAGGCAACCCACAGGGCTTCGCGTACCTGTCCGGTGTGCCGCAGACTGCGCCCGTGACTCACCTTCTGAAGGTGCGGCAAGCGCTTGGTGGTCAATCCGTCTCCGCGAGGAAGTACACGGGCACGAGGGGCATCAGAACCTTGTCCTCGTCGTTCAGCTTCGTGTAGTTGCCCTGCCAAAGCTCGATGAAGCGCGTGAGGTCGATGAGCTCAACGTGAACGTGGCCCCCTTGCGCCATGCTGCGAGCATCGTTCGTGAACCCGCCAGTCGAGATGAAGATCCCGACATCGCCGTCGCGCTGCAGCAGACCCATCAACTGCCGTATCTCGTCCACGCTCGCTGCGCTCTGCCTATGCTTGACCTGGACCTTGATGCGAGGGGAGATTGTTCCGAGCGGGTCACGATAGGCAACGATGTCGACTCCGCCGTCCTTCCCGCGCGGCGCAACAAACGGCGTGAAGTACCCCATTCCGCGGAGCAACGCGGCGGCAAGATCCTGGAACTCGTAGGCATTCTTCCCGGCAATGTGCCGTTCGAGCGACTCGTTCGCCAGCTCCTGGATCTGATCCATGGACGCTTGAACCGGGGTCTGCCCCGGCTCGATGTCGGCGGCTTCGACTGGTTCAGGCTCGCGGCTCTTCCTCTCGGCGTCCCATTTTCGATAGGCGTCCACAGATGCCTGGAGGAACTTCTCCGCGCCAAGGGCCATGGCCTTCTCGCCTTCCTCGGTCAAGAACCACGTGCCCGACTTCTTGCGCAGGAAGCCGGCCTTGACGCAGTCGCTCGAGTAGTACTGGAGGAACGTCTGCCAGCGGATGTACCCCGACTCGTAGCGCTCTTTCGCCCAGGCATCCAGAGGCACGCGTCTGGGGACTTCAGCAACGATGTCACGCACCTTCATTTGCCCGCCGTTCTCGCGCAGGAGCTCGAACGCTGCATAGACAACCTTCGTTGCGACTTGCACGGTCGGACTTGGACTACGCATCTCGTTCACCTTCTCTCGCTCCCGGCGTCTGGACCGGAGGTTCCATTGCATCCGTTTTGCGACTCACAAGCCTACAGCCACCCGACTCGCCCAGCGTAGCCCGCTTGCGGTGAGGCACTCCCTCGCCACTGCCGACAACGGTTCGGTTGGCTGGATCATCCGCATGAGCCCCCTGAGCCTCATGTCAAGCTGAGTCTGTGCCGCAGCGCCCGCCCCATCTTCCAGGCGCTTCATCAGGCGCTGGCACGCGTCGATCTCGTCACGGCACTGCATCCATTTCTGCCGCCTGAGGTCCGCCAGTGGTTCGTGGCAGAGCTTCAGGAGCCTGATCGTCACTTCCGCACGCTCGCGTTGCCATCCTCCTAGCCCTGGCATCGGGATGGCCTCGCCTTCCTCATTGAAGGACAGCAGCGCTGGATCGCCAGCCCTGGTCGGATCGAGCAGGTAGCAGATCTCGTCTTCGATGTGGCGGTCTGTGCTAGACGCTACGAAGCTGCCCGAGCGCAAGGGGAAGAAAGTGCCTTTCGAGGTGTTCCCGACGTTGCCGCAGAGCCGGAAGTTCGTCCACGCGAAAGCCAACCACCAGTATCCCTCTCGCGTCGTTCCATCCATGTTCTTGGCGATCTTCTTCGGCCTGAAGTGCTCTACATCGCCATGCGAGAACGCGTCTTGAGCTTCGGAGTACCAGCACTTTCCATGGGAGATGTCCAGTAGCCACGCTTTCAGGTCGCGCCATACCGCAGCATTGGCGTCAATGATCCGCTCTCTTTCCTCGTGCGTCGCAGCCGCATCGAGCAAGGCAGTGGCTTCCCGGGCCCGCTCCAGCCACTCAGCCGGTGGCGTCTTCCCTTCCAGCGAAATGTGGATCATGGTTTGCCGCCCGCGGCAACGATCCGGTCGAGCGCCTCAGCGGCAATCTGCTCCTGCTCGGCAAGCTCATGAGGCGTGAGGGTGGGCTTCCGGAACTGCGGATGCCGAGCCATTGCCTTGACGAAGGCTGCGTAGTATGGGTCGCGGAAGTCGCTGGCAAAGCCGAGCTCCGACAACTCATCGGACAGCCTCGTCAGCTCGGTGGCCTGTTCAGCGCTGCGCTCTTCGCCCAACGCGTACAACTCCGACCGCCGATCCAGCTTGCCGACGGTCTCGACATCGAGGGTTGTGCGCAACCCGAAAAGCTCGCTCTTCAGCAGCCCGTTGACACCCATGCCTTTCGGATCTACGTCTGGAGTCATGGCAGAGACGCGACCTGTCTGCTCGTCTCGTTGCATGATCTGCACTTGCGACTTCCCAAGCCCGGCAATGGTCAGCGGCTCATGGGTCGTCATGATGATGTGGCTGTTCTCCTGGGTCCCGGCGATCTGCCGAAGGAACTCCAGATACCGCAGGCTCCACGCTGGATTGAGGTGGGTGTCGGGTTCGTCCAGCAAGAAGAGAGACTCATCCTCCTTCGTAAACCGCAGCAGGCCCAAGACCATCAGAAGCTGCTGCTCCCCTTCGCTCAACTCGCGGAAGGTCAGCGACTCGTCTACGTTGCGCGCCTTCACGCGGATTCGTACCTCGCTGATAAGCTCCGAGATGTACGTGCTCTCCAGGGCCTTGAACAGCTCCTGCTGCGTGCCGTAGTGCTCGGCTAGTCCGCGCAGGGCCTCCACGTCCTTGAGATAGAGGTACAGGTGCTCCCGTGTGCCTGTCCTGCGAAAGCCAATACTGACTCGGTGCTCCAAGCGCAGGGGCGCAAGCGCCCGCCGGTACAGCTCGTTGAGGAACTGGCTCACGACGCCGCGGGCGTTCCAGAAGCGTCCATCACCCGAGGGGCTTCGCCATGGTGGCTCACTCATCACGAATAGCACCGACTCCAGTCCCTCGATTCGGAGATGCTCACGAAGGAACCTCTCAATCTCCTCTTCCCGTTTCAGGAAGAAGGCCAGCAGGACGAACTGACTGTGGATAGGCCGCGCGTAAAACAGCGGCCTCAGCGGGCGGTCACTGCCATGTAGCAGGGCCGCGTAGAAGCGATCCGCGTGCTTCTCGAAGTGCTCCTCCATTCGGTTGCTCGGGCCGGAGTAGTAGCCGAAGACGAAGTTCGGCAGACACCGCTGACCATTGACCTGCGACAGCTGCCTGTAGTGAACGGCCTTGCCATCGACCCAGGCGCGGACATCTTTCGGGTCATCCGGCATCAGTGCCGAGACTCTGACCTTTCGTCCTCTGCAGAGATACTCAAGAAGATACGGGAACTGCGGCGGTTCTCCTGCATCCAGATCGCGGAAGATGATCGTCAGCGCCTCGAGCAGATTTGACTTCCCCGTGCCGTTGCGGCCGACAAGCACCGTCGTGGGGGTCTGTTCATCGAAGTCGATCGAGAAGTCTCGCAAGTTCTTGAAGCTGCCGATTGTGAGCTTGTCGAGTCTCATATCCCCACGGCCTCAAGAGTCACGTTCTCCTTGTCCGGACGGTTCTCGCGAACCTTGCCATCCTGCACAAGTTCTCTCAACTGCTCGTAGAAGTCGTCCACGGACCCTGCGTCGAAGCCAGCCAGGTCAAAGAGCCGCTCCGGCGTCAACGGCTCGCCTTGCTCGCGGAGGACTTCATCGAGCGGCCTGCGTCTCGTGGCCGGCAGGCGGCCTGTACTGCGCTTTGCCATGTTCTTGCCTCCACGCCCGCGCTTGCCAGGCTTGTGCTGCTTGCGTGCTTCGCCGATTCGCTCCAGCAGGACGGACGCCGGCTCGTAGTCGCGGCCTTCTCTGGCCGCGAGGTCGGCTTCGGTGGTAACAAGCTCGCCGCGGAAGGCGCGGGCGAGAATGGCCTGGGGCAGCCGCGCGGCCCGCCCCGTCGCCGCACGAACGTGTGTCTCGATCTCGTCGGCCAGGGTGAACAGGACTTGTACCCGATGGACGATCTCGCGCTGCTCAGATACCGGCGGCAGATCAACCCACACAGATTTCACCTGATCGAGATTCAGCCCTGGCTTTGTCTCGCCGTAGAAGTGCTCCCCCAACTGGCCTTGCCCATGGTTGCTCGACCGCAGCCAGAGCCAGAGATAGCGAACGTCAGAGAGACGGGTAGTTCGGATGATTGCGACATGCTGACTGACGTGAGCCGCAGGTACACCTGCCGGCACGACCGCGGTTCGGCCCACGTTGTTGCCGGTGATCGTCAGCAGCAAGTCGGCGTCACAGACTCTTGTGCGATCCGCTTCCGCGCCTGCGGGCGCGGTGACCCTCACGGCTTCCTCAATCCGCAGGACATCGGTGTTTATGTTCTCAGAGCGTACGAAATAGGGGCCTCTGTCCGAGACGTAGCGGGCCCACCCGCGCGAGCCGCTCGTGACGTATGGACGACCATTGAGTGTGGGTTCAGCCAAGAAACCAATGGTTGTTCTGGCCCAGCCGTCCGGCATTTCTTCAGCCTTTGGCACATCACAGACGAACACCCGCGCCCCCGCTGGACGGGATGCTGCAATCCGATCAATGAGGTCGCCGGCGGCCTCCGGTGTCCGGTGGGAATGCCTCCACGTCTCAGTGAGTCGACCAGAGCAGGCGGCGGCGAGGATGCATTGGCGAAAGCGTCTGAGGATAGCCGACACCCGGGCCACCCGCGCCCGGGCTGCATCCGCCTGCTCCAGGAGTTCTTCCACCTTCGCCACAATCCGCTTCTGTTCAGGCAGAGGGGCAAGCAGCAGCGCTTGCGCAAAGACGTCCTCGCGGCTCAGTCCCGGGATTGCCGAGGAGGTGTCCATTCCAGGCAGGCCCATGGTGCTCAAGGCGTAGTAGAGAAAGCCTATGTCTAGCCCAGGAGCCTCCTCCACGAAGTAGGTCGTGTCTATCGGCCAACAGGGCTGTCGAGACAAGTGCACCGTTCCGACTGTGCCCTTGCGCCCGAGGATGACCGCGGGGCCGGCGGTGAGCGGTTCGTCATGGTGTCCGACAACACCGTTTGAGCCGTACACGGCGTACGGGCCACTCCTCCTGTCCCTCTCCGGCAACCCCTTACCATACCTCACATCGAGCACGTCGCGTGCAAGAGAACGAGCCCATCCTTCGGGCAGACCAGTCTCGGCGGGCGGCAGCGGCGGCACGGCAGATCTAGTCGTGCTCATGCGATCGACTCCACAGCGGACAGAAGGTAGTAGTCGAGGTGCTTGACTGTCGGTTCCAGGCCGGCGGCGTGGGCCTGCTGGTAGAGCTGCCAGAAGCAAAGGACATACGAGGCGTAGTACTCATCCGTGCCGGCGGGCAGGTCAAACAGGCAGAACGCCTTCTGCCACCGGATCATCTTTCGGCAGGCGGCGGCTGCGTAGGTATCGATGATCGGCACGGCCGAGCAATGGAAGTGCATGTACTTCGAGCAGAAGGAGCGCGGGGACTGATTACGGCGCAGCACCGGCTGAATCAGGGTCATGAATCGGCCGTGCAGGCCGAGGATTGTCTGGAGCTTGGCAGGGTCGAGCGGCTCGGCGAGTTGGCGGAGCGGGCCGAAGATGTCGTCTGCTTCCCCGGCGTGCTTGCGCAGGTGTTCAGCCAGCTGTGACATGCTGCCACCCTGCTTGCCGTTG
>JBFMGK010000042.1:0-3924 GCA_040752575.1 Candidatus Bipolaricaulota bacterium
CGTCACCGAGAATCTGAGGCATGACGTGACCAAAGTTCACGTCGAACTCCAGCGTGTGCAGACCTGGCTGTTTGCCGTTCCGCGTTTGTGCGCGATGATGGACGCCAACGCCCTCCTCGGGGAGAGCCTGCGGGTCGCCCAGTTCGCGAGCGGCGCCGAGACGTTCGCCGACGCGGCCGGACGGCTCCTGCGGACTAACGTGCCGGGGCTCCGCTTCCGTATCTCGATCGATATTTTGGGGACCACGGAGCCATGACGCCGTTCGACGACTTTTTCCGGACCCTGACCGGCCATCACCGCCACGCGTGGCAAGCGCGTCTCGCGTCGGATTCCTCGTGCAGGGACCGGCTCATCCGGATCCCGACCGGCTTCGGGAAGACTGCCGGGGTCACGATCGCATGGCTCTGGAATCGCGTGCATCGCAAGGATGACGTCTGGCCCCGTCGCCTCGTGCTCTGCCTCCCGATGCGCACCCTCGTCGAGCAGACGAAGGGCGAGGTCGCTTGCTGGCTTGAGCAGGCGGGACTCGATCCGCAGCAGCACGTCCATGTCCTTCTCGGAGGGCTGTCGCCTTCCGACTGGCACCTGCAACCAGAGCGCGAGTGCATCCTCATAGGTACGCAGGACATGCTTCTCTCGCGAGCCCTCAACCGGGGCTATGGCGCTGGACGCGCACGCTGGCCGATGGAGTACGGGCTGCTGAACGTGGATTGTCTATGGGTCATGGATGAGATCCAGCTCATGGGTGTGGGACTAGCGACGAGCGCGCAGCTTCAGGCCTTCGCACGCCATGACGAACAGGCCACCAAGCTCCCGCGTCCCCGCCGGACCTGGTGGATGAGCGCGACCCTCCAGCGCGAGTGGCTCCGGCGGGCGCCGTCCCTGAACAATGTCGATTCCATCCCGATCGTTCGCCTCGAGCAGCCCGAGCGGATCGGCGACCTGTGGGCCGTCGAGAAGAGCATCTGCAGACGGTCCGTGCCCGCCGTCACGGACAAGAAGGCAGAAGCATGGGCCAGCATCGTGGTCGAGGCCCATACGGAGACCAGCCAAGGGATCACTCTGGTGATCGCGAACACGGTCAGGGGTGCAGTGGCCCTCCACAAGGAGCTCGGGAAGCGCCTCGAAGGAGTCGATCTTCGGCTTGTCCACTCGCGGTTTCGCGGGGAGGAGCGCAGAACGTGGGCGAGGGAGTTCCTCGCGCGCGAGTATTGCGGGCCGGGCAAGAACCGTGTGATCGTCGCGACGCAGGTCGTCGAGGCGGGGGTCGATATCTCCGCGGACGCCCTCGTCACCGAGCTCGCGCCGTGGGCGCCGCTCGTGCAGCGCTTCGGACGCTGTGCTCGGTACGGTGGCCAGGGTCGGGTCATCGTCGTCGATCGCCGCCATAGCGACGAGAGCGCCCGGGACATCAAGGCCAAGGACGACGCCGAACGTGCCGAGAAGCGACACAGCGCGGATCGTTCGACCGTGCTGCCATACGAGTTCGCGGAAGTCGAAGCGGCGTCTCAAGCGATCGATGTTCTCTCCGCCGGCGCGGGTCCCGCGGCGCTGGAGGCGTTCGAGGAGGCCCAGGCAGCGCGTGGGGACGAGAGCTTGCTGCCCCGTCTCTACCCCTACGCGCCACTGCACGTCCTCACGCAGCGAGACCTCCACGACCTTTTCGACACCACGCCCGATCTCACCGGCGCGGACATCGACATCTCTCGCTTCGTCCGCGAAGGCGACGAGCGTGATGTGACCGTATGGTGGTGGCCGATACCGGACCGGGAGGCGCCACACAAGCGCCTTCGACCCTCGCACGATGCACTCTGCCGCATTCCGGTCGGCGATGCTCGGACGTGGCTCCTTGGCGCCGGAGCCCGAGAGGACGACGCGGAGACCCCCGGGGAAGGGTCGAACGAGCGCACAAAGAAGAAGGCTCCCCCGCGTGCGTGGGTGTGGAGCTACCTGGATGGCGCCTGGGAGCGGCTCGACGAACGTCACATCTACCCGGGTCAGACGATCCTCGTCGATGCACGCGCAGGCGGCTACGACGTGAGCGTCGGCTTTACCGGAAATCTGGGGACGGTTCCGGTCGATGCCGCGCATGCCCGCGCGATGGCCGCTGCCGACGCCGCTGACGCAGCAGATGAGCAGGATGAGCTGAGTGAGGGCGTCGGCGACGCCAGTCGTCAGTACAAGACGATAGCGACCCACTGCTCGGAGACGGCGGCGCGTGCATGGACCGTGGCCGAGGCCGTGGGAATCCAGGCTCCGGCGAGAGAAGCAGTCGCGCTCCGGCTCGCAGGACTTACCCACGACATTGGCAAGGCGCACCGCGCCTTCGTCGGCGCGATCAGGGACCGGAACGGCATCGGCGCCGACGTCCCGCTGGCGAAGGCGCCGAAGGGACGGTGGCACCGTCTTCGTGACCTGTACGACCACAGCTCCCTTGGAAAGCGTCCGGGCTTCAGGCACGAGTTGGCGAGTACCCTCGCTCTCCTTGAGCTGGCGTGGCGCGCGCTGGCAGAACACGTCGGCCTGCATGGAGGCCACGAAGAAGTCCTGGAGGCGACCGTCGGCCGGGAGCTCCCGTCGGATGACGATCGGCTTTCAGATCCCACGGGTCTTGTCGCTCGCCTCGTCGAACTTGACGAAATCACGTTCAACCTCGTCCTCTATCTCGTCATGTGCCATCACGGCAAGGTACGAGCCTCGCTGGCGATGAGCCCGCGAGATCAGGACAACCCCGGGCCGTGTGGAGACCTTCCGATCCGCGGCGTCCGGGAGGAAGACGTGCTGCCCACGCTCGCTCTCGTGGACGAGGGAGGAGATGAGCTCGAGCTTCCGCAGGTGACGCTCCACCTTGATCCTGCAAGGCTCGGTCTCTCGCGGCGGTATGGACCTAGCTGGGTCGAACGCGCGATCGCCTTGCGGGGGCACTACGGGAGTTTTCAGCTTGCTTGGCTTGAGGCCCTTCTGCGAGTCGCCGACGTACGCGCGTCGCAGATTGCCAGTCCGGTAGATCAGCGTCTTCCGGCCAACCTTGCCGAAGTGCCGCCGATGGCCGCTGCGGAAGACCGGGACGCGCAGTTGCGGGAATGGATCGAAAAGACGCTGGCGAATGCGACAGCACAGGGAGAGGGCTCCGGCCCCGGTGGCAGGGGCATGGCACGTCGGACGAAGCAATCCGCGACCACGGCAGGCCCGATCAAGCGGGGGACCTCGTGACGATGATTCACGTACATGAGCTGACAGGATTCAGGCCCGATGCACTCGCCACCTACCTCGGCGGGCTGGGCGTCCTGCGCCTCCTCGCAGAGCAGCGGGACCCCGGTGCTCGCGCGTTCTGGCGTGACGAGCGCTTCGTGATCGTGACGAGCCTTGGATGGAAGGAAGTCGAAGAGTTCTTCCTCCAGGACTACGCGCCCACTCCCGTCCTGGCGCCATGGAACATGGAGAGCGGCTTCTTCTCCTTGAAGACGGAAAGCGAGAATCCAACGGAGCGAGCTGAAGCCGCCGGGGAAGAAGAAGCGGATGCAGGCGAAGGGGCCGTCGAGGATTCCGTAACGGAGGACGACTCGGAGGATGAGGCCGAAGCCGAGGACGCGACGGAGCAGGCGGTCGGTGACCCCCTTCTCGATCACTTCGGGCACTCCGCCGCGACGCGGTTCGCCGCCCTGCGGCGAGGCATTGATCTATCGCGGGCAGCGATCCCCACCGACCTCCGTCGAGCGGAGGAAGAGGTCCGGCGCGCACACGAAGGGATCAGGAACCAGTCGCACGCACTGCGCGAGGCGTTCGAGAAGGCTTGCCAGGAGCTGCAGGACGCCAAGAGGTCCGTTGCGGACGCGGCGGCCCTCGTCGAGCAGAGGAGACGAGCGGCAAAGGCCACTTCAAGAGATGCGCCTGAGCGAGTGGCTCTGGACGATGCGAAGCGAT
>JBFMGK010000043.1:0-87141 GCA_040752575.1 Candidatus Bipolaricaulota bacterium
TCTCGGCGATGTAGGCCGGCCACTCGGCGGGATCTTTGGTCGCCGCGCGGCGACCCGAGGAAGAGGATCTCGCAACCCGCGTGGCCGTTCGGCTTCAGAGCGCGAAGGCTCTCGAGAGCCACCTCGTGGCCAGGGGACCCGAGCTCGCTTCGGACATCTTCTTCGTGTTCCCCGTCTGCGTCTACAACGCGGCAAGGGACCGCAACGAGCCTCCGCCCGCCCGCCGGAGATGCGGGCCGGCGGCTCCATCGCACCGCGCGGCACCCGGTCTGGCCGACGCTCCACGGCATGTCGAACCCTCGCTCGTCGCGTCCGACCGCACGAACATGCATTACAATGCGCTCCTTGACCGCCGACCCGACGGCGTGGTTGACGGCCGGCTGCTTCGGTAGGCGGTCCGGAACGTGAGTCGGAGCCCTGCCATGACGGCTCGTGGAGGACGATGAAGTGAAGCCCTACGATAAACTCACACAGCGCGGCCGCATTCTCAGGTTGCGCCAAGCGGTCCGGAAAGCTCTTGAGGCCTACGGGCTTGAGGATGCGTCGTTGCGATTCAACCACGACACGGGAAACGCGTCCTTCCGCGCTGCTGTGCCGGAGCGGTTGCGCCATGGTCGCCAGGGGGACGTCTTTGTCGACGGGGAGTACATCCTCCGACTGAACCAACCCGGCTATCAGAGCACGGCGCTCATCGCGTCGGAACTCATGTGGCTCGAAGCCCTGCGCAGCGAAGCGGATCTGCCAGTCCCCGAGCCGGTGCGAGCTCTGGATGGGAACCTCGTCCTGGAGATCGAAGTTCCCGGAAGTTCAGGCACGCGGCAGTGTTCGCTCCTCCGTTGGGTGCGAGGACGAATGCAGGAGGCGGGCATCGGCACGCCGCACCTTCGCGCGACCGGCCACGTCATGGCGCGCATGCACGTCCAAGCCTCGGGATGGACGCCTCCTTCCGAATTCACCCGCTGGCGCTATGACTGGGAGGGCCTGTTCGGGGATGCGAACCCGACCGGCGTACGCGCTGCGGTCGCGCACCAACACATCACGCCTCAGGTCAGGCCTGCGTACGACGCGGCGGTTGACAGGCTGAGAGACGTCATGGCGGAACTGGGAACAGGACGGTCGGCGTTCGGTCTCGTCCACGCTGACATCGCATTCGGCGACAACATCCTCTTCTGGCGCGGCGAGGCGCGGCCGATTGACTTCGGGGACTGCGCCTTCGCGCACTGGATGTACGACATTGGCGTCGCGCTCTCTCACGTGCGCCAGAGGAGCGACTGGCCTGCGCTGCGTCAGGCGTTCATCGAGGGCTACCAAGAGGTGCGCGACCTTCCGTCGGACCAGGCGAAACACCTCGACCTGTTCATTGCAGCATGGCACGCCTACGAGATCCTGTGGGCGGCAGCGATGGTCGAGCGGTATCCGCAGAACCGCGAAGGGAACATCGCATGGATGACGGAGGCGGGTAGGAATCTGCGGAATGCCCTTGACCGTCGATAGCACCCGGCGCTTCGCGATGGCGAAGGGGCAAGATCTTGCTTCTTGACATCTACCCAGCTCTCGTGCCCCCTACGGCACCGCACGCCTGCCTTGAGCACCGCTGCGCGACAGGAGATCGCCGACCACCTCGGCGTCCCCTACTCAAAGATCAGTCGACGACTTCGAGCTTCCCGCGTCTCGCGGACACACAACACAGTGCCTGATTGCAGGACTTGACCCGACCCCAAAGAATCCACCGCAGTGGCTCGTCGACGCGACGCACAGACGTCGGATCCGCGTGATCGGCCTGCCACCTTGGAGTGGGACGCCGAGGTCTTGCCTTGACTGCAGGTTCGCGTTTGTATATTCTAGGTTTTATATTCACGCTGGAGGCAAGATGTCAACGAGGCTTGTGATTCTGGGGCTCCTTCGCCAGGGTCCTCTGCACGGATACGAGATCAAGCAGACGATCGAGGAACACATGGGCGACTGGACCTCGATCGCCTTCGGGTCGATCTACTACGCCCTTCAGAAGCTCGCAGAGGAAGGTGCGATCGAGGTCATTGCCACGGAACGAAGCGGCGGTCGTCCGTCTCGTACCGTATACGCCGTCACGCCCGCCGGAGAGGCGGAGTTCGCGCGCCTCCTGCGCGAGGCCTGGCTGATCGTCGAGCGTCCCTCGTACGCGGTAGACCTGGCGCTCTTCTTCATCGATGCGATGCCTCGGCGGGAGGTCGAGGAGTCGCTGGAACGCCGCGCCGCGAATCTTGAGCAGACCCAGACCTGGGTCGACCAGCACCGTGCCGAGACACTGGAGAGCCATCACGTGCCGCCCCAGGCCCGCGCCATCTTCGACCACACGATGAAGCACCTCGCCACAGAGCGGTCGTGGACCGACGAACTGCTCGCAGCCGTCAAGAAGGGGGAGATTCGCCCCGGAGCCACCGGGAGAGAGCCTCGACCCGCGAAGGAGAGACCGTGATCCGAGAGAGAGTGATCGAGACCGTCGAAGGGATCCAGGGTGCGTTCGACGCCGAGGCCTATGACCGCTGGATGAAGTCGATGCGAAAGCGCGGCTGGATCGAGACGCGCGCAATCCTGGCCGCAGGCATCGTCTCGGGACATGCTCTCGAGATAAGTCCAGGTCCGGGATATCTCGGCCTCGACTGGCTGTCGAAGACGCAGGGAACGACACTCACCGGCCTCGACCTGAGCGAGGAGATGCTGAAGCGGTGCCGTGGCAACGCCGCGGCAGAAGGGTTGGCCGCGCGCGCTTCGTACGTCCATGGGGATGCGTGTTCGATGCCATTCGGCGACGGAACCTTCGACGCCGTCTTCGCGAATGGCGGGCTCCACGAGTGGGCCGATCCGGTGGCCGTTTTCGATGAGGTTGGGCGCGTGCTTCGCCCCGGCGGAGCGTTCTGCGTCACCGATCTGCGGCGAGACATGAACGCTGCCTTGAGGGTGCTCTTGCGGACGATGACCGGTTCGCGATCGATGCGTGCCGGGTTCGACTCCTCGGTGCGCGCAGCCTACGTCCCCGAGGAGGTGCGCACAATCCTCGCCCGGTCGCGCCTTTCAGGGGCGCGCGTCGATGCCAATGCTATTGGCATCGAGATCATCGGCGCAATGCCCCTGAGGGTCGGCGAGCTCGTCGTCGGCATGGAGTCCTCGTGAACTTCGAAAGCCCCCCGTTCCTCTTCGTTCTCGTTGACGGGCTTCTGGCCCCTCGCCTCCTGCGAGGCTTCTACCGCCGCTACGCGGACTCCATCGGCCTGCGCGGCGAAGAGGTCGTCCTGGACTTCGGCTGCGGTTCCGGTGGCATCGCCGAACACCTCGCGCCGCGCCTGCCGCGCGGTACGCTGACGTGCGTCGACATCTCTCCCCCCATGCTGGCCATCGCCGCCCGCAGGCTGAGAAGGCGCGCAAACGTCCGCTGCGTCCTTGGCCGGATCGAGACCCTCTCCCTCCCCGCGGACTCGTATGATGTCGTGGTGATTCACAACGCACTCCATGACGTTCCCGAATCGGAGCGCACGTTCACGATCTCGGCGCTCGCGCGCCTGCTGCGGCCGGGAGGAAGACTCGAGTTGCGTGAGCCCACGGATCCGCGGCACGGAGTCTCTGTGGACGGCTGGCGAACCCTCATGAAGTCGGCCGGCCTCCGTGAAACGCACAGCCGAGAAGGCCGCACCTTCCCGATCGGTCCAACGTTTGAGGCCACCTTCATGAAAGACCTGTAGGCGGTGTGGTCGACTCGGGGGCCATAGATTCGACGTCGAACGCAGGGTCGGTGCGGCGGGCCCGAGAGGGCCACACCCAGCAAACGTCTGCCCGTGGGCGCGGAGTGCGAGGCTCGATGATCCGTCAGTCGATCCACGCACGGCGTTCCCAACGACTCGGTCATGCGATGCGCAGTCGCTGAGTCTGTCATATCCCTCTGCGTCGCTTCTGCCCAGCAGCGGTCTTCCCGCGCGACGATGGCGAGACTCCCGTTCCTCAACCTTGGAGCCATCCAGGCTGGCAACATCACTGAGACAAGGCGGGAAGGAGGGTCAAGACGAACGAGAACGACGAGAAGGCCGTGATCGAGCAGGTGATCCGCAACAACATCATGTGGGCCCTCACGAAAGACGTCGAGATGCAGAAGGACACGATGGCCCACGATGAGGACCTCCTGATCATCTGGACCGGCTCGACGCACATCACGAGGGGATGGGCCGAGCACGAGAAGTCGTTTGAGACCTGGCTCGACCCGCGATTTGAGGCCGTAAGGACGGAGGTCCGCGACGTGCGCATCCAGCTCTCGCGATCGGGCGACGTGGCGTGGTACTTCGCCGACCTCGACGACGTGGTCTCGTGGGAGGGCAAGGCGAGCCGATTCGGCGAAGGCCTCCGCTGGACGGGCGTTCTGGAAAGGCGGGACGGCCGTTGGGTCATCGTTCAGATGCACGCCTCGCTCCCTGCAGACAAGGTCCGCGACATCGTCATGAAGGACGTCAAGCCCAGCGCGTGAACCGGCATTGGGCCGCCATCGCGGTCGTCCTCTCGGCAGAGCATGCGCGATGGCAGTTCCTGGACATGGTGCCGCAGGCCAGAGTTCGACCTCGACGACGTTCCTGCGTTAGGGAGCCGCATGTCTTTGCAGTTGACGCACTACCGCGACGCATCGGACTACTGGCGCGCCCGCGCCTTCTTCCGCAGCCTGCCACGCCCGGAGGGAAAGGCTGGCGGGAACTGGCACGTCGCGCTGTTCGACTCCTGGCGCTGGCACTGGCTCGAGAACGTCGTCGAGCGACAGCCGGACGAACTCTGCATGTGGGAGGATGAGACAGGAGAGATCGCCGCCGTCCTGAACCAGGGCGACCCCGGGGTCTGCCACGTCCACGTCCGCCCCGCCACTCGGGACGAGGCGTTGCTCGCGGAGATGGTGGAGACCGCCGAGCGCGAGTACTCGACGCCGTCGCAGAGCGGCGGCCGCGTCGTCTGGGTCTGGTCGATGGAGGACGACGAGCAGCTCCTCCGCGTGCTGCGGAGCCGCGGCTACGAAACCTTCGTGAGCGAACACGCGGTCGAGCACTACGGACGACGCCCTCTCGATGCGCCGATTCGCGACGTCGCCGTGCCGGAGGGCTTCCACATCCGCTCGATGGGCGACGTGGACGAGCACGGCAGGCGAAGCCTGGCCTCTTGGCGCGCCTTCCACCCCGACGAGCCGGACACCGGTTGCGACATGACGGGCGCCTGGTACCGCAACGTCCAGCGAGCGCCGCTCTACCGACGCGACCTCGACGTCGTGGCCATCGCACCGAACGGCGACATCGCGTCGTTCGCCGTCTGCTACTTCGACGACGCGACCCGCGAGGGCGTGTTCGTCCTGGACGGGACGGCGGCGGCCTACCAGAGACTCGGTCTCGCCAAGGCCGTGATGACCGAGACCTTGCGCCGCCTGCAATGGCTGGGAGCGACGAACGCCTACGTCAACTGGTACGAACCGCCGGCCGGGGCGTTGTACGAGTCCGTCGGCCTGCGCGAAGAGGCGCGGGGTCGCGCCTGGATGAAGCGCCTCTGAGAAGCCTCACGCAGACGGCACGCATCTCGCGCCCCGTCGCGCCCGCAGCCCTGGGCACGACTCCACCCCATGGGAGCTCGCCGAGGTCTTCGCAAGGCACGACCCGAAGGATCGGTTCGCCGGTCAGCACCGTATGTCCGGTGCGTCCTCACGACGCGACACGCGAAGACAGGTCACGACCCGGGACAGGCGCAAGTGTAGGCCGGCCGTCTCGTCGGGTCGGCCGAGCGTCGCGACGGGGTTCGTCGCTCGCCTCCAGCGCTGCAGCTTGCCCGAGCCGATCTGAGAGCCGTAGGATCGCGGTGTCCCCCCGCCATTCGCAGGGATGGCGGGGTGCGGAAGGAGAGTCATGCGGATCAGGTGCGTCGCGATATTGCAGGCTGTGCTTGCCGTGGGAGTCGCGGCTGTCGGAGCCTCCGGCGCATCCCCCATCTGGGAGAGCTTCACCTACGTCAACAGCGCGCAGTCGCTGGCGCTCTGGCAGGATACCGCGTGGGTCGGCACGACGGGCGGTCTCGTCCAGTGGGATGTCTCAACGGGTACGCCGGAGATCCACCTCGCGCCCGACGGGTTTCCCGACGGGTGCGTCACAGCCGTGGTGGTCGACACCGCGGGCCGCCCGTGGATCGGACTCGGCACGTGGGCCGGCGGACTCGCCGTCCTTGAGAACGGCGAGTGGACGAGCTGGGGCTCTGAGGACGGACTCGCATCCAACTGGGTGCTGTGCATCGCCATCGACTCGGTCGGTCGCAAGTGGATTGGAACGGTGCGCGGCATGACTGTGCTCGACGACGGCAGGACGCCGGCCGATCGCTCGGACGACCGCACGACGTCGTTCCGCTCGGCGGACGGTCTCGCCAACGAGACCGTAAGTGGCATCTGCCTCGATCCGCAGGGGAGAGCCTGGGTGGCGACGTCGGGCGGCCTGAGCGTGCTCGACGTAGGACACGACCCGTTGGACACGTCAGATGACGTGTGGACGAGCTTCAGGAAGGCGGACGGACTCCTCGCCGACGACTCGCAGTGCGTAGCGGTCGATGATGCTGGGCACATCTGGATCGGCGCCCGCGGCGGCGTCAGCGTGCTCGACTTCGGCGAAACGCCGACCGACCCAAGCGACGACCAGTGGACGACGTTCGTCGCCGAACTCGGATTCTCCTCAACCACCTACTGCTTCGGGATAGCGTTCCGCGATGGCACAGCCTACGTTGCGACCGGCAAAGGGCTTGTCCTGCTGGAGGGCGCCTCCACGCCGTTCGATCGGGGCGACGACAACGTCACGAATCTCGGCGTGGCAGACGGCTTGCTCGCGAGCCAAGCGTGCGCAGTCTCTCTCGATGATGAGGGCGTCGTGTGGTGCGCAACCTTGCAGGGTGGGTTGAGCCGCCTTGATGCGGGCGGGACCCCGTCAGACAAGACCGACGACACCTGGGTGAGCTACGCCGTCGAAGGTTGGCTGTTCGGCGCAGACGTTCGAGCTGTGAGGGCCGAGGCTGGCGTGACGTGGGCGGGCGCGTCGGCGCTCACTGCGACGGATGGCACGGAGTCCGTTCGTTTCGACGTGGGGATCCCGCTGGCTGTGGATCGCTCGGCGACCGGAACGCTCTGGGTGGCGACCACGGGCGGCATTACGGCGCTCGACGACGCGGGGACTCCGTTTGACAAGGCAGATGACGCCGTTACATTCTTCTCTTCGGATGACGGGTTGCCGTTGAGCTACGTCCGTGCCGTCTCCGTAGACGCGTCGGACCGGGTGTGGATTGCGACGCAGAAAGGCATCGGCGTCCTCGATCCTGCAGGAACGCCTCACGATAAGTCCGACGATCGATGGCTGCTGTTCACGAAGGCCGACGGGCTCGCAGGGGACAACACGAACGCCATCAAGATCGAAGGCGATCGCCGGGTCTGGGTCGTGCATGAGTCGAACTCGGTGAGCTGCCTCGACCACGCAGGAACGCCCTTCAGCAAGGAGGACGACGCGTGGTTCGTGTTCGGCGAAGGCTCGCCGATCGGGCCGGCGTCCGGGTACTCCGTGATCGTGGATCGCGAGGGGCTGAAGTGGTTCGGCCTTTGCCCGGGCCTGTTTGCCTTCGACGACGGCGGAACGCTGGCCGACACGAGCGACGACCGTTGGCAGCGATACGACATCGGCGACTGCAATCCCGGACTCGCTCTGGACGAACGGGGACGCATGTGGGTGGCGACGGGGTGGAGCGGCGTCGTCCTGCTCGACTTCGGCGGAACCCCGTTCGACACGTCGGACGACGTCTTGGTTGAGTACCGCGTCGGGGACGGCCTCATCGACGACCGCGCACAGGCGATCTTCATCGACGGCGGCGTGGTGTGGATCGCGACAGATGGCGGATTGAGCCGGCTTGTGCCGTAGTCAGGGGAATTCCGGGGACATAGTACTTATCTCGCGCCGCGGAGGTACCCGCACTGTCCCTGGCCGCCGCCATGCCCGACAGGAGATCGCCGACCTCCTCGGGGGGGGCATGCCTCGACCATCAGCCCCAAGTGCGCGCGCCATCGGCAAGCGTCGGGCTGGGAATGTGGTCCGCGATTTCGACATCTGACCGACGAGGATGAGTGTCGGGTCAGAAACTGACCTGCCAGCCGAACGTCAGGCTCGCGATGCCGGAGGTCTTCAGCGTGACGGTGAGCGAGGTCGTGCAGCCGGGAGTCGCCACTTCCTCGATCGAGAACTCCATAGCTCCGAGGCCGAACAACCCGTCTTCGCCGAAGAAGAACGCAACACTCCTCTCGCCATCGCCGCAGCACCCGCTGACGTCCCAGACGAAGCCGAGGAGTGCCCAATACGGCTCCGCGACAAGCGAGATCGCGTTCGGGTCAAGCTCCCAGAGGCCCCGAACGCGCACGTCGCCGATCTCGCAGGCCAGCCCAACTCCGTAGAGGGCGATGCCGGAGAGCGTCGCGGTCGCCTGCTCCCAGGCGAGACCGGCATACAGCTCGAAGCACTCTGAATGCCCGAGGGATAGCGTTGGCGCGACGTGCAGCGTGCTTTCGCCAGCCGCGTACCTCACCTGCACCCCCAACGTAACCCCGAACGGCATTCCACCGACGCTCGCCGCGGAAACCACGAAATCGGAGAAGCCCGTCGCAAGAAATGTGGCCGTCCCGACGCCTTCGGCGCAGGCGCAAGAGAAGGAGAAGCGCGTCTCAGCGTACGTGAGGGGAAACTGACAACTCTCTGTCTGAACCCGCCCGAACGCGTCGACGTTCAGCCCGATGGAGACCTCCTCCAGAAGCGAAGCGCGGGGCAACTCGAGACGGATCGTCCCTCCAACGCCCTTGCCTTGACGCAGGAGGCCCAGGGCGAGGCAGAACGTCTCGAAGCCGAGCGTCACGTCCAGCGTCCCCTCTCTCCATTCGGCGGCCGTTGCGTCGAAACTTGCTGTCGCTCCGGTTTCGCAGGCCATACGGCCGACGTCGCGCGAAGCCCTCGCGCCGATCACGACCACGTCCAACCCGGCTTCGTCAAGATCAGCAGACGCCCAAGCAGAGCCTCCCTCCGTTCCGTAGGTCAAAGAGAGTGAGGCGTCGAGCGCAACAGCGAGGGGGTAGGTGCCACAGGTCAGCGTGCCGTCACAGTCAAAGGCGAGCGACCCGATGGCGCAAGTGCACGGCAGGCACACGAGCGCTGGTAGAAGCCAGAGGGCACGTCTCATGCCAGCCCTAATCTCCACCGCCAGCCGGCACCCGCGGCAGCACGATGTCGTCGGGGATCCGCAGATAGACGGTCGCATGGGCGCGGGCCCCGTGCTGGTCCGCGATCGTGTAGTCGAACGCGATGGTCTGCCCCTTGTACGCGGCGCAATCTGCAGCCACGTAGTAGATCGCTCCTGGATGCGAGCCGCTCGGTATCGCGTCGCCGCACGGCGGCGCTTCGATCGACACGAGGGATACCTCTTCGCCGTCCGGATCCTCGTCGTTGGAAAGGACGAAGACGAGAATCCAGTACGTTGTCATGTCCGGCGGACGGTCGTCGCGAGCGATCGGTGGGTGATTCACTTCCTCCCGCGTCACCGTGACGTCGAACGAGCCCGCAACCACCGAGCCGCAAGCGTCGGCGGCTGTCACGGTGACGGACGTCGCCCCGATCGTGAAGAACGCCCCCGACTCGGGAGTGCACTCAACCGTGAGGGGTGGGCAACCGCCGACCACCTCGACGGCGAACGTCACGTGCTCGCCGTCGTCCCGCGTCGTCGTCACCTCGACATCGTCGACGACGACGGCAAGCGGCGGATGAATCGTGACCAGGAACGTTCCTGCGGTCATGTTTCCATGCACGTCCGAGGCGGCCGTTGTGACGACGGTCGTGCCGATGGGAAACGCACAGCCCGGCGAGTGAGACGAAGAGAGTGAGGACACGCCGCAGTTGTCGGTGGCCGTCGCCGGGATCCAGGACACGGCTTTCGTCGTCTCACCCTCTGCCGCGGCGGTCACGACGCCCGCTGGGACGCCGTGGAGCACGGGCGCTTCGGAGTCCTCAATGTCAACGGAGAACGCGAAGCTCGACTCGTTCCCAGACGGATCCTGGGCCGTGTACACGACGACCGTCGACCCAACGGGGAACGTGCTGCCTGGAGCATGAGACGACGTAAGGCTCGCGACCCCGACGTTGTCCGTCACATCGATCCCGATGATTGGAGGTCCCCACGCAGCCACCGCACCGCAGACGCCGACGTCGTTCCGGATCGCACCTATGACAGGCGGATCCCACGAGAACACGGGGGGCTCGCCGTCCAGGATCGTCACCGTCACGTGCCCCGCCACCTCTGCGCCGAAGCCGTCAGCGACCGTGTACGTGAATGAGTCTGAGCCGACATAGCCCTTTGCTGGCGCGTACGTGACAGCGCCAGCGACGATCGCCGCCGTGCCGTGCGCCGGAGCTGTCACTGCCGTGAGCGTGAGGATGTCCTGATCCGGGTCCGTGTCGTTCGCCAGGACAGGAACCGCAACGGAGGCATTACTCCTCGTCACGGCCGAATCCGCGCCGGCACTCGGGGCCGTGTTGAGGACATTGACCGTCACGGTGACGGGTACCTCGACACGCCCGCCGCGGCCGTCTGTGGCGACAACCGCGAACTGATCTACCTGCTGCCTTCGACTTCGATGCCACGTTAGAAGGGTGTTCGAGTCGACCTGATACGTCGCCGTCACGCGGTACCGCCCGGCCGTGCCGGACACGAGGGTCCCGGCAATGCCGAACCGCGCGGGCGTCCCGACTCCGATCGTGAGTGTGTCGCCGTCGCGGTCCGTGATCTCGAGACACCCAATGTCGTACCACGCGGGATCCATCACCACCATCTGCGTCCGGTAGGCAACGGGCTTCCACACCTTTCCGAGGCTCATGGGCGTCGACTCCGGCGGTGTGTTCAGGACGGTCACTCGGATTCTTGTCTCGGCGATCGACACTCCGTCCACCGCACAGAGAACGATCTCGCCGCCGTCAGGATCAGCGAATGTCCCCGCGGCAATGGCCAACCTGAAGAATGCGAAACCGTTGCCGGTGACAAGAAACTCGGGCGACAACGAGCCGATGCCGGCGGCACCTGACGCTGTTCTTGCCAGGAGCACCACGAGGTCCTTGTCTTGATCTACGACTTCGATCCGGATGGTGAGGACAT
The DNA here is from genome assembly GCA_040752575.1 of Candidatus Bipolaricaulota bacterium. Lineage (GTDB taxonomy): Bacteria > Bipolaricaulota > Bipolaricaulia > UBA7950 > UBA9294 > CAIOGO01. The sequence goes on from JBFMGK010000043.1 coordinate 11,197, forward strand.
CGCCGACTCGCACGGAGGCCGTGGAAGGCTGGACCTGCGCGAACGTCGGCGTGCGGTTGCCTGCGCGAACATGCTGAGGGATGTACGGAGGCACGCTTGGCGCGACGCCCCACATCGGGACCTCGTCGAGAGGGTCGCGCGCCGGCAGCCCGCCTGCGAAGCTGCGGTAGTAGTCTGCTGGCGCGGCATGCCCCGCCCAAGCCTCTGTCTCTGCAGCATCGCAGACGAAGGGCGGGGCTTCCCACAGCTCCATGCTTGCGCCAACGCCGACGCTGCCTGTCGCCCCGGCAGTCACCGCGCTCACCTTCACCGAGCGCAGTCCGAGGACGCTGGACATGAAGCCCGCGTCCTCCTCGGCCGCGAGATACATCATGACGTCCCCGATCATGCCCCGGTGCGAGTAGTCCGCCAGCCTTGCCCCAGCGGCAGCCAACTCCTCCGGCGCTGCATGGGGAACGACCTTGAGAGATGCGGACCCGAGGATGCAGAGGACGGCCTTCACCGCATACGTCGCAACCGACGGCGGAGCCTTCTCGATCGCTGACCGCGCCACGCTCAGCACGGACGGCGTCGGCACCTTGTCATCGTAGACGGCCTCGAGCACGGGCATGATGCGGTCGACCGCTTCGCCGAGCACTCCAAGCTTGTCAAAGGGAATGAATGAGAGAAACGCCCGAATCCAGTCAGCCTGGACATCTGTCAGATTCACGACGCTTGCCGGCTCGATGACCGCGAGGTTGAGGGTCAGCTGCCGGCCTTGCGCGATCTCCAGGGCCTCACCGACCTGAGTCAGCGTCCCATCGACGCGGCCCCAAACCTGCTTCTCGAGAACATCCCTGTTAGGAGTTGTCTTCCGAGCGTCGAAGCTCAGGAGTACGTCGGCCGGCGTGCCCTCCGCGAGCTGGCTCTGAACGCCTCCGAGGAGGCAGAGGTCGACCCACCCGCTCTCGCCGTACGATATCTTGTGCAGTGTGGCGCCTTGCGGAGCTTCTCTGATGGCTTCAGCCAACCCTGCCATCGTGTAGCTTGCCGACACGTTGAGCGCTGGGGCGAAGAGCAGGCCAAGCCAGCCGGGCTGTAGTGCAGGTTCCTGCCCCACCGTGTCGATTGGAAGCATGAGTTCTCGCTTGCCGGTTGCGGGATCGACATCGGCGTGGAAGTACCGCGCCGACTTGCTTGGGACGACGAGGCCGCAGGCAGCCGATCCAGCCACTTCCCGTCCCCAGTGGCGGGCCTGCTCTTCAGCGGCCGGTGATGCTCCGGTCCTCTCCAGTTCCTCGGTCTGATCAAGGGTCGGGTCGTAGAGCACCACGTGGGCCGCGCCGCACTGCCTTAAGGAACTCCCGAACTGCATCTGCGCAGCGTCGAGATGCGCTCTGGGCGCGCTGTAGATCACATCGCCGGTTGAGGCACTCGCGGCACCACAAGACGCAGCGGCAAGCAGGCACAGAGCCCCAACGAGCGCGTGCCGACATGCGCCGTTCATCGCGCGTCTCCGAACCGGTTGAGGAGGACGGACACGAGCTTCTCGTCGACGTTGATGACGTCGAGCCATCCGTCAGCATTGACATCGGCAAGGCAACCGAGCCGAACGAAACTCGCGCGGAGAACCCTCGCTGTGTCGATGAACTGGGCACGCGGGTTGTCAGGCTCCAACAGCGGGCCGAGGGCAACACTCACGTGGCCGAAGAACGTCCCCACGGCGTCGAGGACGCCGTCGCCGTTCATGTCAGCGCTCAGCTCGAAGAGGTGGTCGCTGTCTGTGCGCTCGAAGTGCCCCGTGCCGTCTCCCAGTGCAAGGTGGGCCTTGCCCGTACTCAGATCATCGACGAGGAAGTCGAGATGGCCGTCGCCGTTGACGTCGCCGACTCCGCTGAAGTACAGGTCCCCTTCGGCGAAGCCCCAAGCGAAGGTGTACTCGCCGTCTCGGCTGCCGACCCAGACGGCCACCGCCTCTGTGCGGTTGTAGCCTTCTGCGTCTTTGTCGAGGCTGATCACGGCCACGACGTCGGGTACTCCATCGTGGGTGAAGTCGGCGACGCGCGCCTGGCGGAATCCGTCCAGCTCCCAAGGGGGAGATCCCGGCTCAGCGCGCGGCGCCTCAAACGCAGCGGCGGGAACCAGCTTGCCGTCGGCTGCTCCGAATGATGCGAACGCGCCGGAGAGGGAAGACGCGACAATGACGTCTTGGCACGCGTCGCCGTCAATGTTCGCAGGCAACAGCAGTCGGAGGAACTCGACCGTCGGCAGCGCCGGCTCGTCGTCGGCAACGAACGCGCGCGTTCCCGTGCCGGCGTACAACCAGATCGCACCCCACATGCCGCGTTGGCCTGTCTCCGCCGCGATCAGGATGTCCGGCTCCCCGTCGCCGTTGAAGTCGCCGACCGCGACATCCTCAACCCAGTGCTCGCTGTCAAACAGGAGTCCGCCGTCGGCGAACCGCCCCGTGCCGTCGCCGTAGGCCACGCCGACGCCGCACATGTCGCCGTAGTAGACCAGATCCTGATGCCCGTCGTGGTCGAAGTCGGCGGTCTCTTCTGCGACCCTGTTGCCGCACGTCGTGGCGGAGTCGAAAGGCGGGCTCAACCAGCCAGCCCCCAGGCCGCCGCGACCGTCCCCCGCAATCACCGCCAGATCGCGCGCGGTGCCTTGCGCGCCGACGTCCAGATGCCCGTCGCCGTTGAAGTCGCCGACAAACGGAACGACCGGGCCCACGGGACAGAGGTAGATCGAGCCGGTCCCCGGCGCGAGCGCCGCGCTGCCGGTCAACACGCTTACGCTGCCCGAGCGACCGAACACCAAGAGCTCGTCGCCCGGATTGCCGTCCAACTCGCAGCCGATGAGCGTTCGCGCCACGGTCGCGGCCCGCCACTCTGCGCGCTCGAACGTCCGCGCTCCCGCGTTGCGCAGGACGCGGATCCGCCCTTCGTTTGCCACCGACGCTTGACTCATCTCGCCCGTCGCGAAGAACGCCTCGATCGGGGTATCGAAGTCGAGCGGGTAGGCGATCGCGATGTCGGTCCGGCCGTCGCCGTTGAGGTCGGCGAGTGCGACATCGCGCGGCGACCGCCCGTCGTCCCACGGATCCCACACGACATTAAACGCGCCGCCCGCCTTGCCATACGCGATGCACACGGACGTGGGCGTGTAGATGCTCGTGCTTCCCACCGCGACGACATCGAGCCAACCGTCGCCGTCCATGTCATGCAGCCACGCGCACAGAGCCCCGACCACGACGCCGCGATCCGTCGGCGTCGTCGGGCCGTCGCGGAACTGCCTCCCGCCTTCGCCGACAAGCACGCGGAACTCCTGACAGCCCGTGTCCTCGTCGAGTGCCACGAGCACCAGGTCGAGCCGCGCATCGTGCGTCACGTCGCCGGCGAGCACGCTCATCGCGCTCGTGGGGGCGGAGAGCTCGGACTGCTCGGAGAACGCCCCTGTCTCGGAGCCCCAGAGAATGCGGACGACGGCGGGGCCGATCGCCTGCCCGTCCGCGTCGACGGGAGTGTCCAGCGCCACGACGTCAAGCCAACCGTCGCCGTCAAGATCGGCGAGCTCCACGGCCACCACACAGACCGTGTTGCAGACGGGCTGGATGCGCGGAAATGCCCCCGTGCCGTCTCCGTACGCAACGACGATCCGGCCTGCCGTCTTGACGAACGACATGCTCTCACCGTCTTGGTTGTAGAAGGCCCAGATCGTCGGCAGGACCACGTCGAGGTGCCCGTCCCGGTTGACGTCGCCGACCGCGGCGCGGAGGTCCACGTGCGCCGCGAAGGGATCTCCGTAGAGGTTGTACCCGGGGAGAAGACCGCTCTCGGTGAACGTCGTTCCGGTACTGCGCCACACCTCGGGGGCGGGCACGTCCTGTCCGGCAACGGAACCGCCGTACAGCAAGACGAACGTCGTGAACCATGAGAACACTCGCCAGATCATTTCCCCTCCTTGAAGACGCATCCTACACGATTTCTTCCGGTGTATGCAAGATGCACCCCATACATGATGACACACTAGACGCTGTCCTTATATGTCTCGTAGGTCAGCCAGTGGCGCGTGCGTTGCCGCAGAGGAAGCCCGTGGCCGCTAACGTTCTGCACGTGCAGGCATCCTTGCCGGCCACCTTCCCTTGGCCACGGAAACGGGCGCTGCCCTCAGGCCGCAGAGAAGGCTGCCGCCCGAGTGCACAGGCGAATACCGCCAGGTCTCTCATGGCAGAGGATGTCCCACTCTCTCGAGGCAGATCTCCGTCGCGCTTTCCATGCCTATTACGGCAAAGATCAGCTCGAACACGCCGTCACGATCGATGCCGCAAACGGCGGGCGGTTCACATGGGCTCTGGATAGATAGAGGAGAAGCCGCGGGAGCGCCTTCGGCGTTGTGTCGTCAGAGCTGCAGCCGGCGACATGAGCGCTTGCCTGGTGCATGATGGGGGACTCGGACATGGCCGCGCGGCATCAAGCCGCTGCCTGGGCGGGAGCCGTACTAGGCCGTGGGCAAACCCGTTCGCGGGACGCATCGGCGAGGACGAGAAGGAGGACGCAATGAGGCAGCGATCCGTTGCGAAGTGGGTCTTCGTGGCCGTCACGATCGCGGCAGCTGGGATGCTCGCCAAGACGGCTCCCGAGCTTCTGGAGCCTCGCTACGGCGACTTGCGATCGGCCTTGGCGGGCTGCGATCGTCTGCTCGATGAGTTGGGCGAAGCGTTGGTCAAGGAGCTGGTCCTTGATGACCCGAACGGAATCACGCTCTACCGTTTCTACTCCTTCGCCTTTGCAGGCGACGTGTACGTTGCCTGGTCAAACACCGGGCGCGTCGAGCCTATCCGGGGACTGACGGGACTCGCGTGGTCGCTCGACTGCGGAACACGGGGCAAGCTGGGCTCCGGCGTGCCGAGAGCCGTGAGCGATATCGGGGTCGGGCCGACGCCCACTGCCCTGTTGCCGTGCACCCCCTCGAGTCCCGTGATCGCGTCGATTGCGTTGGCCGGGCCCCCCATTCGCCCGTTCAAGTCGAGCGGCGACCTATGGATGTCCACGTGGGCCGATGATGGTGCTCTCTATACGGGATGGGGGGACGGGTTCGGCGTGGATCCGCTTGCCCACGAGGTGTGGTCGGATTGCGGGATCGCCTGTCTCACTGGATCCCTCCCCAAGCTTAGCGCCACGGAGGTTTGCTACATCGCCCCAACGAGTGAGCCCGAGGTGAATGACAAGCCCTCGAGTCTCCTGTCGATCGACGGTCGGCTGGTCGGCGCGTTTCACTCTCCGCTGGGAGACGCGTGGATCGGGTACCTCGCCTACTCCGATGACTACGGGCACAACTGGACGAGGGTGGGATACCATGACCCCGGCGATCCCTGGTCGGCCGGCGCGTCGCCATGGGTTCGCGACGCGTGCTCTGCAGTCCGTTGCCTCTGCTTCATCCAGATGGGCCAGGACTATGAGCTCAACACAGATGGCTACGTCTACGCACTGGGTATCGGCACGGAGTGGTCGTGGATGGGCCCCGTAAGACTGACGCGCGTCCCCGTCGCTTCGATTCTCGACTACGACGCCTATCAGTATTGCGCGGGGCTTGATCCATCAGGAGATCCGATTTGGTCGCACGACGAGCGGCGCGCCGTGCCGCTTCCCGGCGTACGAGCGTCTGAGCAGGGCTCGGCGATGTTCCACCCCCAGCTCAAACGCTACCTATTCCTGACGAACCCTCATCTCTACGATGCCCCAACGCCCTGGGGCCCCTGGACGTACGCCGGCACCTGGACCGGAGTCGGGACGGACGCGCCCATTGAGTGGTTCGGGGGCTACCAGCCCGGGATCATCTCCAAGGACACGGAATCGAATGCTTTCTGGTTCACACTCTCCGGGCAGAACGAGGCACCTCAGGTGGAGTACATGCTGAGTCTCGGACGGATCGAGATGACGCTGCGACCTCTGCAGGCGAGTGGAACTGCCGTCCCGTAGAGCTCGGGGGCGAGGGACTGCAAGTCCGAACCGCGAGGTTGGCTCCGGCGCGAATCCGGGTCCTTGTGTTGGCGTACGCCCGCCGAGCTGCCCCGCAGCACGGCATAGAGCACGCTGCCCATCGCGCCCCGTAGGGTGGCCTACCGCTGTCGCTTCGGCTTCCTCAGGTATCGAAGCATCGCCGCAGCCCCCAACGCCAGAAGAGCCAGCCACAAGAGCGTCGCAGCAAGCGAGACGATCGACACCCGGAGCGGCGCGCCGCTTGACGCGATGCGCAACCGCCGAATGCCGGGCGAGGAGAGCGACGGCCTCGCGTAGGGCAGCTTGGACCGCGGTTTGGCCCACCGCGCCCAGATGGGTAGATTGGGGCGCTGAGGGAGGTTCGAGGGATGGCACGTGAGAGCAAGATCCTGAAGCTGGGCGATCGAGCGCCCGACTTCGCGCTCCCAGATCCGCTCACCGGCGAGGTCATCGGGCTTGCCGATCTCCTAGGGAAGCCCATCCTCCTCTATTTCGGACGCGGGACGTGGTGCCCAACGTGCCGGCAGTGGATGGACAAGGTGCAAGCCAACATTGGGGAACTGGAGACACGCGGCGCGCGGATGGTCACGGTCATGGCGCAAAACGCGGCGGGGATGAAGGCATTCTTGGAGACGAAGCGCTATCCCTTCCCGGTTCTCGCCGACGCGACCCGCGAGGTGGCCAAGCAGTATGGCGTCTACGTTCGCGCCAACTTCGAGTCGATCAACATCGCTCGCCCGGCGAACTTCGTCCTCGACGCGGCGGGAACGATTCGCTACCTCCACATCGCGAGCATTCAGTTCGAGTACGCCTCGTTCTCCGAGATCCTCGCGACGCTCGACGCCCTGGCTTAGCCGTACTCGCACGCTGCATCTCGCTCCGGCGAGGGTCGGGCATCAGGCACATGGGTTTGGCGCGATGGTCTGCCGAGTCGCGCGGTCTGCGGATTGGCACGACGCAACGGGATGCGCCGTTCTTGCTGGATTTCTCATCTTATCATGTAGTTTGTCTTTTGGAGCCTGACGCATTATCATGGTGACGTTCCTTGCGTTGCACCATGCAGTCGATCGGGTGAGGAGTATGGTGACAGAGATTCAGACGACAGGGCCCGCGCTGTGGATTCCCCTGATCACGACCATCGCTAGCCTGATGGTGTGGGGATTCATCATCTACGTGGTCGTGCTGGTCGTTCGCGTTCTGCATCGCCTCTTGCGGAGGCTGTAGCTGGCTCTGCAAGGGGGAGCTGAGAGCGCGGGTCGCCCAGTTCGTTCATGGGGATCTATCGGGTCCGTCTTGCCACCCATCGACGGACCACACCCTTGAGCAGAGCGGTGGCGCCGAAACCTAGTCCCAACAGGAGCAGCGGCATCCACCAGACGCAGAGCGGCGCACTCAGCGCTGCGACGACGTTGCCCGACCGCGCCCAGCGGGCAACGAACACACCGAGCCCGGCAGCTGCTGCGCAAGCCAGGGACTCCACGACGAATCCAAGAGCTCCCACCGCCCATTGCGGACGCATGACCATCAACCTCCGGTCACGAGCCAGCGCTCCCCATCGCGTAGGCCCAATCGAGCGTTTCGGGGACTCGCCGACTCCCTCCGTCCGGCGCGCGACCTCGGGCCCTGTCCGCTTGAGGCGAATCGCGCCGCCACGAGCGTCACCGGTGTCGGAGTACGCGCGACAGCCTGACGCAGGAGCCGGCACCCGGCAGTTGGGCGCCAGCACACACTACTTCCAGAGCGCCCTGAAGGCTCGACGTCCCACGTAGACGACGATGGCGCACGCCCCGACGAGCACGGCGACGTTCAGTCCGAGGTTGACGTAGTCAATCCAGGTGTTTGAGTGCACTCCGAACCACCTCCAGGTGCCGCGAGGCAACACCTACCTGTTGCCTCTCATCCCCTGCTGCTGTTGCGGCTAGCGTCTGCTGACGTAAGAAGTATACAACTTTCTTGTTATAATACCACTACTTGAGCACACACCGCCACCGCATAGCACCCGGCGATGCCGAGTGCGAGAGCGTGAGTCGGTCCCGGCTCGGCGTGGGGCATCGCCTGTGCAACAGGATCCGCCACCGACGTAGGAAGGGTCAAGGGGCGATCTCCTTCCCGGTGGTGGGAGATTGGGTACTGCGTCCCGGGAATCGCCCTCGCGTCGAAGAAGGCGCCCGTTTGCTCGGGCCGTTGCCCCGTCAAGCCCATGCCAGCGATCGTTCGCCGTGCGCCCCCAGATCACGACACGGGTCCGGCAGGCGATGGCTGAACCAGGAAGCGCGCGAGAGAGACTCATCTCCTGATGGCGCAGAGACATCTCTGCGCAGAGGAGGAATCTTGGTCAGACTCGAGCGACCAACACAGGAAGAATTCGACCGATGGTTCGCGCTGTCCGTAGAGCGACAGGCCCAGGACCGCGCATGGGTTCAAGGCTCGGCAGTAGACGACGAGCGTGCGCGACTCGACGCGATGGTCCCCATCTTGTTGCCCGACGGCATGGAGTCGCCCAACCACAGCTTCCGTATTGCGCGCGGCGAGAACGGCCGTGAACTGGGTTTCGTGTGGGTTGGCGTGCTGCCGGACTCCCCCAAAGAGACCTGCGTTCTATTCGACATTTACGTCCACGAGGAGTGCCGCGGCCACGGCGTCGCCCACGCCATGCTCGAAGCGACGCTTGAGGCCGTCCGGGCCTATGGAACTCGCGAAGTCCAGCTCTTCGTTCGCGCCGACAACGCGCCGGCTCGAGCGTTGTACGCAGACCTGGGCTTCGTGGAGATCGATGCGACCGCCGGAGCCCGAGACGTGCGCATGCGCAAGGAACTCGAACCCGACCCGTCCGTGGCACGCATGCAGGAGATGACGGTGCAACACGTCGCGGTCGAGGATCTCCCTTCGGCAGGCTGGATTCTGGACCTCGGAGGCGGGGGCGAGGGCATGATCGGCAGGCTGGCTGGCGAGCGCGTCGTGGCCATCGACCGACGACGCGATGAACTGGAGGAGGCACCGCCAGGGCCACTGAAGATCACCATGGATGCCCGCGAACTCGGCTTTCTTGACGGGAGCTTCAGCACGGTGACGGCGTTCTTCACGTTCCTCTACATAAGTGGGGAAGACCATCGCCGCGTGTTCGAGGAGGCCTTTCGCATCCTGAGCCCCGGCGGGCGGTTCCTGATCTGGGATGCGATCCTCCCCCCACGTGACGACGAGGGAAAGGACATCGTGGTCGTGCCGGTTCGGGTCGTTCTGCCCACGGGGAAAGCGGTCTCGACGCGCTACGGCGCCCGTTGGCCGGCCGAAGGCCGCGACGTTGCCCACTACCGAGTGCTCGCTGGAGAGGCCGGCTTCGCGGTTCTCGCGGAGCGCGTCGTCGGTTCTCACTTCGCGCTGCAGCTCGGGCGGCCCTAGTCAGGTCTGTGGTTTCGTCGACGCAGATCAGCACTTCGTGCGGTAGACTGCCCGTGGTTCCTGAGTCCGCAGAGAAGGAGACTCCGTGCGCGGCATCGCGTGGGACACAGAGGCATGGCGATCGAGGTTCTTCGCCATCTGGGCCGGGCAAGCCGTCTCGCTCCTCGGGAGCGAACTGGTGCAGTTCGCGCTCGTTTGGTGGCTGACGCGGACCACGGGCTCGGCCGTGGTGTTGGCCGGCGCAACGCTGTTTGCGCTGCTGCCGCAGATCCTCGTGTCGCCGTTCGCGGGAGCGCTGACCGATCGGTGGGATCGCCGTCGAGTCATGGTGTTCGCCGATGCGAGCATCGCGGTCTCGACGCTCGTCCTCGCCTGCCTCTTCGCCCTCGGCGCGGCGCAAGTCTGGCACGTCTACGTCGCTCTGCTCGTTCGCTCCGCAGGCAGTGCGTTCCACTGGCCAGCCATGCAGTCCTCCACGTCGATGATGGTACCCCAGCGCCATCTCACGCGAATCGGCGGGCTGAATCAGTTCCTGTTCGGAGCCGCAGCGGTTCTCTGTCCGCCGCTCGGCGCGCTTCTTCTCGAGTCCCTTCCGATGCATGCAGTTCTGGCGATCGACATCTCGACCGCGCTCCTCGCGATCTCGCCGCTTCTTGTCCTCCGCATTCCGGTTCCCCTACGTAACACCACGCCGACCACGGTCCGCTCCGTGATCGCCGACCTCGGCGCCGGACTGCGCTTCGTCGTCGGATGGAGACCGATTCTCGTCATCATCCTCACCGCGATGGTGGTCAATCTGGTGATGAACCCCGCGGCGGCCCTAACCCCGCTCCTCGTGACGCAGCACTTCGGCGGGGGTGCCATCGAGCTTGCCGGCCTGCAGTCCGCAAGAGGGTTTGGGATGCTCGGCGGCGGAGCACTGCTTGCACTGTGGGGCGGCTTCCGGAAGCGCATCGTCACCGTGATCCTGGCGTTGGCGCTCCTTGGCGCGGGCTTCGTTGCGATCGGCCTTCTGCCTCCAACGGCCTTCCGTCTCGCCCTGGGTGCTTTCGCAGTCACGGGCGTGATGGCCACAACCTGCGACGGTGCGCTGTTCGCGATCCTGCAATCCACCGTACCCCACGAGATGCAGGGTCGCGTTCTCTCGCTGCTCCTGAGCGGAGCGAAGGCGGCCTCACCGATCGGACTTGCGGCCGCCGGCCCCATCGCAGACCGCTTCGGCGTCCCGGTCTGGTACGCAATCGCCGGGTCCGTCATGGTCGTCGCCAGTGCCCTCATCTTCTTGATCCCCAGCGTCTTACAGGTCGAGGAGCGGCCGAAGGCCTGATCGCCCCGTCCAGAGACGCGCATGTGCGGCTCCACAACCGTAGCCCGCCGCCCTGACCGAGGACATGACGGAGACATGCAGTACTCAACCTGCGGCGGTGACTGGCTCCATAGGCGAGTCCTCTGTCGCGCAAGGTCGGAATCGCGTGGCTGGCATGACGACGCCTCCGCGCGACACGGGGCCGTGAATCGCCTCAGGGCATCGCGGAGGGAAACGTTTGGCGGCAGTTCGCCGGCTCTTCGATGACGCTTCATCGACATCGGGCGTGTTGCCCGTGTAAGACCCCGCAGGGCGTCTACGGAAACCACCGCAAGGCCCCGTAGGGCAAGTGGGCGAATTGGGCACTATGTCCCCGGAACTCGACGCACCGTGGGGAAGGCGGGCGAATTGAGTACTGTGTCCCCGGAATTGCGAAATCGTGTTAGGGGGCGAGCCGCGCGAAGAGCGCGGCCCACTCGGGTACGCGCTCGGGAAGTGCTGGATCCTCGAATAGCTCCGGCCACAGCGCCTTGAGCTGCGTTCGAGATCTGAGCCATCCGCTATCGATCGCTTGGTGCAGATTCCTGAGACACGCCTGTCGATCGCGCGCAAGGGCGAACGCCGTGGCCGCAACAACGTACGGGTACCCGCTCGTGGAAGGCGAGCACTCGGCGAACCGCCGTTCGTACTCCTGACCGAATGCCGCGAACTCCCCGTGCGTCATGTCGGTGACGTTCTCGGCCGCCCAGTGGTTGACCAGCACGGTGTACAGGCTCTCATCCGCGAAGCCGAGTCGGCGCGAGATGGCGATCGACCCCACGTTGTTTGCCCAAGAGTGCCAGATGATCTCTCGAAGGCCCTGAGCGAACGCCTCCCGCGCGGTGGCCGCGGCAACCGCAACCCCGACCCCTCGCCGACGGTACTCCGCGACCACGCGGACGCTGACCTCGCACGCTCCTCTGACGATGTAGTTCACGATGGAGTGCCCGACCATGCTTCCAACGGACATCGCGACGGTGCCAAAGCCGCGATCGAGAAATGCATCGACAGTCTGCCACTCATCGACGACCTCGTCGCGAACCGCGTCCGCCCCGGGAGCGTCGCTTTCGAGAAGCGATCGATCGATCGGGAGGAGATCGACTCCGTCCGGCGCAGGGATCTCCTCTGCCGGCGGGTGTCGCAGGAGGGCTGCTCGGCGCTGAGCGGGCAGCATGTAGAGCCCGTGAGCTGCTCGCGCCAGTCCCTCCGCCGAGATGCTGGCATCGGCGAAGAGCGCCGTGTAGCGATCCCTCGGCAGAAGAGCGTTCACGCCATCGAAGAAGCCGGCCTCCGCCGGCATGCCGGCAAGGTAGCAGGCATCCCCCGCGAGAACGCAAGCCGCCCGGGGCCGCTCCCGAGAGTCTACGTACGCCGTTCCCGCCGCGTCTCCCTGAAAGATGGCGCCAAGATGCAACTGCGGAGGTCGCAGCGCCGAGAACATCTCCTGAAGGATAGCGGATGACTGCGTGTCGATCTGAACGAAAAGATCCAGCTTCACGAGGAACCTCCCGGTCTGTTGACGCACACGGCGCAGGACATCACGCCTGCAAAAGAAGTCCTCGGAGAGACAAGGCAAGCGAGCCGCGCGCACGCGGCAGACGCAAACCTCGCTAGATGATCCAGCACCCAACCCCTCGAGGACCCTTCCGGCATCCCGTGCGAGGGGCCGGCGGACGTCACCGCCGGGCTGAACCGGAGAGCGGCTTCAGGCCGCTACTCCATCCCAACCAGGGGTGACGCCGCCGACGCCTCAGGCATGTGCATGCGACCACCCCCTTTGTCTGTGGACTCGCCCCGAAGGGCGGCAAGTCATCCTAGCGGCAATCGTTGCGGCGGACAAGCCTCACGGGGTGCCAGGCCTCCGACTTGTGCACCGCGTCGGATGGCCCTCAGGCTGCCGCGCTGCACACGGCTCATCGGCCACAGCCAACGCGGAGGCCACGATCGGACCACGTCCCGCGCTTGACGCTCCGACAGCGGATCGCGATGCTCGGCGTCGATGCGAGCCGAAGGGAGACGCTGATGAGGATCGTCGATCTGACCGACGAACATGTGCCGCTGTACTGCGTGTGTCTTGAGGACTGGTCCGAAGAGATGAAGGAGGCCGGCACGCGCAAGCTGGACTGGACCACGGCGATGCGCAGCCGCGGACTGCGCGTCAAGCTCGCGCTCGACGACGCGGGCGTCGTTGGCGGGATGATCCATTACGTGCCGATCGAGCAGTCGTTCGCTTCCGGGAAAGGCCTCTACTTCATCCTCTGCATCTGGGTCCACGGCTACAAGCAGGGCCGCGGCAACTTCCGCAAGCGCGGAATGGGGAAGGCCCTTCTCGCCGCAGCGGAGGACGACGCGCGCGCTCTCGGAGCCCAAGGCATCGCAGCGTGGGGGCTTGCTCTGCCGTTCTGGATGAAGGCCTCGTGGTTCCGCAAGCACGGCTTCCGCGTCGCGGATCGGGACGGCATGCGCCATCTTCTCTGGAAGCCGTTCGCCCCAGACGCCGAAGCACCGCGCTGGGTGAAACCGAGAAAGACGCCGTCTGCTGTTCCGGGGAAGGTCTCGGTCGTCTCGTTCGTGAACGGCTGGTGCCCGGCACAGAACATCGCATGCGAGCGCGCCCGTCGCGCCGCGGCGGCCTGCGGCGAGGGCGTCGAGTTCACCGTGATCGACACGTCGGACCGCGCAGCTTTCGAGGAGTGGGGCATGACGGACGCCCTGTTCATCGATGGGAAGGCCGTGCGGTTCGGGCCGCCTCCGGCGTTCGACGCGCTCCGCAAGCGAATCGCGAAGCGCGCCGCGCGGCTCCACTCTCGCTAGTCCCGGCGGGTCAACTTCGGCCGCCGACCGAGCCTCAGGGCCGCTTGCAGACCGCGGATCGCCGCCGGCCGCTCTCCGAGTTCAACCCGCTCGGCGCCGAGGTAGCGCGCGAACTCGGCCGTGCAGGTGGCCAGTGCGTCCTTTGTCGCTTCGTCCGGACGAAAACCGGGCTCCCACCACCAGCCCTCAATGCGCAGAACCTTCGCCTTCTTGTCGAACACGGGCTCGACGCGCGCGACGAATCGGTCGCCGCACAAGACGGGAAGGACGTAGTAGCCGTATTCGCGCTTCTCCTTGGGCTTGTAGATCTCCCAGCAGTAATCGAAGCCGAACACCTGTCGCAAGAGGTCCCGATCCCACGCCACATTGTCGAGCGCCGCAACGAAGGCAGCATGCACCGGCTCGATGCGCCGCTCTCCAGCCGCCTCAAGGGCCGGGCCGTCGGAAGCTCGGACGAAGAACAGACGACGGGCCACCCCATCGACGGCGAGCGGGACGAGGTCGCCGCGGTCGGCCAAGCGCCGCAGGACGGCCGAGCGCGCGGCCGTGCCCTTGACGCCCATGATGCCCCACCAGTATTCGGGGGCGCCCGTCGCCGGCGCGAGCCCCAGGCTGCCGATGCGCCGCACCACATGCCAGTCCTGGTAGTCCTCGTCCCGCGGATGCGGGTCCGGCGCGCCAAGGATCTCCGGCGGGAGAATCCTCTCGGCAAGGTCGAAGTAGCGCTCGCTGCGAACGCGATGATGGGTCAGGACAACGCCCATCGCCGAGAGGACTTCGAGCGACGCGCCGACGAGGCGCTTCTTCCGCCCCCACCACCAGTCGACGGACGCGTCGTGCTCGATGTCGCGCGACGAGAGCGGACCGCGTCTTCGGATCTCGTCGAGCACGTAGGGTGCGATCTGCATCTCGAGCTTCTCAGCACCGCCGTGCTGCTGGGCCATAAGGACGCGGTGCCGCGCGAAGTGCGGCCAGTCTTCGCGCAGCGCGATCGCCGCCATCTTGTCCCAGACGACGAGCGCCTTGTGGTCGAGGTGCATGAAGCGATCGAGCATCTCGGGTCTGTAGCCGACAATGCGCGACTGAAGGACAAGGTTGGGATTCCGTCCGACGATGTCAATCGGGTCATACTGGATGCAGCCAAGATGCCGGAGAAGGCGCGCGATCGCGCCGCGCGCCAGAACGGAGCGTGGCGGCAGAAGCCGCTGGTGCGAGAGCAAGAAACGCCGCGCGTGCGCGGGTTCGAGCGTTTGCTGGGGCGGAGGAAGAAGGCGGGCGGCCATGGCCATCCGGCCGAGCGTACCGCGACGACCCGGACCGGTCCACACGCCGGGCGACGGTCAGAACCGCGGCCCTATCCGGATGCCTTCACTGAGCCGGCAAACCGATCGAGCGAGGCGCCGAGTTCGCGGGAGCGCAACGCGCCGCGGTCCAGCGCGAGGTTTGCCACGGACTTCGCGCCCATGGTCGCCTCCATCTCCTCGAAGGCGCCCGCGCGCGGTGCGCCTCCGCTGGTGACGAAGCACGCCGCCTTGCGCACCGCTCCTTCGGCCTGTCTCAGATAGGTCAACACGGGGGGCGCGGCGCGTCCTCCCCACACGGGAGCCCCAACCACCACGATGTCGTAGTCGCTCGCCGTTTTCTGCGGCGCTTCGATGGCGAACTCCGCGCCGCGAAGCGCATCGGCAAGACTCCGCCAAAGTCCGAAGAACCCCTCGTACGACCTCTTGGTCCGGATCTCCTCGACGTCCGCGCCGAGGCGTTGCGCGATCTGGCCCCCGATGTCCCGGGTGCGGCCGCTCCGCGAGTAGAACACGACCAACGTCTTCATGGCATCCACCTCCGACTCTGCGACAAGGATAGCCGAGATGCTCTTCGCCTTGCGCTGGCGCTCGTGCCCTGAGCCGCGGAGAATGGACGATATGGATGGCAAGAAGGCAGTCAAGATGTGTGGGGAGTGCCCAACGTGCCGCTTGACGCGGGCCGCATCGGAAGTGACGCTACGCTATCGGATTTCGCGATTCATCCAGCGCCGCACCTGCCCGTTCTGTCGGGCAGCGAATCGCGAACTCGGTCGCGATTTCCAGAAGAGCCCGAAGCTGGACGAGTAACGTGCGCCCTCGCACCGAAGCAGTGCGCCGGACAGGCTTCGAGCCCTGACGAGACAGCGTGTTGACGCGCTGACTCTGTCTTCCGTTCCTCGATCTCCGCAGGCCACCGATCGACGTGTACACCCATCGGGTCGAGAGGGTCGAAGCATGTCGCTCCTGAAGAGAGGAGCGTCCTCTCCTCGAAGAGAACCTCGACCCAAGCACCCTCCGCGAGACCGGGAAATGTCAGTCTGACTTCGTGCGCACTGGTTTCGACCCATTCGCCACGAGAAGGGCGTAATAGCCATCGTGATCGCAGAGCCTGTGATGGATCGGCAGGTAGCCATAGCGGTCCGGCGCGACAGGGGTCTCGGTGCGAACATTGACGGCGGCGATCCTCGGCGGAGCCATGATGGCCTGGCTCAACTGCTCGATTTCGGCGTTCAGCTCAGCGGTGGAGGCGCACATGGACGGGTCGTCGTGCAGTCCGGAGCCTGGCCCGTACGCCGGGGCGTCGCGGGCGGACGTGCCGTAGCAGAACGACCACTCGCCCTTGGCGCCGTGGAGGATCGCCCGGTAGACCATGAGCCGGAGTTGCTCCCGCGTTGGCATTCTCCAGCCACCGAACTGAAACGCCTCGATGACGACCTGGGGCGAGGCGCGGCGGCTCTCCGCTTCCAACGCACGGCAGAGATCATCCATCCATCTCGCAACAGTCGTCAGCGGCGCATCAAAGGGATTGGGGGGAGGAGATGAAGTCAGCGGATAGCAGTCCACGGCCACAACATCGGGGAAGACCAGCGCAGGAACTGGGTGAGCCTGGACGCGCTGTCGGCGTTCCGAAAGTTGGCCGCGTACAGACACGTCATGTCGGGATGGTCCGGGTCAGCGTCGTTGAGATACGCATCCGCGGCGCGAAGGTTGGTGTAGTAAGGCTCGACCGGAGGTTCGTTGCTACGAGGTTCACCCTCAAGGTACCACATCCGCATCGCGGGAGGGTGCTTGGGCGACATGGAATCGTCGGGGCCGTCGCGTAGAGACGTCCATCGAGCGCCTCGCGCAGGGTGGGCTCCCAGGGACCGTACTCACCGTTCCACCAGGCGAAGCCCGAGGAGAGCACAATCCAAAAACCCAGAGGCCGTTACGGTGCGCCTCGTTGAGGAACGTCCTGTCGTGAGGATGGGACACGGGCTGGATCTCATCCACGACGTTGAACCCGTGGGCCTTCACGTCGGCCATGTCCCAGAAAGGAACCAGGTACAGCCCGATGGGAAAGAAGGGCTCTCCGTTGACCTGCATGCAGCCCCTCGCATCGATCGAGGCCACCGTCGCCAGGCGCTGTGGGGTCTGGACACCCATCACCCCAGGCACGAGAAGACAACCGAGGAGAACCGCCAACGACGTCACACCGGAGCGTCCAGCGTCCATGTCGCCCCTGCCATTCCCCCATCCCTTGTCGTGCCTCGGAGTCCGTGATCGCGAGGACCTCGGAACGCACGTGGGGCGGATTCTTCACTCTAGGACGTACGATCAGCTCGCAGCAAAGTCTCGTCGTAGTCTCCGGCCTCTTCCCCGACCGGCGCGAGTGGATGCGTTCGCCCCGCTCGAGCAGAATGGCAAGACATGGTTCCAGGGGTTTGTCGGACAGCGGCAAGGAGCGGACGAGGTGGCGGAACTACGCAAGGTCATCGGGCGCGGGCGGACGGCTGAGATCCTCGCGTGGGGCGACGGTCGCGTCCTGAAGCTCTACGTTGCAGAGAGCCATCGGGACTACGTGCGCCGCGAGGCGACGACGTCGCGCCGAGTTCATCAGCTTGGGCTCCCCGCTCCCGCCGTGTACGACGCGGAGACACCCGACGGGCTTCACGAGGTCGACGGACGCCTTGGGATCCTGTACGAGAGGATCGACGGTCCAACGATGATGCGCGACCTGGGCTCCCGTCCGTGGACGTTCGCCGCGCACTCCCGGAAGTTGGCTCGCCTGCACGCCCAGATCCACGCGGCGCCGGGCGAGGGCCTGCCCTTGATGCGCCCGAGGATCGAGCGCTCCATCGAGCGCGCCGGCGGACTTGTGAGTCCCGCGGCCCTCCGGGCAGCGCGCGATCGTCTCTCGTCGTTGCCCGACGTTCGGCAGGTGTGTCACGGGGACTTCCACCCCGACAATGTCATCCTCGGTGCGCGAGGACTGGCCGTCGTCGACTGGGGACCTGCGTCGGCGGGCCATCCCCTGGCTGATGTCGCGTGGACGTACCTTCTCTACCGGTTCGCGGGTGTGCCGCCGGGCACACCTGCCTGGCTGCGGCGGGTCATCTCGCTGGTGCGTCGCGGCTCGTTGCGCGTCTACCTGCAGACGTATTTCGCGCAGACCGGAAGTACGTGGGCGGACCTCAAACCATGGCTCGGCGTCGTGGCGGTTCTGCGCCTGGGAGACAAGATCCCCGAAGAGCGCGACCGGCTCGTTCGGTTCATCGAGCGCGAATTCCGGGGACATAGTACTTAATTCAGGACGATTCCGGGGACATAGTACGTAATCCGCGTTCCAGTACCTTGGGATTAGGTACTATGTCCCCGGAATCGTCTTCCCGCAATCGTCCGAGTGGGGCCGTTTCGCTGCGGTCTTGCTAGAATGGTGTCGTTCGCGCGATGCGGTGCTGGACGTAGCTCGGCGGAGGAGTCTCGGCGTCGGCTGGATTGTCCAGAGGAAGGGGTGAGTGCAGTGAAGGGTCGGCAGAAGTGCTGTGCCGTCGGGATTGCGGTTCTTGTGCTCGGATTCTCCGGCTGCGGGTGGCCTTGGCCGGAGGTGCCTAGCGACGATTCGCTCGTCCAGTCGAGGATGGATCGGGATCTCGATCCCGACGTGAGTGCAAGCCAAGCGGGAATCCTTGCGGAGGGCAACGCGGCGTTCGCCTTCAACCTGTACTCGAGAGTCGCGAAAGATGACGGCAACGTCATCTTCTCTCCCTTCAGCCTGTCGCTGGCCCTCGCGATGACGTCGGCCGGAGCCCGCGATGCTACGCTCACTCAGATGGAAGCGGCCCTCCAATTCCGTCTTCCGCAGATTGTGCTGCACAAGGCGTTCAACGCAGTCGACCTTGCCCTGGCGTCGCGGAACGAACTCGCAGCTCCTTACGAGGGAGAGGGGTTCGAGTTGATCATCGCCAACTCGCTATGGGGGCAACGCGGGCTTCCGTTCCTAGAGACCTTTCTGGACACACTCGCAGCCAACTACGGCGCCGGACTACGGCTCGCCGACTTCTCGGCGGATCCGGAAGAGGCTCGCTTCAGGATTAACAACTGGGTCAGCGGCATGACTCGCGGGAAGATCGAGGACCTCGTGCCGCAAGGCGCAGTGGACAAGCTTACGCGTCTTGTCCTGGCCAACGCCGTCTACTTCCGAGCTCCGTGGCTCGATCCCTTCGACCAGCAGGACACGAGCTCCGAGACCTTCCTTCCGCTCTCTGGCGCCCCAATCTCGGTTCCGATGATGCACAAGACGTTGACGGCGCGGTACGCGAACGTCGATCGCGTCCAGGCAATTGAACTCCCGTACAACGGGAATCAGCTCGCCATGCTCCTTCTCGTCCCCGATGCTGGGACGCTGACCTCGTTCGAGAACGCTCTCGATGACGACACGTACCGTACCATCGTGACGGGCCTCTCGACTCGCCCGGTCTATCTCGCGATGCCCAAGTTCAAGTTCGACCATGCGCTTTCGCCAACCGTCTTGCTTCAGGGTCTCGGCATGGTCGATGCGTTCGATCCTTCGTTGGCCAACTTCTCGGGCATCGACGGAGCGCGCGACCTCTACATCTCTGACGTCTTCCACAAGGCGTTCATCGCCGTGGACGAGGATGGAACCGAGGCCGCCGCGGCGACGGCCGTCGTCATCGCGCCGACGTCGGCACCCGGCAGCGCGGTGACGCTCACGGTGAACCGCCCGTTCCTCTTCGTGATCCGAGACCTGCCGACGGACACGATCCTATTCCTCGGGCGCGTCGTCGACCCGCGCGGATAGCGAGGCACGAATCGCCCAAGGGTGGAAACCGCTCGAGAGGGGGAAGGGAGCAGCCATATCGCACGACCATCGGGCGATTCGTAGATCGCATCGAGCATCTCACGTTCGGACCCTCTTGGCCGGGCTGGCCGGCGGGGCCGCGATGAACGCCGTGATGTTCATCACGTTCCAGATGCTGGGGTTCGGGATCGACGGCGGCGGGATCCTGATGAATCCTGCCATCCAGAGCGACAAAGTGATCCAAGTCTGGGACGTGCTTGAGCCGCTGCCGCTCGTCGTCACCAGACCGGTGCCAATTCTCGTCGGCATCTTCTTGTTCGGCATCGCCCACGCGTACTTCTACCGGTCCTTCCGACTCGCATGGCGTGCTGGGGTTGCCTGGCGCGGGCTCGCGCTTGCGTCCCTCGTCTTCGTGATGACGTTCTTGTTCTGGGAGTTCTTCACTCCGTTCAACCTGTTCGGAGAGCCGCTGCCCCTGATTGCGCTTGAACTTGCTTTCTGGACTCTGATTGCCCTTGCCGACGGCTTCGCCATCGCTGCCGTGATGGAGCGCGGTCTCTCTCGCCCTTCCTAGCTGCGGTGCGCGGGAAGTCCGTCGCTAGCGGCCGGCGGCGTATCGACAGTCGACGGCGCAGAGCTTGGCGCGAGTCGAGTCTCGAACCAGGCGGCGATCTCCTCGAGCCGCCGCACGCGGTGCTTGGGTTTGCCGGATCGAGACAGCTCGTGGTTCTCCTCGCGAAACATCACGAGGCGCGCGTCGACACCGTGGTACCGGAGCGCGGTGAACATCTGAATCCCTTCCGGCAGCGTGCAGCGGTAATCCTGCTCGGAATGGATGAACAGGGTCGGCGTCTTCACGCGATCGGCATAGCGAAGCGGCGAGTGCCACCACAGCTTCTCCCCGGCATCCGACCACGGCGTCTCGCCGATCTGGTCGTGGTTGAAGAAGTACCCGATGTCGGTGGAGCAGAACTTGTGCACCCAGTTGGAGATGGACCGCTGGGAGACCGCGGCGCGAAAGCGGTCCGTATGCCCGATGATCCAGTTGGTCATGAAGCCGCCATAGGAGCCGCCCATCACCGCAAGTCGCGCCGGATCGAGGAAGGCGAAACGCCGCAGCGCCTCGTCGACCACCGCCATCAGGTCGTCGAAGTCGATCGTCCCGTACTTGCCGCGAAGGTCCGCGAACGCATCGCTCCGGCCGGACGAGCCGCGCGGGTTGGACACCACCACGGCGTACCCCTTGCCGGCGAGAACCTGAGTCTCGTGAAAGAAGACGCTGCTCGAAGCGGTCCGCGGACCGCCGTGGATGGAGAGCACGAGAGGAACGCGATGAGAAGGCCCGATGTCTGCAGGCGGAAAGACCCAGGCCTCGACCTCGGTCCCGTCCGACGAAGTCGCTGTGAACGGGATCGGCTCCGAGATCGCGCGCTCGTGTAGCGCATCCTGGTTCAGCGCCGTGAGGCGCGACGCGCGGGCCCCTTCGTAGAGGTAGATCTCCTGAGGTGTTCCGGGCCGCAACTCAACGGTCAGGGTTGTCCCGCCGCGAACCGCGTAGGCATCGATCGATCCCGGCGAGGCAACCATTGTCTGGACGACGCCATCGCGAGACACCCTCACCAGCTCAACGTGCGATCGATTCGTGACGGTCACGTAGATCGCGTCGCCCTCGACCCGCAGGACCGGCCCCGCGCCATGGCGGCAGTCCGACCCAATCGAGTTGCCGATGGAGCGATCCCAGTTCGGAGTGAGCGGCGACGAAACTCCGCTCTCGAGGTTCAACAGGAAGAGCTCGCGGTTCTGCCCGAGACCGTAGGGAACGCCCGTCGTTCCCGTGAGCACGAGCGTCCTTTCGTCGCAGAACCGAACGCCGTCGCAACGCAGATCCCCGAGGCTCACCCGATGTCGCTCGCTGCCGTCGACTCGCGTCGTCCACAGCTCGCGTTCGATCGGCGCGACTCCGGAGAACCGGCGACCGAGCAGCACCACGCGATCGCCACGGACATCGAACGACTCGACCTCGATCTCGGGCTCGGTGAGGTCGACGGGAACGGCCGCGGCAAGATCGAACGAGAACACGTGCTTGCGGCGACGATCGGTGAACCCGGTCCCGTTCATCCAGAAAGGGATCTCTTCGAGGACTTCGTAGTCCTTGGCATCGTTGCGGGTCGGCTCGCCCGACTGGGGAAGGCGGGCGGTGTAGAGGAAGCGGCCCCCGCCGAGGGCGCGAAGCCCGTCGGCTTTGTGGGGAAGCGTCGCGATCTGCTCTGCCTCGCCTCCATCCACGCGGATCTGGAAGAGGGCCATCTTGCCCTCCACTTCTACACGGCGACTCAAGAAGAAGACCACAGGACCCTCTGGATCCCATGCGAAGTCCCCATCCTTGCCGCTCCCGGTAAGCGCGCGAACGCTCCGTCGCTCGACATCCACGAGAAACAGATTCGATGAGTACTCGTTTTTCTCTGCGTCGGCCTGCTTGACAAGGAACGCAGCGTGTTCGCCGGCGGGCGAGAGCTCGACGGACGAGAGGAATCGATACAAGAGCAGATCCGAGATCTCGACGGGCTTCATCGCACCTCCTGAGGACAAGCAGAGACAAGCACCAGCGCCCCCCTCGCGAAGTCTACTCCGTTGCACTGCGGCCTTCTCACGAAGCCGTACCTCGGAGTCCTTCTACGCCTCCTCCGAGTCGACCCTCCGGCCGACGGGCGCAACGTAGAGCGCAATCTCTTCCTCTCCGTCAACGCCAATGAAGCGGTCCAGCTCATCCTGGTCGTAAGCGACGATCGCACACGTCCCGGCGCCGATCGCCTCGCACGCGAGGTAGAGGTTCTGGCAGATGTGGCCGCAGCTCAGGAGGATGTCCTTCAGGAGGTCCGGTCCGTAGCGCCACTCTGTGCGATAGGGAATCGCCGTCCAGATGAAGCCGATGGCCGCGGAGTCTACGAATGCCTGACCGTAGCAGACCTTCCCCAGACTCGCCCGAGGGCGTCCGCCGGGCGCGTCTACGGTAACGAGCGCATGGTCGAGCGGAGCGTAGCGATACAAGCCGGGCGACAGCGTGTCGATCCGGCGAACCCAAAGATACGTCTCAAACGGGTGCCGGCATCCGCCGGAGGGCACGTTCCGCATGGCGTATGTCTTCTCGGGGTGGACCTTCCGAACGCCCTGCGTGGCCCAGAGGAGGAACGAGAGCTCTTCGAGGGTCAGGGCGTCGTCGGCAAAGGTGCGCCGGCTCTCGCGCCGCCGAATTGCCTCAGCGAGGGGAAGCGTCCCCAACGACACCTCCACAGGGGGGATCAGCGGCACGAGACGCGCCCCCGGCTCGACGGGCTTGGCGAGAGGAGGCGCCGGCACGCCCTTCCGTTGATCGCTCGTGAAGGAACGGAGCGCTTTCGGCGACGGGTTCTTGAGATACTTCCGCAGATCGTCCATCGATTCCTCCAATCGCTCGCCGCATAGGTCACGCTCGCGCCCCATTGCGTTCAACCCGCCGGAAAGGGCGACGTGGGGTTGGGTGCCATGGCCCAGCCGGCCGCTAGGGCTCCCACTCGACACGCCCGTCGACCATCGTCAAGACGACGTCGATCGACGTCAGGTCGTCGGCCGAGACCTGCAGCGGATCGGCCGATAGCACCACGAGGTCGGCAAGTTTGCCCGGCTCGAGGGTTCCCAGGTCCCTCTCCTGGTGGAGCATGTACGCCGCTTCGACGGTCATCATCCGCAGTCCCTGCCACGCTGTGAGCAGCTGCGCCTCGGGAAGCAGGGGGCAGGGCTCCCACGCGGGGTACGAAGCGCTGCGATTGTCGGGCACCAAGAGCGCTTGCAGCCGGAACAGCGGATCGATCGCCTCTTCTGCAGACCAGGGCCAGTCAGAGTCCGCCGCCACATGCACTCCTGTCGCCAGGAGGTCGGCCCAACGCCGGACAACGTGCTGCATCTCCGGCGCGAGGAGTCCGCGGTAGAACCCGGCGAAACACGGACTCATGGACTCTATCGCCGCGACGATCCCCAGTTCGGCGTAACGCGGCAGAAGGTCGTCGCGGAGAAAGAGGTTGTGCATCACCGTGTTTCGCAGCGTGTTCGGCCCCCCGTCGAGGGCGCCTTCGATCGCGTCCAGCGACAGCTCGATGCCGGCGTCTCCGATGGCGTGAATCGCGACGGGGAAACCGCGAGCGTTGGCCTGCCGGATGGCTGCGGTGAACGCCGCCTCGGTGAACAAGGGCCGGTTTCCACCGTAGTTCGCCTGCCCCTCCGGTGTCAGGTACGCGGCCAGCGCCGGGCTGAACGACACCCCGATCCGGCGGTCGCCGCACACGGACGTCTCGGAGAAGAACTTGACGCCCCCTATGCGCAGGCGCGGAGCCAGCTCGACCAGCGGCTCGTACGCCGCATACCAGTCGCCGAGGACGTCTCCGCAGCTCGTGTTGTAGACGAGGTAGAGGCTGAATCGCACGCGCAGATCGCCGGCACGCGCCATGCGGAGGCAATCCTCGACGAGGTCGCGCGTTGTGTACATGTTCGCCGCGCAGGTGATCCCATGCCGAAGTGCGAGAGCCTGAGCGTCGTAGAGCGACATCTGCAACTGCCACGCGTCGTTGAGGAGGTGTGTATGGGGATCGATGAAGCCGGGATAGACAGCTCGCCCCGCCAGATCGACGCGCCGCGTGTCCGGCCCGCTGAGCGCCAGCACCTCGGCGTCGCTCCCGACTCGGAGGATCCGGTTCCCCGAGACGGCGAGAGCCTCGTGGATGTCCTCGGGCGAGGTCATCGTGACCACGCGCCCGCCGACGAAGACAACGTCGGCAAAATCCCCCATCGCCAGGAGCGGCGACGCCGCGCTGATCGCCAGGAGGAGGAACCCTCCGAGGCCCGTCAGAATGCGGTGCGTTTTCATAGGGCCACAATCTAGCGCGCGGCAGACGACGTGCCAAGCCGTACGATCCGCCACGCGTCGATCGCCCCGACGCCCATCGGGAGGTCCGGACGGCCGCTGTTCGCGTCGCATCGTGTACACTCGCCGCACTTCACGGCGTCGCCCGCGCGGCGACAGCGCTGCTCTTCCGGCGGCACAAGGAGGACCGTTGAACACGCTGACCGCTTACCGGAACCACCTGGGAGAGATGAGCAAGTACGCCTCGGCGTTGAGCCTGCTCAACTGGGATCAGCACACGAACATGCCCCCCAAGGGTGCGGAGGCACGCTCCGAGGTCCTCGGCATGCTGTCCAAGAAGCTGTTTGAGCTTCTCGTTTCAGAGGACCTTGCGGGATACCTGGCCTGCCTTCGCAAGGCCGACGGATTGAGCCAGGTCGAGCAGGCCAGCGTCTACCGCATTGGCAAGGAGCACCAGAGGAACCGAGCGATTCCGGCCGAGTTCGTGGAAGAGCGCAGCATCGCCCAATCCCAAGCGCAGGGCGCGTGGGTGGAAGCACGCAAGGCTTCGAAGTTCTCGGTCTTTGAGCCCCACTTGAAGAAGATGGTCGACTTCGCGCGTCGGGTCGCCGACTACTACGGCTACGACGAGCATCCATACGACGCGCTCCTCGAGGAGTTCGAGCCGGGGATGACGTGCAAGAAGCTTCAGGCGATCATCGACCCTCTGCGCGCCGAACTTGTGCCCTTCCTGCGCCAGTTGATGGAGCGGGGGAAACACCCAGAGGTGAACCTGCCCAAGGGGCCTTTTGATGCCGAGAGGCAGCGGCAGCTCTGTCGGCGCGCGCTCGAGGTGATCGGCTACGACTTCGCGGCCGGCGGCCTCGCCGACGTTGCGCATCCGTTCACGATCACCGTGGCGCCGGGCGACGTTCGGGTGACCAACCGCTATGACGAGAGTGACATCCTGCCCGCCCTGTTCGGAGCCCTGCACGAAGGCGGCCACGCCCTGTACAACCAGGGCATGGGCGCGGAGCTCCATCTTCTGGGTCTTGGCCAGGGCTCTTCGAACGGCATCCACGAGTCGCAGTCGCGGATGATCGAGAACCAGGTTGGGCGAAGTCTGCCCTTCTGGTCATTCTTCCAACCCATTCTCTCCGAGCAGTTCCCCGCCTTCCGGAACGTGACCCCCCAAGACCTCTTCGCTGCGGCAAACGTGGTGGCTCCGTCGTTGATCCGCGTCAACGCCGACGAGGTGACGTACAACTTCCACATCATGCTTCGCTTCGAGATCGAGGCCGGCCTGCTCGACGGATCGATCGAAGTGGCCGAGCTGCCAAGGCTCTGGAACGAGGCCATGGATCGATACCTTGGTGTTGTTCCGCCCAACGACGCCCTTGGCGTCCTGCAGGACGTCCACTGGTCGCTCGGCGCGTTCGGCTACTTCCCATCCTACATGCTGGGGAATCTCTACGCCGCGCAGATTCACGCCGCCCTGCGCCGGGCACTCCCGACGCTCGACGCTTCGGTCGCGCGCGGCGAGATCGCCCCGCTCGTCGACTGGTTGCGCGAGCACGTCCACCGGCACGGGGCCGTCTACGAGCCTCAGGAACTCATCGGCAAGATCACCGGCGAGGAACCGGATGCCTCGTACTTCGTGCGCTACGTGAAGGAAAAGTACGGCGCGCTGTACGGGCTGTAGCGAGGCGGGAGACACGCAGCCAGGTCTCCTACGCTCTTCGTCGGTGATGCTCTCCGGCCGGGTCGCTTGGCTACGGCCCGACGGTCACGGCGAAACTCGCCTCGCCGACGTGTGTCCCGTTGACCGTCGCGCGAACGAGCAACGTGGCCGCTTCCCCGCGTGCGCTGCTCGCAGGCGGCGTCACCGCCAACAGGACGTCAAGGGCGCGCGGGGAGCTCGGGTCAAGGATCGGCGAATCGTTGGACAGCGTCGCTCGCCAACCCGCAGGCACTCCGGAGATCGTGAGCTCGACGACGGTCGGCTCGTCGCAGCGGCCGTCCACCGAAAGGGCCCACGCCACGGTCTCGCCCGCTCCGCAGGTTGCCTCGACGCTCGCCTTGGCCTCGGGGCGTTCGAGAATCGTGAACGACGTCTGGTGCTCTTCGGAGAACCCCGCTGTCGAGACCCCCTGGCCCTCGCCGAGGTACGCTGTCACGTGCTGAGGCATCAGGAACGTCGTCGGCACCTCGCCATAAGCAGGCATCCAGTCTGCAGACTCGAACTCGACCCACCCCCAAGACGGGAAGTAGACCGAGATCCAGGCATGTCCCGCGTGGGACTCCTCGCGATCGACGACGAATCCATGGGCCGCGACGGCCGGGATGCCCGCCGAGCGCAGGAGGGCCAGGACAAGGTTTGCGTACGAGACGCAGTTCCCCTTGCCGAGTTCGAGCGTATAGACGGCGTCGACCCGATACACCGGTTCACATAGGTCGGCGCTGCACGCGTAGACCGTGCGCTCGCAGGCAACCGAGAGAAGACGCGCGACGGCCTCCAGTTCGGTCGCGCAGCCGGCGACGGCGGCGCGAGCCAGCGCGGAGATCGCCGCATCGTCCTTCTGGATGCTCTGCGTCGCCCTCAACGCTTCGCGCGGCAACGAAGACGTTACCTTGCGATCGAGCGGATACGGATCGTTCGTGTGCATCGCTCCGTACGTCGCGTCGCTCACGAGGCGCGTTGTGCGTTCGAAGGTCGTCGAATCGACGAGCTGATTCCAGAAGAACGTCGTCCAGCGGGTGCCCCAACCGTCGGTCTCGGTCCACTCGCTCGACGGCGCGAGCGTAGAACCGATCGTCTCACCCAGCACGTCCACCGCATACCACGGCTGGGTCGTCTCCCGCAGCTGCGGCACGGTCGCGGACACGCTCCAGTCCGGCTCAAGCATGACGCGGTACACGTAGTCGATCTCCTGGCGGAACGTCCCTTCAAGAACGTACAACCAGGAAGACGAAGCTCCCATCGCCAGACAGCTGATCGCCATCACGATGAGGGACGCGAGGCCCTTTCGCCGCATGAGTCCTCCTCTAGCGCGCCGTCGATCCCGTTGGCCGACCGAATGCCGTCGACCTACCACCGCTCGTGCCGCACGATCTCTTGGATCGCCCTCCGCGGGCGAGGCGCAGGACGCTGGTCGGAGTAGCCTACGGTGATGACGGCGACGACGTACTGCGTCGCGGGGATCCCCAACACGGCGCGGATCTCGTTCTGGGTGAACCACGCGACCCAACAGGTCGCGAGTCCTTCCGCTTCGGCCTGCAGGACGATGTGTTCGACCGCGATCGCCGTGTCGCGAATCACGAACTTGACGTCGGGAGCAGGACTCGCTTCCGATACATCGACCCCGTCAGTCTTCTCGAGCCTCCGACTCACGTCGGCAACGCACACGATGTGCACCGGGGCTTCGGTCATCCATTGCTGATCGTGGCAGACACGGGCGAGGGCCTCGCGCCTCTCGCGACCGCGAACAACGACGAAGCTCCACGGCTGCTTGTTCGATGCCGAAGGAGCCAGGCGGGCGCTCTCGAGAAGCTCAAGAATCTGCGCGTCGTCGACCTCGCGGGACAGGTAGCTGCGCACACTGCGTCGCTCGCGAATCGCTTCGAGAACCATGGCCCTCCTCTCGGACGCTGGACAATGCCAAGGTAGCCTAGGGGATTGCGTGCGGTCAAGGACCGCTCGGCTCGGCAGCCGCGCCTCGAAGGCAGGGTCCCGACATCGCGGTCAGCCGCCCGGCCCCTGACCGTCGCCGTCCGCGGCAGCCAGCTTCGCGCCTTGTCCCAGGTGACGATCGAGAAACGCAATCGCTGCCGATAAGGCGGTCTCGTAGAATCCCTCGCCCGTCGGACTCGGTCGCCACCCATGGCCCGCGCCGTCGAGTGCGAGCAGCTCAGCCTCGACGCCGGCGTGGACGAGTGCGTCCCGCAGAAAGACCGATTGCTCGAAGGGGACGCGAGCGTCTTGCGTGCCATGCGCGATGAGGAAGGGAGGATCGTCGTGGCTGACGTAGGTCAGCGGCGACGCAGCGCGGCAGACGTCGGGCCGTTCGGCACACGTGCCCCCGATGAAGGCGAGGATCGCCGGGTCTCTCAGTCCGCCGGCCCGCGCGAGGTCCGTCGGGCCGAAGTAGTCCACGACCGCCTGCACTCGGCTCGATAGCTCGAGGTCGCCGGTCTCACCCTCGAGACCCTCGGATCCATCGGTCACGCCCAGCATGGCGACAAGGTGCCCGCCGGCCGAGCTGCCCATTGCCCCGATGCGTTGGGGATCGATGTCCAGCGCGACGGCGTTCGCACGCAGCCATCGCACAGCCGCCTTGACATCCTCGACCGCCGCGGGGAACCGGCACGCCGGAGCCAAGCGGTAGTTCACGCAGATCGCGACGTAGCCGGCCGCAGCGAAGAGAGATGCCTCACTTCCCCAGCCTGACTTGTCGCCCGAGGTCCATCCCCCGCCATGCACGAAGACCATGGCCGGATGGGGGCCTGCGTCATCGGGCCGATAGAGATCCAGTTTGAGTTCGACGCCGTCCGCCACCCCATACGTCACGTCACGCTCGACGAGGACCGTGCGCGCCGCTTCGTACACGCACCCAGGCAGGGGAGGCGTGAGGGTTGCCGCGTCGATTCCAAAGCGCGCAAGCATCGTTGCCGCGATGTCTTTCTGATCGCCTTCCCCGCTCGGCGATCTGGCGAGCGGATCGCTTGCGGCGAGCCAGACCCAAGGGGCATCGGCGTGCGTCTTGGCGCCCTCGTCAAAACCATGGTCGGTCGTTACGTAGACGGCCGTTCGCTCTGTGAAGCCTAACGCGTTGACCTCCGCCAGAAGGAGTGCAAGCCACTCGTCGCAAGCGACAAGTGCCTCGTCAACCTGGTACGAGTTCTCGCCGTGCGCGTGCCCGGCGACATCGGGGTCGCGGAAGTGGAAGAAGGCGAAGAAACGACGTCCGCCGAAGTCGCGCAGCGCACGCAGGGCCTTCTTTCCTACGGCATCTGCATCCTGAAAGGCCATCGAGTATGTGTCCATGGCCCGGACTGCGTTCGCCAGAGGTTCGACAAGGTTCGCCATCTTCCCCGTGATGGCAGCGGTCGCGATCCCGTCCTCGCCGAAGTGATCCTTGACCCGCTCGAACAGCGTGAGCCCGGCGGGGATCGGTTGAAGGTCCTCGTTCGAGGCGATCCCGGTCACATCGGGGGCGAGGCCGGTGAGCATCTCGGCGTGGCCGGCCTTGGTGTCGGTCGCGTGATCGGTGATCCGTAGCGGGATCCACGCACCCTGCTCCACGAGGCCGGCCAGCGCAGGAAGCCGTCCCTGAGCCAAGAGGTCCAGCACGTGCGCGCGCTGCGCGCCGTCCCACGAGATGAGGATCACGCTGTCCACGGAAGCAGCCGATCCCGTCGCCGCCCAGAGAGCCAGCGAAACGAACGCCGCGACGACGCGCTTCGTCGGCTTCGGCATGGCTCCTCCTCTCGGTGAACGCCCCAGCGCCACGGCGGGCGCGCCTTCCGGGCAGTCTAGCCGTTCGGCGGTCGGCAGGCGAAACGCAGGAGAGGGAAGACCGATCCGCCCGCGCGGATGTCCGTGCGCCGCTGGAGGTCGACCCGAGCCTTCGCTAGAGTCTGACGCGTGAAGACCATCCACCGCGGATACTCGGAGGAACGAGGCGACTTCAGACGCCTTGAGCGCTTTGTCACGACGCATCGGGACGCGCTGCGCACCCACTCGACGTGGTGCCTTGGGAGGCTCGTCGACTGGCGCTATCTTGTGTTCGACCACAAGGAGCCCATCGAGCGCTTCTGCGAAGAGAACGCCGAGCTCTGGTTCGACGGGGCCGGCGAGCTGTCCGCTGTGGCCATCTCGGAAGATGGAGGCGGCGAGTTTGCCGTACTTCTCGCGGGCGACTCGCGCGACCTCTTCGCCGAAATCCTGGACTGGGCCTGCACAACATGGGGTGGGCGAGCGACGTCCCAGGCGATGGAGGTCACGGAGAACTAAGCCCCCGAGATCGCCGCTCTGGAACGCGCTGGATTCCTCCGCCAGACGTCTTTCACGACGCGACATTTCGACCTGGGAGACGACCTCCCGCCGCCTGCGCCGCTTCCTCGGGGCTACGAGATCGTGGACATGGCAACGCGTCCGGACTTCCGCGCCCAAAGAGTCCTTCGCTCCAACGCCTTTCGTGGCCCATCGCCTCTCACCGAAGCGGAGCTCGCCAGGGACTTGGAGCGCCTGGCCATCTACCATGCCGGCCCGACGTATCACGCGCCGACCGACCTCTGCGTGCGATCCCCGGACGGGCGGTTCGTGGCCGGGTGCGAAGCGCTCCTCGACATACGGAATCGCGAGGCCGACATCGAGCGCGTCTGTACGCACAGCGACTTTCGCCGGCGGGGCCTTGCACGCTCCGTTGTCGTCGAGTGCCTGCATCGCCTCCGCGTCATGGGCATCGAGCGGGCGGCGATCACGGGCTACGGCCCCGGGGCCGTCGCGCTGTACCGATCCCTCGGCGCAGCAGAGGAGATGACTTCCTACGTCTACTCACGCGCCCAGACGGCGTGACACGAGGATGCCCGCGCGACGGCTTCGGTCGTAAACTGAGGCCATGAACGATGCACATGGGCTCGAACACGAGAAGCTGTCGCAAATCCCTTCGATTCTACGTGACTCCAACATCGATACCTGGCTGGTTTGGGTCCGCGAGACCGTGCAGATCAGGGACCCTGTGCTGCCGATTCTTCTGGGCGCAGACCTCGTGTGGCCGTCCGCCCTCCTGTTCACCGCGGCGGGCGAGCGGACCGCCATCGTCGGAACCTACGACGCGGAAGTCGTTCCGTCCGGGCTCT
Source organism: Candidatus Bipolaricaulota bacterium (assembly GCA_040752575.1). GTDB lineage: Bacteria > Bipolaricaulota > Bipolaricaulia > UBA7950 > UBA9294 > CAIOGO01. The sequence continues at coordinate 42,578 of JBFMGK010000043.1, forward strand.
ACGAGCGCGTGATCCCCTACACTGAGGGCATCGCCGCCCCGCTTCTCGCCGAACTCGATCGCATCGCACCTCGGACGATCGCCATCAACGAGAGCAGGAGCGACGTGGCCGCGGACGGCCTGACGGCAGGAATGAAAGCGCTTCTCGAAGAGATGCTCGCTCCGACGTCGCATGCCGGAAAGCTCGTCAGTGCCGAACGCGTGATCGGCCGGCTGCGCGGCCGCAAGAGCCCGCTCGAGCAAGAGAGGATCCGTAACGCGGTTCGGATCACCGAGGAGATCTTCGACGACCTCGACGGCGTGCTCGCGGTCGGGCAGACGGAGCGGGAGATCCAGCAGTACGTTCATCGGAGAGTGGCCGAGCGCGACGTCGGATTCGCCTGGCAGGCCGCGTCCAATCCGGCCGTCGATGCTGGCCCGAACAAGGCGTTTGGACACGGCGGCCCGTCGGAGAATCGTACGAAGCGCGGCCACCTCCTTCACTTCGACTTCGGGGTGCAGGCAGATGGCTACAGCTCGGACCTTCAGCGGATGTACTTCTTTGGACAGCCATCCGAAGTGCCCGCCGAGATCGAGCGGGCGTTCTCGACCGTGCGCGACGCGATCCGCCTGGCGGCCGACGCATTGCGCCCTGGCATCCGCGGAGTGGATGTGGATGCCGTTGCGCGAAGGCATGTCACGGAGCGGGGGTACCCCCCGTTTGCCCACGCGCTCGGGCATCAGGTTGGGCGGTGGGCCCACGATGGCGGAACGCTCCTCGGCCCGGCGTGGGAACGCTACGGCGACTCCCCGTACGGCGTCGTGGAGGCGGGGAACGTCTTCACGCTCGAGCTTCACGTGCCCACGAAGAGCTACGGACAGGTGAGTCTCGAGGAGGATGTCCTCGTGACCGAGACCGGGTGCGAGTTCTTGAGCCACCCGCAAGACACGCTGCGCTGCGTCGCGGGGTAGGGCATACGCTCCGTCGTCGGCCGGCACTTCGGGGACGATTCGACGGCAATCTACGCGGCACTCGCGGTCGGTCTTCGCATTGCGCGCGGACTCGGTGTATGCTGGCGGCCACCTTGGCCGTGACCCGAGGGGGGACACGGCGATCGAGACACCCCATGGCGATATCTAGACAGTGGTTCGCGGGCGCCGCGGCGCGACGTTGGACGGACAGGCTGATCGTGGGCCTGGGGCTGCTCGGATTCGGCAACGGACGCCGACTCGCACATCTCTCGTTCGCCATGGTCCTGATCGGATACGCAGTGGCCTTCAGGACGAGAAGCGCGGGGGACATCCCGCCTTCGCTGTTGCCGGCCGTCTTTGCCGCATTCAGCGCGCTCTTGTACGGGGGTATTTACGTCCTGAACGACATCGTGGACCTGGCGCATGACCGTCAGCATCCGGTTAAGCAGAAGCGGCTCGTCGCCTCCGGGAGGATCTCCGTATCACTAGCCACAGCCTCGGCTCTGGCCCTCATCTTCATAGGTCTTGCCGCGAGCTTCCTCCTCTCCCCGCTTCTTGGGGGATTCGCTTGTCTCTTCCTTGCGGTGAACCTACTGTACACCCTGGGCCTGAAGCGGCTGCGCTACGTCGACTTGGCGATCAACACGCTGACCTATCCCTTGCGTACGCTCCTCGGGATCGTCCTTGCCGGAGGCGCTCCGGCTGCCCATCTACCCGTCGTTCTCGGCGTTGGCGTTCTCGCGTGGACCGAGACCACACTGCGTCGCCACTATGAACTGACACACGCCGGGACCGTTGGACGCCCCGTCCTGCGCCGCTATCGACCGCGCGTCCTGTTGTGGGCCGCCCTGCTACCGGGCTTCGCGTGGCCCGTGCTCTTCGCGTACCGGGGATCGACCCTGGAGACGGCGATCCTCTCCTTGGGTCTCTTCCTGTGGCTCCTCATCTTCGGGGTCTGGCTGGCGGAAACCCAAGAGGTCTTCCGCCAAGCCCCACGAGCACGCTCGGCCCTCGGCTGGCTGGCGCTCTACGTGCTGGGGCGATAGCTCCTGGAAGCGCCTCCGGTTCTCCGGGAAGCAGTCTCGGGGAGGCGCGCAAGATCCGGAGCATCAGGTCCGCCACAAAGAAAAAGGGGAGCGAGCTCACGCTCGCTCCCCTGTTCGTTCCTTTCTCATGGCGATCGTCAGCCCTCGTGCCCCGGAATGCTGATCCGGAGCACTTCGGCCTGGGAACTCCCCACAACGCCCAAGTAGAGGTCGTAGTCCCCGCTTGAGAGGGAGGAGATCGGCAGCTCGTAGCTGTACGTAGCCGACACCGCGTCGTACTGCACTACGTGGACCTCGAGAACCTCGTTCCCGGGGATCCGCACGACCGTCAGACTGATTGGATCGAGACTCTGGACCGCGGCTCCAGTCCGCGGGTCGAAGAGCTGGAAGTCCACCCGGATGACGGAGCCGTGGCCGCCTTCGGCCTCGAAGCCGCCCCCCGAGCCGCCCATCGCGATCTCGTAGCCGTAGAGCTGCGTCCAGAACTCGCCCGCATCGCGGGCCGTTCGCAGCGCCCGTCCCACGAGCACGGCTCCGAACTCCCGCACCAGCGACTCCGATGCCTCCGCGGGAAGCCCCAGGAAGCCGCTCACGCGCTCGGCCAGACTCGGCTCGGCAGCCTGTCCCTGCGGCGCGGGGTCGTCTGCATCGGCCGGTTCTTGAGACTCAGCCGGCTCTGCAGGCGCCTGTCCCTGCGCGGCGGACTCATCCCCTTCGGCCGGTTCCTGGAGCTCGGCTTCCGCTTCGGGCTCCGGAGCCACGGTGATCGACACGAACAGCAATGCGTCGTTGTAGTCCTTGTCGCCGAGGTTCGTCAGGTCTTCGAACCCGATGAGGGTTCCCTGGCCTTCGAGAACAACGGCTGCGTCGTGGTCCTTCCCGTCCCTGTTGAGCCCGGGCTCGGTGTACCAAACGGCAGCCCCGGGGTTGCCGAAACCGTTCGCAGCCAAAAAGAAGCCCACACGCTCCCCTGTGCCGAACGAGCCCAGGTCAACGGCGTCGCCCGGTTGGAGCGACCCGCCGCCGGCAAGTCCCGGCCCGGTCCCGGAGAAGTTCGAGAAGACCACCGTCTGGTCGAGGACCGTTCCGTCCTCTCCCATTCGGAAGAACCCGATCGAGTTCCGGTAACCTGCACCCTCTCCGACGAACGCAATCGAGATGGACGTCTCCCGTCCGATGACGAGGTTCGCAGAGGTCGCGAGGAGAGAGGCCTCAGGCGTCTTGTACTCCTGAAACGCCGTGGCCGCAGCTTCGAGAACCGCAGTCGGCAGTTCGGTCGGCCGAACCGTGTACGCTTCCTCGGCATGTCCGACGACGAACAGCCCGAGCCCCAACGCCAACGCCAAAACAACCAACGTGGAAAACTTCGTCCTCACGGAAAGCACCTCCCAATGGGTTTCAGAGTGCATCTAGCAACTCGGCCACCATTGGGCGCTGCGGCAACCCGGCTGCCCGGGCGGCGAGGAGCCGCCTCCGGGCCCGTGGCTTTGCGTCCCGGGGTTACCCCCGGTTTGCGTTTCTCGAGCCGCGCGAACGCGGCTGCCCAGAAGGTCCGTAGCTTTGCGTCCCGCCCTTTCGGGCGGTTTGCCTTGTGTAGATGCCTTCTTGAGGACACGCAACCAGTTCCGGCAGACCACCTGCCGGAACGCCAGAACCAACAACCTGCCCAACTCGCCTCCGCACCTGCCGGGTGCCGAGGCGAACCCATTCACTTGCCAAAGACCATTCGTTCGGATTTTTCCTGATTGTAGAGGACGTTAGACACCCGCAACGGACGTCGCAAAGCCAGCGCGTCTCGTGGAGCCGACATCGTCAACCGAGAGGCTTGACGATTTCGAGCATTTGCTCATAATCAGGATCTACATGGCGAGACCGACGTGCTGCCGACGAGTGGCTGGAAGTCCGGGGGCCACGCTCTTCCGCCCCGACGCGGGACCCGCCTGCGGCGCGTCCGCCATCGTGGTCGCCCTGGACGAGTTCGAGGCGCTTCGGCTGGCCGATCGCGAGGGCCTTCACCATGAAGACGCCGCGGCTCGGATGGGGGTATCGCGGCCGACCTTCGGCCGCATCCTGGAGTCGGCTCGCCGCAAGGTCGCCGACGCTCTCACCGAGGGCCGAGCCCTGCGGATCGAGGGCGGCACCGTCTGTCGAAGCGCGAGGCGAGAACCGCGAACGTGCACTCGTTGGGCCAAGAGCTCGTTGCGCGAGTGCGAGAACCCGTGAAGCGAGAGAACCGAACCGCTCGTGCCAAGAGAGAACAGCGCACGCGCTAAGGAGGCTACATCGTGAACGTCTGTCTTCCCGTCGTGGAGAATCTGGGACTGGAGAGTCTGGTCAACGAACACTTCGGATCAACGCCCGCCTTCCTCATCGTCGACACCGAGACGGGCGAGTACCGTGCCGTGGTGAATGAGAATGCGCACCACGCACACGGAATGTGCCAGCCGCTAGCCGCGCTTCGCGATGAGTCGATCCACGCCATCGTCGCGGGAGGCATTGGCGCTGGAGCGCTGCGGAGACTTCACGCGGAGGGAATCGACGTCTACCTCGCTCAGCCGGGCACCGTCGCGCAGATGCTCGCCGCCCTCAAGGAGGGGACGCTTCGCAAGGCCACGCCCGAGACCGCCTGTCGCGGCCACTGAGCGGCACGCAGACCCCCTCAGCCTCGCGGACGTTTCGCGAAGTACACCTCCATGGTCCCTGAGTGGTTGTCGGCCCAGATCACGCAAACGGTCCCGTCATCGTCGAGATCGATTGACGGGGACTTCGAGAGCGCCCTGTCGTTGATGATGGGAGACCCGGCGCTCCACGTTGATCCGTTGTCGGCCGAGTACATCTCGTAGATGTCGTAGTCGCCGTCCCGGTTATCCATCCAGACGACATACACGTTTGCACCCCAGACGCCGATCTTGGTCTCGAGGGCGACACCCTCGGCGACGGTGAGGCGGGTGTCGGCTCCCCAGCTCTGCCCGCCGTCGCACGATCGCTTGTAGTAGACCTCGAAGTTGTGGTCATCCTCCGGGTAGATGGGCGGATAGCCGTAGTGAGGATACTTCGTGTCGTCTCGATCGTCGTACCAGATCATGTGGATGTACTCGCCCGAGACGGCGATCACGGGGTAGCGGCTGTCGCCGTTGACGTCGTCCGTGAGCCGCACGCCGTTGCTCCACGCTTCCGGGCCGTCCAAAGACTGCGTGTAGTACAACTCCCAATTGTAGTTTCGCGTTTCGGCGGCGTGTTCGCGAGTGCAGTAGGCCAGGTGAAGCTTGTGGTTCGCCCCGGGGACCAGGCTCGGACATCCCCCGCTCAGAATGTCATGGGTGACGTCCACGGGTTCGTCCCAATGAACCCCTCCGTCGGTGGATCTGCGCAAGCGAGAGTGCCCCGAGCCTTCGCCGTAGTGCTCCCAAACCACATAAATCGAGTCGCCATCGAGGGCGATCTCCGGCGCCGCGGAGCGAACGTCCGAAGGCGAGAGCAGAACGTCTTCGCTCCACGTCTCTCCACGGTCGTGGGAGTACTTGAAGAAGACGGAGCCGTCCTCGCAGTACCGCGGGTCGGTCCACGTGACGTAGACGTTCTCCCCCACCGCTTCCACCGAAGCCTCGGCGACGCCGTTCTCGATGAACGTGAGCCGCTGCGGCTCGCCCCAGTGATCCCCTCCGTCATCGGATCGACGGTAGTACACGTCGTTGTTCCCGGGCGAGCAGCCGGAAACCCAGACCGCGTGAACGCTGCTCTCGTCAACGGCGATCCCGTCGGTCACGAGCGCTAGGAGAACGGCGCTCCCATCCTCGGAGCTGATGAGAAACGGAGCCGTCCAGGCCTCATCGATGGACAGTGCGGCCCCCGTCTGGCCCCAAACCGCCAGAAGGCGCACGACGACAAGGATGGCGGCTAGAACGATGGACCTCCAACGCATGGTGCTCCTCCCTCTGCGAGCGGGGGCACTCGCCGCAACGCAGCCGGGCGAGTGTCCCCCCGTCGCGGTTAGTTGCACTGGCTGGACTTCGGAATGGCACTGTTTGTCGAGTTGTTCGTCTCGTCTCCTTCAACGATCCGGTCGTTTGGATCCGCGGTGATCGACGTCTGAATAGGCCACGACATCGTGTCGTACGGCCCCAGGTCGAGATCGCGGAAGATCACGCCCGCGAAGGACCCTGCCGGAAGAATCCCGATGGTCAGCGTTGCGGACACGCCATTCGCCAGCACGAGAACTTCGACGTTCGTGGCGGTAGCCTGACCTCCGTTGTGCACCTTGCCGGTCACGGTCGCGATCACGTGCTCGCGGGCATCTTTCGAGATGTTCCAGCAGCCTCCCATGTCGGTCACCCAAAGGTTGGGTAGTAGGGTCGGCGTGGGATCGCTCGGCGTCCCCGGGTCGCCGGGAGTGCCTGGATCCCCAGGCGTTTCAGGATCCGGTGGATCCTGCGGCGGATCCTGTGGCTTGTCCTGAGGCTCGCCCGGCTCACTCTCCGGCTGACGTACCGGGATGAGGACGACCAGCGTCTCGAAGGGCACCCACTCGTCCAGTGCGAACGCCCAGTGTTCGGGCTCTTCTCGCAGCAGGGTGTCCCAGACCGCCCCGGGTCCGAACGCCTCGTGACTGGTATTCGCCAGGCCGACTGGCCAGCCGTCGGGTTGCTCACGCAGGGCGGCTGATCGGCTGACGGCAAACCTATTGCGGTCCATCTCAAACCCGGCTCCCGCAACGCCGGGTCGCTCCCGTTCGAGGTGTTCGACATACGCTTCTCGAGTCGGCTTTTCGAGGATCTGGAACCCGATGCCTGGGTAACTGGCCGGCTCAAACGGACGTCCCATGTGCTGCCGGAACTCCTCGGGGAACGACGGATCGTAGATCCAGATCTCAAAGACGTCCGGATACCGCTCGGCGACGTACGTTGCCAGCACGTCGACGAGCCGAGGATCCCAGACCGGACCTTCGTAAGCCTGCATCGGACCCGCGAACTGCGCCGCAAGCTCCGCAGTGTCGGGCTCATCGATCCGCCCACTCCCGTTGAGGTCCGAGAGAAGCAGCGAGTAGCCGTGCTCGGCGTGCCAGGCCATGAGAATCGCTGCACTCACCGGTCCGGTGAAGCTCGGCGTGCCGCCCGGGACGTCTTCCCAGGAGACAAGATGGAGCCCCTCGAGCTCGATCCCCTCCTGGGCCGACACGCTCCCTGCAAGAACCAGAAGTGCCAGCAACAGCATCCACGGCGTCGTTCGGCGCATGAGTCCTCCTTACCCAACCTCCAGCTTGCCAAACCTACCCCATTGTGCCACATAGGTTCCCCTGGGAGCTGGTCCAGTGTCCTGTAGCAGAGAATCCGCAGGCACGATGCGGGGAGTCAGCCCCAGGGGTCAAGCAGCGTCACGCGCTCTCGCGGGTTTGAGAACTCGTTGTCATCACCCCTCATGGCGGGCGACCCATGTCCCCCGGCGGGTGGGCACGTGGGCTCGAGTCGCGACTCCGGATCGACGACAACATGCGAGCCCAAGCGGCAGCCACGGCCTACGCCGAGGCGGGCTTCGGTCAGAGGCGACCGGAGCCGTTCCGTGGAGGATCTCCCATGAACCGAGAAACGCTTCCAGCCGTCGAGCAACACGCGTGCGGAGCCGGCGATACGGCGCCGACCCACCAGCCGACCCGCGGAGGGTGGTTCATCCGCGCCGCGGCCGTGGCGTACGTCGTCGTGAACGCGATTATCGCATACTGCATCCTCTCGCCCGCCTGATCCTGACGATCCGGGCACCGAAGGCTCCCCGCAGGGGCTGGCCGGGCGAGCCGTCGCGGCACGTCTCCTGCCGCGCCAGAACACCGGGAGCTGCATCGCTCGCGCCCCGGCAGGGGCTCCGCATCAGGCTGGCTGGGAAGGCCGGGCAGCGTGTCCCGGACGCCTCCTAGGAGAAGAGCCGAGCGGCGAGATCTGCAGGGAAAGTACCCCGTTGGATGCCTGCTTCCAACACAGAGCGCATCGCGGGGTTGATCGACAGGTAGACCGTGAAGGCATCGACCGCCGCGTCGGTGTCGCCGAGTTCGTAGTAGGCCGTCCCTAGAGATTCCCACCCGTCAAGATCGCGTCGATCACGCCGGTCATGAAGCAACGCGCGCACGTCGTCCAGGATCGCCGGTTTTTGCTCGGGCGCGGCCTCAGCGAGGGCTCTGAACTTGCCCCAGATCGCATACTGGTCTTCGATCACGTCGAGGAGACGGCCGAGTTCCGTCACGGGGTCGTCATGATCCTCGAGCGTGAAGTCAAGCAGAGTGTCTTCGTCCGGGTGTCCCCAGCCTTTCTTGCGCACGACGAGCCGCGCGCTCTGTCTTCCTCGGATGTCTCCGCCCGCCGCGTCGCCAGCGGACAGCGCGGCGAAGAGGCGCCGGTGCAGCGGGCCCTCCGTTCCGTCGAAGGTCGTTATCATCTCGTCGATGACCTGCGCGCCAACGAGGGTATTCCCCTGACAGGCGTACGTAGAGCCGATGTGATGGCCGGCCCACGGCGTACAACGCGCTCCCGTGAACGCCAGTGGGCGTCCGTCGTACGGCATCATGCCGATCTGCCGCGACTCGATCTCGGTGTCGATGCTCCGAAACAGGGCCAGAATGGCTTCGGGGGCCTTGCCCGCAGCCAACTCGTCGAAGAATCGTGGCAAGAAGGTGACGTTACCGCTCGCTTGCGACGCGATGGCGCCCTTCTCGGCACGTGCCATGCACACCTGGCCCGCATCCCAACAGCACGAGGCAATCGCGAACCCCACGGCTTTCGCCTCGCGGTCCGCAGCGACAATGGAGAACGTCATGGCTCTCACTCCTTGGACGCACCGCCTGGCACATGATCCATCAGGACGTCCATGGGTGCTCGAACGTGCACTCGGGGTTCACGGCCATGCATCCATTCCGGGGACACAATACTCAATTGCACACTTCGGCAACGCCGTACTCCATGGCACGCCCGTCCAGCGGCGCACGACCAAGATCCCCGCGCGAGGACGGTCGAGCTTCAGGCCCGGCGCGAGAGTCTCTTCAGTCCGTCGTCGACATGGCGTGCTGCTGCCGAGTTCCTCCTGCGCCCGGTTCTCCCGCCTGTCGGCCAATGCTCCGACAGCACTGGGGGTGCTGTCGCGTCAGCCGGCTGCTCGACACCCACCCGCTCCTGATCTCGACGGCGAGCCGCCCCGACCAGCCACTCGGCTAGGGAGTGGGAACCATGTCCGCGCAATCCATGGTAATGAGTACTATGTCCCCGGAATTACGGCATCCTGTAGTGGTGGTGCGACATGCATGAACCAACGAATCTCTCCGTGGAAGGAGGGTTCATGAATCTGGTTCGCAAGCTCGTGGGCGGGAAGACGTACCTCTCACCGATGAACACGGAGGCGGCCGAGCTCTGGTATCGCTGGCACAATGACCGGGAGACGGCGTTGTTGGCCGGTAGTCCTGGCCATCGCTCGCCGGGGGCGCTCGAGGAATACCAGCAAACGATCGAGAGTTACGTCAAGTCGAAGGACCGTGCGCACGCGTTTCTCATTGTCGATCTATTGACAGATCTGCCTATCGGCTGGTGCGCGCTCTTCATCACCGACGCGGTGAATCGGCGGGCGTCGCTCTCCATTCTCCTCGGCGAGAAGGACTTCTGGGGCCACGGCTACGGCGAAGATGCCCTGCGAGCTCTGTTGTCCTACGGCTTCGAGCTTCTGAACCTGAACTCTGTCGAACTCATCGTCCACGAGGAGAATGAGCGCGCACGCCGCTGCTACGAGAAGCTTGGGTTCCGCATGGCGGGGCGCAAACGTCAGGCCCGCCTGTACGGCTCCCGGAAGCTCGACAATCTTATGATGGATCTTCTTGCCGAGGAGTTCACCGTTTCTCCTGCGACCTAGACGTGGCGCTTCACGGCTGCGGCCGAACGAGAGGGGCTGGACGGAGTCCCCGGCTGAAGCGGCGCGGGATCTTGGGCGCGAAGCCGTCCGGTGGAACCCAAGCTGAGCCGCAGCGGCAAGGCGTAACACGGCACGCCCCTGAAGACAGCGCGCTCTCCGACGTGTACGTTCGGCTTCGCTGGGAGCCACTTGACCGCGTCTGGACGGCTTCACTAGAGTGCGGCTCATGCGCGGCGGCAGCGCAGGGGAGCAGTGGGCGACTGTGGCTGGACGTTCCCCGTGAGGGCACTGCGTAGAGACCCAACAGGCCACGGCATCAGGAGGGGAAGAATGGCGCTGAGGAAGACGAGGGTTCTCTTGCTGGCTCTTCTGGCAGCGGCCAGTGCGGTCGGGCACCTGTCGGCTGAACCGGACGAGATGGGAGCGTGGGTTCAGAGCGGGGGCCCTCCGGGCGGCGGGCTGGGAGCGGTCGAGGTCGATCCGATCCTGCCGGATATCTTGTACGCAGGGGGGGCCGACGGCCGCATCTTCCGGTCCGAGGATGGCGGGGATCACTGGAAGCAGCTGGCAGTCCCTATGGCCGGAGGGATCGCGCAGATCATCGCCAGTCCGTTCGAGGCGGGTACGCTCTTCCTGCGGATGGCCGAGAGCCCGTTTCTTGTCAAGGGAACCAGCCACGGCGATGAGTGGTCCCTACTCGCCTTCGCCTCGGCGGATGACGGCATCCGCAGCCTGGCGATCTCGACGGCGTCTCCAGCGCTGATTGTGGTCGGAACGCGCATGGGTCGCGTCTACACGTCGTCCGACCACGGCAAGACGTGGACCGATGTGTCCACGTCACTCAACCCGGGACTTCCAGTCGTCTCTGTCGCGGCGCGCGAGAGTGGGGAGATATGGGCTGCCACCCAGGATGGCTCAGGGAACGGCCAGGTCTTCTACTCGCTCGACTTCGGGGAGTCTTGGTCATCCTTGCCGGTGGCCGGCACGTGCACGATGGCTCCGGAATCGGATTACCTGTCGGTCATGGTCGATCCCACCGAGCCGAGCACGGTCTACGTTGGCCGGAAGGATCTGACCAACCTGACGCAGTATCCGGACTACGGCTACCTGTATCGCATCGACACGGAGGGTTTCTCCTGCACGCCCATCGATCCGCCGGGCCAGCACTCGTCGACGCAGGGCGTCCACTTCGATGAGACAAGCGGCACGCTGTATGTCGCCCGCGGGATGGACGTCTTCTACACGACGGATCGCGGGGAGTCCTGGGCCGTGCTGCCGCTGCCAATCGACTTCACGTATGTGGATCCGCAGGAATTGGCGACGGATCCGCGAAGCGCCGGAGTCGTCTACCTGGCGACGAAAGCGACGGGAATCGGGAAGACGACCGATCAGGGCGTCACGTGGATTCAGGTGAACGAAGGGATCGTCGCCACGGCGGTCACGCTCATCGAGATCCCGCCCGGCGACGCCAGCGGAACCGTATACGCTACGGGCGGCCCCGCACTCTGGAAAAGCGAGACATGGGGACAGGCCTGGACCCAGATCGATCGGCCCGACATCACCCACCCGTTCTTCGATGAGATCCGCGTCAATCCGCACGACACCGACGAAGTCTGGGCCGTGACCGATGTTGGGCACATCTTCGTCAGCGACACGGGCGGAGCCACCTGGGTCGAGACGGTAGACCCTACGCCGTCAGGCAGAGGCTTCCGCTATGGCTCGATCTACGCGCTGGCCGTCTCGCCGAGCACTCCCGACGTCATGTACGCGCTCAAGAGCGGATTCGGGCTGTATCGGAGCGATACCGGTGGCGGCCACTGGCTCTTCCTGCGCAACAGCGAGGTGGACTATTCCTACTCGATCGCCGTCCACCCCACGGACCCGGATGTCGTGCTGAGCGGTTATAACCCGAAACCCTTTCAGAATGAGAGCATGATCAGGAGGTCGGAAGACGGCGGGCTCACGTGGAGTACGCCGCTAACGGTCGAGGGATCTTCGGGGATGACGTCCGTGGTGTTCGATCCGACGGACCCCACCCGGGTGTACGCTGCGAGCACGGGAACGGGCGGCGGAACCCTCTGGCGAAGTCTAGACGGCGGGCGCGGTTTCGAGGAACTAGATCCTCATCTCAACTTCACGAATATCCACACGATGACGGCCGATGCCGGCGACCCAGAGATCGCCCTCGCAGCGGTCTGGGGGGGTGGAACGTTCTACACGCGAGACGCGGGCGTCACGTGGCAACGTCTGCCGAACGAGCCGACGATTTCGGCGTCGTCGGTCTTGACGGGGTTCTCGGGAGACGCCCTTGTGCTCTATCTCGCCGATCGGACCTCTCCAAGAATCTACAAGAGCACGGCCCCGTGGGCCGGGGAGTGGGAGACGCTGTTCGACGGGACAGCACTGGGTCTCTACCGCGTGCTCGCGGCAGCGAAGTCGAGTTCGGAGCCGGCCGTCATCTACGCGTCGCTCTTCCATCGGCAAGGGGGACCGATGAGCGGCAGCGTCTACCGGATCGAGAACGGTCGACCGCCGGTTGACATCACCGCCGGCCTTCCTCCGCGCCTGCCCGTCGCGCTGACCGTCGATCCCACGGATCCGGAGACGGTCTACGCTGTTCTCCACGGGTACGGCGTTTACAAGACGGCGGACGGCGGCGACTCCTGGGTGGAGCTGTCCGGCGCAGGAAGCCGGTTGCCGCAGCCGCCGGAAACGGCCGGCTTCTCCGGCTTGGTTGTCGATCCCTGGATGCCCGATACCCTCTATCTCTTTGGCGGCTGCGACGTCGAGGTGGATCTGAGCCGCTCGGGCGTTGCGTCGGCGAAACTCAACACCGTCTACCGCTCCACGGACGCCGGTGCGACATGGGACAACCTCGACGACGGCCACTTCGGCGCGAACAGCGGGCCGATCAAAGGACTGACCGTCATGCCAGGAGCGCCCGACGTGATGTTCGTTGGCGCGGCGCACGGGGTCTTCCGGAGCCTGGACGGTGGGCGGAGTTGGGAGGCCGTCCACAACGGACTCCCCTTTCTCTCGACGGCCGGCGTCTGGATGAGTGCTCGCGGGACGGAGATCTATGTCCCCACTCTGGGGGGCGGGCTGTTTGTCGGCGCGGTCGGCGACGGCGGGCGAACGGTTGTTTGGGCGAAGGAGAGTGCGTTCACGACGCCGATTGCCCACGTCCAGCTCACGATCGACCCGAGCGATTCCGACACACTCTACGCCAGCGCTTATCCCGGGGGGGTCTTCAAGAGCACCGATGGTGGAGACAGCTTCAGCGAGCAGAACTTCGGCCTGCCGAGCTTCGAGATCGATGATCCGCTGCGGCAGGGCTACTACGCCCTTGCGCTTGCTCCTTCGGACAGCCAAGTGGCCTATCTCGGCCTCTACGGTGTGGGCGTCTACAAGTCCTGCGACGGCACCGACACATGGGTTCCCGCCAATGGCGAGGACGACGTGCTGGCCGGCCAGCCGGTCACGGCCCTCATTGTCAGCGAGCAAGATGCCAGACTCGTCTACGTCGGCACCGAGGATGGCGTCTACCGGTCATCGGATGGGGGAACTCGCTGGAGTCTCCTCTCGGATCCGACGCTCGAGGCGCCCATAGATGTCCGGACGCTTGCGTTCGGAGGAGGCGGGGCGCTGCTGATCGGAACTAAGGGGTACGAGATCTTTCGATACGGCGGCGGGACGTTCGTACAGCTCGACGGGTTCGGCAACGCAGGCGCGATCTGGCCGATTTGGGACGATCGACCGCTCTACCAGTACACGGCGCTTGCCTTTCACCCAACCGATCCGTCGACCGTCATCCTCGGTACGTTTCCCGCCGGCATCTTCATCAGTCACGACGCCGGGCAGACCTATCGAGAAAGCAACGTCGGCTGGGGAAACGACGGCGTCTTCTCGGTGGTCTTCCATCCGGACGATCCCGAAACGATCTTCGTCGGTACGTACAACGGGGTGAACGTCAGTACCGATGGGGGAGAACATTGGCGCACCCTCGACAACGGCTGGCCGGAGGAGCAGTGGGTCTTCTCGATCGCCTTCGACCCGGCTGACCCGGACATCCTGTACGCCTGCTCGAAGAACGGCGAGAACGAAGGAACGGGGCGCGACGGCTTCCATGGCATCGTCATGAAGTCGATCGATGGTGGGAACGGGTGGTTCGAGATCATGAACGGCCTTGACCGCCGATGCGAGTTCTACAAGATCATCGCCGATCCGATGAGGCCCGGGCGCCTATACCTTGCCACCGACTCCAGAGGGGTGTTACTCAGTAACGACTCGGGCGATACCTGGGAAGCGTGGAACACCGGACTGACCAGCCTCGGCGCAGGCTCGAACGGCAACAACGTGACGGACGTCTTGCGCCTCTCGGCCGACGCGACGGTCATCTACTTCGGAACGTCGGGTTCGGGAGTGTTCTGGCGCATGATCGACGATTGACGCAACCACGACGATGCTGTCTCCCGCTATCCCGCGGGTGGACCGCAAGTCCAGATCGACGTTCCGCGCACAGAGCCTGCTGGCACCCGTCGCCGGTCGGAGCAAGCCGGTCAGAGAGCAAACAGGCACCAGCACTTCTCGTTGCGCAGTCTCTGGTCATCGAGCACGAGGTCGCGGATCTCGCTTGGGAGCTGTGCTCGTTGCCACTGGCACTCCCGGCGGCCAGCCTCGAGACGCTCTTCTCCAGAAGCCGCCGCGCGTGCGGCGCGGATTCCGTACGCCGCGGCGCCCAGTTCGTGGGCGGCCACATGAGCCACAGCCACGGCCTGACCCGCGGCGTGCGCCGCCTCTCGCGCCGCTCCGCTCACGTCTCGGGCCGCGGCGTTGGCAGCGAAGGCCGCCGTACGGGCTTCCGTCATCGTGATCTCGCCCCGCGCCCAAGCGCGCGCCTGGGCAATCGCCTGCCGCGGGCGGTCGTCACCGGGCTGCGCCTGCTCATAGAAGTGGAGCACGTGCTCGGCGCAGTCGGCCGCCCACACCGCGAGGAGGCGATGATCAACGTCCTCGAGCGTGCCGCCGCGACGCACGGTGACAAGCCTGGGATCCCTCTTGTGCGTGAAGATGACTTGCCTGCCCATCCGTGCTCCTCTCACCGAACGTCCTCCACCGGGCGGGTGCCCCCGCGCCGCACGAGCCCCAATCTATCCGTTTTGCGGCCAGAGCACAGCGGCCGATCTTGGCCTGGCGGGGTGCTGTCCCGTCCGCAACGGCAGTCTGCCGAGAGACGGCAGGAAGCCGGCTTGCGGAGAATCCTCACGCTGCGGTACGGTTGGTCTGACAGCCGACACCCACGCGGCTGCTCGTTCATCCCTACCCAAGGCGCTCACAGCAGGAGGTTACGATCTGATGAAGCCCAATGCCGAGATCGTCCGCGAGGCTCTTGACCAGGTCGTCAATCGGAAGACGATCGATGCCTGGGACCAGTACTTCAGCCCCGACTACGTCGCGCGCGGCGCTCCCTTCATCGGCATGGGGTTCTCCAGAGACACCTCCGGGAACAAGCACATCATCAGCGCCATCACCCCCGGCAGTCCTGCCGAGGGCAAGCTCCGAATTGGAGATGAGCTCCTGTGGGTCGAGGATGCGCGCCGGCGTTGGGAGACCTACGAGGACATCTCGAAGGGGCTCCAGATCTACCACGGCAGCCAGCTCAGGCTCGGCGTACGTCGGGGCCAAGAGACCGTCGAGGCCGAACTGACCCGCGGCCTCACGCGGGGCTTCGATACCGACAACGTCCAGGCGAAGGCGGACATGCTGGAGTTCATGACGCACGAGATCCCCGACCTGAGCGTCGACATCAAGCTGATCCTCGCCGACGGGGACAAGGTGTGCTGTCTGATGGAATACCGCGGCACCCATGCCACCTTCAAGCGAGAGGCCATCTGGAGAGAGATCTGGATCGTACGCCTCTCCGAAGGCAAGATCGTCGAGAGTTGGCCGCTTCCCGACGTGGATGCCTACCTGAGACAGCTCGGCTACCAGCTCGTCCCGCCAAGCCAGTGAGGCGCTCAGGCGAAACGGGTCCTGCCCCACCGCCGCGAGGACCCTGTCAACGTAGCGTCGCAGCAAGCCTTCGGCGTCGGGGCCGAAGGAAGCTGTGACGTTGTCTTGTGCGCCATGCGTGATAGCAAGACCTCGTACATTGCCGAATCGATGACGAAGTCTGTTGCTCTCTAGACTGGTGACGGATGGAGAGCCTATCGGGTGGGCAGGTCGGGCAAGACTGGAACGACAGCAATGTCAGTTCGTGGGTCAGGTGGACCGCCCTCCCACAAGCCCGGACAGCATCTGGAGCGCAGCTCTCGCTGCAGCTCGTGTCTACGAGGTCAGGCTGGAGAGGGCAGCCCACTCGAACTCCCCATCACATCTGCATGGATGGAGGTTCCGCATGCACTGTATCGGTGTCGATGTCAGCAAGCAAGAGCTCGTCACGTACGACGGCGTGAGCGAGCGAGTGTTCGCCAACACGCCAGGACTCGCATCCTTTCGTCGGTTCATTGGAAGCGAGCCCGATCTGGTCATCGTCTTCGAGCCAACGAGCACCTACTCACGCCGTCTGGAGACGCTCTGCCGAACGGAGAGGATCGCCTGTTGCCAGCTCAATCCCCGGGTCGTGCCGCATTACCGCCAGGTGGGGAAGGGTCGCTCGAAGACAGACAAGACCGATGCCGAGCTTCTCTACCGCTACGGCATCGAACGCGGGCGGGAAGAAGCCGGGCAGTTGACGAACGACGCTCTGGCTCAGGCTGTGGCAGCGCGCCTTGCCTGCCACCGGGTCGTGCAGAAGGCTCGCGTCGCGTACCAGGGACTGCTCGATGCACTCGAACACGACCCAGCGACGGAGAAGGAACTCCTTGGTGGGCTTCGCCGCGAGATCGCAGAGCTCAAGGCGCGCGAGGCACGACACCTCGAGGAAGCTCAGGCAGCCGTTGCCGTGGATGCGGACGCCGCGGAGCGCTTTGGCGTCCTGTTATCGATCCCCGACATCGGCCCGATGACGGCGCTTACGCTGCTCGCGCTGTTCCGGAAGTACCCCGGCGTGAATCGGCAGCAGCTCGTCGCGCTAGGTGGACTCGATCCGATTCAGGTTCAGTCGGGGCCCTCAGTCCACGGCAAGTCACGGATCAGCAAGCGTGGCAGCCGTGAGGTGCGCAAGTGCCTGTTTGAAGCGACTCTGTCTGCGGCGCGCTTCAACCCAAGCATCCGCGTCATCTACCGCCGACTCAAGGCCGAGGGCAAGCCGGACAAGGTCGCACGGATCGCTGCAGCAAGGAAGCTTCTACTTCTTGCACACGCCATCTACGAAAGCGGGCAGCCATTCCGCGCTCCCGTCGAGGAGGTGAGTTGACATTCGATACAGCATCTGACCCCGGCACCCCTGACCCCGTCGCCCGGCGCACGGTTCAGGACCCATCAGGCGACCGACACGTGCAGCGGGAGCGGATCTTCATCCTTCTGGTCGCCTCCCCCGCAAATCGGGCGCCAGCCTGCTCGATGCGTGGCGAAGACTGAAGATCTGACCCCGTCGCCCCGATTGACGTGCTTGGACGGCGGGGGCAGGTCTTGCTATCACGCATCTATGGCGCTCGACAGCCGGCGTGTGGATCCGACCCTCGCATCGGTGCGGAGCAAGAAGAGAGGGCCGGCGCTGCTCAGCGTCAGCCCTCAGATGTAGCTCTGGTAGTTAGTAGGCGCGGGCGAAATAGGCCTTGCCGAACGCGGGCTTGTTGCAGACGGCACAGACCTTGCCCTTCGGCTCCCACTCCGGATTCAGGTCCAGAGGGAAACACCGACTGGTTGCCTTTGTCTCTTCTTTGATCTTGTCCTCGCACTCGCGTGTGCCGCAGTGGTAGATGAGCGCCCAGCCGTCTTCGACGATCTTCTTGAGGTCGTCGTAGGTCTCGGCATCGTGCAGGTGCGCGTCGCGGAACATTCGCGCTGTCTCGAGCATCGACTTCTGGATGTCCGCAAGCAGGGTCTGGACCCGAGGAGCAAGTCCGTCGAAGGTCATGGACTGCTTCGCCTCTTTGCCAGGCACGTCGCGGCGGCAGGCCATCACGGAGCGTCCGGCGACGTCGCGCGGGCCGATCTCGAGCCGCACGGGGACACCGCGCATCTCCCAATCGTTGAAGCGGAAGCCGGGCGAGAGGCCTTCGCGCGCGTCGAGATGAACGCGAACGTCGGCGGCCTCGAGCTGAGCCTTCACTTCGCCCGCGAACGCGAAGACGGCGGCCTTCTCTTCGTCGGACTTGAAGATCGGCACGATCACGACTTGGATGGGCGCGATCGCGGGCGGCAGGCGCAGACCCTTATCGTCGCCGTGCGTCATCACGACGGCGCCGACGGTGCGCGTGGTCATGCCCCACGAGGTGGTCCAGACGAACTTGCGCTCGTTGTCGACGTCGAGGAACTGGATGTCGAACGCCTTGGCGAAGTTCTGGCCGAGGAAGTGCGAGGTCGCGCCCTGCAGCGCCCACGCGTTACCCATCATCGACTCGATGGTGTAGGTGTCGTCGGCGCCGGCGAACTTCTCCTGCGGGCTCTTGCGGCCCTTGATCACGGGGATCGCGCAGACCTGTTCGGATACCTCGACGTAGATGTCGAGGATCTTCAGCGTCTCCTCAACGGCCTCCTCGCGCGTCGCATGCGCGGTGTGGCCTTCCTGCCAGAGGAACTCGGTCGTCCGCAGGAAGAGGCGGGGGCGCATTTCCCAGCGGACGACGTTCGCCCACTGGTTGATCAACATCGGCAGATCGCGGTAAGACTGGATCCACTTCGCATACGCCTCACCGAACAGGGTCTCGGACGTGGGGCGAACGACGAGCGGCTCTTCCAGTTGGCTTCCGCCGCCGTGTGTCACGATGGCGAGCTCGGGTTTGAAGCCCTCGACGTGCTCGGCCTCTTTTTCGATGAAGCTCATCGGGATGAACAGCGGGAAATAGGCGTTCCTGTGCCCGGTTGCCTTGAAGCGGCGGTCCAGGGCGGACTTGATGCCTTCCCACAGCTCGTAGCCGTAGGGCTTGATGATCATGCAACCGCGAACGGGCGCGTAATCCGCCAGATCGGCCTGCTGCACGACGTCCGTGTACCAGCGCGAGTAGTCCTCGCTACGTGGGGTCACGCCTTGCGTAGCCATGCTGTCCCTCCCTTTCCTCGCGGCAAAGGTAGAAGAGCGCCGAACGCCTGACCGGGGACGGCGCTTGCGCCGACAGCGCGAGGGCCGTCGGCGTGCGGAAGTGTACTGCCCCGATCCGGCGAAGGAAACCGACGGCCTCTTGACGAACGCCACGGGTGGACCTACGGTGAAGCATCACGCGATAGGGGGTGATCGACATGCTGCCCGTCAAGAAAGTCCTGTGTCCAACTGACTTCAGCGATCCCTCGGCCCGCGGCCTCGCGGCGGCGGTGGAGATCGCCCAGGCCGAAAACGCGGAACTCCTCATTGTTCACGTCGTCGGGACGATCCCGGCCGTTGAGTCGCCGTCCGGCGCCGCCGCCTTCGACATCGCGTCGTACCAGGACGAACTCGTGCGCAGCGCGCGCGCGGCGCTCGAGGAGCGAAGGCGTCGACGCGTTCCGGAAGGCGTCAAGGCGCGAACCCTGGTCAGCGTCGGCGACGCCGCGCACGAGATCGCGCGGATCGCCGAGGATGAGGGTGTGGATCTCATCGTCGTTTCGACGCACGGGAAGACCGGGTGGCGGGAGAGAATCTTCGGTTCGGTGGCCGAGAAGATCGTGCGGCTCGCCCGCTGTTCCGTGTTGACGATCCCGTGTTATCCTGCGGGCTCCTGCCCGCGCTAGAAACCCTCAACGTAAGAAGGGAACGACTAGACCATGGATCGTCAAGGGCTTCGCCGCGAGCTGTGCGGCCTGCCGGGCGCCGTGGAGACGCAGCCCTTCGGCCCGGACGTATGGGTATACAAGGTCGGTGGCCGCATGTTCGCCCTCGTTCCGACCACGGGCGCGCTGGGGGTCACGATCAAGCTCGAGCCGCCGCACGGTCAGCTCGCGCGCGCCCAGTACTCGGCCGTTGCCCCCGGGTACCACATGAACAAGGAGCACTGGAACACCGTGCAACTCGGCGGCGACGTCCCGGACGACGTCGTCCGCGAGTGGATCTCCTTGTCGCATGCCCTGGTTGTCGCCGGGTTGCCTCGGCGGGTGAGGTCTGAGCTCGCGCCAACCCGTGCGGTGGGCTAAGGCTTCCGCGGCGAGGTGTCGGCAGTCGATCCCGTCGCGGCCGCGGCTCCCGCCGCCTGCCACGCGAGGAACTGCTTCACGCCGCCGAGGATCCCCGCGGCCACTTTGTCTTGGTACAGAGGGTCCAACAGCCTGGCCCGTTCGTCGGGATTCGTCATGTAGCCAACCTCAAGGGAAACCGCGGGGATCCCGCAGCGCTGAAGGTACGACTCCTGCGTTCGGATCCCTCGATTCCGCGCCCCCGTCGCCGCACTGAGGCTGTCCTGAATCATCGAAGCGAAGACATACGCGGGGTCTCCATCCTTCCGCGTGGTGTCGACCCACGTCTCGATCCCGTGGACCTGGGGATCGCCAAACGAGTTGGCGTGAACGGTGATGTAGAGCGCAGCGTTCGCCTCCTGCGCGAGCCGCACGCGCTCCTCGAGCGCAAGGAATACGTCGACGGAGCGGGTCAGGTGCGCCTTGAGATCCGGATCGGCGTCGATGAGGGCTTGCGCCTTCTTGACGATCGCGAGGTTGATGTCTTTCTCCAGCACGTCTCCCGCCGTGGCTCCCGGATCGCGGCCCCCGTGCCCCGCGTCGAGCGCGATGATGACCTCGGCGCGCTTCGTCGGGACGTCGATCCCGGAGGGGGACCGAAGAAGGAGGAAGAGCACCACGGCAACTGCAACGACGACCATCACACCTACCGCGACGTACCCTCTCTTGGTCATGTGTAGAGCGTAGTCCTCGGAGGCTGAACCGCCACGCCTCTGCCCGCGCGCAGGCGACCTCGCGTCACCGCACGCCGGGGGACGAAGTGCTAGACTTCAGGCCGCCCAAACGTCCTCGGCGGAGTCCGTCGAGGGGGAGGTCGACATGGATGGCATGGCACTCGGATTGATCCTCTCGACCCTCGCCGGATTGGCGACGGTGGTCGGAGCGGCACTGGGGATGCTCACACGGCAGGCAGGGCCCCGCGTCTTGTCGCTCGCCCTGGGCTTCTCGGGAGGCGTGATGCTGCACGTCTCGTACGTCGAACTCCTGGGTAGTGCTATGGCTTCGGTCGGGTTCGTGCCCGCCCACATTGCCTTCTTCGTCGGCATGGGCGCCATGTTTGCGGTCGACGCGCTGATCCCGCACGACTACTTCGCTGAACACGCAACGCGAGGCGGCGCCTCGGCACAGCAGCTCGCGAAGACCGGTCTGTTCGTCGCTCTCGGAATCGGAATCCACAACTTTCCCGAGGGGATGCTCACCTTGGCCGGCACGCTACAGGATCCCAAGCTGGGGTTCGCCATTGCCGCCGCGGTCGCCATCCACAACATTCCTGAGGGCCTCGCCGTTGCGGCTCCCATCCTCGCGGCGACGGGCAGCCGACGGCGTGCTTTTGCCTGGGCGTCCCTCTCCGGCATGGCCGAACCGATCGGCGCGGGGATCGCCGCCGCCGTTCTTTTGCCGTTCTTGTCGACGGCGTTGCTCGGTTACGTGCTCGCTGCCGTGGCGGGGATCATGGTGTTCATCGCGCTCGACGAATTGGTGCCTGTGTCACGCGAACTGGACCGCGGCCACTGGGCCATCCTGGGCGTCATCGCCGGCCTGGTCGTCATGGCAGGTAGCCTGGCCCTGCTCGCCTAGCCCCCTCCCCGCCAGCGTCGAGTCGACGCAACGCGGGAACGGCCGTCGTCGATGGCAGGGGTCAGGCCGACGCTAGCCGGGATACCAGACCCGACGCGGTTCGTCAGCCGGGCGCTCGTACGACCAGGATGCGTCCACCAGGCTCCGCATGTCGAACGCGGGGCGCCAATCCAGCAGAAACTTGGCTTTGGCGTTGTCCAGCCACGTCGAGAAGTGCGCCGACGGCACGTCTGCGGTGGGCAGTCCGCGAGTCTCCGTCAGGTACCTTCCCATCTCGCCATAGTCGACCGGCTCGTCCATGCCGATATGGAACGTCTGACCACGAGCTGCCGGGTGGTCCAAGGCCAGCAGGATCGCGCTCACGAGGTCCTCGACGTGCACGAAGCTGCGCCGGACAGGACGGCCCGAAGGGTCTAACAGAACGGGAATTGCTTCGGCGCTCAGGAGTTCGTCGGCTCGCGCCGGGCCGACAAGGTCGCGCCAGCGAGGTCCTCCGAACGAGGTCTCGCCGAACGTCAGGTGGCTGCGCAGGTCATCCTTCTCCATGATCCACGGAGCGCGCAGGCAGCAGCTGTTGAGGCCGTACTGAATCCGATACTGCTCGAGCATGACCTCCTCGAGAACCTTCGACAGCGAGTAGCACCCCGGGTAGGCCGTGTGGCGCTGCAACTCCGTCACAGGGACGGGGTGCGGATAGTAGTAGTGGCCGACGCTCGCGTCCCCGCCGATCAGGATGAACTGACGGAACGTCGGCGAGGTCCGGCAAACCTCCAGAAGCCAGAACAGCCCCTTGACGACCACGTCCATGACCCGCGAGGGAGTCTCCTTGCACGTCGCGAGGTGCACGACGTGCGTCACGCCGCGCAGAACCTCCTCAACCGTCGCACGATCCTCGACCGAGCCGAGGACGATCTCGAGGCGGTCCTCCGCGTCGAGGACGCGCTGGTGGCAGAGCGCCCGTACGTCGGTCGCGGCGTGCGCCGGTTCCGACAAGAGGCGGCGAATGAGGGCCTGCCCGACCTTCCCGGTGGCACCGGTGACAAGGATCTTCTTTGCTTCGGGCATTGAGCTTCCTCCTCGGTACCGCAAGCTCATGCGATCTCACGTAGGCGATCGTGCTCGATCGTTGCGCCGCGCCGTAGAGCAATCTGGTCCTTGCCCTTACGATCGCTCCGGCGATGGCTGACGCGCCGTCCTACGCGAGCCGCGTTTTCTGGTAAAGCCGCCCGCGCCAGATGAACACGCCGAAAACGACGACCAACACGGCACTCGCGAGATGCGGTGCCTTCAGGGCGCCGAGGTAGAGGTCGTCGCCGCGGGTGAGGCTTACGATGGACCGCGTAACGGCGTACAGAATGAAGTACATCGCCGTCGTGAATCCATCTCGGTAGCCCTTCTTCCGGATCGCCCACAGGTACGCGAAGATCGCCAGGTTGAGGATCATCTCGTAGATCATCGACGGGTGCGTGGCCAGTCCGGGATAGGCCATGCCGGCGGGCGAGTCGGCCGGGAAGCGGATTCCCCACGGAAGCGTCGTCGGCGTGCCGTAGGCGTCGCCGTTCATCAGGTTCCCGATGCGGCCGATCGCCTGACCGAGGATCAGACTCGGGGCGATAGCATCGCTGAGCCGCCAGAAGGGGACACGTTTGCGTCGAGCGAAGAAGTACACGCCGAGGATTCCACCCAGGACGCCGCCGTGGATGGCGAGGCCGCCTTCCCAGATCTTCAGGATGTCGAGAAGATGCCGCCCGTAGTGATCCCAGCGAAACGCAACGTAGTACAGACGCGCGCCGATGAGCGCGAGGGGGATCACCAGCAGGAGAAGATCGAGCAACGACTCCGTCGAGAGACCCAGGCGCTTTCGCTTGGCCTCCCTGGTCAGCAGGAAGAAGCCCAGAGAGATCGCCACGATGTACATGAGGCCGTAATAGCGAATCGTGACGGAACCCACCTGAAGCAAGATCGGATGCATGACTCCCCCCTCCGCGAGACCGTATGATCGGGAGTATATGGTCCTCGGAACGCGCGGCCAACTTCTGCTGTCGCTCGCGTCGGGCGCTTTGGCGGCCGCAGCCATGCCCGCCACGGGGGCCTGGCCGCTCGCCTTCGTGATGCTCATCCCGCTCGCCTGGGCCCTCGACGAAGGCGCCGGGTTCCGGGCCGGCTTCGCGTTCGGCGTCGCGTTCTTCGCGCTCGACCTCCGTTGGGTCCTCACGCTTTTCCGCTTCAGCCCGCTGGTCGTTCCCGGCTACATCCTCTTGATTGCCTACCTCGCCGCGACGGTCGGCCTCGCGACGTGGATCCTCGCGCGCCTGCGCCGCCGCTGCGGCCCTTGGCGGTGGGCCGTCGCTTTGGGCGCGCTGTTTGCGCTCATCGAGTGGCTGCGCGCCCTGGGCCCGCTGGGACTGACTTTCCCATCCCTCTACCTGACGCTGTCGACCGTACCCGCGTGGATCCAGCTTGCAGCCTGGATGGGACCCGCAGCACTCACGGCGCTGCTCGTCACAGCCAACGGTTTTCTTGCTCTCGCCATGAAGCGCCGCGCACCGCGTTTTCTCTGGGGTACATTGATCGCCCTAGGATTGCTGTGGACTCCCCATCTCGCACCGCCAACGCCCGACGTTGCGACGCCGCTTCGGTTTGCCCTCGTGTCGTCGAGGGTCGAACAGGAGACGAAGCTTGGTGCGCGCGACCCCGCACCCCTCCAGGCACGCTACGTATCTCTTGGGCGCGAGGCGCTGGCCGGACGACCGGACGTCATCGTGTTCCCCGAGTCGATCCTCCCGATCTACACCCTGCGAGATGCCCAGGCTCTCGAGGAGTTTGCGTCGCTGGCCCGGGACGGAGCGACGCGCGTCCTGCTTGGGACAGGCGACGTCCGCAATCGAGAGATCTTCAACAGCGTCGCCCTTCTTGATCCATCGGGAGCTGTCGTCAGCACGTACGACATGGTCCGCCCCGTGCCGTTCGGCGAGTACATCCCCGCTCGGGCACTGCTCGAGGGCCTCGGCCTCTCCCGGATGATCAACTCGTTCTTGCCGAGAGATCTGACGGCAGGCCGATCGTCGACGCCGCTCGCCGAGTTCGGCACACCCATCTGTTTCGAGTCGACGTTTGCCAAGGGCCCACGCGACTTCGTGCGCGCCGGGGCACGGATCTTGGTTGTCGTAACCAATGACGCGTGGTTCTCGGGACGCGCGGAGGCGAGAGCCCACTTCGCCTTTGCCTCCCTGCGCGCCGTCGAGACGCGGCGCTACGTCGTCCAGGCCGCCAACGGAGGCCTGACGGGAGCCGTCTCCCCGACCGGACGCGTTCTCGCGCAGACCGATCGGGAAGGGGTGACCTACGTCGAGGTTGTCCCGCGGGAAGAAGTGACACCCTACGTGCGCTTCGGGGACGGCCCGGCCATCGCGGCGCTCGCTCTTGCCGCGGCGGTCGCCTGGGCTCGCCGTCGCCCAACGGCGTAGAGGGGGACGAGACCCGACCGTCTCGTCCCCCTACGCTCAGAGGTACCGACTGAGAAGGCTAGCGCCGCGAAGCCGGAGACAGGTTGTCTCCCGCTTCAGTCAGCTTCGTCAACGCTCCGGTGGCAAAGGTGACCTTGTAGATCTGGTAGTCGCCCGTCCCATCGTCCTTAACGAAGGTGATCCCACTTCCATCCTCGAGCCAATTCGGGGAGAACTCGTCGTCGGCCGTGCTGATGTCCGTGTTCAGCACGCCGAGATGGTCGACGTACTCCTCGAGAGTCGCGACGCCGGCAGCCACGGCAGAGCCGTCAGACTGAACGATGTAGATGTCGATCTGCCCTCCGACGGACGCCTCGGCCGCGTAGGCGATCAGCGTTCCATCCGGCGACCAAGCCGGACGGGAGATGCCGGCTCCCGCCGGGAAGTCGAGCCCGGTGCCGAGCCCGGCGATGGCCGGCGAGGCATCGCCATCGCGCCCCGGTCCATCCTTGAGCATCACAGCAGCCGCAACCGAGGCATCCCATAGCCACAGTGCGCTTCCTCCGTCGGCGGTCCCGCCCAAGCCATCGGAGTCGGACACGAAGACGACGTCGTCGTTCACTGGCGACCATGCGGGGGCGATGGCCCACGACGGGGATTGCGTGGTCAACTGCGTCTGCGCCGTTCCGGACGACGTCATGGTGAACAGCTCCCAGGTCGTCGTCGACGGCGTCTGCGTATCGTTCGATGCATAGACGATGGACGACGCATCGCTGGACCAGGAGGGCTGCACCTGATGCGACGTGGCGCTCGAGGTCAGCGGCGTCCGCTCCCCTCCCTCAACGTTCATGGTCCAGACATTCCAGGACGTTCCATCCTCGGCGGCATACGCGATACGATCCCTCGTCCTGCGCGTGAGGTCGGGGAACAGCTCATCTTCGGCAGTGTTGAAGACGACCGCTTGGAAGGTGCCGTCGGAGACCATCCGGTAGATGTCGTAGTCGCCGGCGCGGTTCGCCGCGAACGTGATCGTCAACGGGCCCACGGTGACCGTGCCATTGGTCATGCCGATGCGGCCGTCCGCGTCGGTGACGGTCAGGACGACCGTGAAGGTCCCTGCCGTCTCATACTCGTGCACGACCGGGATCGAGACGTCGACTCCTTCCTCGTCCGCCGATCCGTCTCCGAACTCAAGCCGGTACGAAACGATGGCGCCATCAGGGTCGTTCGATCCGCTCAAGTCGAAGGTCACGACGACGGGCAGCTCGGCGTCTCCTCCATTCGCGATGACCAACAGGGCGATCGGGCCCTGGCCAAAGAAGCCTCGACACGCGGCAAGCCCAAGCGCGATGCACCCGACCGCAACGACCACGGCGGCGATTCTCGCCGCGCGGCGCCTGTCGATGCCTGTCTTGATTCTCATCTGCGGTACCTCCTTCGACGACGTCCCGCCCGCGGCGTAGGCCGCGAGGGCAGGGGCACAGCCAGTCTAGGCCTGAGCTTGAAAGGCCTCCGTGACGCGGGGAAGTCGGGGGCGGGGGGTTCGTCCTACGGTCAGGTGACCGATGTCGGTTCGAAACGATGCGCGGTCAAGCGTGTATATTGAACGCCGAGGAGGGCAATAGAACCGTGTACCGGACGCAGGATGAGGTGAGTCTCTTGCGCGCATCGCTGAACGGAGAGGTCGAGGCTTGGGGTGAGATCGTGACCCGCTATAGGGATGCCGTGTTCGGTCTTTGCCTCGGCTTTCTGCGCAATCGCGCCGACGCCGAGGACATCGCCCACGATGCCTTTATCCGTGCCTATGCCAACCTTCGCCGATACAAGATCGAGCGGAAGTTCTCCACCTGGGTATTCACGATCGCCGCCAACCTCTGCCGGAACCGGCTGCGCTATCGCAGAAACCACCCCGTGGTGGAGTGGGAGACCGATCTGGAGGGAAGCGTGGATCCGGCGCGCGCTGTTGCGCGAGAGGATCGGCACAAGAAGGTCCGCGAGTCGTTGACACAGCTTCCCTACGCCTACCGAGCTCCGCTCGTGTTGCGCTTCTACAACGACCTGTCGTACCACGAAATCGCCGAGGTTCTGGCCATTCCGGAAGGCACCGTGAAGACGAGAATCCATCGGGGGAAGGCCATGCTGAGAGAGATGCTGGAAGAGGAGCGTGACGTCACATGAACGTGGACGCGCTCGAGAACGTTCTCCGCGAAGCCTTGCGCGAGGAAGTCGAGGTCTCGTCGGAGTCCCTATCCGGATTCGAGCAGCGCGTGGTCGCGGAGATCGAGGGGCGTCGCCCGCGCGTCGGGGTTCTGGACACCTTGAGGCTGGCCGTCGCGCCGACGCACGCCGGACGAGTCGGTCAGCTGGCGGTGGTCGCGGTAACGGCGGCCGCCTTCCTCGTCGTCGGCTTGTGGGTCGGCGATCGGACCCCGACGGCACCTGCCGCTGTGGGGGAGATTGCCACGCTTCGCGCGGCTGCGGCTCCGGAGTCCCTCGAAGGGAGCGGTCCCGGGAAGCCCGAGGGGTTGGTGTTCATCGTTCCCGCGCTCCAAGCCGAGAGCGTTTCGGTCGTCGGAAGCTTCAACGAGTGGGAACCCACGAAGTTGACCGATGAAGACGGAGACGGCATCTGGACGGCAACGATTCCTCTCCCTCCCGGGCGTTACGAGTACGCGTTCATCATCGACGGGCGTTGGTGGGGGCAGGATCCTCTTGCCGACGAGTACGTCCGAAGCTTCGGCGAGTTCAGCTCGGTTCGCTACGTCGTGGGAGGAGGTGATGGGGTGTGAAGCGCAGGATTGGCCTTGCGGTCTTGGTCACGCTGGCCGTTGCCGCATCGCTTGGCGTGACCGCAACAGGTCGTACGCTCGCAGATTTCGCCCGCGTGCTGGAAAGCATCCCCATCGTACAACGTGACCGCGTCCTGGCTGCGGTTTCGCTATCGCTTGCGGGAGAGGGCTTCCCCGAGAGCGAGATGTACGGCCTGCTCGAGCGGCTCGCCGCCACACCGGGGGCCGCAGCGGAGAAGGAGACCATTGTACTTGTCCTGGCGTATGCCCTCGAACAGGGGATCCCGATCGACGGTCTCCTCAGCAAGGCATCGGAGGGTCTCGCACGCGGCGTCCAACTCGGCCCGCTCGGGCAGTTACTCGACCAGCGGCTGCGCCTTCTCGTCGAGACACGTGACCTGTTCTACGCCAAGGGCGTCTTCCGCGCGGCTCCGGGCACGGCGACGACGTCGCCGACGACGTTGCCCGCTGAGCGTTTCGACGCCCTTCTCACCCAGGTCGGCGACGCTCTCGGAGACTACCTGGAGAGCGGCGGAAGCCCGTTCAACGGCGAACTCATCCACCGCGAAGTGGAGAACCGACTCACGAAACTGCGCGGCGGCGTGCTCCCGGCGAGCGACGTCGATCTGATCTTGCCGAGAATTGGGGCGGATGATTTGACAAGGATCGTGCAGACGGCGTTAGGCTAAGGTAGAGATGGAGTCCAAGACCCAAGGGAGGCATAACATGAACGCAAGAACGTGGCGATGGGGAGTGGCGGTTCTGCTCCTCGTGTCGCTCGCTGGGACCGCCTGGGCCCAGGGCGTCGCGCCGAAGGGCATTCTGCCGACGCCGCCAGAGAGCACCGAGCTGCAGGTGGCCGTGTGGGTCGACCGCGGTGCCTACGCCGTCGGCGAATCGATCACGATTCACTTCAGCGTCAACAAGGCCGCGTACGTCTACATTTGGGACATCACACCGGACGGGCAGGCGAACCAGATCTTCCCGAACTCGCAGCCCGGCGGAGCGGACAACTACGTCCAAGCCGGCGAGCACATCGTGCCGGGAAACTGGCAAGTCGCGCCGCCGCTCGGCACGGAGTACCTGCAGATCCTGGCGACGACCTCTGCCGTCGATCCATTCGCGTTTTTCACCGGCGACCCCGAGGCGTTTCAGGACCTTCTCGAGGTCCAGATCCTCGGCATCCTCCCCGTGACGGAGCGGAGCTGGAACTTCACGAGCTTCGAGATCGTCCAAGGAGCGGCGCCCACCTACGGCAAGCTCGACGTCAACTCGGCCCCGTCCGGAGCCTCGGTCTACGTCGACGGCTCCTACGCGGGGTACACGCCGGCCTCGATCTATGTGCCGCAGGGATACCGGCAGATCAGCCTCGTGAAAACGGGCTACCAGACGTGGCAAGGCGCGGTGTTCGTGATTGCGGGGCGAACGCGGATCGTCAATGTCACGTTGACCGCAACGACGCCGCCGAACCAGCTGCCCGTAGCGTCCTTCACGTACTCGCCGACCAACCCCGCGGTGGGAGAGTGGGTGCAGTTCAGCGCTGCAGCGTCCTATGACCCTGACGGAAGCATCGCTTCGACGGCGTGGAACTTCGGCGATGGGACCACGGGATCGGGCTCGCCGGCATGGCACCGCTTCATGGCCGCGGGGAACTACTCCGTGACCCTGACGGTGACCGACAATCGCGGAGCCACGGCAACGACAAGTCAGGTGGTGCGCGTCGGCCCGACCAACGCATCTCCCGTGGCTTCGTTCACCCACGACCCTGCAAGTGCCGCACCAGGTGCCTGGTTTCAGTTTGACGGCTCGGCATCGGCCGATCCCGACGGGACCATCGCTTCGTATGCCTGGAACTTCGGAGATGGAACGACCGGCACCGGCGCCGTCGCCTGGCATCGGTTCCTCGTCGCAGGCACCTACGTGGTCACGCTGACCGTAACCGACAACCTGGGCGCCCAGAGCACGACGTCGAGATCTGTCATCATCGCATCGGCCAATCAGCCGCCGACGGCCGTGTTCTCCGTTTTGCCGCCGGCTCCAACGGTCGGTGCATGGGTACGCTTCGACGCGTCGGGTTCCACGGATGCCGACGGCTCGATTGCCTCGTACCAGTGGACGTTCGGCGATGGGACGCCGGGGTCCACGGGGAGCGTCGTCTACCACCAGTTCCTGGCCGGCGGCTCCTACGTGGTCACGCTCACCGTCACCGACGATGACGGCGCATCGACGTCCGCAACGCAGACGGTGCCAGTCGGCTCGCCGCTCCAGGCTCCCGTAGCGGACTTCACCTACTCGCCCACGGCTCCGCTCGTCGGCCAGACGATCACCCTCAATGCCTCGGCGTCATACGACCCTGACGGCTCGATCGTCTCGTACCAGTGGGATCTCAACGGAGACGGGACCAACGACGCGACCGGCGCGCTCGCCGTGGTCGCCTACTCGACCGCAGGCACCGTGGCCATCCGTCTGACGGTGACCGACAACGCCGGACTCTCGACGTCCGTCACGAAGAGCGTCGTGATCGCCTTGTCGGGCGGCGGCGCCACCGGCGCTCCTCCGATGGGAACGACGCCGGGGATCTACGTCTGGGGCAGCGACGTGTGGCACGTAACGGTCAACGCCGGTGCCGGCTGGACAGCACCTCGCGGCTATCGGATCGAGCTGCGGACCGATGGAGCCTTCGCCACGGTCGCCGAAACGTGGACGGGTGGGGTCGCCCCGCTGGGCATCATCCCAACACCGTCGACCAGCGGAAAGACGTTGTTGCTGGAGGGCTCCATCCAGACCGGGTCCGTCGACTACACGTTCACGATCCCCGGATCGACGAGCATGTGGCTCAGCCTGAAGCTCGATCAGAACGGCGATGGAACGCTCGACCAGTCGACGAGTTTCGTTTACCTGCGGGGGCTCATGGTTCACCCGCCGGCCAATCCATTCGTGGTGGGACTTCCTAGCGGGTCGACGGGCAGCCTCATCCCGTCGCTCAACTTCCGGATCGGAACGGCATGGTCCTACACGGAGACGACGCGGTTCGTCTTCTGGTCGACCACGATCGGAGCACTCGAGAGCGGTCTGTAGACTTCTGCGCGGCGGGGTGGCAGCGTAGCCCCGCCGCGTCTCTTTCTTTGGTTGTCCGTTCTGCTGTTCCCACGCTATCATCGCCCGCCATGGACTTGCGTGCGCTTGCTGTCGATTGGCTGCTCGATCATGCGTCGGTCGAGCGGATCGGCTTCTTCGAATCGCCATCGTTCTCAGCATTCGATGCCGTGTTCGTTGACGCAACGGGCGTGCCGCGCCACTGGAGCGAGGCCGTAGCCTCGGGTCCGGACGGCGTCCGCCGAACGGATCCTTCGCTGGACTTCGGTCTCGGGCGCACGCTTCGTCGCTGGATGACGCGTCGCCGCGAGGAGGCCGACGACCTCCTCCGCCGTCGCGGGGGCGTCTTGGTCGCTCGTCTCCTGCCGCGCGGCGAGCCGCTGGACATCGGCGGAGCGGACGCGCCGCCGGAGCGCATCGACCGCTTCAGTTGGCTGCCCAGCGTGTCCCTCGTCGATCGTCAACACCAGTTGACCTTCCCCGCAAACGGCCGCTTCGTTCCCCGGCAGGGAGACGACGTCGTCTTCGCCGGCAGCGGACGCCCGTTCGAACAGGCCCTGCGCGAACTCGAGGGACGGCTCCGCTATGCCGCAGTCTACGAGGATCTTCTCTCGACGCCGATCGAGCGCTTTGCCACCGTCTTGGCGCGAAATCGCGTCGGTCACCCGATCGCCCTCGAAGTCCCGTTCGACGACGGTCGGCTCGTTCTGTTGCCGTTCGCCGAAGGCGTCTCCCCCGTGCGCGAGGCCGACATCCTGTTGCACGCCGCGCGCGAGACGACAGGTTCGACGCGGAGCCCGCGGCCCGACTGGCTTCCCGGTTATCTTGTCCCCGGAGAGGAGGCCCTCGCCGACGAGCTCGCCGGTCTCGCGGAGCGACAGGATGCGCTGGCCGCCAAGGTCGCGGAGATCGAGGCCAAGCTGGCCGAAGCGACACGCGTCAAGCCGGTTCTCTATGCGAAAGGCCGCACGACCTTCGGGGCCGCTGTCGCCGAGTCCTTCCGTGCGTTGGGCTTCTCGGTGGAGCCGCACGGCGAGGTGTGGCGCGTTTCGTCCGACGAGGGCGACGCGCTGGTGGCGGCCGAGGCCAGCGAGGAACCTCGCGTGGGCCGAGCGGCCTACGGAGAGCTGCTGCGGGCCCTGGAGCAGTCCATCGCCGACGGCGAGGATCCGCATAAAGGCATCCTCGTCGTGAGCGGATCGCGGGAGCTGGACCCGCGACGGCGGCCGCAGCAGTTCGCTGCCGAGGTCCTGCGCGGCGCGCAGGCACATGCCTACTGCCTTCTCACCTCGTACCAATTGTTTAAGCTGGTGGCCGGCGCGCTCGCCGAGCGAGGGAAGAAGGCATTGGCTACTTCGCGGAAGCTGCTGCTTGAAACGGACGGCGAGTTCCGAGGCGCTGGAGACGCGTGATCCCCGGGCTCGCGGCCGCCCTCGCCGCCTTTGCGCTGTCGTCTGTCGGTTGCTGGACGTTCGCGCGCTGGATGAGACGCCGCCGTCTCGGCCAACCCATCCGCGAAGAGGGACCGGCGCACCATCAGGAGAAGGCGGGGACACCGACGATGGGCGGCCTCGTCTTTCTGGCGGTCTGGTCGGCGTCGGCCGGTCTCCTCTCGCTCTGGATCCCATTCGGCAAGGAGGATGCCTTCATCCTCGTCGCAGGACTCACGATGGCCGCAATCGGTGCGCTCGACGATCTGCTCAAGCTCGTACGAAGGGATTCGCGAGGACTCACGGGGTGGCAGAAGATCGGTCTCACCGCCGGAGCGGGCGTCGGCCTGTTCTTCGCCTATCGCGCTGCCATCCCGCTCGTCCTGCGCGTGCCCTTTGCGGCATCCGAGGTGGCGCTGCCCGTCGCGGCCCTCGCCGCCCTCGCGGTGGTCGTTTTCCTCGCCGCCACCAACGCAGTCAACTTCACCGACGGGCTCGACGGACTTGCCGCGGGCATCGTGATCTTGATCTTGCTCGGCTTCCTTGCGCTCGGCGGCGGAAACCCCGCCCGTCTGTTGGCGCTCGTCGGCGCGTTGTGCGGCTACCTGTGGACAAACGCCCATCCCGCAGGCCTCATGATGGGTGACGCGGGATCGTTCGGACTTGGCGGGGTTCTCGCCGCTGTCGCGCTGAGCCGGGGAACGGCCTTTGTCTTTCCCATCCTCGCCGGAGTCCCTGTCCTCGAGGTCCTCGCCGTGATCCTCCAGGTGGCCAGCCTCCGTCTCGTCGGCCGACGGCTATTCCGCATGAGTCCGCTCCACCATCACTTCGAGGCCTCGCCCGGCGCGGCCGCTCGCCCGCACCTTCTGCCGGCGTGCGCATGGCCCGAGTCCAAGGTCGTCGTCCGCTTCTGGCTTGCTCAAGCCGCGTTCGTCGCCCTCGCGGTCCTGGCCGCGAATGTCCTCTAGGAAGGTCGCGAGGAGGGGAGGAATCCGGCCCCGTCGTGGAGCGCGGTCTCACGAGCCGGTCAGCGGACCCCGCTAGCCATCTACCGCGGCACGGTGGTGTAGAAGCCTGCCGTCCACCGGGTGGCGGTCAGGAAAAGGTCCCAAGCTCGCTCGCCCTCATAGGCGCCCGCGAACTGCGCTTGGTAGTACACCCTGCCGTTCGTCGGCAGCGTTCGGGCGAAGGCAAAGGCGTATCCTTGAGGACTCGCCCACTCCGCAAGGAGTACGGAATCCTCTGCCAGGCCCGTCATGGCCGCGGGGCCTCCCCAGGCACATGCGGACTTCGCGACGACGTCGCCGACGTCGAGCGTCAGCGGCAGGGGCCCCCTGGACACGAGCTTCGCCTCGATGCAGTCGTCTGCATTCGCGTAGGTTGCCGCTCCAAACCAAGACGCGATGTCTGCCACGCCAAGGTAGTACGGTGTGGCCTCCAGAAGGACGACGCCACCGCCGCCGTCCAGGTAGTCTTCCAGAATGCCCGGGTCCGGGGCGTTCACGTGGCACACTACGACCTCGTACGGTGTCAGATCCTCCGGGGCGATGGCTGCCGTGTCGACGGAGAACCCGACGGCCTCCAGTTGCGCCTTCATGAACTCCGGCTCGATGGCGCCAATGCCATGCACGTAGAGGGCTCGAGTGTGCGATCGGGTATTCGCCGCGCCCGCCGCACGCACGGGGTCTGGGTTCACGCCTCCTCGTGACACTGCCGGAGGGAACGGGTCTCCACCAAGAAGGCCAATCGCCGTTCCTACGCCCACGAGCGCGACCATGCAGGCAAGAACGGCCGAGTTCCGGCGTCCCTTGGCGCAGACCCCGGACAGCTTCCTGAGTTCGCGAAGCGTTTCCTGCGAGAGGCGAATCAGAAGGGCGTCCCCGGCGCGTTCCGAGGACTCCGGCGCCTTGCCCTGACACACGGCGGCGAGTCTGCCCGCAACGACCAGGGGGCTCCCGCTATGACCTCGCGAGACCTGCGTGTCCGTGGTGATCCATTGTCTGCCATCGTCGGTCCGCAGCATCGTCACGTGCCCCACAACGTCTCTCTCGTTCGGCCCATCCAGAACGCGCAACGAGATGTCGTCGCCAATGCGGAGTGCAGGCGGCGTGCGCGGCAAGCAGATCGGCCGACGGGGAAGTCTGGCTTCGGGGTGGAACCGTACGACAGCGAGTTCGTCTTGCTCTGCCGCGGGGCTTCTGACGATCTGGGGAAGGCCAAGATCGGCACCGTCTACCAACACGCGCCGGGCCTGACTGCTCGACAGTCCTGTCACAAGATGCGCGGGCACAAGGAGCGTCAGGGGGCGGCAGGCTAGAACGATGCCCACTCCGACATCGATGTGATGATTCGTGGCAATCTGAAGCCCCACGACCGAGCTGGACCTTGCGTTGGCGTTCGCATCTCGCGAGCTCATGATCGTCCTCTTGCGGTGCAGCAAGTCCCGATCCAGCGCCGCGAGATGCCTGGGGACGGCGCAGAGCACCGACCAAGTTGAGGTCCCCGTGCGCACCCCGGCGCGATCACGAACGAGAGACGGTCGGCGATCCACGTGAGATCCTGAGCCGACTCCACCCCGCGCAACTGGCCTCCGTCGCCGACGACTCGCGTGCCGAACCCTCCACTGCCCGGTAGTAGACGACAGGGGCGGTCTTCTTGTCAAGAGCCCCTTCGGCGGAACGACGTCATGGAAGGCAACGTGTTGGACCCTCGCCATGCGACGGGCCCCCTGTTCTTCGGTTCCCCCTAGTGGACTACTTCCAAGCTCAGTTCGAGAATAGTCCACCCGAGTGGCCGAGCGCCACCTCGGCTCAAGTTGGTAGGCGGTCTGCGGTCGGGGAGTTGCCAGCTCGCACTCTGTTGAGCATGACTCCTGCGAGCTCGGTTCGAGTATCCATGTCACTTCGCGTCGAATGTCAGAATTGACGCGAGGTGCATGGAGAGTAGAATACGAATAGCTAGTGGTCAGTTCATGGCTAAATACCGTCTTGGCGAACCGATGAGGACGCTCTGGGCGAAGAGCGATGGTCGCTCGCTTCTTGCTCACATGCTCGACGTGGCAGCTGCTGCATCCGCTATTCTGGATCGAGAGCCTCTCAGAACATGTGACCTCTACGCTGCGGATCTTTGTCTGTCTCGCGATCAGGCACGCCGCTGGGTGTGCGCGCTCGCGGGCCTTCATGATCTCGGCAAGGCCAGCCCAGGATTCCAGCAGCTCTGGGCGCCCGGCGCGGCTCGTGTCCGCGAGGCAGGCCTCACATGGTGCGATCGCAACCCGCCCAGCCCCATTCCACACGGCCTTGTGACTCAGCGTGTGCTTGAGGATCTCCTGCGCGAACGGGGTTGGGAATCACGAGCGGCTCAACACGCAGCCGATGCGGTCGCAGCACATCACGGGTTCCGGATGACTGCAGATTCCTTACGGATCGGCGTACGCGAGGAGGGCCTTGGTCCCTGGATAGCAGCGCGTGCCGAGCTCGTGGGCGCTGTCCTCGAGGCGCTTGATGTCGGAGCCCCACCGGCGATTCGCCGACTTGACGGAAGGGCGCACGCGCGACTGGCAGGTCTGGCCAGTTTCGCTGATTGGATCGGCTCCAGCTTCCCGCCTGCATCCCTCGGCGACGACCTGGACGAATACCTGGGCAAAGCTTTGGCGCAGGCAGCAACAACCCTGGACAGCATTGGCTGGCACTCCCGCGCGCCGCTCGTGGGAGCGTGCACAACACCCGCGAGCCTCTTCGCGTATCTGGGAAAGCCCAGCGAGCCCTTTGTCCCGCGGCCACTCCAGACAAGCGTGGGGGAACTGCTTCGCGACACTGAGGTGCCGTCTCTTTTCCTGATCGAAGCACCGACGGGGGAGGGCAAGACTGAAGCAGCGTTCCACGCTCATGTGCAGTTGCAGGCCACAGTCGGCCATCGCGGGATGTATGTGGCTCTGCCCACTCAGGCGACGGGAAACATGATGTTCGACCGCACGCGGACGTTCCTCGAGCACGTTGCGCCCGGCCGCTTGCTGGACCTGCAGCTTCTTCACGGTGCAGCGCTCCTTGCTGACAGCTTCGAATCCATAGTCGTCCGTGGAAACGTGCAGGACAGCGCCACAGAGTCTGTCGCGGCGGCAGAGTGGTTCACGCACAAGAAGCGCGCTCTTCTCTCGGAGTACGGTGTCGGCACGGTAGATCAGGCGCTCTTGGGCACCCTGAACGTGAAGCATTACTTCGTTCGGCTGTGGGGCCTCGCCAACCGCACCGTGATCATCGACGAAGTGCATGCGTACGATACCTATACGTCAGGCCTCGTTACTGCATTGGTCCGATGGCTCCACGCGCTCGGATCCTCGGTGATCGTGATGAGCGCAACCCTCCCCGCGAGCAAGAGGCAGGAACTGCTGACGGCGTTCGGGGCCTCAACCGTTCCAGAGTCGCCGTACCCACGCGTCACGCAGGTTAGCTCTGGCGTCTGCCGGGTTCGCCACTTTGCATCAAGACCGCGAATGCGCGTTGCTCTGCGGGCCGCACGACCGGAGATCCAAGAAGTGAGTGCACTGCTCATTCGGTTGGCGGAGCCTGGCGGCTGCGTCGCATGCATCGTCAACACCGTCCAGCGCGCCCAGGACCTCTTCAAGGCGCTTCAGCCTGCCGGACTCCCCATTTGGCTTTTCCACGCGAGGTACCCCGTCGGTCAACGGCTCCTGATCGAGAGAGAAGTCACGAGCCTGTTTGGAAAGGGTTCCGCAGGTCGACCCCAACGAGCGATTCTTGTTGCCACCCAGGTCGTAGAGCAGAGTCTTGACCTGGACTTCGATGCTATGGTGACTGACCTCGCGCCTGTTGACCTACTTCTGCAGCGAGCCGGTCGTCTCCATCGGCACGCGCGGCCAGTGGAGACCCGCCACGGGCACGCGCTCCCCGTCCTCCACGTGGCCGGCCTAGGGCAAGGTGGAGAGCTTCCCGAGCTTGGCGCCCCGCACTACTTCGATAGGGTCTACCAACCCTACATCCTTCTGCGCACATGGGCAGCGCTACAGCATGCGTCTGCCATCGAGTCGCCCGAACACGGCGATGCGTTAGTGCAGCTAGTCTACGGC
Organism: Candidatus Bipolaricaulota bacterium; assembly: GCA_040752575.1. Classification (GTDB taxonomy): domain Bacteria; phylum Bipolaricaulota; class Bipolaricaulia; order UBA7950; family UBA9294; genus CAIOGO01. Next base: position 80,125 of record JBFMGK010000043.1, read on the forward strand.
GAAGCGGCACTGGAACGCGAGCTCCCCTACCACGTTCAGCAGGCCTTCGCTAAGGCCAAGGAGGCCTTGCTGGAGAACGTGCGAGACGATGAGGCGGATGCGCGTGCAGTGTCTATAGGCAATCCCGACGACGGGACTTGGGAGAAGGTTCGCGCTCTTAGGCGGCAGGAGAGCGATGAGCCTGGTGTTCTGCTTCCCGTACTGACTCGGAAGGGTACGGAGAGCGTGAAGGCTGTACCGCTCTTTGTGATCAACGGCGGACTTGCTCTTGCGCGTAGCGGAGCGGGCCCAGTAAGACTGGATAAGGCTCCCGGGCCTGCCGAAACCCGACAGGTTGCCCTCCATGCAGTAGCACTCAGCCGCACCGAGGTCGTTCGTGGGCTGACGGCTGGCGGTCCGCGCCGAGATGCCTGGGAGGAGTCAACTATTCTAAGGGATTGCTACCCACTCATCATGGATGGAGTGCAGAATGTTTTCGGGAGGACGCGGGTCGACTGCGACCCCGAGCTAGGCATCGTGTATGAGAGAACAGGCGGCTGAGGAGGCAGCAGTGATCAGTTTCAATCTTGTCGACCAACCATGGATCCCGGTTCGCCGACTAAATGGCAAGCGTGATACGCTGAGTCTCTTCGATACGCTTCTAGAGTGCGATGGCATTTGGGCCATCGAGGATGAGTCGCCGCTTGTAGCTGCCGCCCTCCATCGTTTCCTCCTGGCGGTGCTCCACCGCGCACTCGAAGGACCCGCCACAGTGGATGAGGCGGCCGAGTGGTTCCGCGACGGCTTCCCGGGAGATCACATCGCAACGTACTTGAAGCGATGGGGAGAGCGCTTTGACCTATTCGATCGATCTCGGCCGTTCTTTCAGGTTCCGGGCCTCGACCAGGTTGCCAAGCCCAAGCCGTGGAGTTTTCTCCTGCCCGAGGAAGGGAGCGGCAACACTTCACCGCTGTTCAATGATCGGCTGCACCACAACCATGCCGAAGAGCCAGCCACATGCGCAGAGGCAGCACGCGCAATGCTGGCGTACCAGACGTTCGTACTGGGCGGGCTGATCAAGGTTTTCCTTACATCCGCGCCCGGCAGCGCTGTTGCACAGGCTGCGCTTGTCATCGTGCAGGGCGCGAACCTGCGTGAGACACTGGCGCTGAATCTCGTTCCGTACGTCGCCCTCGACCTTGACACGCCGATATGGGAGCGCGACGAAGTGCTGCTTCTCGACAGGATGAAGGGCGCGCCACGTGAGAGAGCAGCCGGATTCGTACAGGGCTATACCTGGCCATATCGCTCGCTTCTGCTCGTGCCTGCCACAGACACACAGCCCGTCAGGGTAGAGGCAGTCTATGTCGGTGCTGGCGTCCGTCTCGAGGCTAGTGAAGCATACCGAACAGACCCTATGGCAGCCTACCGACTCATCGAGTGGGGTCTGATGCCCATAAGGTTCCGCCCTGGAAGGCACTTCTGGCGTGATTTCGTCGCACTGCTCCCCCGTACAGCCACAGACCAAGAGACGGCCCCGGGTGTTGTATGCCACGCGTGTGACCTGTACCACGTCTTGGGCATGCGCGACCGGCCGCCGGTCTTGTTGGTGTCAGGCCAATCCAGCGATCAGGCGAAGATCGATCTGTGGCGCGCCGAACTGCTCGCCCTGCCGTCAGCACTCTTGGCAGATCGATCAGTGCACGGGCCTATCCAGCAAGCGCTCCTGGAGGCAGAAGCGGGAGGCAAATGCCTGAGCAAGGCAACCATGACCCTCGCCAAGACGCTGCTCTCACGAGCGCGCAGTCCAACCCAGCAGGACGCACGGCACCTTACCCAAGCGCTCCCTGGGAAGGAGGCCTACTGGACGGCGCTTCAGGCGGCATTCGCGGCGTTCTTGTCCAGCCTGACACCGGACTTCGACCCCGACTCTGTTGCGATGAAGTGGAATGCGGCGGTCTGCAGAGCGCTGCACGAGGCCTGGCAGTGCACTGCGCAGGCAGTCGGCACTAACGCTGCAGGACTATTGGCGCTTGCAGCTGGAGAGCGGGTGCTTTCCCCATGGATGGCCGATCTTCGCGCCCGCACTCCGCAAAGCGGCGTGACGTAGCGAGGAGGTGGCATGGAACACGCGAGGAGGTTTGTGGCGTGGCTCGAGAAACTTGACCGTGCGGCCAACGCCGAGCTCCGCCGAAGCTTGGCCTTCGAACCCGGCGCGTACCCGCGGGTTTACCCGTACGTCGAGCCGTTTATCAGGAAGGGCGGTCGGCGAGCACTCTACCTGGTTGCTGGGCTGCACGCCCTCTACCGACAGGCGGGCGGATGTGCGTCCGGGTCTGGCGGCGGCAACCGGGAGGTTGGTCTTGGCACCGCTGCTGCCGAGCTGTACGCCAGACGTCAAAGAAGTCCAAGCATTGAAGCGAGGTTCGTCGCTTTGCTGGATGCGGACTCGGAGCAACTGCCGCACCGGCTGCGCCACATGGTAACGCTCTTGAGATCGGAGCAGATCTCACTTGACTGGCCACGGCTGCTGAAGGACCTCCTAGGTTGGGAGGATGAAACCAGGCAAGTTCAGCAGTGGTGGGCGCGAGACTTCTACCGTGCCACTGCGCCTGACGAGACCGAGATAGACGAGGAGGAAGCGGGCCAATGAAAAACGTTCTGGAGATCCACATCCTGCAGAACTTCGCACCATCCAACCTGAACCGCGATGACACGGGAAGCCCAAAGGATGCCATCTTCGGCGGAACACGAAGAGGTCGCATCTCAAGTCAGTGTCTCAAGCGCGCAATGCGGGAGCACTTCCGAGAGAGCGGCCTTCTGGTTGAGGAAGACCTGGCTTTGCGTACGAAACGAGTTGTCCAGCCGCTTGCAGAAGCCCTTCATTCTAGGGGGCGCTCTGTGACGGAGTCTGAAGCAATCATCGCGCTGGCTCTGAGCGGCCTAGAACTCAAGGTAAGCGATGGCAAGTCCCAGTACCTCCTCTTCCTCGCCGAACGTGAGATCGAGCGCGTGGCTGGATTGATTGACGAGCACTGGGACTCTCTTGTGAAACTGGTTCAGGGCGAGTCGGGCGGGGAAAAGGCATCAAAGAAGGCGGCCAAGACAACCGTGCCGCCGGAGCTGGTGAAGGCGATGGGGGCCGCACTTGATGGCGGCAAGGCTGTGGATGTCGCCCTGTTCGGACGAATGGTTGCTGATCGTCCGGAAGCTGGCCGTGACGCGGCGGCACAGGTCGCCCATGCCATCTCGACGCACAAGGTGGACCGGGAGTTCGATTTCTACACCGCAGTCGACGACCTTCAACCTGACGACACAGCAGGCGCGGACATGCTAGGGACCGTTGAGTTCGACAGCGCGTGTTACTACCGATACGCGCTCATTGATCTCGACAAGCTCGTGGAGAACCTCCAGGGTGACCGCGCCCTCGCGCTGAAGGGAGTTGAGGCATTCCTGTGCGCGAGTGTTCACGCCGAACCCACGGGGAAGCAGAACTCCTTTGCCGCGCACAATCCTCCAAGTCTCGTCGCTTTCACTGTCCGGAAGAACGCTTCGCCGCGCAGCCTAGCCAATGCTTTCGAACGGCCCGTGCGCCCCGGTCAAGATGGGCTCGTAGCTGAATCGGCTCAGGCCTTGGTCGCGGAGTGGGTACGCCTTGACGCCGCATACGGTGACGCTGGTGCCGCGTCCTACCTCAATGTCACACCCCTGCTAGAACTCGCTTTGCCGGGCGTCCGTGCATCGACCATCGACAGCCTCATCACGCAGACGATGCACAGCGTGCAGGCCGTGGTCGGTGAGTGAGCCATGCCTACACTGCGGTTGTGTCTCGGTGGCCCAATGCAGTCGTGGGGAACGCGCAGCCGCTTCAGCGAGCGAGACACTGACATCGAGCCCTCCAAGAGCGGCGTGTTGGGTCTCCTCTGCGCCGCGATGGGGATCGATCGTGCGGACTGGTTAGGGCTGCAGCCCCTTGCGGAGTTACAGATGGGCGTGCGGGTAGATCAACCAGGAATCCTACGCCATGACTACCAGACCGCGCAGGAGCCAATCCCTGGGAAACCCCGCTACTCGTGGGCAACGAGCGTCACGACTCGCTACTACCTGGCCGACGCTGTGTTCCTCGTTGGCCTCGCCGGAGAAGATCGTGATCTCCTAGACCGAGCTGATCGGGCGTTGCGAAATCCGGTCTGGCCACTCTATCTTGGGCGAAAGGCACTAGTACCCAGTCGTCCCGTGTTTGTTGACCCAGGAGTCGTGGACGCAGACCTTGAGGAGGCGCTTAGCCCTGCCGCACATCGCTATCTCGGGACGGGGTGCGCTCCAGGGACGGTACGGGTAGTGATCGAGTCAAGAGACCGGCACGGATCACTACGCATGGACCAGCCCATCGCCAGTTTCGCCGAGCGGAAGTACGGTGCGCGGTACGTGGAAACCACAGCGTGGACGTGGGAGGCCTAGGGTGCATCTGTCGAGAGCAGTGCTCAATGTGGAATCTGCGGCGGCCAGACGCGACATTGCCAACCCCTATGAAATGCACCGCACACTCAGGCGGTGCGCGCCCACGGGCGGGCTCCTATGGCGCCTCGAGAACACCGGCTACGGCCTGCCGACGGTGCTGGTTCAGTCCGAGGAGGGGGTAGACTGGAGCCAGATAGCCGTCGTTGAGCCGTCATACTGTGCTGTAATAGCTTCAACTAAGCACTATGATCCGAGTTTTTCTGAAGGTACTCCACTCCGCTTCCGCCTCCGTGCGAATCCCAGCATCAGGCAAGGCGGCAAGAGGCACGGTGTGTCAACACGTGAGGGCCAGGCTGATTGGCTGGAGCGCAAGGCACAAGCTGGGGGGTTCAAGATCTTCGCCCTTGCAGTGCGAGACGAGAGGCTTATGCAAGCCGGCAAACCAGGCCACTTCATACAGGTCGCATCAGTGCTCTACGATGGACGGCTGCTCGTTACCGACAGCAACCTCTTCTCGGCGTGTCTTCGATCTGGAATCGGCCCCGCCAAGAGCCTTGGCTTCGGTCTCCTATCTGTCGCCCGCGAGAAGAGCTGAGTGCGCAACTTACAGGAGCTCCCAAAGTTCCGCGACGGGCTGTCGTATATCTACGTCGAGCACGGGCGGATAGAGCAGGAAGACAAAGCGGTCGCCTGGTGGAGCCCAGAGGGGATTGTCGCTATCCCTGCTGCGGCTCTCGGGGTGCTGTTCCTCGGACCTGGCACGACGATCACGCACGCGGCGGTGAAGGCGCTCTCGGAGTGCGGCTGCAGCATCTGCTGGGTCGGAGAGGACTACACGCGCTTCTATGCGGCAGGGATGGGGGAGACGCGGTCGAGTATCGGCGTTCTTCGGCAGGCGGAATCGCTGACCGACCCCTCACGGCATCTTCAGATTGTGCGCCGGCTCTACATGATGCGGTTTCGTGAACCTCTTCCGCCAGACCTTGGACTTGCGCAAATCCGTGGGCTCGAAGGCGTGCGCGTGCGAGATGCGTACGCTCGTGCCAGTCGGGAGACAGGGGTCCCTTGGCACGGTAGAAACTATGATCGCTCAAGCTGGGAGAGTTCTGACCCGATCAACCGCGCGCTCTCGGCAGGCACATCTTGTCTCTACGGCGTCTGCCACGCCGCCATCGTATCTGCCGGGTACAGCCCCGCTCTGGGGTTCATCCACACCGGTAAGCAGCTCTCTTTCGTGTACGACGTCGCCGACCTCTACAAGGTCGAGACCGTTGTCCCCGCCGCGTTCGAGGCCACGGCAGTGTCCGACAAGGGAGTAGAGGGCCGCACGCGGCAGTTCCTTCGCGACCGAATGAAGGCAGCGCGAGTTCTCGAGAGGGCGGTTGATGACCTGCATCGCTTGTTCGAAGCGCCAGGCGAGCAGGACCAGTACGTAGTCGATGGTTCCAAGCCGGGCGACCTCTGGGAGCCAGAGGGTGCCGTTCCAGGAGGAGTAGCATATGGTTGTGATAGTGCTGGAAAAGGTTTCGCCGAGCTTGCGCGGGGAGTTGACGAGGTGGATGAGTGAAGTCCAGACTGGCGTGTTCGTGGGAAAGCTCAGCGGGCTTGTGCGCGATCTTCTCTGGCAGAAGTGCGTCGATCGCAGCGCTGGCGGTCGGTGCTGTCAGGCGTACTCGGCCAACAACGAGCAAGGGCTTGGGCTGCGAGTTGCCGGGGATCTCGGGAGGTCCGTCGTGGATCTCGACGGCATTCTCCTCGTGGCTACGCGGAATGCGCGCTGGGCGGCAATCCGTGATGGACAGGAGTCTGCTCTTTGACAAGTGAATCGAGGGTGCGCGGAGCGCCACAAATGAGACTTCAGCGCTTGGCAACGCTCGAAACGCTGTAGAGAAGAAGTGTGGTCCCCACACCCGTGGGGATGAACCGTCCGTTGCGTCGGTGAGGACGAGGGAGGTATCGTGGTCCCCACACCCGTGGGGATGAACCGCATCGCGGCACCGGATGGGTGAACCCCATCTAGTGGTCCCCACACCCGTGGGGATGAACCGCCCGCCGCGGTCGTTCGCCGGCAATCGCGAGCGTGGTCCCCACACCCGTGGGGATGAACCGATCGTCCACGAGATCGGGCGCGGCGTCGCGGCGTGGTCCCCACACCCGTGGGGATGAACCGAACGTCCACGCGCTGCCGGGCGTCTTGTCCGAGTGGTCCCCACACCCGTGGGGATGAACCGTACCGCGCCGCGGGAGTGCCCAACCACGACGGCGTGGTCCCCACACCCGTGGGGATGAACCGTACATCAGTTGGAGGGCGGTAGACTCGCTCACGTGGTCCCCACACCCGTGGGGATGAACCGAATGAACGACCTCCTCCGCGACGAGCGCGCCCGTGGTCCCCACACCCGTGGGGATGAACCGACCACGCCGGCCGACGCCGACGTCGTTCTCATGTGGTCCCCACACCCGTGGGGATGAACCGCGTCGCCGCTTGCCGTCGCCGCAGTCGACCGAGTGGTCCCCACACCCGTGGGGATGAACCGACGGTAGACCTCACGCAGTAGGTACGCAAAGCGTGGTCCC
>JBFMGK010000044.1:0-8828 GCA_040752575.1 Candidatus Bipolaricaulota bacterium
CCCTGCTTGCCGTTGGCCGGGATCTTCCGCTCGATGCCGGTAGCGTAGGTTCGACCGATGATCCAGAGCTTGGCGTTCACACCGGCCTGATCGGCGTGGTCCGGGTGCCGGCGGCAGAGGTCGTACAGAGCCTCGTCGGTCGCCCGCCAGGAGTGCTCGTAGTCGGCAACAGCGCGTCGGTAGTCGTCAACCGAGAGAATCACTTCCCGGCCTCACTTCCATTGCCATTCTCCAAGGCGAGCAGGACGGCGCTGAGGTCCTCGACGGCAGCGCGGAGTTCGGCGATGGCATCGGTGGCAAGTTCCTCCGGCTCAGGCATTTCGCCGCTGTCTTCGAGATCCTCATCCTTGAGCCACTTGAAACCGTCGAGCTTGAAGCTTTGGGCCTTGACCTCGGCAATTGCGAACTTGCACCAGCGGTCGCCGCCAAGGTAGCCCTTGCCTGCTGGCGAATCGGCTTCCTTGCGCTTTGCTCGACCGTTGGGATCGAGCCCGAAGCATTCCTCGAACTCGGCGAAGTGCTCGGGCGTGAGCGGGCGGTCCTTCTTCGTAATGCCGGGCACGTTGGTGCGGGCGTCGTAGATCCAGGTCGTTTCGGTAGGCGCGCCCTTGGTGAAGAAGACCACGTTGGCCTTGACACCTTGGCTGTAGGGCGTGAACGTGCCGCGCGGCAGTCTCAGGACAGTATGGAGATCACAATCCTCAACAAGGATCTTGAAGACCTCGCCGGCTTGGTCAGCGAAGAGGCAGTTGTCTGGAAGAACGATCGCAGCCCGGCCACCGGGCTTGAGGATAGTTAGGACGTGCTGCACGAAGTTGAGCTGCTTGTTGCTTGTGGCGACGGTGAAGTCCTCGCGTTCGGGGGCCTGATTCGCTCCACGCGTCCCAAAGGGAGGATTTGTGAGCACCACGTCTACCCAGCGGGTGCGGTCGGGCGGATCGTAGATCGTGTCGCCCAGCTTGATCTGTGGCTCGATCTGGTGGAGATAGAGGTTCATCAGCGCGAGACGGCGCGGTGTGGCGTCAATGTCCTGGCCGAAGTACGTCGAGGACCGGATGCGGTCGACCTCTTCCCGCTTCACGGCGATCCCACCCGCGCCGCCCTCGCTGACGGGGGCAATCAGCCACTCGTAGGCCGCAACAAGGAATCCGCCCGTCCCGCACGCGGGGTCGCAGATGGTGAATCTCGTGCGGCCTCGCGGGTCCGGTCTCATGCAACGCACAATCGCGCGAATGAGCACGCGCGGTGTGAACATCTGCCCCGCGCCCTTCTTGCCCTCGCTCGCGGCCTTCTCGAGGAGGCCCTCATAGGCCTCTGCCTTCACATCCACTCCAAGCGTCGTCCACTCGGTTTCATCGATGCGGCCAATCAGGGTCTTGAGGCTGACAGGCTTGGTGAAGCGCGACTGGGCGCCAGCGTAGATGTCGCCAAGCGTTCCAGGCTGTTTTCCAAGAGCCCTCAGTGTGTCAACGTATCGGTCCAGCACGTCTGTTCCCGACAAGGCGCGCAGAGCCGGCCAGGAGCAGTCTACTTTCCGTCTGCGCTTCTTCCCATCCTCGCCAGCCTCCTCAACCTCGATCTTGCTCAGATCATGGCCCTTCTCGTCGGCCATCTTGAGGAAGAGCAGGTAGGTCAGCTGCTCGACGTACTCCGTGTAGCTGATCCCGTCGTGCCGCAACGTGTGACAGAACCCCCAGAGCTTCTGAACTACATCTGTCATGTCGCCTCTTTGATGCGGCTCACGCAGCCACCGCCGTGTTGACCACTCTCAGCACCTCGTCCAGTTTCCCCGCGAACTCCCGGTTCGCACGGCGCCAGCCGCCTTCGCGGGCGAACACTGGCAGCCTGTCGAAATCGTCGCTCTCGACGGTCAAGTTGGCAATGAGGTGCTCGCGTATGCGGGCAAGCCACTGCTCCTGCTGCACCGTGAACTGCTTGCCCGCAGTGATCGTCGCCAGTGCCCGATCGACTCGCTCCGCAGCTGTCAGAAGGGGCTCCTGCTCGCGAGCTGCGTGCTTTACCATGCTGATGATGTCGACGAGAGCTCTTCCGTACCGCGCCGCGAAGGCCCGCTCAAGATTCTGGGGGGTGAAGTGCTCGGGCGCTGCCGCCAGTTTGGCCCGTAGCTCCGTCAGCGCAGTCGTTCCCCAACCCTGCGGCCGCTCAAGGAGTACCCCTATGGCTTCCACTTCGGTCTGGTTCTCTCGGACAAACCGCTCGAAGGCGGTCAGATAGTCCTCCGGCCTGTACTGAACGCCTGTGCCGTCGCGGATGAGCCATTGCGATCCAACCGAATCCTCGACGCCGTAGGCGACGTAGAACGTCCGCGCCGGCCGCGGGTAGTCCGCCAGCAGCGTCTGGAAACCGGCATTCCTCAGCAAGTTCATCGTGGCTGCAAAGTCCCCATCAAGAGCTGCTGGCAGGCCGCGTGCGAAGCGTCCCACATCGCCCTCCGGGATGTAGTAGTGCGCGAACTGCTGACGGGCCTCGCCGGACATCTCCTTCTCGATGCGTTGCAGTCTCTTGACGAGACACCGCGTGTTGTACGCGCGATCGCGGTTCGCCCAGATGTCTTCTACAACTTCCGCCAGGCTGCGCGCCGGCTTCGCGGGCAGCTCTGCCGTCATACTGGTGGCTCGCCGGAAGTACTCCAGCAATGTGCCATCGAAGCAGTCGAAGACGGTGAAGTGCGACTTGTCGGTGAGTTTCTCGCCCTTTCGCGTACCACGCCCAAGGATCTGCTCGAACAAGATGCGGGACCTGATCGGGCGAAGCAGAACCAGGAACTCAAGGTCGGGCACGTCCACTCCCGTCGACAGCATGTCGACTGTGACGGCGATGCCTGGATTGGGGCGGTTGCGGAATTCCCTGATGCGCTTGAGAGGGCGGTCCACGCGGCCCGTGATCTTCTGGACGAATGACTCACCGCGGCCGAACACGGTGCGGCAGATCTCGACGAGCTGGTCGGCGTGCGAGATGTGGGGAAGGTCGTTGGCAGCAAACACGAGGCACTTCGGCTGACGGCCGTACCGCTGCTCATGCTCGTCGGCGTACTTCTTCAACTCTTCGATGATCTTCCGGTTCGAGTCGGGCGACGTGATGGCTCGCTCGATGTCTTCAGAGGCGAACTGGCGCTCGTCCTCAAGTTCATCCATGGTCTCGGCGCCGCTCCGCGTGTCGACGACGGCAAGCTGCTCTCCCGGCTTGAGGAAGACGCCATTCATGCGCACATCCGAACGGATCCCCACCGCGTCGTAATCGACAAGGTAGCCCTCCCGGATGGCGCGGTCGTATTCGTAGCGGTAGACGACATCTTTGAAGTAGGCTTTGGTGTGTGCTGCGGGTGTGGCCGTGAGCCCTATCTTCACGGCATCGAAGTGATCCAGAGTCTTCTTCCAAACGGAGAGTTCGGCCGTGGTGTACCCGCGGTGACACTCGTCGGCAATAACTAGATCGAAAGCGTGCACTGGGATCTTGATCTGCTGCGCATCGTCGTCGACCTCTTCGTCGGAGGGTCTGAGCGCTGCCTGCTTCCCGAACAAGTTGATCGTCATCCGCTGAATCGTAGAGACGTACACGAACGCATCGCCAGGCTTCGGGTCCGTGAGATATGAGCCTGGAAGAACTTTCGGGTCGAAAGGGTCTTCCTCGTCGAAGTCGTCGCGCTGGAACTTCTGGCTGTAGACCTCGTACACCTGGTCGAACTTGAGGCCTGGCTTGGCTTCATAGGATGCGAAGGCACGGACGGCCTGCGCCGCAAGGGCGCGGCGATCCACGAGGAAGAGGATGCGCCGACTCACGCCCGCTTCCATCAGGCGGTACACCTGATTGACCATGGTGAGTGTCTTGCCTGTCCCTGTCGCCATGGCCAAGAGCATCAACCGTTTCCGGTCGGCGAGCGCCAGCTCGACCGCTTGGTTCGCCTCAACCTGATACGGCCTGAGGCGCTCACTCCAGCGGGTGCTCGCTGCGAGAGCCGCAAGACAAGCATCGGAGTCCCGGGCCAGTAGTTCTCGCAGTGCGCTCGGCGTGTGGAAGGTGGCGATGTTTCGCGAGCAGTTCAGCGGATGACGTGTATCGAGGAAGCGCACGATCTCCCCGTTTGTGGAGTAGAGGAAGGGGACGCGCGGCTCGGCAGAGGCGACGTGGCCACCCCCTAGACCGCTCGCGTAGCGCTCCGACTGCCGAAGGACTTCCTGCGGACCAAGGCCCAGCTTCTTGGCTTCGACGACGCCAACCACACTGTCGTCCAGCAGAAGTGCGTAGTCCGCGGGACCGGTGGAAGTCGGGTACTCGGTCACAGCAAACGGCCCTCTTTGCCCGCGCCATTCGGCAGAGCGGAAAGGCACGACAACCCACCCCGCTGCTCTCAATGCTGGGTCGATCCGGCTGCTTCGAGTACCACGCTCAGTGCGATCGTTGGCGTGCTCCATGGGCGCGATTCCCAGACTCCTATGTGGCTCTACGCGATTCTAGCGTAGGTGCACCTGGAATCCAAGATGGGAAAGAGGGGGAGAGGAGGGGCGCGGGGCGCGGCGCGCAGTCCGCAGTTCGTAGTCCGCAGTCGGAGAAGCGGTTCGTTGAGTTCGTTGGGTCGGCGAAAGGCGTGCGGGCGAATTCCGGGGACATAGTACCTGTTTCGCCGCAGATTCCGGGGACGCAGTACTTATCTCATGTTCTCGCATAGCGCTCGCGGGACACTGTCCCGAAGGGACACGATCCCGATTCGCGTCGGTGTACGGAGCGAATCGGGTCATGTCCCGCGCCTTTCCGGGGACGTAGTACCCATTTCGGCGGAGGGCGTGCGCGGTCGGGAGGGCTGGTTCGTTAGGTTCGTTGAGTTCGTTGGGTTCGGAAGGCGTTCGCAGTCCGCGGTGCGCAGTCCGCGGTGCGCGGTTCGGGGTTAGAGCACGTGTGTCGAGTTCTCGGGCGCCGTGAAGCCGATGGGATGCCGGGCGGCGTCCGGAGGCATCATGAGTTGCCGAATGGCGACCACGAGGGTCTTGAGGGTGTCATCGTGCTGGCCGACTCTGTTCTCTAGCTCCCCAAGGCGATCCAGGATTTCGATCTGCGTGGACAGCATGCCCCGAAGCCTCACGAAGGCCCGCACGATAAGTACGCTCATTCCGATGGCAAGGTTGGAGTTGAGGACATTCGCCGCCATCAGTGCGCCGTGCTCTGTGAACGCAAACGGTAGGTGAGGCGAGAACCGCAGTTTGGCGAGGTGGTCGCATTCTGCGATCACCTTCTCTTTCTCCTCCCCTGTTAGCTGGAAGACAAAGTCGCCCGGGAATCGCGCACTGTTTCGCTTGACCTGTTCGTTCAGTCGTCTGGTCTCAACTCCATAGAGAGCGGCGAGGTCGAAGTCGATGAGCACTCTCTGACCTCGCAGCTCAACAATCCTTCTCTCCACGTACTCCACAGGGACAAGATCCAGCCCAGTCATTCTGTGCCATCCCCCGAAGAAGCTGCTCGCATCTGCAACTCGACATATCCTTACTACCTTGATACTATCATCATGTGTCCTCTAAGTCTACTGCCTACCCATGGCGCACCAGAGATCTGACGCGGCACTTCCCGTCACGGCTGGACGTCCAACTGGTGGCCGTGCCGGCATGCGTGGCGGGTTCGTGAAATCGGCAGGCGTGTGGATTCCGGGGACATAGTACTTATTTCGCCAACGCTGGCGCGGCGCTCGCGGGACTCTGTCCCGAAGGGACACGATCCCGATTCGCTTCGCGTGCCGAGGCGAATCGGGTCATGTCCCCGCGCGCCTTTCCGGGGACGCAACACCTACGTCGACGGAAGCCGTGCGCCGTCCACAGTGCGCGGTCGGGAGCGCCGGTTCGTTGAGTTCGTGCGGGCTGGCGAAAGGCGTGCGCCGTCCGCATGTCCGCATGTCCGCGACTGCCGGCGAGCTCTGTTGCCGGCAGCAGGGAGTTGCCAGGCGGTTGCTCGCCGAAGGCAACCACTGAAGGCGGCAACTCCTGAAGCGAGTTGGGTTCATTGGGTTCGGGAGTCCGGAAGGCGGTGCGGGGTGGGTCAGCGGGTTGCGAGGTAGTCGTCGAGCGTGAAGCTGGCGTCCCACAGGATCCACGAGACGTCGCAGGCGAGCTGCGACGCTACATGCATCCACAGGCCTTCGGGGGCGGGGCGCTTGCGATTCCGGGGACATAGTACTTATTTCGCCAACGCTGGCGTGGCGCTCGCGGGACTCTGTCCCGAAGGGACACGATCCCGATTCGCCTCGGTGTGCGGAGCGAATCGGGTCATGTCCCCGCGCGCCTTTCCGGTGATGCAGCGCCTATTTCGGCGGAGGGCGTGCGCCCAAATCCCGGGGACGCAATACTCATTTCGCTGACGACTCCGGGACGCGGTACTCGTCTCGGCAACGATGACGTGGCGCTCGGGTCCGCCGAGCTGCCGCGCGCGATCCTCATGGGTCTCCATCGCTTGCCGCGTTGGCCCGCGAAGCACATGCCTCTGTACACTGCTCCTCGTCCTCCGTGCGGCACCTCGGGCCGCGATGGGGCGTAGATGTCGTGCGGCAGGTCACGGAGGCGTGACATGAAACGATGGGTCTGCGCACTGCTCCTTCTCTTGGTCCTCGTCTCACGTCTCGCCGCGGCGACAACGCCGCAGCGGGCGCTCATCTCGGGGGTGCCGCGCTACTACCAACTGGACATGCGGGTGGGCGGGAGCTGTTGGTTTCCGTCGGGCTGCGGGCCGGTGGCGGGCGCGGCGGTGTGCGCGTGGTGGGACAAGCGCGGGTTCCCGAACCTGATTGATGACGGCCAACGCGAGGCGGACGGGCTGCCGCAGGCGGCGATCGTCGACCTGGGCGCGGCGCAGTACATGAACCGCGACACGAGCTGCGCCGTTTCGTGGGTCCTGCCCGAGAATTTCGCCGAGGGGCTCGAGGAGTACATGAACGACCACCTGGGCCCGCGGGCGGCGGTCGCGCGGTTCGAGGTGACGCGCTACCGGATCACGGACTCGGGCTACGAGCTCCCGGAGACGGGAGAGACGGGGTCGATCGAGGAGCTGTTCGCGATCGTCCGTGACGAGATCTGGAACGGCCGTCCGATGGTCTACTTGTACCGCTACGACGGGAGCGAAAACGCCGACGGGACGTTCAAGGTCGCCGACCACTACGCCGTTGTCGTGGGCTACGACCAGACCGACGGCAGCCGGCGGCTCGTGATCCAGGCGAACCAGTCCGATGCCGGGCACACGGCGGTAACGGGATACCAGAACGTCTACATCGGCTCGAACCGCTACCTGCGTTTGGGCGATCACACGAGGTCGAGTGCCGTCGTGAAGGTTCACTTGTACGCGATTCGCCCCGTGCCCGCGAGCGCGGTCGAGATCGGAAAGGGCGCCGATCCGCTGCTCCTCGACAGCGCGGCCGTCGAGAACGTGTCGTACCACGTCGACGGCTACGACGGCGTTGCGACAGGCGAGTTCGAACCCAAGGGCAACCAGTCCGACGTGTTCGCCGAGCGGCTGTGGCACGACGGCGACGACTGGGGCAGGACCCGCGAAATCATCCTGCAGGACGGAATCGCGTTCGTCGCCGGCTGGCGGTCGGCCGACGCGTCGGCGTCGGGAAGCGCGGCCGCCGATGCCCATCCCAACTTCGAGCCCGTCTACGTCCGCACGCACGTCGACATGGTCTCCGCTGACGCGGTCCGGGTCACTTTGTTCGTCGAGCTGCGCAACCTGAAGCACGCACAGACGGCGTACTCGGGTCCCCTCGACGTGACGTGGGAACGGGTGACGACCAGCGGGCCGATCCGGCTCTCCGGATCCGTCGCCGTGGGATCGTCGGCCACACAGGCGGCCCCCGTCTCCCTCTATCCCGACGTGTCCACGACGTCGGAGACGTGGTCGGGGCAGTCCACGCTCTACCTCGAGCACACCTGGCAGCTCCGCCGCGACGACTGGGAGGCCGGAGACGGGTTCATCTACCCGTTCGCGTTCAACGTCACCGCAGACCCAGATGCGGTCGTCACCGAGAGCGACGAGACCAACAACCTGTTGACCGTCACGATCGGAAGCTGGTCGCCGGCCGTCGGGTTCGGCGGAAGCCTGCCGGGATCGACGTCGGTCTGCCTTTCGCCGCAGGTGCGCGACCGCCTTGCGCAGTCCCCAACGCGCCTCTGGCGAATGACACCGCTGGATGCCTCACTCCTTGGCGACGCCGACTTCTCGTGCGTCGACCTCGGGGGCGTCGCGGCCTCGACGGTCGCCGCCGCACTGTCGGGGATCGACCAAGGGGATCTCTTCACCGTCGCCGTCGCCGACTACGTCTTCGTCGACCTCGCGCACTAGCAGCAAGCGCAATTCCGGGGACATAGTACTTATTTCGCTAACCTTGACGCGGCGCTCTCGGCACAAGGCTTCCGTGGTCTGAAGCCGAGGGGCGACGGGGCCGGAGCCACGAGGTGTGAGGCATGGCGCTCCGGTCAGCGAGGAAGTGGACCGCGTGGCTTGAGCCATGCTTCCAGCTTGTGGGAGAGGTCCGCGGCCGCCGCGATGGCGGCCTCGATGTCGGTCCCCGCCAGGACGACGGCATCGTAGAGGGTGGCGTGCCGCATCCGTGCCAGATCGAGGAAGTAATCGATGTCGCCGGCCGGGGCGCCGAGCGTGTCGGCCAGTGACTCGAGGGTCACTTGGTGGTGTCGATCCCCACGACTTGGCCGGTAGCCCTCTGCACGCAACGCAATCCAGGCGCAACTCAGTATGGCGTGGCAGGCGAGCTCGAGTCGTGTCAGGTTGTGGTTCCGTGGGTTGCCTGCGTCGGTGAGCCGCTCACGGATCGCCTC
>JBFMGK010000045.1:0-10638 GCA_040752575.1 Candidatus Bipolaricaulota bacterium
ATCGGCGTCGGTGACGTTCTGCGCCGTGAACTGGACGTCCTCGCCCGTACTCGGGGCGGCCGGCGTCGCCGCGAGGTTTCCGACAACCGGCGGCGTGTTGCCCACAGAGACGGTGTGCTCGACCGTTACCGTCGCATTCTGCGCGTCGGTCACGGTGAGTTTGACGGTGTAGGTCTTCTTCTCGGCGAACTGGTGCGTCGGATTGGGCAGGGCGCTCTTCGCCGTACCGTCGCCGAAGTCCCAGTCGTAGGTGTGCGGCGTGCCCGCCGGCTGGTCGGAGTCCGTCACCGTCGATGTGAACGTCACGGTCTGGTTCTCGGCCGGCGCCTCCGGCGTCCACGTGAACGTCGCCGTCGGGACGACGTTCGGCGGTCCCTGCACGGTGATCGTCTTCGTGGCCGTTCCGGTCACACCGCGAGCGTCGGTCACGGTCAGCGTCACCGTAAACGTCCCGCCGTTCGGGTAGCGGTGCGTCGGACTCTGCTGGGTCGACGTCGCTCCGTCGCCGAAGTCCCAGCGCCAGCTCGTGATTGCGTCGCCGTCGGCATCGGTTGCCGCACCGGTGAACTGAATCGTCTGCTCGTAGGTGAAGTCGGCCTTCGGCGTCGCCGACGCCGGCGCGACCGCGGCGACGCCGATCGTCGGCACCGGACGGTGGTTCGTTTCGAGCGTCCACTGGTTGCTCAGCGCCAGCTTGTCGAAGCTGCTCTCCTTCTCGGTGTGCAGAACGCGCGTCTCGAGCTGGATCGTGCGGTTCGCGACCATGTCTTCGGGCTCGGCGATCGTGAGGTAGACGTCGAGGTAGGTCTCGGCGCCGCCAGCGCGATCGGTCACGACGTTGTCGTGCGTCATCTCGACCCGCGCCCCGCCGGTGCGGAACCCGGTGAGGTCGGTCGTCTCGCCGAGCTTGAGCGCCGTCCCGTCGAGCGTGTCGCGTCGCCAGATCTCGATCTTCGTCACGTCGGGGTTGCCGGACGCCGTGCCCAGGTTCTTGACGACGACGGGATGGATCGTGACGTTGTCCGCGTCCTGGTCTCGGTCCTCGAGGCGAATCGTCTGTGCGAGGAGCCGTTGGCCCGAGTAGGCGACGCCGCCCTCGGGGGGCGTCTGGTTCTCGACAAACTCAAACCCCGGCTCGTAGAGGCCGAGCGCGTCGGGGTACGTCACCTGATCGCTCGGGTAGGCCACTCCCCCGGCAGGCTCCCGTCCCTCGATCCGGAACGCCGGCTTCAGCGTGTGCCCGTCGACTGGAACACCGATCGTGTAGTAGATCTTGAAGTCCTGGTCTTCATCGTCGTCGACCACGAACGCAAGGCCGGCGGGGTCCAAGTCGTGCCAGTCGCCGGTCTTGAAGTCATCGAGTTCGTTGCCGGTCAATGTGACCAGCGTCGTCGCCCCGGCTTTGACCTCGATCTTCTCGATCTCGTCGCCGTCGGCCGAACCCATGTTGCGGATGTAGACGCGCCGCGTGTTCACGCCGTTGGCATTCGAGTCGTCGTCGTACGCGCGCACGGTCTGGACGACCACGTCGCCGGTCGCCGCGGTGCCCGAGGACAACGTCTCGCTCTCTTCCTCGATCCGCTCGAACCCCTGCTTGCGGATCGTCTGCGTCGTCTCCGAGTCCACGCTCTGCTCGTAGTCGACCGCCTCGCCGTCGGCTCCCTCACCGGTTTCGGTGACGAACACGGTCGTGCGGGTGCGGATCGTCCGCCCGTCGGTCACGCTGTCCGCGTCGTCAATGCGGAACAGGGTCGTGACCGTCGCGCCGGCGTTGTCGGCGACCGTCGCCGGCAGCGCCTGGCCCTCGGTGCCGCCGTCGAGCGCGTCGCCGTCGCCGTTGTCGTCGCGGAGGAACCAGCCGTATTGAAAGCCCATCGGACTCGCCGGCGCCCAATTCCTCCAGCCCGACGTGTACTCGTTTCCTGCCACAGTGATCGTAACGTTGACCTCGTCAATATCGGCCGGAAGCGCCGTCCCGAGGTTCTCGACCTCGACGATGACGTCGGTGCCCACCGCCTGGGTCCACGCGACGGCGCTGCCGTTGGCGTCGTCGTCGGTGAACACGGCGATCTGGACGATCTGCTCGTCAAGTGGGTTCAGGTACGCGGCATCGGGGGACGAGTCCTCGAGCGCGTCGAAGCCGCCCTTGCGAAGGATCTCGCCGGTCAGGTCGGAAATCCACGCGCTGGTCCCCGACTCGCCGTTGCGCACGTAGTGGATGCGACAGCGCAGGTTGACCGTCTCGCCGCCGTTCACGGCCGTTCCCACCGTCACGAAGATCTTCAGGTCATGGGTCGTGCCGGTCATCGCGAACCCGCCGAGGTTGATCGTCACGCCGGTTGACAGGCCGGCGATGTTCGTCGTCGTCCCGAGTTCGTCGCCACCGTCCATGACGGTGATCTTGTCGATGTCCCCGTCTCCCGCGGTCCCGAGGTTCTGGACCGTGATCGACGCCAGGGTCACCGTCTCGCTCGCCCCCCGCGTGACGCGGATCTCCTGGACCTTGATCGTGTCCGTCGGATTGAGGTTCCCCGCGGCGATGTTGCGGTCGGAGAACCCGGGCAACGCGGCCGCGGCAAGCGAGGCGAACCCCACCGCCAGCCCAACTAGCGCGAGGATGCGCCGGCACGTCGTACTCATTCTCGTCCTCCTGTGCGGCTTTCGAGGAAGGATCATCATCATCTCATGGTGCACTCCGAAGCGAGTATAGGGGGAAGTCCCGTCCTTTCATGAGAGGGGCGTCCACAGCCTCTCGCGTCTCTGTCGCCCGCCGATGGGACGTGTGTCCTCCACTACGCTCGCCGTTCGCCGTCGGTTGCGTCGCCCGTGCCGCATCGGTAGCCTTGCGGTATGCCCGAAGCCGTCGCAACCAATCGCAAGGCACGACACGACTTCTCGATCGAGGACACGATCGAGGCTGGGGTCGTGTTGTACGGCCCCGAGGTCAAGAGCCTTCGCGCCGGGCACTGCTCCCTCCAAGAGGGATACGCCGTTGTGCGCAACGGCGAGGCCGTGTTGAAGGGCGTCCACATCGCGCCTTACAAAGAGGGGGCGGGCTACAACCCCGAGCCGGCGCGCGACCGGCGCCTTCTCCTGCACAAGCACGAGCTGCGCCGCCTTTCGATCAAGCTCAAGGAGAAGGGGTACACGCTCGTCCCGCTGAAGGTCTACTTCAGCCATGGCTTCGCCAAGGTCGAACTGGGCCTGGCCAAGGGCAAGACGAACGTCGACAAGCGCCACAAGCTCCGCGAAGAAGACGACAAGCGCAAGATGCAGGAGGCGCTGAAGCGATTCTCGCGCGGGCAAAGCGTCTAGGTTGTGCGGGCGATTCCACCCAGCAACGAGATGTCCCGCGTCCGTGGGCCATGGTTCGTAGGGCGAGACTCCGCGCTTGCGATCTTCCGCCCTGCGGACTACGAACTGAAGCCCTACGACCGGAACAGCACGGCCTCTCGCCGGAAGAGCTGAATGGCCAGCGCGATGAGCGCCGCGCCGCAGGCAACGTTGGCCACGAGGGTCAGAAGAATGTCGGCGTAGACTACGTCGCCGACGATGACTGCCTGAAGAACGTAGAGCGCGTTGGCCACCGGGACGAGAAACTGAGCCCCATGCAGGGACGCCGTTCCGGTCATCGACACCATCCCGACCAGAACGATGATCATGTAGATCGGCAAGAGGTAGGTGCTCGCCTCTTTCTGACTCCGCGCATAGGTGCCGACGATGATCACCAGCGCCGACAAGATCACGGCGAGCGGGACGAGCACGACGAGCATCCAGCCGAACGCAGACAGGTCAAGCCGGAAGATGGCCGCCGTGGGGAGGGAAGACGGCGTTAGGCCGCCGCCGAAGTAGCGCACTCCCACGAGAAGCCCGACCGCCGACAGCAAGGAAGCCGAGAGCGACACGGTGAGGACGGTCAGGAACTTGCCGAGGACGATCTCGGTCCGCGAGAGGTGGCTCACGAGCAACGTCGCAATCGTGCTGCGTTCTTTCTCGCCCGCGGTGATCTCGGCCCCGAGGCCCATCGCACCGGCGAGAATCGCCAGCACCATGAAGTACGGCAGAAGCCTTGATAGGAACATCCGTCCGAAGGACTCGCCCGTCGCGACGTCCACGGCACGCACGGAGAGTGGAGGCTGGAGTTCGTCGTACGCAACGCCCAACGCTTCAAGCTTCGCGACGACGACGTCACGCAAGTAGGACTCGAGGAAGCGGCGAACGCTCGCCGCCGCGATCGCGGCATACGGATCGCTTTGGTCGTAGTAGAGCGTGATCTCGAGGCCGAGTCCGCTTCCGCCCGACTCCTTGTGCGCGTCGAGCGCTACGTGGCCTCGTTCGTCGCGCAGTGCCGCACGCGCTGTCTCGACGTCGCCGTACGCCGCCACTCGGAACTCCTGCGCCTCGGCGAGTGCCTGGCTGAACGTCGTGTCGCCGGCGCGATCGACGACGAGCACAGTAGGCCGTAGCGTCTCGACGCGCACGCGCTCGGCCTCGCCGAACCGCGACATGACCGATACGACCATCGGATAGAAGATCAGCGGAAAAATGACGGTCAAGAAGAACGTCCGCCGGTCGCGCACCGCTCCGCGCAGCTCTTTGGCGAACAACAGACGGACGTTCTTGAGCATGCCCTACGGCGCAGGAAGCAAGGAGGTTTCCGCGTCGGGATCGGCTTCCCCCGACTCGTCGGCCGCGGGAAGCTCGGGCTCTCCCTCGGCAGTCGGCGCCACCGTTTCCGACGCAGTCTGCGGCTCGGCCACCGCAACGCTCGCATAGGCCGTGCTCGATCCCGTCTGAACTCCGTCGCTCGGGGTCTCCTCCTGGCCATCAAGGGCCCGGCCCGGCGATCCGGTCTGGCCGAGCGCCGCGCCGGCAAGCTCGGTCTGCGTCGCCGGCGCAGGGCCTCCGACGGTCGCCGACGGAGCCGCCGCGGTCTGCGCAGGCGTCGAGGTCGGCGGCACGGTCTCGGACGGCGTGGCCGCAGCCTCCGGCTCCGCGGTCACGGTGGCCGTGGGCGCCTCGGTGGGCGCCGGGCCCACCGAGACGCTAACGGCATCGGGGTCGGAAGCCTGCGCTCCGCGGCTTGTCGGAGGCGCGTCGTCCTTGTAGAGGATGACCGTCTGGGGTTCCTCGGTGACGCCGGACGCGTTGCGGCTGTAGAACGTCACGGCTCTCGCCCCGTCTTCGCCGACGAGCGCGAACGGAGTGGAGTAGACAAGCCATGGGCCCTCGTTGACCTGGTAGTACGTCGTCGTCTTGCCGTACGTCGACTCCTGAGTCCTTCGCAGCGTGAGCCTCGTCGCCGACGTCACCCAGGTTCCCCGGCCGTCGACGTACTTCGGCTCGCCGACCTCGAGGACCGTGACCGGCGCGTGGTTATCGAGCAGGAAGGGTGCCGTTCTCTTCGGCTCGCTGTTTCCGAGACGGTCGATGCCGTAGTACGTGATCCGGCGGGGGCCATCGGCGCCCGCAAGGTAGATGGGCCCCGTGTAGGTCAGCCACGTCGCCCCATCGATCGAGTAACGGATCTCGGCCAGGCCGCTGCCCGGATCCTTCGACGTCAGCGTGATCGGCGTCTGAGAGGTCACGACCAGCGAACCGTCCGGAGCGACGAGATTGCCCGCGTAGCTCGGCCCGGCAGATTCGACCTGCGTCAGCTGCGCGGGCGAGGTCAAGAGCGGCTTGTGGTCGCCGATGGCGTAGTAGGGCGTATCGCCGAAGCCATCGCCATCGGCGTCGACTCCATCGTACTCGTCCCAGTAGTTGCCGCCGTTGGCGTCGTACCAGACGTTACGCCCCTCCGGATCCCGCGCCGCCAGGCCGTTGCTGAAGAAGCTGTTGCCAACGATGAGGTTGTCGCGCGACAAGGTAGCCATCATCACGCCGTAGCGGCTCTCGGCGATGACGTTTCCCTCGATCACGTTGCTCGACGAGTTCAGTAGGTACACCGCCGTGTCGGAGAGGCTGATCTGTGACCCCTCGAGACGTCCGTTGCGAACGGTGTTGAAAACGACCCCGGCGATTCGCGCGCGTTCGAACACGCAGTCGCGGATGACGAAGTGTTTCGTGGTGTGATCGACGTAGATCCCGTAGTCGGCGTTCGGCGCCTCGACGCGCCAGCCTTCGATAACGTACGGATCGGCCGCCGTTCCACTTCCGGACATCACGCCGTTCGCATACGTGAACCCCTCATCGCCGTAGATGTAGATCGGCTCGTGGCTCCCCCACCAGAGGAATTGACCTCCGACCTGTCCCCCCACCAGGCCGGCCGACGCGATGGCAGTCAAGAGAACCGCCGCCGCCCATGCGACCTTCCTGCCCATGTTCCTCCTCCTTGCACATAGAAGCGGGGCCTGCCGGCGACTCGCGCGGCGCGACCCCACCCCTCGAATCTCTTGCGTCGCCTTCAGGATAGCACGCCGAGAGCCAGAAGGGAACCCCTACGCCGTGGCGTCGCGCGCCACGGCCGAGAAGAAAACCTCTTCCAGATCTCGACTCCCGTACTCCGCAGACAGCTCGTCGCGGGTTCCCGTAGCGTGCACGCGTCCCTTGAAAAGGATGGTCACACGGTCGCACAGCTTCTCGGCGAGGCGCATGACGTGCGTCGAAAGGAGAATGGTACGTCGCTGCTCGCGGAAGAGCGCCACCGTCTGTTCGACGCTTCGCGCCGCCATGATGTCGAGCCCGAAGGTGGGCTCGTCGAGGATCAGGACCGGAGGGTCGTGGAGGATGCTCCGCGCCAGGGACAGCTTCTGCTTTTCGCCCGTCGAGAACGTTCCCACGCGCCGATCGGCGAGCGGCGCCATCGACAAAAGGTCGAACACCTCGTCGATCCTCCGGTTGACAGCGATCGGCGACAACCCGCTGATCCGTCCGAAAAACCGCAGCGTCTCGCGCGCCGTGAATCGATCGTACAACCCCGTCTCGGTCGCCAGGAAGCCGATGCACTCGCGAACCTTGTCGGGAGCCGTGCGCGCGTCGTGTCCAGCGATCGTCACGTGGCCTTCCGTCGGCGTCAGAATCGTCGCCAGCATGCGCAACGTCGTCGTCTTGCCCGCGCCGTTCGGTCCCAAGAGGCCGAAGACCTCGCCGGCACGGCACTCAAACGAGACACCGTCGACGGCGCGTATGGGACCGCGGCGCGACGCAAAGACCTTCGTCAATCCGCTCGCCACGACCAGAGGCTCGCTCATAGCCGGCCGAACCCGACGATCGGCTGCAGGACGGCGGGGACTTCGATCGAGCCGTCCGGCGCCTGGTTGTTCTCGAGAATCGCCGCCATCAGGCGCGACGTCGCCAGTCCGGACCCATTCAGCGTGTGGACAAACACCGGTTTCTCCTTGGGTCCGGGACGGTAGCGGATGTTGCCGCGCCGCGCCTGGAACGCCTCGCAATTCGAGCACGACGAAACTTCGTAGTAGCGCCCCTGTCCAGGCAGGTATACCTCGAGGTCGACCGTCTTCGTCGCTTGCTGCGCCATGTCCTGGGTCGTGAGCAGGGCGACGCGGTAGTGAACGCCGAGCGCCTGAAGCACCGACTCCGCATCGGCAATCAGCGCATCGAGTTCGTCGTAGGACGTTTCCGGAGCCGTGAACTTGAACAGCTCGACCTTGTTGAACTGGTGGATGCGGATCAGTCCGCGCTCCTCCTCTCCGTAGCTGCCGGCCTCACGCCGGAAGCACGGGGTGAACGCGACGTACTTCTTCGGGAGGTCCTCCGCGGAGAGGATCTCCTTGCGATGTAGGTTGACCAGAAGGCTCTCCGCCGTCGGGTTCAAGTAGAGCCCGTCTCGTTCGATCTGGTACACGTCGTCCGCGAACTTCGGAAGCTGCGAAGAGACGTAGAAGCTCTCCGCATTGGCGACGAACGGCGGGTAGATCGGCGTGTAGCCGCGTCGTGCGTGGTGGAACAGCATGAACTGGATCAAGGCGATCTCGAGCAGCGCTCCCTTTCCCACGTACATCGGGAACTTCGCTCCGGCAATCGTTGCCGCACGCCGGAAGTCGAGCAGCCCCTTCTCCTCCGCCACGTCGAGGTGGTGCCGGACGGCGAAGCCGGGCTCCGGCCGCGAGCCCGAGCTGCGGAGGATGACTTTCGCGTCTTTCTCGCCCACGGGCACCGACGCATGGGGCACATTCGGCAGCCTACTGACGAGGTCCTCGATCCTCTGCTCGGCCTCGCGCAGCGCGTCGTCGAGCGACGAAGCTCGCGTCGCGATCTCGCCGAGCCGAGACAGAAGCTCCTCGGCGCTCTCGCCCGCCTTCTTCCGACGGGCCACCTCGGCCGTGCCACGGTTCTTCTCGGCCTTCAGCTCTTCGACCTCGGCGATCAGCGTCCTACGACGCTCGTCGAGGTCGAACAACGGCCGCAGATCGATGGACGGGTCGCGCGTCCTGAGACGCGCCTCGAACTCGTCCGGATGTTCGCGCAACTCCCGAATGTCCAGCATCGTCGTATCCTCCGTGTCCAGAGCGCGATTCTAGAAGACCCGCAGCGCAACGACAAACCTCGCCGAGGCTTCTTCGATCCACGGCGGTTTCGCGGTTCGGCGCAGCGCAGTATAATCCCGCCCTCGCCGCAAGCGCGCGCTCCGGAGGGGCAAATGCGACTCCTGATGTACTCGAAGGCTCTCTACTCCAGCTGGCTGTTCTACAGCCCCGACCGTCTCCTGTTCGACGCTGGCGAGGGGGCAAGCTCCGTGCTCGGCAACAAAGCGTTCGCCATTGAGCGCGTGCTCATCTCCCACGGCCACGCCGACCACATCGCCGGGCTCGTCGGTCTCGTGAACATACGGAACAACGCGATGGGCGACAAGGAGAAGGGGCTCACCATCTACTACCCGCGCGACAACGTCCTCGTCCTCGAGCTCATGGCGTTCCTCGCCAGGACGAACCGACGCCTGAGCTACCCGCTCGACTGGGTTCCCTTGGTCGCCGGCGAGAGGGTTCCCCTGTGCGGCGGAAGCGCGCCGCGGTTCATCGAGGCGTTTCCGACCATCCACGTGCACAACGAGAGGTCGCTCGGCTACAACATCCTCGAGGCTCGGCATCGCCTCAAGCCGGATCTCGTGGGGCTCTCGCAACAGGAGATCGTCGAACGCGTTCGCGCCGACGGCCGCGAAGCCGTCAGCGAGGTCTACGAGCAGAAGCTGTTCTCGTACGGCGGCGACTCGGTGCCGCTCAAGCCGGCTCACATCGCGGACACCGAGGTTCTCTGCCACGACACGACCTTCCTCGACGAAGAGGACCGCAAGGAGTACAAGCACGCGACGCTCGGCGAGGCGATCCGTGTGGCTCAGGAGGCGCGGGTCAAGCGAGAGCTTCTGTGCTTCCATATCTCCAGTCGCTACAAGGCCGCGGTGAAACAGATGACGGAACGTGGGGATGCGTTTGCCGGTCTCCCGTTCCGCGTCACGCTCGTGCCCCCGGGCCGCGTCTTCGTCGCGGAGTAGGCGCGGCCGAGGTCGGTTCGCCCTGTGAGGCCGAAGGCGACGTTCGGTACCATTTCTCGCCCGCGGGCACGAGGAGGATCCATGACCGAACGCAAGTACGCGCGCATCCAGACCGCTCTTCCCGGTCCCCAGTCGGCTGCCGTTCTCGAACGGAAGCGCCAGTTCGTGGCGGCTCCTTTGGAGACCTATGCCCCATTCGTTGTCCGAACGAGTGAGGGTGCAATCCTCGAGGATCTTGATGGAAACCGTTTCATCGACTTCACGGGCGGATGGGGATGCCTCGCGGTCGGACAGCGCAATCGGCGCGTCGTCGATGCCCTCGCCGACCAACTCGAAGGCTTCCTGCACACGGACTTCACCGCTGTTCCCTACGCGCCGCTCGTCGACCTCGCCGAGGCCCTCAGTCGGCGGACGCCGCTGCGGAGCCCGGCCAAAGCCGCATTCTTCAACAGCGGCGCCGAGGCGATTGAGAACGCCGTGAAGATCGCGCGGGCGGCGACGAGGCGCAAGGCCATCCTCGTCTTCGAGAACGCCTTTCACGGCCGCACGCTGCTCGCGATGACCATGACGCACAAGGCACGCCCCTACAAGACGGGCTTCGGCCCGTTCGCGTCGGACGTCTACCGTCTGCCGTACCCCTACGAGTACCGAAAGTCGCTGTCCGCCGCCGAGATCGAAACCGCTCTCCTCTCCCTCGTCGACCCGTCGGAAGTCGCGGCGATGGTCGTCGAGCCGGTGATCGGCGAAGGCGGGTTCCTCGTTCCGCCGCCGTGGTTTCTCCCGTCGCTGCGCGACCTCGCCGATCGCTACGGCTTCGCGCTCGTGTTCGACGAGGTCCAAAGCGGCGTCGGGCGTACGGGTACGTTCTACGCCTACGAACAGCTGGGTGCGCAGCCCGACTTGGTCTGCGTCGCGAAGTCGCTCGCCTCGGGGCTCCCCTTGTCCGCAGTCGTCGGGCGCGCTGAACTCATGGACGCGCCGATCGCCAGTGCCATCGGCGGCACGTACGCCGGGAATCCGCTGGCATGCCGAGCAGCCCTCGAAGTCCTACGCGCGCTAGATGAGGACGGCCTGCTCGAGCGCGCTCGCCACGTCGGCGCGAGGATCCGCGCCGGGTTCGAGTCGCTCGCCGGACGCTATCCCGTCATCGGAGATGTCCGCGGGCTCGGCGCGATGGTCGCGATCGA
>JBFMGK010000046.1:0-58325 GCA_040752575.1 Candidatus Bipolaricaulota bacterium
CTCCCGATCCTCAAGCTCTTCCTCGAGTTGCGCGATGCGCTCCTCCTGACGTTCGAGCCGTTGCTCGACCTCCTCTTGAAGCCGTTCGAGCCGCTCGCGCTCGCGCTCGAGCCGCTCGCGCTCGCGGTCGATCTTCTCCCGCTCTCGCTCAATGGCTTCGCGCTCCCTCTCCAAACGCTCGCCGCTACGGGTCCCGTTCCTCGGGCCCTCAGGCCGATCAGATTCCGCCATGGTCTTCCTCCCTTGAACGCTTGTCTCAAGTTCTCCGTCCGCGTCTCGGGTCCCGCCCGCGGCACGTTGTCGCTCCGCTTGCGCTGCGGCCTCCATGGCCGCGGCAAACGTGAGGCGTCCTCCGGCCGAGTGCTCGATCTCGGCGATGCGTGCCTCGCTGAGGCCGGAAGCGCGAAGCACGTCCGCTGGCGAGAGACGGGCCGCCACTAGGGTTCCTCTCCTGGATCGGAGTTGGGTTTCCTCCGTGAGGGGTTGGCGATTCGCACGCGGCGGCCCAGCACATGGAGGCTGGCGCGCACAGGAGGCCGCGCCCGCGAGGCCGAGACTCCGAGGCGCAGACCCACGAGGAGTGAACCGATATCGATGTCGGCAATCGGCCGGAGCCCGGCGGACGTCATGATGCGGCGCCAGACCTGACCGCGAACTGGAGGGTTGTCCCTCTCCGCGGCCCCGATGGCTTGGCGCAGCCAGACGACGTCCGCGAGTTCGTTTCGGCATGCGGAGCACGAAAGGAGATGCGCCGCGACGTCCTCAGCGTCTCGCGTCGGCAGACGGCCGGTTGCGTACCAGGGGAGCAGCTCTTGCGCCTCGTTGCAGTCGATCATCGCAGCTCCTTGGACAGGGCCTTCCGTGCGTAGAAGAGCCTGGACTTCAGCGTTCCCTCCGGAACCCCCAACACAGCGGCGGCGTCTGCGACGCTGAGCTCGTCGAAGAACACGAGGTGCAGGGCCTCGCGATGCTCGGCCGACAGCTGGCGAAGTGCCCTTTGGACGCGGACGCCGATTTCGACGGTTTCGGACGGATCCGGCTCGACCCCGGCGATGTCGGGCGTGCGTGCGCCGCGAGCCTCGCGCCGCTGGAGCGCGTGAGCCTGATTGCGCGCGATGCCGAGGATCCACGTCGACAGCTTTGAGTTGCCTCGAAACCGGCCTGCTTGCTTCCACACCGCCAACATGGTCTCTTGGAGCACCTCCTCGGCGAGCGGTCCGTTCCACACGAGAGACCGCGCGAACCGGTACACGCGTTCGGCGTGCCGCTGATAGAGCTCGTGGAACGCCGTTCTGTCCCCGCGGGCGACTGCGCAGATCAACGCCTCGTCGCTTCTCACGTCGTCCTCACGCGCGTTCTCCCTTCGAACCGCCCGACATGTATGGGTGGCGCTTGCCGCAGATCCGGTTCAACGGGGTTCTGACGTCAGCCTCCTCCGACCGGGGGAAAGAGGCCGACACGCGCACCGTCGCGCAGCGGGACGCTGCGGTCGGTACAGGCGCGTCCGTCCACGAAGACGAGGTGGACGGCCTCGGGGGCTACGCCGAGCTCGGCAAGGAGGGTGAAGACCGACGAGCCGTCGGGCAGTTCGACGTTTTCCACCGCGCCGGCTGCGCTGCGATCCAAGGCCAGCGTTGCATACCGCCGCACCTCGAGGTTCACGCTGGGCCGCTCTCCGCACGGAAATACCACTTGTACAGGAGTTGCATGTCCTCGGGGAACACCCCGACGCGCGCTCCGTCCGCAACGCCGGTCGCCAGGTCGGCGTAGTGCCCGTTGACAAAGAGATTCGCGCCGACCGCCTCAAGGGGGATGCCCAGGCGCTTGAGAATCGTCCCTACGGTGTCTCCGGGCTCGGCCGGCACGTCGCAGATCGACTCCGTGCGCGGGTCCGAGTCGGCCGCGAAGCGCCGCAGCTTTCCGTACAGGTAGACGCGAACCATGAAGGAGCCTATGGGGCGAAGACGCGGTCGAGCTCTACATCGGGGACATCCCACACCCCTCCGTGCGGCGGAAGGGGCTCGCGGGCCATGAACTCGGGGAGTCGATCGTCGGCCGCCGTGAACCCCGCCCTGCGGTTGAAGTCGAGCTCGAGGTCAAGAACCGCCTTGCCGATTCGGCCCACGTCGTCCATCGTCCACGACGCGCCCAGAACCCCTGAACACTCTTCGATGACGCCCTCGAATCCCGAACCGATATCGAGAATCGCGAAGGCGATAAACAGGCAATGCCCCGTGGAGTCCAGAAACGCTGTCGCGTACTGGAAGTTGCGCGCCAGATCCGTCTTGTGCGGGTCGAGAGGGTCCAGCTTCCCCGAGACGCCGAGGATCTCGGGGGCGATCGTGTACCCCGAGGTGTGATCGGCTCCCATCGTCGAGACGGCGTACGTCATGCCGATCCCTTTGATCGTGCGAGGCTCATAGGCCGGCATGCCTTGCCCCTTGACCTGAGGTACGCGGACGACGCCGAAGGCGCGTCCCGTGAAGGCGGCGCCGTTCCCGAGGATGCGGCCGAGCGGCGTGCCCTTTCCGATCTCGTGAACCAGCTCGATGGCGCGCGCCCCCTCACCAAAGCGCGCGACGCCCGCCTCCATGGCCACGGCGAGGGTGTCGCCGATTTCGATGGTGTCGAGACCGTACTCGTTGCACAGCAGATTGAGTTCGGCGATGACGTCGAGGTCGTCGACGCCGCAGTTGGCTCCGAAAGCCCAGTCGGACTCGTACTCGATGCACGACGTGTGATCCGTACCGTCAGGGCGGTGCCACGTGTTCGAGCATCGGATCACGCAGCCCGGAGAGCAGGCATGATTGTAGACCTCCGCGCCGGTTCTCTCTTGGTTGCCTGCGAAGATGGCCTCGCCGGCAATCTTTGCGGCTCCCTCGAAGCGACCTTCGCGGAAGTTGCGCGTTGGAAGCCCGCCGGCCTCGTTGAGGATGTTCACCAGAACCGCCGTGCCGTAGGTATTCAGAGCCCCCTTCGGCTTGGTGATCGCGTGCTCGGCGAGCGCAGCGGCCAGCTTCTTGCGTCCGGCGTCGAACGTGACTGGGTCGGCGATGGTTACGTCGGACGACTCGGAGTCGTCGAGCACGATGCCCTTGAGTCCCTTGCTGCCCATTACGGCGCCGAGGCCGCCGCGTCCGGCATAGCGGCTCGCTCGACCGTCTTGATCGCTGAAGCATACGCCGGCGGCGGCTAGACGCTGTTCTCCGGCCGCGCCGATGGCGCAGATGTCGACGCGCTTGGGGCCTCCAAATCTGCCGTAGAGATCACGGAACATGTCGGACAGCCTCCGGCCGGACCATGCTTCGGCACGCTCGAACGCCGCTCCGTGTGCGTCGACGCGAAGGAGCCACCACGAGCCGTCGGAAGGTTGGCCTTCCACGATGAGCGCGCGGAGTCCGAGGCGGGCCAGGCGGCGGGCCCAACCCGTTCCCGCGTTGGCCTCTTTGATCCCGCCGGTGAGCGGCGACTTGCCGCCGACGGAGATGCGAGACGACGTCGGCGCGGAGGTTCCCGTGACGACGCCCGGCGAGAAGACGACTTTGTTTGCCGGCCCCAGCGGATGGCAGGTCGGGGGCACCTCGTCGTGCACGATGCTGGACGTGAGCCAGCGGCCGGCTCGTTCGCGGTAGTCGGCGGGAACAGGCTCGAACGAGACGGTCCGCCGCTCCATGTTAACTCGCAGAATGCGTTCCATGGATCTCCCTTCATGCCGTGTGACGTCGCGCAGACAGAGGTCTACTACGGGGCGGGAGACGAAGTCAACCCGACGGGCTTTCGCGGGCTTGCTCGCGGTAGAATGCGTGCAGCGGAGGACGAACGTGGCGGAGACTAGGCAGCTCGTGGCGCTCATGTTGACCGACATGGTTGGCTACACGCGGCTCGCGCAGTCCGACGAGGCGCGAGCCCTTCGACTGGTCGAGGAACACGCCGCCGCGATTCGGGAGAGCGTGAAGGCGCACGGCGGGAGGTCGGTCAAGAGCACGGGAGACGGCTTTCTCGTCGAGTTTCCGAGCGCTCTACAAGCCGTTTCATGTGCTCTCGATGTTCAGCGCCGCTTCCACGATCGCAACCGCGCCGCGCAACCCGAAGACCAGTTCGCCGTGCGCATCGGCCTCCACGTAGGCGACGTGGTCCGACGCGGCGAGGACGTTTATGGGGACGGAGTGAACATCACGTCGCGGATCGAGCCGCTTGCCGCTCCTGGCGGAATCTGTGTGACGGCGGCGCTCCGAGATCAGGTCTGGAACAAAATCCCGCAGCCGCTTGTCAGTCTTGGTCGCCAAGAGCTGAAGAATCTGCAGGCGCCGATCGAGGTCTTCCGGATCGTCCTCCCGTGGGAGAGCAACGAAGCAGCGAGGGCGGAGGAAGCGAGGCCGTTGGATCGCACGCGGCTCGCTGTCCTGCCTCTGTCCAACGTCAGCCCGGATCCCGGCGACGCGTACTTCACGGACGGCATGACGGAAGAGCTGATCTACACCTTGTCCAAAGTTCCGGGGCTCAAAGTCATCGCGCAGACCTCGGCCATGATCTACAAGGGGACTGCCAAACCGATTCGCGAGATCGGGCGCGAGTTGTCCGTGGGAGCGGTCCTCGAAGGAAGCGTACGCAAGGCCGGAGAGAGGCTTCGGATCACCGTACAACTCATCGATGCGGCCTCCGAGGAGCACCTTTGGGCCGGACGCTTCGACCGCGAGCTGGCGGACGTGTTTGAGATCCAGACGGAGATCGCGCAGAACGTGGCCGGCGAACTGAAGGGCGTCTTGGCGCCGGGGTCTTCGCAACGCCCGACGGGCAACCTGGACGCGTACAAGGAGTACCTTAAGGGGCGACAGTTCTGGGCACGGCGCTCCAAGGCGAGCCTCTACAAGGCCTTGGAGCACTTCGAGGCGGCGGTGGGCGCGGATCCTGCCTTTGCCAAGGCGTACTCCGGCCTTGCCGACACCTACACCGTCCTCGCCAACCATGGGTACGAGCCGGCCGCGCAGGCGCTTCCGCGGGCGCAGCGCGCGGCCGAGAAGGCCACGCAGCTTGACCCCAGTCTTGGAGAGGCCTTCGCTTCGCTGGGAATCGTACGGCTCCTCTTCCAGCACGACGCGCCGGGCGCAGAGCGCGAACTGGAGCGGGCGATTGAGCTGAACCCGAACTACGCGACGGCCCACCAATGGCTCGGGCTCGTCTACGACTACAGCGGCCGCGGACAGGAAGCCCATGCTGCCATGGAGCGCGCGCTGGAGCTTGATCCCTTGGCTCACATCACACACGTGTCGTTCGCGGGCATGCTCATGGAGTCCGGAGACCCCGAGCGGGCAAAAGCGCTGTTGCTCAGGGCGCGCGACCTCGATCCCGACTATCCCGGCCTCGGAATGAGCTTGGCCTACACCGAGATGATTCTCTGGAACTGGCATGGGGCCGAGGACGCCCTGTCCATTGCGCTGCACCGGAATCCCAACAACGTGGCGGCCCTCACGACCAAGATGCTCCTTGGCCTCCTGCGCGGCGATGTCGCGGTGGCACGCGCGGCCATCGAGAAGGCTGAACGGATCGAGCCGGAGTCTCCGCACGTCTGGGCGTCGCGGGGAGCTTTCGAGCAGGGGACGGGCAATCTCGAGGAAGGCATTCGCTGGACGGAGCGCGTCGTCGAGGCACGCTCCGACGAACTGCACACGGTCCTCGAGTTGGCGCTGCGCTACGTGGCTTTGGGGCGCGCCGAGCAGGCCGCACGATGTCTGGCGCGACTCGACGAACAGCCTCCGATCTCGCGAAAGCTTCAGCCCATCCTGCTTGCCGCCCGTGGTTCGCTTGCGGCGCTTGAAGGGCGCGAGCATGACGTCGCCGAGGCTCTTGAGGCGCTGCGACGGGCTTCGTGGAGCCCGCGCCGGCACACCTCCGCGGCGCTCGTGCTGTGCGCCGCCGGGAAGCTCGACGAAGCGTTCGACGAAGTTGAACGTGCGATGTCGCTGCACGATCCGGGTCTCATCGGGTTCTTGCTGGATCCGCTGATCGCTTCAATGCGCACCCATCCGCGCTTCCAGCGAGTGCTCGAGGTCATGGGTCTCGGGGCGGGCGTCGCCGCCGCGCGCTAGTCGGGAATCCAGGCGGTTGCCGCTCCGAGGGACTTGGAGGCGTTCCGATGCGCCTCGCAGGACGGCCGCGTGTTGGGGTTCCTGGGCGGCTGGCTGGACGCCGTGGCGGGGCTGCCATTCGGAACGCGGGTTCGCGTATCGAAGACGCAGCACGCTTCACGGGCGCGCTCGTTCCCGCCGAGAATCGAATTCGCGCTCTCCGGCTCGCGGGAGTCCACCTCAGAGCCCGATGGGCGCCGGCGAGTCGTCTTCCTTCTGCCCGTGCGTTGCGCTCAGGAAGACAATGCCGAGCGGCGGCAGAGACAGAGAGACCGAGTAGGGTTGGCCGTGAAGCGGCACGTCGGCCGCGACGACGCCGCCCAGGTTCCCGACACCGCTCCCTCCGTAGATCCTGGCATCGCTGTTCAGGAGCTCCTTCCAGAAGCCCGGAGCCGGTATGCCGACGCGGTAGTCAAAGCGCGGGATCGGGGTGTAGTTGGCGACGACGGCCACAGGGGCGGCATCGTCCGCGGTTCGCAGGAAACCCACGATGCTCGCGTCCGCGTCGCTGCAATCGATCCACTGGAAACCGGAGGAGTCGAAATCCCGTCTGTGGAGGGCGGGCGTCGTGCGTAGGAGGGCATTGAGATCCACTACCCACTGCTGAAGTTGTCGATGGAGGTCCCCCTCGAGCGCCCGCCAATCGAGTCCCTCTTCATGACTCCACTCGCTCCATTGCCCGAACTCCCCTCCCATGAACAAGAGCTTCTTCCCCGGCTGGCCGTACATGGTTCCATAGAGAAGTCGCAGATTCGCGAACTTCTGCCACGTATCCCCCGGCATCCGTCCCAGAAGCGAGCTCTTCCCGTGGACGACCTCGTCGTGGGAGAGCGAGAGAACGAAGTTCTCGTGAAAGGCATAGAGAAGCCGGAACGTCAACAGGTTGTGGTGGAAACGCCGGTGGACGGGGTCTTTGGACATATACAACAGCATGTCATGCATCCACCCCATGTCCCACTTCATGCCGAATCCCAGGCCTCCGGCGTAGGTCGGTCGGGAGACCATGGGCCAGGCCGTCGACTCCTCGGCGATGGTCTGGACGTCGGGGTAGTCCGAGTACACCGCCTGGTTGAGGCGGCGGAGAAAGTCGATCGCCTCGAGATTCTCGCGGCCGCCGTGGCGATTGGGGATCCACTCGCCTTCCCGGCGCGAGTAGTCGAGGTAGAGCATGGAGGCCACGGCGTCGACGCGAAGCCCGTCGGCGTGATAGAGATCGAGCCAGAATAGGGCGCTGGACGCGAGGAATGCCGGAACCTCGCGGCGCCCGTAGTTGAAGATCAGGCTGTCCCAGTCGGGATGGAGTCCCTGACGCGGGTCTTCGTGCTCGTAGAGGCAGGTTCCGTCGAAGCGGGCGAGCCCGTGGGCATCCTTGGGAAAGTGTGAGGGTACCCAGTCGAGCAGGACGCCGATTCCCCTTTCGTGTAGGTGGTCGATCAGCGCCATGAAGTCCTGGGGCGTGCCGTAGCGACTTGACGGGGCGAAGTACCCGGTGACCTGGTAGCCCCACGATCCGTAGAACGGATGCTCCATGATCGGCAGGAACTCGACATGAGTGAAGCCCAGTCTCACAACGTAGTCCGCCAATTGTGGCGCGAGTTCGCGGTAGGTGGGCGTCTTTGCCGCGTTGCGCATCCACGAACCGAGATGAACCTCGTAGATCGAGATGGGCGCGTCGAGTGCGTTCCTGGACCAGCGGTTCTTCATCCACTCTGCGTCGTGCCACTCGTAGTCCAGGGCCCAGATGACCGAGGCTGTGCCCGGCGGAGTCTCGGCGAAGACGGCATACGGATCGGCCTTGTCGAGCCAGACTCTCGTTCCGCGCGGGCGGATGTGGTACTTGTACTGCTCCCCGGCCCGCGCTCCGGCGACGAACCCCTCCCAGATGCCCGAGGCGCCATGGGGATGTAGGCGATCCTTGCCCGGCGTCCAGGCGTTGAAGTCGCCCACGACGTCGACCTCTTCGGCATTGGGCGCCCAGACGGCGAACCGGGTCCCTGCCTTGCCGCGTTCGAGCGTGAGATGGGCTCCCAGCTTTCGATAGAGCCGGACGTGTGTCCCTTCGCCGAACAGGTAGATGTCGTCCTCGCTCAGACGACACGATGAGCTGGTTGGCCTTGTCTCTCGGTTCATCGTCCCTCCGCGCCGCGGGAGTGTAGTCGGATGCGGCGCCGCCGACCAAGGGACAAGGCATTGACCTTGTCGCGGGAATCCGCTATGCCATGCACAAGAGGAAAGGAGCGAGGCATGCGCGACGTCTTGACGTTCATCCTTGCGGGCGGAAAGGGCGAGCGCCTCCTCCCGCTGACGAGAGATCGGGCGAAACCAGCAGTTCCGTTTGGCGGCCACTATCGGATCATCGACTTCGCGCTCTCGTCGTGCGTGCACTCAAACCTGCGTAGGATCTTCATCCTCACGCAATACAAGTCGCTGTCCCTGGAAGAGCACGTTCGCGACGGGTGGACCGTTCTCAGTCCGACACTCGACGAGTTCCTGCAGACCGTGCCTCCGCAGCAACGAACCGGGAGCGATTGGTATCTGGGGACGGCGGATGCTATTCACCAGAACTGGTATTGCGTGGAGCGCTTCGCCATGGAGCACGGGTCCCCGTCGGCCATCCTGATCTTGGCGGGAGATCACGTGTACAAGATGGACTACCGCGCGATGATCGACTTCCATCGCGCCAAGGACGCGGACGCGACGGTGGCCGTGCTGCGGCTGCACCGCGATGAGGTCCGTGCGAAGCTCGGCGAGCTCGTGATCGATGCCGACTCCCGCGCCGTGGCGTTCGAGGAAAAGCCGATGCGGCCGACGGGCATGCCGGGGGAGCCCGACTTCTGCCTTGCGTCTCTCGGCATCTACGCTTTCAAGCCGGGCGTCTTGCGCGACGAACTCGATCGCGACGCGGGGACCGTTGCATCGCATCACGACTTCGGCCGGAACGTCCTGCCGGCGATGATCGGCCGACGGCGGGTCTACGCCTTTCCGTTTGAACTCGGGAACCGCAACACGGGCGTCTACTGGCGTGATGTCGGCACGATCGACGCCTACTTCGACGCGCACATGGACCTTGTCGGGGCGATGCCGCGATTTGATCTCTATGACCGTAGTTGGCCCATTCACACCGTCCATCGGCCGAAGCCGCCGGCGAAGATCGTGCGAGGGGACGGAGATGCCACGGGAGTGGCGTTCGACTCGCTCGTCTCATCGGGCGCCATCGTCTCGGGTGGAACCGTCGTGCGGTCGATTCTCTCGCCCGGAGTCGTCGTGCAGTCGGGAGCTCACGTTGAGGAGTCCGTGCTCCTCGACCGTGTGGTCATCGGCAGGGGGGCGCGCGTGCGGCGGGCCATTTTGGACAAGCGCGCTGTCGTGGCCGACGACGCGACGATCGGCTACGACGCTCAAGCTGACGCAGAGCAGTTCAGCCTCTCGGAAGCGGGGATCGTGGTGGTCCCCAAGAGCACTTTCCCCCACTAGCTTCAGGGAAAGGGACCTTGGATGATGGCGATGCCGATACAGCCGAAGTGAGAGCCTCGAACCGCCTGGGGGGTCAGACCGCAGCGGTCGAGGAGACCCTCGAGGGACCCGTGGGACACGTAGTCGGCAAACCCTGCTCGGTGCTCCAGGCCAGAGCTTCGCTCGATCGCTCGGATGACGAGCCACGGGAGATGCCAGCGCGGCCTCCTGGGTTCGCGAAAGTCCGCGATGACCAGTGTGCCCGCAGGATGGAGCACGCGCAGCGCTTCGGCGACCATCGCGCGTCGCTCGTTCTCGTCGTGTTCATGAAGCGCTAGCGAGAGGATCGCTGCGTCGAAGGCCGCGTCGGGAAAGGGGAGTGCGAGCGCCGATCCGCACACGAACGGGACATGCGGCGATCGTCTCGCCGCGGCGGCAATCATCGCCGGCGACAGGTCCACGCCCACGGGCTGAAGCCCGCGTTGCGCAAGGATCCGAGCCTGATCGCCCGTTGCGCAGCCAATGTCCAACACGCGCAACGCGGAGCCTCCGGCCAGCGCGGCGGCTACTCGAGGCCGCAGCGGCCGGACGATAGGATCGATGGCGAGGCGGTAGACGCGGGCCGCCGCCTCTCCATAGCGCTCACGAGAAGCCATGGGTGTACAGTACGCTTCGGCGCACCAAGGGACAACGGCGGGTTCATGGCCGCGGGCCGTCGGGCTGTGCGTCGCGATGCGGCCTTCGAACGGGGTGCGGGTGAAGAACGAGAACGTCGCGAGGATTCTCACCGAGATCGCTGATCTGCTGGACCTGGACGGCGTTCCGTTCAAGCCCCGCGCCTATCGGCGAGCTGCCGAGGTTGTGGAGTCGCTACGCGAACCCATCGAGGACCTTGTTGCGGCGGGCGCGCACGCCGAGCTTCCCGGCGTCGGAGAGGCGATCGCGAAGAAGATCGCCGAGATCGTCCGTACCGGTCGCCTCGCCTACCACGATGAGCTGAAGGGGAAGCTGCCGATTGACCTTTACACGTTGACGCGCGTCGAAGGAGTGGGGCCGAAAACGGCGAAGCTCCTCTACGAGGCGTTGGGAGTCAGATCGCTGGCCGATCTTGAGATCGCAGCGCGCGAGGGCAAGGTTCGAACCGTGAAGGGCTTGGGCGAGAAGACCGAACAGAAGATCCTGCGGGGACTCGTAGAGGCGCGAGGCGTCGAGGGTCGCATCCTACTTGGGCTCGCGCTTCCGCTCGCGGAGCGGCTGATCGAGACCCTCAAGGCGACTGGTCTCTTCGTGCGGCTGGAGTACGCTGGCTCGCTTCGCCGCGGGCGCGAGACGATCGGTGACCTCGACCTCCTCGCAGTGAGCGAGGATCCCTCCGCGGCATCTGCGATCTTCGTCGGCCTTCCCGATGTCGCCGAGGTTCTCGCGCACGGGGATTCGAAAACCTCGGTGCGGCTCTCACGTGGACTCCAGGTCGATCTGCGCATCGTGCCCGAGCAGTCGTTCGGGGCGGCGCGCCAGTACTTCACCGGCTCGAAGGCTCACAACATCGCCCTGCGGAAGCTGGCCGTCGCAAGAGGCTGGAGACTGAACGAGTATGGGCTGTATGGGGCGGGCGATCGAAGGCTTGCCGGTGAGGAGGAAGACGGCATCTATCGGGCGCTCGAGCTCTCTCCGATTCCACCGGAGCTGCGCGAGGATGCCGGGGAGATGGACCTAGCCGCCCGCGGTGGCCTTCCGCGTCTTGTTGAGCCTGGCGACCTGCGCTCGGACCTCCACGTCCACACCGACGCGTCGGATGGCACCGCGTCGGTCGAGGAGATGGCCGCGGCGGCGCAAGCGCGCGGACTTGAATGCATTGCGATCACCGATCATGCGCTGTTCGCCGAAGTCGTCGGCGGGCATACTGGGGACACGCTCCTCGCCCAGGCGCGTGATATCGCCGCGCTCAACGAGAGACTGCGGGACTTCCGTGTGCTCAGCGGCGTCGAGGTCAACATCGGGCCCGACGGCTCGCTCGACATGCCGGATGGCGTGCTCGCGCAGCTCGACTGGGTTGTCGCGTCCGTGCACTCTCACTTTCGCCAGACGAAGGAGGAAATGACGGCGCGCCTTGTCCGCGCGATCGAGAACGAGCACGTCGACTGCATCGCCCACCCGACCGGCCGCAAGATCGGCGAGCGTCCGCCGTACGAAGCAGATTGGGACGCGGTGTTCGAAGCCGCGGCTCGGCACGCCTGTGCGCTGGAAGTCAACGCCAATCCGATTCGCCTGGATCTCTGCGCCGACCTCGCGCGCCGCGCCATCCAGGCCGGCTGCAGGCTGGCGATCGGTTCCGACGCTCACTCCCCCGAGCACTTCGGCTTCCTGCGGCTCGGAGTCCTCACGGCACGCAGAGGTTGGGCCGAGCCGGGCGATGTCGCGAATTGCGGGTGAAGCCGCCGTGATGCGCTGCTCCAGCGAGGAGGAACGGGAATCCGGGCATCTGCGCAACGCAGAAGCGAGCGACACGGTACGTTGCTCCAGCGATGACGGACGTTGTGGGTGAAGCCGCCGGAGCGGATCGCAGCATGTCGGACCTCGCGAACGAGGCACTCAAGCTCCGCCCCTGAAAGGCGGCCTTGTCGTGGGGTGTCGTTCGCCCGGTTCCCTGTCTGTCCAGGGCTGCGAAGCGTGGGGTGTCTTCGGCTCCGCGGACCAATTATGCTGGTCCGTAGCTGCGGTCTGCGTCGGACGGCCGCGCTGAGGGGATCATGACAGAGACAAGAGACCTCCAACAGGAGATGTTCCTGCAGCTGCGAGACAAGCGGCTGTTCGAGCAGGCACGTTCGTACGCCTTCGAGTACTTGGACGGCGCCATGACGCGGGGCGTGTTCCCTGCTGATGCCGCGATCGAGAATCTGAGTCTCTTCGACGAGTCTCTCCCGCAGGCTCCTGCTCATCCGGAGGAGATCCTGCGCCTGCTGCACGAGTACGGCTCGCCGGCGACGGTGGCCCAGACAGGTGGACGGTACTTCGGATTCGTCTGCGGAGGGTCCGTGCCGGTGGCCATGGCAGCCAAGTGGTTGTCGGATGTGTGGGACCAGAATGCGGCTCTGCATGTCCTATCGCCGATGGCCTCCACGTTGGAGGCGACGTGCGAGAGATGGCTCGTCGACCTCCTCGACCTTCCGGAAGAGACGGCCGCCGGGCTGGTTAGCGGCACGTCCGCGGCGTTGCTGTGCGGTCTTGCCGCGGCCCGCAGCGAGCTTCTGTCTCGCCAAGGCTGGGACGTGAACGCGAGGGGACTGTTCGGGGCGCCGCTCTTGCGCGTCATCGTGGGCGATCAGGCCCACGCCACGGTCCTCAAGGCGCTGGCTCTCTTGGGGCTCGGCAGAGAGCGCGTCGAACGCGTCGCCGTCGATGCCCAAGGGCGGATTGACGCTGCCGGGCTGCCGAAGCTCGACGATCGCTGTCTTGTCGTCGCCCAGGCGGGCAACGTCAACTCCGGCTCGTTCGATCCAATCGACGAGATCTGCCATCGCGCGCAAGCGGCAGGCGCTTGGGTTCACGTCGATGGAGCCTTTGGCCTATGGGCGCAGAGCTCGAGGACCCGAAAGAACCTCTCGCGGGGGTGCGAGAAGGCCGACTCGTGGTCGGTCGACGCTCACAAGACCCTGAACGCGCCCTACGACTGTGGGATCATCCTCTGTCGGCGCCGGGGAGCGCTCGTTACCGCGATGCAGACGACGGCGTCATACATCCAGTACAGCGACAAGAGAGATGGGATGCACTACACCCCGGAGATGTCGCGGCGCGCGAGGGCCGTCGAGCTCTGGGCAACGCTGAAGGCTCTTGGACGAGATGGCGTCGAGCAGTTGGTCGACCGTCTGTGCGACCACGCCGCAGATCTGGCTGAACGTCTCCGCAGCCGCGGATTCCGGGTTCTGAACGAGGTCGTCTTCAATCAAGTGCTCGTCGCTTGCGACAGTGCCGAGCTGACCCAGGCGACGCTCGAGCGCATCCAGCGATCGGAAGATTGCTGGTGCGGCGGCTCTGTCTGGAGAGGCGAACCCGTCATCCGCGTCAGTGTCTGCTCTTGGGCCACGACGACCGAGGACATCGAGCGCACGGCGACTGCCTTCGTCGCGGCAAGAGAGACGGCTGCGTCCACCCTGGTGCACGGGCGCAGGCGAGCCTAGGCCCTCGACTCGTCTTCGCATCGGCGCTCGGTCAAAGAGACCACGCGTCCTCATGCGGAGGGTCACGTCGCCTGGCTTGCCGTCGCGGCGGCGATGGGACCGTGTCGCCGGCCGGCGTCGGTTGCCGAGTCCTCGCCCTCGTGCTTGATGCGATGAACCTGCGGCGTTCCGGGCTCCTGACGGACCGCCGCCATCTCATGACCGCATGGGCTTTCACGCCTCGCTGAGCCTCGCGACGCGTACCCGCGCCGCGGACGCGAAGATGCCAACGTCGGGGTTCACGCGCTAGAATCGGCGCAACGAGGGAGGGGGAGAGATGAAGGTCGGGATCGTCGTCTACTCACAGACGGGCAACACGCGGGGCGTGGGACAGAAGCTCAGAGAGGCGCTGATCGCGGCGGGGCACGAGGCCGTCTACGAGGACGTCCAGCTTGCACGTCCGCGCGAGGGGGGATCCAGGGAGTTCAAGCTCGGTCCGACTCCCCAGGTCGCGGGGCATGACCTCCTTGTGTTCGGCGCGGCCGTCGAGGCCTTCTCGCTGTCGCCCGTTCTCGCTCAGTGTCTGCGGAACATCGATTCGCTAGATGGCAAGAGGGTAGCATGTCTCGTGACTCAGGCCTTCCCTTATCGTTGGCTCGGCGGGAACCGCGCCTTGCGCCAGATGCGCCGCCTGTGCGAGGCGAAGGGCGCCCGGGTCGTCGCAGGAGAGGTGGTCAACTGGATGGGCGCGGGGCTCGAGGCGCGCATCGAGCGAGCCGTCCGAAGTCTCGTGGCGGTCCTGGGCAACAGGGCCTAGCCACGCATGGCACGGGACCGAACGGGGAGTGAGACATGGATAGGGGATTGACAGCGCCGCATCCGATCGAAACGATCAACATGGCGGTGTTCCTCGACTTCGAGAACATCGCGCTGGGTGTTCGCGAGGCGAACTACCCCGACTTCGAGGTCGACAAGGTTCTCGAACGGCTGTTGCTCAAGGGCAGCATCGTCGTCAAGAAGGCCTACTGCGATTGGGCGCGCTACAAGGAGTTCAAGAGCGCGATGCACGAGGCGTCGTTCGAGCTGATCGAGATCCCCCATGTTCGCCAGTCGGGCAAGAACTCGGCGGACATCCGGATGGTCGTCGACGCGCTGGACCTCTGCTACACGAAGTCGCATGTCGACACCTTTGTCGTGATCAGTGGGGATTCGGACTTCTCGCCTTTGGTCAGCAAGCTGCGCGAGAACGACAAGCGTGTGATCGGCGTGGGGGTCAAGAACTCATCCGCCGACCTGCTCGTGAAGAACTGCGATGAGTTCATCTTCTACGACGACCTGGTCCGTCGGCGTCGGCCCGAGGTCAAGCCGCGCAAGCCTGTAGCACGAAAGTCGACGGGAAGCCGCGCGGCCAAGGCGGCGCCCGCGGCGGACGAGAAGAAAAGCGAGGCATGGTCTCTCGTCGTCGAGACCTACGAGGCCTTGGTCGAGGAGCGCGGCGAAGGAGACATCTGGGGCTCGATGATCAAGCAGGCGCTCAAGCGGAGGAAGCCCGGGTTTGCCGAATCCTACTACGGCTTCAGTTCCTTCGGCCAGTTGCTCGAGGAGGCGGGAGCGCGGGGCATTCTCGATCTCGAACGCGATCAGAAGTCCGGCGGGTTCATCGTCCGCGACGGGCGCATGCCGTAGGCACGGCCGCGTCCCATCGGAAGACTGGTCGATGAGCCGGCCCCGAAGTATCCTCGCAACGTCAGACGACACCCAGGCGTGCTTCTCGGTGGGAAAGGAGCATTATGTCGAAGTCGCAGGACATCAAGAAGGCATCGAATAAGAAGGCGCCGCAGAAGACGTTGAAAGAGAAACGTGCGGCGAAGAAGGCCAAGAAGGCCGAGAAGGCCTGAGGCAGCTTCCGGCGTAGCGCCGGGGCTAGAGGGGGAGGGCTCGCGCTGCCGCGCGGGCCCTCCCCCTTGAAGTCGACCGGCAGGAAGCCAAAGGGGCACCGGGCAACGAAGTACGCGCGACCCGCGGCCCGGGGACGCGCGGCCCTCGCCACAGGGGCGCGATGCGTTGTCCCGGCTGGCCGCGACGGCATACGATGGGAACCGAGTCTCAACGGACCCGCGAAGAAGGCCATGCTGACGTACTGCCGATACGAGAATGGGAAGCTCACGTACGTCGACAGCCTGCAGGCGTGTCACGTCGTGCAGGCCGTCGGCCCGACGACCGTTGAACTCGACGCGTTGGCGGGCAGTCTCGGCGTACCGATGGACTTTCTGACCGCGGCGACGGACCGCGACGAGAGACCTCGCTACGAGGCGGAGGACGAGCACAAGCTGTTCGTCATCCGGGTCCCGTACCACGACCGCCGCTCGGAGACGCCGTACGTCACGCTCGCGTTCGCCATCATCCTGACGCCGTCGCACATCATCACGGTCTGCGCCGAGGACAGCGCGCTCTGGGGAGAGATCCTCTCAGGTCGCGGGGCGTTGCCGCCGCCCGCCGACCGTCTGCGGTTCCTCTGCATGATCTTCCTCCATGCCGCACGGCAGTACCTGGCCTTCCTGAGGAGCATTCAGCACGAGTCCGACGAGGTTGAGCGTGCGATTCATCGGTCGATGAAGAACGAGACGCTGATTCGGATGAGCAATTTGCAGAAATGCCTCGTCTACTTCACAACGTCGCTTCGGGCGAACGAGTCGATGTGGGATCGATTGCGGCGTCTCGCGGGCCGCAACTTGACCGAAGAGGAGGAGGACCTGCTGGAAGACGTCCGCGTCGAGTTCGGACAGGCGCGAGAACTCGCTGACATCTACAGCAACATCCACACGGGGATGATGGACGCCTTCGCATCGATCATCTCGAACAACCTCAACACCGTGATGAAGTTCCTCGCGTCGATCACGATCATCCTGATGCTGCCGACGCTCGTCGCCAGTATCTACGGGATGAACATCCACCTGCCCTTCCAGGACTCCCCGCATGCCTTCTGGATCACCCTCGCCGCGTCGGTGGTCCTCTCGGCGATTGGGGTTGTCATCTTCCTGAGGATGAAGATCTTCTAGCGGCGAAACGTGGGAGAGAGATGAACAGACCTCGCGTCATCCTTTGTGGTCAGGCCTCCGTGGACGGGCGCATCACGCTGGCGCCCGACGTCCTCCTTCTGTTTGGCGATGAGCGCTGGCCTCATGCCTACGACCCGATGCGGCGCTGGATCGAGACGCATCGG
Organism: Candidatus Bipolaricaulota bacterium; assembly: GCA_040752575.1. Taxonomy (GTDB): domain Bacteria; phylum Bipolaricaulota; class Bipolaricaulia; order UBA7950; family UBA9294; genus CAIOGO01. The sequence goes on from JBFMGK010000046.1 coordinate 16,959, forward strand.
CCACACGCCATGCTCGAGGGAAGCGGATCCTTCGTGGCCGAGGGCTCGGAGCCCTCGCCGCTGCCGCCGGCGGCCGAAGGCGAGCCTCTCGGAGAGGACTACCTGCCGGACGACATTGCGGCGCGTTCGGGGTTCTGCGGCTGGTTCGTCGTCGTCGACGGCCGGGGACGCGTCCGATGGGCGTACACGGGCGAGCCCGGGCGTGAGGCTCCCGGGTCAGAGGGGTGGCATCTTCTCGTGCTCGTCTCGAAGGTGACGCCGCGAGACGTCCTCGCGTACCTGCGGCGCGAGCATGTGCCCTACCTCGTTGCCGGCGAGGACCACGTAGACCTCGCGGCCGCTCTCGTGAAGCTGCGCGCGCTAGGCGTCGAGACGCTGCTCGTGACGTCGCCCGGCAAGCTAGGACACGCGATGTTGCGCGCCGACCTCGTGGATGAGATTCAGGTAGAGATCCTTCCGATCGCGATCGGTGGAGCGCGCACGCCGAGCCTGTTGGGCGGGCCGGAGCTAGGAGTCGGCCAGTCTCCTTGGCCGCTTGCCCTGCGGTCGGTCGATCGCCATGCAGACGGCCTCGTGATCCTGCGTTACGACGTGCTGCGAGCGTCGTGAGACCCTGATGTAGGGGTGCGCCAAGGGTTCTCGTGAGGTCTCGAGCGATGCCGCCGAGCCGTCGGGACCGGAGGGCTTGGCGAAGTCGGCGTCCGCGAGCCGTGGATGGAGGGAGCCTTGCCGCAAGACCTGCCGCCGCTTGACGCGCACGCGCACTTCGCCCCGACGTGCCGTTCCGAAGAACTGGACGGCCTTGGCGCTGCGTTGGCCTGTACGCTGTCGCTTGCCGAGGCTTGCGGCGCCCTGCTTCGCAAGACGCCTCATGTCCAGTGGGGCGTGGGTTGCCATCCCCGCCGGGTTGACGCACAGAGCTCGTTCGACCCGGACTGGTTCGGCGAGCTGACCGAAAGGACGCCACTTGTGGGGGAAGTCGGGCTCGACGCGCGCGGGTCCAAGGTGGCGATCGAAAACCAGCGGAGAGTGTTTCGGGAAGTTTTGCGATCTGTGGCGAGAAGACCCCGCATCGTCAGCATCCATTCGTACAGCGCGACGCGGCTCATCCTCGACGAGTTGCGGCAGACGCCGGTCGCGGCGCCGATCCTCCACTGGTGGACGGGGACCGCGGCCGAGACGCGCGAGGCCGTCGCGTTGGGCTGCTACTTCTCCGTTCACTCCGCAGTCGCACGGCGATCGATCTTCCGCACCGCGGTTCCACCGGAACGCCTTCTCGTGGAGAGCGACCATGGTTGGGGCGATCCGCCTGCGGCGATCCCGTGCCGCATCGAGTGGGTCGAGCACCTCTTGTCGGCTCAGTTGGGGCGGCCGCGCGAGGACGTGCGGCGGCTGGCGTGGCGGAATCTGACGGGCATTGTGCGCCGGACCGAGACGCGCAGTCTCCTGCCGGCAGAATTCGCGAGACAACTTGATGAGTTTGGGCACCCAGACGAGGCTCCCGAACGCTTGCTGTGATGGACAAGCCCGGGGAGGCAAGGTCGATGGCCCGCGGAAGAGGGGATGTGTCGCTTGAGTCGCTGCCCAACATCGGCGTGGAAGTCGCGGCGCGCCTTCGCGAAGCGGGCATCGCGAACCCGAGTGAACTCGTACGCATCGGAAGCGTCGAGGCGGCGTACCGCCTGGCTCGTGCAAGACCTCTGGATCCGCCGTGCCGCAGCATGTTGTCGGGTCTGGAAGGCGCGATTCGCGGCGTTCGCTGGCACGCCATCCCGAAAGAGGAGCGCGATCGGATCTGGTCGGCGTACGAACGGAGGCTTGCTGCCCCGCGGTAGGGGGTGACGAGGATGGCAAGAAGAAAGACGTGGCGCGAGAAGCTTGAGGACACGAAGGATCTCCCGCGTGTCGTCGAGATCGACGAGCGGATGAGTCAGCGTTGGGGTGAGGGTACCTGCGTTATCCCGGCGCCGCGCGAGGTCGACGAGCTGATGCGCGCAGTTCCCGAAGGAGAGCTGACGACGATCAACCGTCTGCGCGAGATTCTCGCCGCACGGCACGGTGCGACGCTGGCCTGCCCCATCACGACAGGGATGTTCGCTCGCATAGCGGCCGAAGCCGCCGCCGAAGAGGAGCGCGGCGGTCGTCCGGACGTCACGCCGTATTGGCGGACGCTCAAGACGGGCGGCGAGGTGAATCCGAAGTACCCCGGCGGCTGCGAGGGCCAATCCGAGCGACTCGAAGCCGAGGGGCATTCTGTCGTTCAGAAGGGCGCGCGCTACTTCGTTGAGGGCTACGAGAAGCGCCTGGCTTGCCGCGAGTGCCTCTGCCCGGAAGCCAGTGCCTCTTCCCGGCAAGGACGAACGACATGACAGACCACAGCACGCCCCGCCTATACAGCGATCTTGCTTGGCTGTGGCCGTTGTGGGGCGATCCTGACGGCGAGTACGCCGAGTGGTGTGAGCACGTCGTCGCGATGATTGAGAAGCACGCGCGGCGCGAGGTGAAAACGCTCCTCAACCTCGGCTGCGGCGGCGGCAAGAACGCCTACAACCTGAAGCGCCGCTATCGCGTCACCGGACTCGATCTCTCGAAGCACATGCTGGCCAACGCGCGCAAACTCAACCCCGACATCGAGCTTGTGCAGGGCGACATGCGCGAGTTCTCACTTCCGGGCAAGTTCGACGCGATCCTGATCGACGATGCCGTTGCGTACATGACGTCGCGCGAGGATCTCGGGCGGCTCTTTCGTGCAGCCTACCGCCACCTTGAGCCCGGCGGCGTGATGATCGTCTCGCCCGATGGAACCAAGGAGACGTTCGAGCAGAACGAGAGCCACATCACCCACGCTGAGGCGAAAGCGAAACCCGATGGCGTCGAGGTCGTATTCATCGAGAACAACTACGATCCCGACCCGGGCGACGACACCTTCGAAGGACTCATGATCTACGTGATCCGCGAGAACGGCGCCCTGCGCGTCGTCGAGGATCTGCATACGCTGGGGATCTTCGCCGCCGACGTCTGGACTCTGCTGCTGCGCCAGGCCGGATTCGAGATCACCGAGGACTTCTGGCGTCCGGAGGCGGTCGCGACGTACATCTGCGTCCGCCCGGTCGGCGCCCCACCCTAGCCACTGCCCGAGAGGAACGCCATGATCGAGCTGAGACCGTTCGAATTTGCCCTCGCGGTGCCGTTGTTCGCGAAGATTGAGCACAGCGTCCCGATCGTCTTCTCCGTGCTCGAGAGAGCGGCAGCGGGCCGGGTCTTCGTGGATCGTGCCGATCGTCCTCGTTCGGCGCTTGTGGCCGTGCGCGGTGCATTCTCCTACGCAATCGGCGAGGAGACGGACGACGTCTTCGGTGGCGAGATCGTGACGCACCTGTTCGACGACGTGCTGCCGAGCCAGGAAAAACAGGAGCTCGTCCTCTTCGCGTTCAGCGACGCGTGGCGCGCGAGGCTCGACGTTCTTCTGGCTCCGAAGGGCGCGATCCGCATCCATCGCAAGACGTTCGCCTGGGATGCAGATCGCGCGCCGGCGTGGCGGCTGTGGCGCGATCGCATGCCGGCCGGCTATCGGATGGAGTCGACGGCGCTTGCCGAAGGCGACCCGCGGTTCGGTGTTCAACTGATGGGAGGCGAAGGCGAGGTCATCAGCGAGTGCACGTCCGTGTTCGTCGGCCGCGGCGAGGCCGAGATCGACATCCACACCGACGAGAACCATCGCCAGCTTGGCCTCGGCACGCTCACGGCGAGCGCGTTCCTCGAGGAATGCCTGGCCCGCAGTCTTCATCCCAACTGGACCTGTTGGCCTGAACGGGAAGGATCGGTCGCGCTCGCCAAGAAGCTCGGCTTCATCGAGAAGGCCGACGTGCCCGCCCATCTTTGGGCTCCTGAGCTGTAGGTGTGGTCTCTGACTCTGGACCAAGTCATCCTTGCGCTGCTCGAGGAGGGTGACGCAATGAAGATGGTGGGGATTCCGTTTGGCTTGAGCGACTGGTCGAAGATCGAGGCCACGGAGCACTCGGGTACGACGGGCATGGCGTACTGGCGCACTCGTCAGTTCGGCGACCTGCGCGTGCGGAGGGTCGAGTACACCGCCGGCTACATGGCCGATCACTGGTGCTCGAAGGGCCACATCCTGCTTTGTCTCGAAGGTGAGCTTCACGTCGAGCTTCAGGATGGACGGACCTTCACGCTGACCCCTGGCGTCAGCTACCAGGTTGCCGACAACGCCGAACCGCACCGCTCGCACACAACGACGGGCGTCAAGCTGTTCATTGTCGACTGAGATAAGGCTCCCGACGGCGAGGTCGCAGCCGGCTCATGTCGACTCCGACAGGTCCGGCTAGAATCTCGCGTCTCTGGACGGAGGTTGACCGTGCGGAAGAAGTCGGTGCTGCTCCCGATGCTCATCCTTGCGGTGCTGTTGCCGGCGGCCTTGCCCGTCCACGGCGATGCGGCGGACGTGAGCGCGACGACCATCGGAATCTACGTCGACGCGGGCGCGCATCCGAGCTGCTCGTCGTCGGCGGGTGGGATGTTTCGTTGGATGGGGTTCACTACGCGTGGGGTGACCGCGGCGGACGTCAACGCCGGAGCGATCGAGGACCTCGCGGCCATCTACTTCCCGGGCGGGTCTTCGCCACCCTACATCCAGAACATCACACCCGCCGGGAAGGCCGGTCTGCTGGCGGCGATCGAAGCTGGCATGGCCTTCATCGGAACGTGCGCGGGAGCCATGTTTGCGGCCGAGGTTCAGGTATGGGAGGGGCGCCGCGGCACGTACGGCCAGCTGGGGGCGTTTCGCGGAGAGGCCGTTGGCCCCGCACCGGGCGTCTGCAGCGGACCGAGCGGCGTCTGCGCGACCGACCTTCGCGTGACCGCGGAGTGCTGTGCCGAACAAGGGGCGCCGGAGACGGTCCGCGTGACCTACTACAACAGCCCGTTCCTCCGTCCCGATCCGGAAAGCGAAACGCTCACGCTCGCAACGTACGCGACGACCGGGGATGCCGCCGTCGTGGCTCAGCCGCGCGGGGCGGGGTGGGTACTACTGACCGGGCCGCACTTTGAGTGGGAGGCGGAGCCGTCCTGGACCTTCTTGAGACGCGTGACGATCTGGATTCTCGGTCTGTCCGAGGGCGGGGCGTAGGCTCTTCCCGAGCTGGGTGGGCCAAGGAGGCGACGTGAATTGCATACGGCGGCTTGCGCGGAGAACAGGTGCTCTCACGTTGGTCTTTCTCTCCGTCCTGGCGGGGCCGAGCGTTGCCACGGAGCGCGAAACGTACCTGGGCGAGGTGGCTCCTGACGCCACGCCCATCGTCTTCCGCCCTGGGTCCGTGTCCGCCGACGGGATCGAGATCGCGCTGGCCGTCCACCCGGATGGGTCGGAGGTGTATGTGACGCGCATCACATCCGGCAGAGCCACGATCCTCGTGAGCCAGAAGACTGCCGGGGAATGGACACCGCTTGAGCCGGCGCCGTTCTCCGGCCTGCACGATGACGCCGGGGCGTTCATTGCTGCCGACGGGACGAGGCTCTACTTCGCATCAAGGCGGCCGGGCGTCGACGAATCGATCCCGCGTGATGCATATCACCTTTGGGTCTCGGTGCGGCGTGACGGCGCGTGGTCCGAACCCACCGAGCTTCGAATGCCGATCGAATCGAGAGACGGGGAGTCGAGCCCGTCCCTGACACGAGATGGGGTGCTCTACTATCAGGCGGACTACCCCGCGCTCGGCGGCGCAGGATTCTACGCCACGCGCTTGCTCGACAACGCGACGTGCGCAATGCCCGAGCGCGTGGACGTCTTCCCGAGCGACGACGGCGCAGTCTACGTCGAACCCCACATCTCTCCCGACGGGCGGTTCCTGCTGTTCTATTCCGCGGGACGATCCGACAACCTGTCGCCGGCGAGCCGACTGGGCGACCTGTATGTGTCGTTTCGTGGCGACGGAGATGCCTGGACTCCGGCGCGCAATCTTGGCGCGCCGATCAACTCGGCGATGGAAGAGAGCAGCCCCTCGCTGTCGCCGGACGGCCGATTCCTGTTCTTCGCGTCGAACCGCGCCGCGCGGAATCGAATGCCGGACATCTACTGGGTATCCCTCGCGGGCATCGACGGCCTGGCGCCGTCTGTCGAGGAGTGACGAGCCACGAACGGCGCGGTGCACTGGAGGTCTTGATGAAACGAGTCACGGGGATCGGCGGGATCTTCTTCACGGCCAAGGATCCGGCGGCGTTGCGTGCGTGGTACGAGAGGCACCTGGGCATCCTTCTGGAGACGTGGGGCGGGGCTGTCTTCTCGTGGCGCGATGAGGAGGGTCGCCCTGTGGGAGGCACCACGGTCTGGAGCATCAACGCAGTCAGTGCTGATTCCGCCTCTTCGAGCCGGGCTCCGTTCATGGTGAACTACCGGGTTGCCGACCTCCACGCGCTTGTGGCCCTGCTGAAGGCAGAAGGTTGCGATGTGCTCGACAAGATGGAGGAGTCGGAGTACGGCAAGTTCGCCTGGGTCATGGACCCCGAAGGGAACAAGGTCGAACTCTGGGAGCCGCCGGCAGGGCAGTAGGCTCCTGCGGGGGCGCGGTCGGGCGTCGGTGTGATCTCTCCGGGTGCGTTGCGAGGTGGCGAAGCGATAGGCGCGAGAGACGTGATCCAGATCATCGAGCGACTGTCGGCTTCCGGCATCCAAGTCTGGGTCTGCGGCGGCTGGGGCATCGACGTCTTGCTCGGACGAGAGACGCGGCCCCACAAGGACCTCGACATCCTCGTGCGGCTCGACGACATCGTCCGAGCGCGGACGCTTCTTGAAGCGGACGGGTACAGGCTGACAGAGATCTGGTCAGAAAACCGGCGCGCGGGTGACGTACACGGCGTCGAGACCGACACCGCCTTCGTCCTCGAGGACGCGGCCGGTCGCCAGATCGACCTCCACGCCATCTCGCTCATGCCTGATGGGGGTGCGTTTCCCGCCTACGACGGCGAGGGGATGACCTTCAGCGCCGACGACCTCTCCGGCAAAGGCACGATCGCCGGCTTCCCCGTCCAGTGCCTTAGCGTCAGGATGCAGTTCCGCGGTCACACCGGCTACAAGCTACCCGAGCGGCAGGTTGCCGATCTCGAGCTCTTGCGCGAGAGGTTTGGACCCGAGCGAGCGACGTAGCCTACATGCGTGACGCTCGCTTCTTGCGCCAGTGTCTGACAGGGCGCGACGTTCCGCTCTTGCAGCACATACCATGAAAATGCCGCTTGGCATGCGCGATATTCATGGTACAATGGCAGCACCGTGATCCCTAGACGAAGCACTCTCGACGCGATCCAGAACGCCCTTGCTCGCAGCCCAGTTGCCGTTCTCACTGGACCGCGTCAATGCGGCAAGACCACGCTGGCGCGTGAGCTCGTGCCCGAGGACTCCGTCAACTACTTCGACCTCGAAGACCCGGCCAGTCTTGCACGGCTTGACGAGCCCATGACGGCGCTTGGGCCTCTCCGGGGATTGGTCGTGATCGACGAGATCCAGCGCCGGCCGGACCTCTTCCCCGTGCTGCGCGTGTTGGTCGATCGGCGCGACCGTTCGGCGCGTTTCCTGATCCTCGGCAGCGCTTCGGGGGACCTGCTGCGGCAGAGCTCCGAGAGTCTGGCGGGCCGCGTGGAGCGGATTGAGATCGGCGGCTTCACCTTGGCCGAGCTCGGGCCTGAGTCATCGCACACCCTGTGGCGACGCGGCGGCCTGCCGCTTTCTTACCTCGCGCGTACAGAGCAGGACAGCCTCGCCTGGCGCAGGCAGTTCATGCGAACGCTGATGGAGCGCGACCTGCCCCAGTGGGGCGTGCGGGTCCCGGCGGCGGCCTTGCAGCGGTTCTGGACGATGGTGGCGCACTACCACGGGCAAATCTGGAACGCTGCCGAACCGGCTCGAGCGTTGGGCGTCAATCCCTCGACCTGCCGCCGCTACCTCGACGTCCTGACCGATGCCATGATGATCCGCCAGCTCCTGCCTTGGCACGCAAACGTGGGCAAGAGACAAGTCAAGTCACCCAAGGTCTATGTGCGCGACAGCGGCCTTCTGCACCAAATGCTGGGGCTGGGGACAGAGAAGGCGGTCTTCAGCCACCCCAAGCTGGGCGCTTCGTGGGAGGGCTTCGTCATCGAGCAGGTCCTCGCTGTGGAGCCTCACGACGACGCCTGGTTCTGGGCGACACACCAGGGAGCGGAGATCGACCTGATCCTCCGGCGGGGCGACCAGCTCTTGGGAGTGGAGTGCAAGCGCACCGACGCGCCGCGCCTAACGCCGTCGATCCGCATCGCATTGGCCGATCTAGGCCTGGCGCGGGTAAGCGTCATCTACCCCGGCGACAAGCGGTACCCCATTGCCGATCGTGTCGAGGCCGTACCGCTTCGGACGCTGGCCGTGCCAGGCAAGCTCTTCCCGAAGGGCATCGCGTGACGTCGCAAGGGGCTCAGGACGAGAAGAGATCGCGGTGGCCGGCGAGGCAGTGTGACCCGGGCGGCGCGATGAGGCGATCAGAGCGCGCCGAAGCGTTCGGCGTCGAGCGGGCTGATCACGCCGATTCCTGGCTGCTGCATGACGTGCGTGTAGATCATCGTCGTCTGGACATCCTTGTGGCCGAGAAGCTCCTGCACGGTGCGGATGTCGTACCCAGCTTCAAGGAGGTGCGTGGCGAATGAGTGGCGAAAGGTGTGACACGTGACGCGTTTCCTGAGGCCTGCATCCGCCGCAGCCTGTTTGACAGCACGAGAAAGGGTACTCGGGTGCATGTACCACGTCTGCCATCGCCCTGAGTCTGGGTCGCGGACGCAGTTGCGGGATGGAAACAGGAACTGCCACCCAAGCTCCTTCGGGGCCGTTGGCCGCTTGTGCTCAACCGAGGCAGGCACCCCGCGGCGTAGGGGTCGGCGTAGGGGTCAGATCTTCATTCTTCGTTTCGCTTCGAGTAGACTGGCGCCATGGCACGACCGCTGCGTCTGGAGTACGAGGGAGCTGTCTATCACATCACGAGCCGCGGCAACGCGCGCCAGGACATCTTCCTCGTCGATCCAGACCGGGAGTTGTTCCTGCAGACCCTCGCAGACACGGCTCAGCGCTTCGGCTGGATCTGCCACGCCTACTGCCTGATGACGAACCACTATCATCTGCTTGTCGAGACGCCGGAGGCGAATCTGTCGCGCGGGATGCGGCACCTGAACGGCGTCTACACCCAGGCCTTCAACCGGCGTCATCTGCGTACTGGCCACGTGCTGCAGGGCCGATTCAAGTCGATCGTGGTCGAGAAAGAGAGCCACCTCCTCGAACTGGCACGGTACATCGTCCTGAACCCGGTGCGTGCCAAGATGGTTCGGTCAGCAAAGGACTGGCCGTGGTCGAGCTACCGTGCGACAGCGGCACTCGTCGATGCTCCGCCCTTCCTGGTGGCAGACTGGATCCTGAAGCAGTTCCATCGCGACCCGCGCCTCGCGACGAGGGTGTACCGCAGATTCGTCAAGGAAGGGCGCGACGTCGATGCCTGGACTGAACTGCGCGGTGGGATACTGCTCGGAGGAGACGACTTCGTTGCCGAACTCAAGCCGTTGCTTTCGGACTACGAGGCGGTCCGTGAGTTGCCGCGGCGCGAGCGGCTTGCCGCACGGCCGAGCCTGGCGGAGCTGTTCTCGGGTGCGCACGACAGGGAGGAGCGAGACCGACAGATCCACGCCGCCACACGGATCCATGAGTACACGCTGCAAGAGGTCGCGGCCTTCGCCGGTCTGCGACCGTCCACCATCAGCACGATCGCGACACGCATCGCGCGGACGACCCGATACGAAGAGTGAAGATCTGACCCCATGGCGTTGCTGCGTTTGCTCTAGGAGCTTCATGATTGTAGGCTGGCATGCGAGGATGCGTATGTCGGTGCTTGAGGAGATCGGCATGAGGAAAGGCGGATGTCAGGGCGATGAGGTGCAATGTGCCCCTGACGTGCTCGTGTGAGTGCTCGCACGCTAATCATGCCTAGAGAGCAGGGCGGTGAGAAATGTACGTGACGATGAATGCCCATCCTCTGACAGTGATCATCATCGTGAGCACACTGATGATCACGCCGCTCTACATGTTCGCCACCTTCGCATTCAGCGGGGCATCCCGGGCGAAGGGCATGCGACTGGGCGTTGCTGCCCTCGTCATGGGTGCCTTCATGTTCTGGGTGTGCATCGGAGACGTGCCGCGTCGGGCAGGTCTGCCCGGAAACCTGATCGTGCCGGCGGCTTGGATCATCCCCAGCCTCCTTCTTCTCATCTCGCGGCATCGGGTTCTGTCGGAGCCGCTCTCCCAGAGGTGGCTGATCGGGCTTCAGCTATTCCGATCTATAGGCGCGCTCTTCCTTCTGGAGATGGCTCGGGGCAAGATCCCAGGCATCTTCGCCTACCCGGCCGGAGTCGGTGATGTCATCGCAGCCCTTGTAGCGCTTGCAGTCCTCGTTCGCTTCGGCCGACGTGAGAGCATTCCGCGCCGCGCTGTCGCCCTTGTGATCATCGTAGGAGTGGCGGACCTCCTGAGCGCCTTCTTCTTCGGCTTCTTCTCCTCAGAGACGCCGGTGCAACTGTTCTTCCCGGCAGTCGCAAACAACGTAGTGACGTTCCCCACGGGGCTCATTCCGTTGTTTTTAGTGCTCTATGCGATCTTCTTCCACGTTCTGTCGGGCTTGAATCAGATGATGCATGGAGAGCGCGGCTCGACGCGGGACGCTGGAGCATCATGACCTCCGGTGTCCAAACAACGGCATGCAGCGGACGGCGCTGCGCCGCCGCTGAATCGCAGCGTTGAGGCTCCCAACTTGCGCCGTGAATTGGATGGCAGAATTCCCGAACGACGAATAGCGCCGCGTCATCGAGCACCTGCACGGGCCGATCCTTGCGCGGTCCAAAGCATTCTACGAGGACATCCTGGGACTCGTACCGAATGGCAATTACGAACGCTGGCAGGGCTATGAAGTCGCTGGCCGTTCCGGGTTTGGTATCAATGAAGATCCGAGTCTGTGCCGCTCTCGGTGCCTGGATATCATCCACTTCATCGTTACGGACATAGATATGATGTGTGAAAGACTGGAAGATGCGGTGCGTGTTGAGTTCACTCTGCAGGTTGTGCTGTGGGGTGCGAGGAAAGTTGCTATTCTTGACCCAGACGGTATGCGTATGGGATTCCTAGAATGAAAGGAGCGGACATGGATAAGACGCAAATGGCTTACTGCGGAACCTACTGTGGCGAGTGCACGTGGAAGGAGAAGACGGGGTGCAAGGGTTGCCAGGATGCGCAAGGAAACATGTTTTGGGGCGAATGTGCGGTTGCCAAATGCGCTATCGAGAAGGGATTCGCGCATTGTGGCGCCTGTGCCGAGGTGCCTTGCGTCAAACTGCAGAGTGTATTCGACCATCCAGACCACGGCGACAAGGGAGAACGACTGGCAAACCTCCATGCATGGGCAAGAGGTGAAGACACATATACCAAGGCGTTCTAGCAACCGCATGCAGCGGACGCGGACAAGCCGCGCCGCTGATGCGGGCCGTTATGCGCAGCAAGGGCGACGGGGTCGGGTCTTGCAATCACGCATTCATGACTGTCTTGCAGCCTGATCCCTGCGGCCTGTCGTAGGCGTCAGGCCGGAGCCGGAAGCGGTCCACTCCTAGGGCAGTTGCCGCACGTGCTCGCTCGCCGTAGGCTCGCGTCCACGTACGCCCGTCGTAGGCGACGGAACAAGGAGACGATCGATGGACTCGAGACCCAGCCCGACGAGGCCTGTAGGCTCAGTGACGTGCCGTTCCTATGAGACCGGAGCCGATCTTCGCGAGATGTACGGCCTCCTCATGGCCGGGCGCTCACAGACGAACGACTGGCGCTACTGGCACGTGGGCGAACTCGCGTTCGGCTTCTTCATGATCGACTGCCACCTCGATCCGCGGAAGCACGTCCGGCTGTGGCATGCGGGTGAGAAGCTCGTCGGGTACGCGACGCTGAACGATGACCCGTTCTTCGATTGGCAGGTTCTTCCTGAGTTCGAGGGGAGAGGAATCGAGGACGAGGCGCTGGCGTGGGCCGAGGGGCTGGTTGCCGAGCTGCGCGCCGCGGACTCCGAGCGCTGGAAGGAGCCGATGGTCGTCGGCGCGCGGATCGATCACGCCGAGCGGATCGCCGTCCTCGAGCAGAACGGCTTCCAGCGTCGCGAGTACATCGAGGTCAACATGCTGCGTTCCCTAACGGACCCGATCGGCGCGCAGACGCTGCCTCCCGGCTACATGGTCCGCTCGCTCGCCGACGACCCGGCCGAAGTCTCCCTTCGGGCCGAGGCACAGCGCGAAGTGTGGCGGCCGTGGACGGTCGGCGATGTCACCAACGAGCAGTACGCGCGGTTCATGCGCATGCCGGGCTACGACCGGGACCTCGACGTGGTGGCTGTCGCAGCGGACGGGACAATCGCCGCGTACGTGAACGGCTGGCTCGACCCGGTCAACACGATTGGCGACGTGGGTCCCGTGGGCGCACGCGAGGCGTATCGCCGGCAGGGCCTGACGCGAGCGGTATTGCTCGAGTGCCTACGCCGGATGAAGGCGCGAGGGATGGATCGCGTCTGCATCTCAACCGGCGAAGGCAACGTCGCCGCGCGCAACCTCTACGAGTCGATCGGGTTCCGGATCGTGAATCGGTACGTCGAGTACGCGGGGGCATCGTGGAGCGGAACGGGACGGGCTGGCTCTTCCTAGGGCCAGAGGGCTTTGCCAGCAGTCGGCGGTCGTGGTAGGCTTGAGTCGTGGACAAGACGCGCGTCACGAGACTCCGATTGGCGGAAACACGGAACGCAGACGTGGTTCCGGGGACCCCAGCGGAACGCATAGGGCTTGTCTGGCCGTTGACGCGCGAAGCTGTGTCTCTGACGAAGCGCTACGATGCTGAACGAAGACTACAGAGAGATGCTGTACGCACTAGCCGCCGAAAGGGCTAGGTTCCTGTTGATCGGTGCCTATGCCATGGCTGCTCATGGCTATCCGCGAGCGACTGCGGACATCGACTTGTGGGTGGAACCCACCCCTGGCAATGCGGCGGCTGTGCTACGCGCTCTGCGGCGATTCGGAGCACCATTGCATGATCTCACCCAACAGGATCTTGAGCGCGACGATACGGTGTTCCAGATCGGTGGGGCTCCTCGCCGCATTGACATCATGACCGGGGTTTCGGGATTGGGATTCCAGCAGACCTATGAGCGCTCCCTTGCGGTGGAGATCGACGGACTGCGCGTGCAGGTGCCGTCGGTTGACGACCTTGTTCGCAACAAACGAGCATCCGGCAGAATCAAGGATCTGGCCGATGCTGAGGCTCTGGAAGCGCTTGGCAGCTCCGATCTGGAGTAACGGACGAGGGGGTCGGGCTCCGCAACCGGGTGCGAAGGCGTGCAGGATGAGTGCGTAGGCCGGAATCATCGCCCCTCAGGCCCTGCGCTGGTCTTCCCGGCGTGTGGCACGCTGCACGTGAGGAGCGCTTCTGTGCATGCGGTTGACGGCGAAGGCAACGTCGCCGCGCGCAACCTCTACGAGTCGATCGGGTTCCGGATCGTGAATCGGTACGTCGAGTACGCGGCGCAGGAGCCATCTCATGGACATGCAGCACAGATCTAGGATCTGCGGGAGATCCGTGTGCCTTCGCCCGGCGGTGATGTCCGACAGGAGGCCGATCTACGAAGCCCTTGCCTGCTCCGAGCTGACGGAGGTCCTGCTTGGCCGCCCGGGGAGCCTGGAAGCGCCTGCGATGACCTGGGAGGACTTCTGCTCCGACCCCATCGACAAGACTTTCGAGGACTCCGACGTAGAGGGGCTGGTCGCGCCTTCGTGATCGAGGCCGGCGGAAGGGCGGTTGGGCAGATCTACTACAACGCGATCTCTGGGAGCCCGCGACGAACGGAGATCGACACGTGGATGTTCGGCGAGTCGAATTGCGGCCATGGGTACGGCTCGGACGCCCTGAGGATACCTGACGAAAGAGCTTGGCGTGCACGAGGCCTATCTCATGCCGTCGCGGCACAACGCCCGTGCGATTCGCGCCTACGAGAAGGCTGGCTTCGCGCGCTCCCGCCTCTCGCCCGCCGGAAACGCGGCACGGTATCGTGAGCCGGACGATGCCGACACGATCTACATGCTGCGCGTTCTCGGCGCGGGGGCCGTGGCGTTCTCCCCGCTGGGCGACGAAGCGCCGGGCACGATCGCCGCGCTGCTTCGCGCGAGCTACGCGGGCCTTCTGCGGACAGACCCACAGTGGGAGGACGAGGCGGCGACGTGGGACGCGTACGATCGGGAGGTCTTCGACAGCCCGAAGACCGTTGGGGCTTGCCTGTTCCTAACTCGCCTCGCTGGCCGGGTCGCCGGCTTCGCATCGTGGGATCCGCGCGGGCGCCCGGCGCATGGGAGCATCGGCCACAACTGCATCTTGCCGGAGCTCCGTAGGCGGGGACTCGGAAAACTGGAGATCGAGGAAGTCCTTCGGCGCTTTCAAGAGCTCGGAGTTCGGACGGCGAAAGTGTCGACATGCGATCACCCGTTCTTCGTGCCCGCACAGCGCATGTACCTATCCTGCGGGTTTCGCGAGACGCGGCGTGGTGCGTGGGAACGCGACCCGAGTGCGGCTCTCATCCGGTACGAACGGCGCTTGCCCTAGAGCGAGAAGCGGCAGGCGCTACGGCTTGCGGGCGACGAACGTGACGCGGTCGGCGCGCGGCGCGGCTACGGAGATGGGGAGCGTCGACTCCTTGCCGTTGTTCCTCCACACCAGCTCCGCCTCGCCAGCCTGGATGCCCGCTAGATCTGACACTTCGCCGGGGGTGAAGGCTCCTCGGATGTCCGAGGGTCTGAAACCGGGCTGCTTCGATGCGGCAGCCGCAGCCGTGGCCGCGCCGATTTCGACGTAGAGCGTGCCGCACATCAGGGCCTTTCCGGCGATCTTCAGTTTCCCTGCGACCAGGGTTGCGGGTCCGAGGTAGTTGACTCTTTGTCCCGAGAAAATCGGTCTCATGAACGCATTCTAGCGCTCGCGATCGTGTCGATGCCAATGGAAGCTCCCGCGCTGGAGGCTAGACGGGGTCAGGTAGGCGATGGACAATCGGTTCATGTATGCGTTCCGAGATGATGCGACTCGTGGTTCTGCGAGGACGTCGTTTCGCCCGTTCGCCGATGACGCAAACGATGAGCCCATACGGAAGATCCTGATCGACCACCAGCGGCGCTATCCGGAGTGGCGCGTCGAAGACCTGTACAAGCTTGTGCATCAGGCGGCGATGGGCAGCGAGCACGCGGTGATCGACGAGGACCGGGCTCGCGCGTGGCTCGTGCGCGAGCTCCGCGAGATGGGGCCCGGCCCCGACGAACGTCTGATCGATCCGATCTCACCCGACGGCCGGATCGTACGCATTCACCTTCGTCCCTTCGTTGCGCTGGGCCTGGAGAGTTCTGGGCTGCTCCGGGCCTTTATCGAGACAGCAAGAGGGTTTCATGGAGCCGTCTTGGAGGTCGAACGGGGCCTCGAAGCGGCGGAGCGACTCGCTCGCAGCGGAGAGCTCAAGCTTCGAGCGGGTGAGATCATCGGACTAGCCGGGCGGGCTCGGGAGGCGGGATTCGCCGCCATCCATCACTCGGAGCAGTACACCCTTCGCTACCGTCCCGCCTATCGAGTCGTGGCGCGCGCTCTTCTCCCTATCGACGTCGAGCGACGCGTGAGCGCAGCCCAGACCAGGAGCGGGTGATCTCCGACAGCGGGCTGCCGCTGCCTTGCATCGACGGAGGCATAGGGCGAGACTGCCAAGGGTCCGGCGGTGCGGTGGAGGTTCCATGGTTCCGTTGTACCGCATGCTGGTGATATGTCTGGCTCTTCTCATGGTCTCGCCGTCGGGATTCGCCGCACCTGTGTCGGGAGACGGGCTGCACGTCCTGTTCGTCGTTGCCGACCCCTACGCGGCGAACGTCGGCGTGTGGTCGACCCAACTTGAGCGTCTTGGGTACGAGGTGGTGTTTTGCGGAGTCCAGGACGTCGTCACGGCCTACGATCCTGCCGGGCAGTCGCTCCCGGCCGACCTGCGAGTTGACGAGGTCTGCGACGTCTCGGGGTTCGACGCGTTGTTCGTTGCGTCGCAGCCGGTGGATCCTGGGTCCATCGGGTACGTCGCACGGGACCTCCGTTCGAGTCCGGCGGCGATCGACGTCGTCCGGCGCGCCGACGAGGAGGGACTGGCCATGTACGTCGGAGCCTCCGCATTCGGCCTCCTCCTGGATGCCGGGGTGGTCTCAGGCCGAACCGTGCTCTCCCACTCGGCGCTGGTCGATGCGTGTCGGGAAGCGGGAGGCTTCTGCTCGCCGAGTCGTTCGATCGACCTGCCCCTACGAGACGCCCATCTTGTGACGGGAACCAGCTGGTTCGCCTTTCCGGTGGAGACGGTCGAGGCCGTGGGGCGTGCGCTCGATGACGTGCAGACGGCGCCGCAGACGCAACGGAACCTCACCGACTACGTCCCCGAGTTCTCTCTTTCGAGCGTGGACCTAGGGCTCGCCGGCGCTTGCGCGACAGCGCTTGGCGGAGAGCGGGCGGACCTCGCCGCATCCATCTGTCCTCTCGCGGTGGGGGCCGCCGTTGCGGGGACGACGCTCTCGGGCCCGACGGGATCTCCAGACGCCGTTGTCGTTCGACTCGACGAGACGGGAGAGCCGACGTGGGTTCGCGCCCTTGGCGGCCCCGGGAGGGACTACGCTCAAGCGGTCTGCGCGGCACCGGACGGCGGTTGTGCCTTCGCCGGCTACACGACCTCGGTGGGACAGGGTGCCGAGGATGGACTTGTCGTTTCGCTTTCGGGTGGGGGGAGCGTGCGGTGGGTGAAGACGCTCGGCGGCGCTGGAACCGACATGCTCTTCGGCATCTGCGCCGCGGACGGGGGCGTTGTGGTCTGCGGGACCAGCGAGATTCCGGGGGCGGGTGCGCTCGCGTTATGGGTCGCGAAGTTGGATTGGGAGGGGAACGAGATCTGGGCGACGCGTATCGAGGGGGGAAGGAGCGCGCGTGGCCTATCCGTTTCCGCGGACGCTGAGGGCGTGGCCGTCGTTGGGTGGCAGACCCTTGCGGTGGGCGGGTCCGATGGCCTCCTCGTGCGGTTCGATCAGGACGGAGCGGCGATCTCGTCGACGCCCGTCGGGTGGACGACCAACAACGTGCTGGAAGACGTCGTGAAGAACGCCGACGGATGGCTGGCCGTCGGACACAGCGCGTCGCCGAACCGCGAGGCAGAGGCAACAACCTTCGTGGCGTTCGACAACGATGGGACAAAGCGATGGGCGAGGCGATTCGAGCGGTCCGGCCGCTATGACTTCGGCCTGGGGGCCGTGGCGTTGGACAACGGCGGGATCCTATCCTGCGGATCCGGCTCGGGTCTTCACCCGGGGACGGCGGACGCCCTCCTGGTCGTCTGCGACGGGCAGGGAAAACTCACATCGCGCATGCACGTGGGGCGGCCGGAACCGACCGAACGCGTCGAGTCCGTGTGTGCCTTCGAGGACGGGCTCATCATGGTGGGGCAGACGGAACTCGAGCCCGGCCAGGCTCCTGACATGCTCATCGTCCGCTTCGACTCAGCAGCCATTCCGTAGCGCCGCCCTATCCAGCGAGCAGGCGTTGGGCAAGCAGCTTCGGCGGCAGCGAGCCGCAGGCGAGGATGGCGTCGTGGATCTCGCGCATCGATCGGCCAGGGTGGCGGGCCTTGTACGCCTCGACGAGCTTCAGGATCTCGAGTTTGCCGATCAGGTAGGTCATCGGCTGTGTCGGGCTCTGCGTGTAACGCCGTACCTCGGCCAGTGCGTCCGCGGGCTCGAGACCGACACGGTCGACGAGGAAGGCGACGCCCTCGTCGATCGTCATTCCCTTCGTATGCAACGACACGTCGAGGATGATCCGCGCTGCACGCCAGAGCTGATCTTTGCGACGCCACAGATGCTGAACTGGGTCGTCCAGAAAACCAAGCTGCTCCATGAGCTCTTCGCAATAGAAAGCCCAACCTTCGATGAACAAGCTCGAGAGGGCTGACGCCAACTTGCGCGGCAGCGTCGCCGTGCGGTTCGCGAGGACGAGCTGCAGGTGATGTCCAGGGTATCCTTCATGCAGCGTGGTGATGGGCAGCTTCGCATAGCAGTGCCCGTGAAGCTTCGCTTCCTGGGCCGCCTTCGGAGCGCGGGGCGAGACCGGCGTCACCACGAAGATGCCCTCCTGCTTCGGTTCGAGTAGTCCCGGCGCCATGTAAGCGGCATAGGGCAGAACTCCGCGCATGAAGGCCGGTGTCGGCTCCACGCGGAGCGATTCGTCGGGCGGGATCGTCGCGATGTCGTGCTCGACGACGAAAGCTCGCGCTCGCGCGACCTCCCTTCGGTAGGTCGTCAAAAGGTCGCGGGCGCTGGGGTGGCGCTGCTTGGCTTCATCGAGAATCTGGCGTGCCGTCTTGCCTGGATCGAGGCTTCTCGCGAGATCCTCCATCGACGCCTGCGTCTCCGCGAAGAGCCGCTCTCCTGTGGCCAGGAGTTCGTCGGCCGACATGTCGAGCAGGTGGCGGTCGTGAAGCATCTCCTCGAACAGCTCACGCCCTACGGCGAAGTCTCCCGACGCCTTCGGCAGAACTTCGGTGCGGAGGAATCGAGCGTACTCGTCGAGCGCTCGCGCCGCCCGTCGAGCGGCAGCGAGGACGGCGGGCAGGAGGTGGGGCGTGCGCAGGGCCAAGAGTGGGATCAGCACCGTGAAGAGCTGGCGGCCTCCCTTCGCCCCCTCAAGGGCCGTTTCAACCCAGACCCGCGGAACGCGCTCGGCCACGAGGTTGGCCTGACCTTCCTTGAGGACGCGCGGCACTTCGCGCAGTCGTCCGAGAACCGACCTCATGCGCTGACCGAACGGGGCGAAGTTGCGCAACAGGAGCATGAAGACCCCGCCAAGGCACTCGTCGATGTACGAGCCGGGCTCGCGTTCCTCGGCCTTGAGATCGACCGACTCGCGGAGGAAGGAGCGCACGAGGCGAGTCATGACCGCGTGGTCCAGAATGGCATCCGGGCCGAATCCGCGAGGATCGAAGGTCGCGAGCTCCTGCTCCGCCCTGCGCAGTGACGCCAGTTGGCGCTCCAGTCCGCTTCGGCTGTGATCTCCGAGCCGGTCGTCGAAACGATGGTCCCCGAGATGGGTCGCCGCGACCGGGGACTCGGACATCATTTGCGCAACGTATCTCTCTACGGCTTCGTAGAACGCAGACTCCTGAGGGTTCACCGGGATCTCCTTTCACCCGTACCCGCCGCAACGGGGCCAGCGCATCCTAGCACGGGGCAGCGCGGCGAACCCAAGCGCCGAGCCTACGGAAGGCTATGGATGCACGAGGGGATGCGCGCTACGATCGCGCCGGAGGTGGCGATGCGCGAAGCGGCGACAGGGGGAGCCGGGGACAGAGCGCGAGATGAGGCCGAGGTTTTCGCCTACTGGGAGAAGACCAAAGATCTGGTCGACCAACTCATCGACATCGTCCTCAACTACCGCCAGAGCGGTCATCCTGGGGGCTCCCGCTCCAAGGTGCACGCGCTCTTGGTGCTCATGTTGTCGGGCATCATGCGTTGGGACATCCGACGTCCCGAGAAGCGCTTCGCAGACCGATTCGTTCTCGCGGCGGGTCATGCCGCGCCTGCAGTCTACGCTGTGCTTGCCATTCTCCACGAGGCGCTGCGCGTCAAACTCGCGCAGACCGGCGACTCACGTTATGCCGTTCCGCAGGCCGAAACGCGCGCCCTGACCTGGGAGGATCTTCTGAGCTTCCGCCGGCGTGGCGGCCTCGCCGGACATGCCGAGATGGCAGGCAAGACTCTGTTTTTCAAGTACAACACCGGCCCGTCCGGCCACGGGGCGCCGGCCGCAGCAGGGCAGGCCCTGGCGCTCCAACGCGCAGGGGCTGGCTGTGTAAGGGTGTTCGTCCTCGACGGGGAGGCCGGGCTCACTCCGGGGGCAGTTCACGAGACCATGAACTCGGCGTGGGGGCTTGCGCTGGACAACTTGTGCTACATCGTAGACTGGAACGACTTCGGGATCGATGCGCATCCGGTGAGTCAGGTGGTCTACGCGAGGCCGACCGAGGTTTTTGCGTCGCACGGCTGGAAGATCTGCGAGGCACAAGACGGCGCCAGCTGGGGCGACGTCCTGTGGACCCTTCGCACGATGGTCGAACCCGAGGAGACGGGCCGAGTGCCGCGGATGGCCTGCCTGAGGACGCAGAAGGGCCGGGGGTATCTCAAGACCGGAAGCGCTTCCCACGGTTCACCCCACGCGATGAACAGCGAGCTCTTCTGGGCGACGAAACGGCCGTTCACGGAGAAGTACGGAGCGACTTTCAGGAACGACGGCGGCCGTGCGCCCGAGGGACCCGAGGCCATTGAGGCGGAGTTTCGGGCGAATCTGGAGGCCGTCATCGAAGTCCTGCGGGCCGACGCGCCCCTCGTCGACTACCTCGCGGAGACCCTCCTGGCCGTGGGAGATTCCGTGCCCGAGGAGATGCCGGGCTGTCGACTCGGACGCGGCGCCAGTCCATTCGACGATGACCGGCTGTTCGATGTGTCACGGATGCCCGAGAACCTGTTCGTCTCTCCCGGCACGCGCATCTCCAACCGGGCCGCGTTCGCGGCGTGGGGCTCCTGGGTGAACGCGTTGGGGGCCGGCGACTACGGACGACCTGTGTTCCTCGCAAGTTCCGCCGATCTTGCGGAGTCCACGGGGGTCAGCGGCTTTGGGAAACCTTGCGGCGCGTTCCCCGGCTACGGCGTCTGTGGGCGCGCGGGAACGACGGAGGGCGTAGTTCTGCCGCAGGAGATCACCGAGTTCGCGAACGCGGGCATCTCGTGCGGCCTTGCGTCGGTCAACTTCGCGCGCGACCCGGAACGGGCGTTCGACGGTTTCTGGAGCGTATGCTCGACGTACGGGGCGTTCGCCTATCTGAAGTACGGGCCCTTCCGCCTCCACAGCCAGCTTGTTCAGGACTGCCCATGGAGAACGGGAAAGGTGCTCTGGGTGCTCGGCCACTCGGGACCGGAGACCGCCGACGACAGCCGCACCCATTTTGGGATCTTCTCCCCCGGCGTGACCCAGCTCTTTCCTCGGGGGCACATCCTGAACCTCCACCCCTGGGAGCACAATGAGGTTCCCGTAATGCTCGCCGCCGCGCTGCGCCTCGACGTGCCGATCGTCGCCCTGCACCTGACGCGCCCGCCGGTCGAGGTTCCCGATCGTCGGGCCCTGGGCATTCCGTCGCACCTTGAGGCGGCACGCGGCGCCTACGTTCTGTGGCCGCACGACGCCAGCTGTCCGCCCCGTGGGACGATCGTCGCTCAAGGGTCGAGCGCCGTCGCGGGCCTCGTCGAGATCTTGCCGCAACTGAGGCGCAGGGGTCTCAATGTGAAGATCGTTTGCGCCACCAGCCGTGAGCTGTTCGAACGCCAACCGCCTGCCGAACGCGACGCCGTCTTGACGCCGAGAGAGGCGGCGGGCGCGATGGTTGTGACGACGCAAGCGCGGCGCCTCATGCGGGATTGGGGTTTCGATCCCCGATCCGAGACCTATGCCGTCTCGCCCGATGCCGACGATCGATGGAGAACGGGTGGAACGCTGGACGAGGTTCTTGACGAGGCGGGGCTCACGCCGGCGCGGATCCTCGACGGAATTGAGCGCTACGTGCGTGAAGCCGAGGAGCTGCGAAGCTGTGCGGCGACGGGTGATGTCGGTCGTCTCAGGCGGAGCGAGAGCGAGTTCCGGGGAGCGTAGGAGGCCGCGATGACAGGTAGCCCGGCCCAGATGGGAAGACGAAAGCGCATCGCGCTGATCGCCCACGACAACTGCAAGGCCGATCTGTTGGATTGGGCGCGATTCAACGAAGGGACGCTTGCGAGACACGAGCTCTTCGCGACGGGGTCGACGGGCGCGCTCCTCGCTTCGGAGCTCGGCCTCAGCGTGACGCGGTTTCTCAGCGGTCCGCTCGGCGGCGACCAGCAGGTCGGAGCGGCGCTCGCCGAGGGCCGACTGGACTTCGTGATCTTCTTCTGGGATCCCCTCGAGCCGCAGCCTCACGACGTGGATGTGAAGGCGCTCTTGCGGATTGCCGTGGTCTACAACACGCCGATCGCCTGCAACCGCGCGACGGCTGACTTCGTCCTCTCCAGCCCGTTGATGGACGCGGAGTACGTCCGTCATCATGTGCCGGCGCGTCGAGCAGGATGGCGAGGCCGAGACGAGTAGCGACGACCGCTTGGCTACGTCGACACACCCTCCCCGCGGAAGATCGTGACTGCCTTTCCCGAGAGCAGAACGCGATCGCCTGCTAGATGACAGCGCACGAAGCCGCCGCGCGCGGAAGCCTGGTGGGCCGACAGATCGTCCTTCGCAAGCTTCTGCGCCCAGTAGGGGGCGAGCGCGCAGTGAGCCGATCCCGTGACGGGATCCTCGTCGATTCCTACGCCGGGAGCGAAGAAACGCGAGACGAAATCGACGCCGGCTGTCGCGCTTCGTGCGGTGACCATCGCGCCGCGGACGCCGACTCGGCGCAACGCGGCGAAGTCTGGAGCGGCGCTCCGCACGGCAGCCTCCGAGTCCACTTCGATGAGGACGTCGGAGCGCGTCCGGCCGACGAAGACCGCCTTCACGCCCAAGGCCTCGAGAAGACCGGCGGGCGGCGCGATGGCCGTCGTTGCGCAGGCTGGGAAGTCGAGCTCAATCCACGCCTCCCGCCGCACGGCCGTCAGAGGACCGCTCCTGGTATGGAACTTGGCCATCTCGCTCTCGGCAAGATCGCGCGACGCCCAAAGGACGTGCGCGGTGGCCAACGTTGCATGCCCGCAGAGGTCGACCTCGATCCGCGGCGTGAACCAACGCAGATGGAACGTCCCATCGTCCCGCCGCCTCGCGAATGCCGTCTCCGACGCGTTGACTTCGGAGGCGACGGACTGCATCCACTCGGCGGATGCGTCGCGGTCCAGGATGCACACCCCCGCGGGGTTTCCCGCGAACGGCCGGTCGGCGAACGCGTCAACCAAGAAGAAGCGACAGGGCATCGGGGTCTCCCTTCAGGACGACGAACCAGTGTACATTGGTTCTCTGCGGGAGCGGCGGCCCTGCCGCCGCGAGGCGGTTGACTGCGCACGGCGTCTACTCGCTCCGAGGAGGAGGTCGCCCATGGATCCGCTGTTCGTCATTTCTTGCCACGCCGACACGGGATTCCGCTCGCACCGGCTTCATCGAGAGCCAGGAGGCGTTCTACGGGGGCATCTCGACAACTTCGCGGGAGTCTGCGCCGTGATGAAGGCCTACTTCAGCGGGGAAATGGATGTGGACGGCGTCCGGATCGAACTCACGTACGGCGAGGAGACGGACATGGCGGGGGCACGGGAGGTCCTCGAGACGCTCTCGGCCCACGACATGGTCGTCGTGGTCGACGTGACAGCGGCGCCGACCGAGACCGACTTCACGATCGAGAAGTGCTCCAGCGAGCCGATGAAGTCCCTCGTGCGGCGGGCGCTCTCCGGGCTCTCGTTCGATCTATACGAAGGTTGCCCCGATCCCGTGTCGGACGCCGACGAGTGCGACGTCTATAAGGAGAGACTGGCCAACGTCTTCTTCCTTGGGATCCCGTGTCGTGGGGGGGACTACAACGCGGGAGCTGTCACGTGTCGCGAGGCGAGCATCGAGGCGGCCGCACAGGCTCTCGTTCGACTCGCGCGAGCCTTCCACGAAGGCGGTGCGGGCGGCTAGCGGCAGACGCCGCCTTCGCATGATCCTTCCGCTCCGCGACCGAAACGTTGGAGGTCGCCGAAGGCGTAGCCGACGCGCAGACCGATGGCCGGATGGCCCGTTCCCTGGGTGAACGTCAGCGATGCCTCTGCGGAGAACCCGAAGTCCATCCGTACGATGTCGACGACGAGGCGCTCGGAGTCGAAGCGAAGCGGGGCGAGCAAGAACGTCGTCTCGCTTCGCAGCGAGGCAGCGCCAACCTCGAGCGAGGCGCTGAGCGTCGCAAGGGGCCAAAGCTGAAAAGGATTCGGCACGCTGGAGGTCGACGAAATCGCCGTAGCGAGGCGGATGCGGCCGAGGCCTTCGATGCGGCGGCTTGCGCCGGCCGTCAGACGGGCCCACAACTCCGTGCGAAGGGGAACAGACGCGAAGTGGATGCCGGAGAGCCGTGCGTCGCCTTCGAACGCCGCATCGAACACGATGTCGCCGACGAACGCCGTCCACGCGTGCGGCCGTGCGCGCGCCGTCACGCTAGCCGACGTGATGCCGAGTGGGATGAGCGTCCACGTGTACTCGCCGGTCAAGCTGAGTTCGTCGTGCCCAGCGGAGATCGATAAAGCCTGCGTCCCCAGGATGTACGGGAGGAACGCGAACTCCGTTCGGGCCGCGACCTCGCCGAACGGGAGTCCGAGGAACAGCGTTGCGGCGCCGCTCGCGCCTGGACGGGCGACCGCCGATCCCCAGGCTTCGACTCGACCGCCCCAGCGCATGTCGGCTGCGGCAACTGCTGTCGTCAGCGCTACGATCGTGGCTGCGAGGACGCCCCAACAGACGCGCTGCCTCTCGATGTGCACGGTCGACCTCCCCTTCAACGAACGATGGCGCGATGATACCCCGGGGATGGCTGGCGTGCGCGAGTACCTCGGGCAGCACGCGCTGCGCTCCTCGAAGGCGGAGGGCGCCCCAGCGTCACGGCTCTGCCCCGGAGCGCGCCGACGGTGATACGCGGGCGGCGCGCCGAAGCTCCGGAGACGCGAGCACAACCGTAGGTGACGAAGAGAGGGGCTGCGCCGACGGGGCGCCCGGAGCACCGAGGTCGACGTGCCGCGTCGCGAGGCTTCTCTCGTTACCGGCGAACCAAGGCCTGCGGATCGAATGAGCTTCGTGCGACGCCAACGATCTCGAGTACGTTGGCGTCCGGCGGGGCCCGTTGGTACCTGCAGACTTGAGACTACAGAATCATCTCCAGCTCGACGGCCGTCTTCTCTACCGTCGTTTCGTCGACCCGGCGGAGGTCCTGGTACGTCCTCATTGCGTGGTCGGCGAAGCCCGCGCTCTCGAACCGAGTTCGGACCGTGTACGGAGGTGGGACGACGAACGGTGCAACCTTTGCGCGCTGCTCGACGGCCCGCGCCGCCGCCCCGCAGATTCGCTCGCGCGCTTTGCGCGGCGAGAGGCAGACGGTCGCCGCGGACTCGAACAGGTTGGGCGCGAGCGTCAATCCCCGCATGACCGGGACGGTCACGACATCGGGGACGAGAGCCGCGGCCTCGTCGCACGCCGCCTGGTCGCCGGACAGAAGGGCGAGCGGCACGCCGAGTCGGCCGAAGCTGAACGCAGTCGCCGCGGTCTCGCCCCATGCCCGACCGTTCACCGAGAACTCGGCAATGCCTCCGTGAAAGCTGTGCGCGAGCCGGCCGTACGGTGCCCCGGCCATCGCGTGCTGGCCGACCATGAACAGCGCGTCGAACGAACGGTCGTGCCCCACCGGGCCACCCTCTTCCGCGTAGACGACACGGCACTCCGGATGCACGAGCTCGATGTCGATCGCGCCGGGGAACGAGCCGTGAGCGCTCCAGGCCCAGATCTCGGCCGCGCCCGCGTCGAGCGCTCCCTGCACGGCGGCATTCAGTTCCTCGGTCGCGAGTCGACGCGCTTGGTCGTAGTAGGGCGCATACCAGCCTGTGGGGGCGCCTGACGCCTTCGCGCCCCACCCTCTTGCCGGATTTCCACTGACACTGCTGACCATGGCTGACGACGCCCGCCACGCCCTCAAGGTCGACGGCAATGAAGATCTTCATGTCGGGTCTCCTTGCCGCTGTGCCGCGCGGTCGCTACGCGATCGGCAGATAGAGATCGAATACGTACTTCTCCGGGTCGGTCTCAAGGGGGTTCTCTAGTGCTTCGAGACACTGGCCGAAGTGTGGCGGCGCCGTGTACGGGCTATCCTCGAACCAGGCGACAAGCTCTTTCCAGACGCGGCCGATATTCGAGAGTCCGGTGAACCGCGTCACCGCGTACCTGCCGCCCGGCACCTGCTTGATCTGAAGGGGTGGCTTCGCTTCGACATCTGATCCCACGGGAAGCCAGATCTCGTAGCCGTAGTTCTCGCTCCCAGGAGCGGGGTCGGGGCTGTTGAACCCGTACGTCTGGGCACCGTTCTTTCCGAGCGGGATGCCCGCGGATGCAGCGAATGCCCGCATCTGTCTCCACGCCTGGTCCTCTGGTTCCTTGCCGAACCCAAGTGAGCTTGCGACGCGCATCGGCGGCAGGTCGACGATTCGTACATCCTTCAGAGCCATAAAGCCCTCCTCGCCCGGCGCTGGCGGGCATGACGACCACGCCCGCCTGCCGGACCGACATCAAACGGTGATCGGTAGGTAGAGATCGAACACCCACTGGTTCGGATCGGACTTCAGGGGGTTCTGAACTGCTTCGAGCCACTGGCCTCCCTTCGGCGCGCTGTAGGGGCTGTCTGCGAGCCAGGCATCGAGCTCTTCCCAGAGGCGGCCGACGTTCGAGATTCCGGTGCACTGAGCCACAGCGTACTTGCCCGCCGGCATCTGTTTGATCTCCACCGGGGATTTCGCCTTGACGTTCGGCTCCACCGGAAGCCAGATCTCGTAGCCGTAGTCCTCGCTTCCCGGGGTGGGGTCGGGATTGTTGAAGCCGTATGTCTGGCTGCCCTCTTCCCCGAGCCGGATGCTCGCGGCTACAGCGAATGCCTGCATCTGTTGCCACGCCTGGTTCTCTGGTTCCTTGCCGAACCCAAGCGAGCTTGCGACGCGCATCGGCGGCAGGTCGACGATTCGTACATCCTTCAGAGCCATAAAGCCCTCCTCGCCCGGCGCCGACGGGCATGACGACCACGCCCGCCTGCCGGACGGAGAGCATTCTGTCGGCAGACAGTGACATCTTGTGTCACTGATGTACAATGATGATCTGGAGGCGTGATGCGCGCGGACCGACTGCTTTCGCTATTGGCTCTTCTGGAGTCCCGGGGTCGCCTGACCACGGACCATCTGGCCCGCGAGCTCGAGGTCTCACGGCGCACCATCCTTCGTGACCTCTTCGCCCTCCGCGTGGCAGGGTTTCCGGTGAACTCCGAGGCGGGACCAGGCGGCGGCTGTTGGCTCGAGGACGACTTCCGGAACCGCCTTCTCCACCTCAGCCAGGACGAGCTCTCGGCTCTCTTCTCGGTGAGCATTCCCGCACCGCTCGTCGAGTTGGGCGTTGCCGGTGACCTCAAGGGAGCGTTCGCCAAGCTTGCGTCTGCACTGCCCGCAGTGCGTGGCGATACCGAGTCGCGGATGCGGCAGCGCATCCACCTTGACTCGGTTCCCTGGTCAGCTCCTTCTGAAGCTGTGCCTCACCTCGCAACGCTCCATCGTGCGGTGCTCGAGGATCGTTGGGTGAGAGGGGCGTTTCTGCGCGCGGGAGGCGTGAAGTCCGCGCGCCGGATCGCGCCGTACGGTCTCGTGGCGAAGGCGACCACGTGGTACGTGGTCTGGGCGGGCGAAGACGATCGCCTCCGCGTGGACCGCGTGGCGCGTGTCTTGGAGGCTGCGCTATCGCGGGACGTGTTCACACGCCCGGTTGACTTCAGCTTGTCCGAGTTCTGGGCGGGATGGTGCCGCAAGCAGGAATCCGGCGTGCCTTGGGTCTCGGTGACCGCGCGCGTGTCCGGAACGGCTCTAGCTTCACTGGAGAGGTCAACCGGGCTGCATCTCGAGCTTTGTCCCGAAGCGGACAGATCACGCGACGCGCTCCGGCCTCGCGGGGTCCGCATGCGCTTCGCCACGTTGCAGGAGGCGCGCTCCTACCTCCTGGCGTTTGGAAGCAGCGTGGAGGTCCTGGACCCCCTCGCGCTCAGGCTCACTCTGGCCGACTTCGCCGAACAGACGACCCGCGTCTACAGAGACCTGTAGTTGACATCGCGCGACCGGCACGTCGTGGCGGCCAAGGCGAAGCCCGCCGTATACTCCGCGCTGCTTGGCTTTCGCTCCTACAGCAAGAGAGGAGAGGCACGATCATGCGAACGATCGAAAGCGGACGAGAGTCGATGAAGGGCTACCCCATGGCGTTCGGGGACGACCCGCGCAATCCTGAACTCCTCTCCGATCAGCGGAAGGGACTCGCGGCGCCTTCTGTCGAGAAGGAGTGCAGCAGGCAAGGGCAAAGGATTGTCGCGCTGCCGGTGCCGACGCGTGATGTCATCACCAAGCCTCACGTGATGGACGTGATGGGACAGCGGGTGAGCCGGCGCGCCTACGTGGACCTGCCGCTCTCGCAAGACCAGCTCTCGTTTCTTCTCTGGGCCACGCAGGGTGTGCGGGCCGTGAACGCCGACAAGACTTCAAGTCGCCGCATCGTGCCGTCGGCCGGGGCACGCCATCCCTACGAAACCTACCTTCGCGTCGCGCGTGTCGCGGGGATCGAGCCCGGTCTTTATCGCTACCTGCCTCTTGGGCACGAACTCGTGCTTCTCGACCAGCGGCCGACCCTGCGCGAGGAGCTGTACATCCTGACCGACCGCGAGGACTGGGCCGCCGACGCGCCCGTCTTCTTCTTGTGGAGCTGTGTCCCCTATCGCGGCGAGTGGCGCTACCATACGATGGCTCACAAATCCATGCTCCTCGATGCTGGACACATCGCCCAGAATCTGTATCTTGCCGCCGAGGCGATCGGCTGCGGAACGTGCACGATCGGCGGGTACTGGCAAGAGGGCGCGGACCGCTTCTGCGGCGTGGATGGAGAGAACGAATACGCGGTCTACCTTGCTGCGGTGGGATGCGTCGACGCCACAAAGGAGAACAGCGGCTGAGTCTCGCGTGGGCCGTCAGCGGCGCTCTCTGGTTGTCGACCCTTGTCGACGTTGACCTGGCGCGCTGCTCCGGTATCGCCGTCGCTGCGAGACCGTGGCGGCGAGCGAAGGCATAGGCCTACTGCGTGAGCCGCCGGTCCTGAGGACTCTGTTCGTGCGCGATACTCTCCGCGAAGGGGAGGACGAGGAGCATAAAGACGGACGATTACACGGTTCGTGAACTCGAGGAACGCGCTCTGAGTGCTTGGCCGGCGCCTGAGACGGTCGTCTCGGATCGGTGGATTCTCCGCGCGGCCGGCGGGTACACCCGGCGCGCCAACTCTGTCCATCCGCTGGATGAGGGTCGGCGACCTCTACCCGAGAAGATCCGCGAGGCCGAGGAGTTCTACCGCGAGCGCGGGCAGCCGCCGATCTTCAAGCTCACCCTGGAGAGCCGCCCCGCTTGGCTGGACTCGGAACTCGCCCTGCGCGGGTACCAGGTCGAGATGAAGACGGGCGTTCACGTGGGGCGGCTTCCGGATCTCGCCGTGTTGGAGGACGTGCGGGTGAAGGGAGAGAGCACCAAGGAGTGGCTTGATGCCTTCCACGAGATGAGCGGCACGTCTCTCGATCACCGCGCGCTGCACGAGAAGATCCTGCGGGCGATTGTCGCATCGACGGGCTTCGCGGTGATCGACCAGGTCCCGGGTCGCGTCGTGGGGTGTGCACTCGGCGTTGTCCAGGGGAGTTGGATGGGCATCTTCGACGTGGTGATCGCTCGCGAGGCGCGCCGGTGCGGACACGGCGAGCGACTCGTGCGCGGTCTCATGGCCTGGGGGCGTGCGGCAGGTGCGTCGCAGGCGTACCTCCAGGTTGCGGCGGACAACGCCGCGGCGCTCGCTCTATACAAGAAGCTCGGGTTTCACGAGGCGTACGGCTACTGGTACCGCGTCAAGCGATAGCGCGGCTAGCGCGCGTGGACGAAGAACTCGAGGTTGCCCTTCTCCCCTTCGAGCGGCGAGACCATATCGCCGACGACGCGCCAAGGGGTCTCCTCGTTGACGAATCGCGACACGCTGTTCAGAGCCCGGGCCTGAAGGGCGGGATCCTTGACGACGCCGTCTCCGGGTAGAGAATCCTTGCCCACCTCAAACTGGGGCTTGACCAACAGGACAAGCTGACCGCCGCGCCGCAAGACGTCGACCAGCGGGGGGAGGATGAGCTTCAGCGAGATGAACGAAACGTCGGCGACGACGAGGTCGACGAACTCGCCAAGGTCCCGCGGCTCGAGATAGCGAGCATTCAGTCCCTCGCGGACGACCACGCGCGGATCGCTGCGGAGGCGCGGGTGGAGTTGGTCGTGCCCGACGTCGATGGCGTACACCCTGGCGGCCCCCGCCTGAAGGAGGCAGTCGGTGAACCCGCCGGTCGAAGCCCCGATATCAAGGCACACAAGGCCCTTGGGAGCGACGCGGAACGCCTCGAGCGCCGCCTCCAGTTTCTCGCCGCCGCGGCTTACATAGGCCTCGGTCCCGAGAATCTCGATTTGGGCTTCGGAATCGATCGGGTGGCCGGGGCGATCGATGATCTGGCCGTTCACCTTGACGCGGCCCGCCTCGATCATGCGCTGCGCGCGCGAACGGCTGCGAAGGAGGCGGCGTCTCTTGATCACCTTGTCGAGTCGTTCTCTCATCGTCGCGCGGGGAAGGCACCTATCGCGCCGCGGCGACGCTTGCCCTCGACTCGACGTAGGCCTCGAGTCCTGCCTTGAGCACTTCGACGGCCCGAACCAACTTGGGCTCTTCAAGGACGTAGGCTACGCGGACCTCGTTCGCCCCTCGTCCGGGCGTTGCGTAGAAGTCGGCTCCCGGGGCGACCATCACGGTCTCGCCGTCCTTCTGGAAGTCCGTCAGCAAGAACGTGGCGAACTTCTCCGAATCGTCGACCTGCGGGAACTTGATGAAGATGTAGAAGGCTCCCTCGGGCTTGCGGCACACGATCTCGGGGATGGATTGCAGGGCACCAAAGAGCGTGTCGCGCCGGCCGTGGAATTTCCGAACGATCTCCGCAATGTCCCGCCGATGGTTGGGGTCGTGGAGAAACGCGATCAGGCCGAGCTGCTCGAAGGTCGGCGGCGACAATCGGATCTGGCAGAGCTTGTTCACCGCGGCGAGGATCTCGCGATTCCGCGTCGCGAGGCACCCGATGCGGGCTCCGCACGCCGAGAGGCGCTTCGAGATCGAATCCACGAGGATAGCATGCTCGGCAAGCTCGGGGAACGACATGATGCTGACGGCTTCGCCGTCATACATCAGCTCTCGGTAGGGCTCGTCCGAGATGACGAACAGCTTGTGCTTCAGCGCAAGCTCGGCAAGTCCCTCGATCTCGTCGCGTGTGTAGCCCACACCGGTTGGATTCGCCGGATTCGAGAACAGAATCGCCTTGGTTCTCGGTGTGATCAACCGCTCGATCTCGGCGATGGGAGGAAGGTGGAAGCCGTCCTCGACGCGCGTCGTGATGGGAACCACGCGATTGCCGTTCATGATGGAGTGGCCGGCGTAGTTCGGGTAGAACGGCTCGGGAATCAGAACCTCGTCTCCCGGATTGCACGTGGCCTGGAGGGCAAAGGAGAAGGACTCGCTGCCGCCGATCGTCACGATGAGCTCGTCGTGAGCGAGGCGAACTCCGAGCTGGGCGTAGTAGCCGCACATGGCGTCGATCGTTTCCGGAATCCCAAGAGCTGGGCTGTAGGAGAGCACGTCCACTTCCGCGCGGCGTACGCCCTCCATGAAAGACCTCGGCGTCGGGATGTCGGGCTGTCCGATGTTGAGATGGTAGACGGTGACGCCTCGCTTCTTCGCCGCATTGGCCAGGGGCGCCAGCCGCCGAATGGGAGATCCCTTGAGGGACTTCGCGCGGTCGGAAATGCTAAGCATGGTCGAGAACCCACACCTCCAGGGCTTCGGGCAGCGTCCTCGCGTCGGAACGATGCTCGAGCTTCCGATGTGCCCCGTATTGTCCATGGTTCTCGGAATCCCGTCCAATCGAGGGCCAGCTCTCCTGCGGCGGCCAGGCGCTGAGCACGCGCTGCGCTCCGATGCCGCGCCGCCAGTAGCCCTTCAGGTCAGCGCGGGTCCTTGTCGGCCGTGGCGAGCATGCGGACGACGAGGTCCTCGTAGGAGATCCCCGAGGCAGAGGCGGAGCGCGGGAGATCGCTCATCGGTGTCATCCCGGGGAGGTTGTTGAGTTCGAGAACGTAGGGCACTCCGTCCGCGGCGAGGCGAACGTCCACGCGTGAGAACCCATAGCAGTCCAGCGCCTCATGCGTTCGCAGCGCCGCGGATTGCGCGGCGTGCGTTGTGGAGGGGTCGAGAGGCGCCGGCACGAGGAACTCGGCAACGCCCTCCGTGTACTTCGCGCCGTAGTCGAAAAGCCCGCCGGGGGAGATCACCTCGACCACGGAGAGCGCTTCGTGCCGCTCCCCGACGAGGAGAACGCCGACCGTCAGTTCGCGTCCCGCGATGAACTCCTCGACGAGAAGGGTGCCGAACCTCTCGAGGATGGCGGGCGCAGCCTCGCTCAACGCGGTGCGATCACGAACGATCGAGACGCCAAGGGTCGAGCCGCAGTTGGTCGGCTTCGCCACGAGGGGAAACCGTAGGGATGAGGCGGCGTTCGAGAGGAAGCGCTGCAGATCCTGGCCTGCGTACGCGTGGCCCGCCGGGGTAGGGATGCGCTTCTGCAAAAGGATTCGCTTGGTCTCGGCCTTGTCCATCGCGCGGCGGCTCGCCAGGGCTCCCGAGCCGACGTAGGGGATTCCCATGACGTCTAGCAGGAGTTGGACCGTGCCGTCCTCGCCGGCTCCGCCGTGCAAACACGAGAAAACGACGTCGATGCCGCGAAGCTGCGGCACGAGGTCGTCCAGAGTTTCCAGGCGCACGAGCTGCGCTTCGTAGCCTCGCGTTCGCAGCGCGCGGTGGACGTTCTCGCCCGAAAGAAGCGAAACGTCTCGTTCCGGCGAGTCTCCGCCGGCGAGAACGCCGATTCGCCGCGTGTCGATCGTTCGTTGATCCATGGCGGGAGTATAATCGCCGTCGCAGTGGCGGTCCCCGGCGAGGTGCGCGAGGCCGGAAATGCGTAGGGAAGGCCTCGAGAACGTTCCTTGACAGCCTCTGAAGGGGTCGATATACTTCCCGCTGCTGTTGGTCCTTGAAAAGTGGATAGCGTGGTAAGTGTTCTTTGCGAACACCCTGATCACCAAATGATCAACTCGATTTCTAGGTTTGAAACCAAGAGAGTTTGATCCCAGCTCAGGATGAACGCTAGCGGTGCGCCTAACACATGTAAGTCGTGCGATCGAGCCGGACTGAGTTTCTTTCGGGAGACGATGATCGGTGACGGAGCGGCGGACGGGTGAGTAACGCGTGGCTAACCTACCCTCTTGACGGGCACAACCACCCGAAAGGGCGGCTAATACCCGATGTTGTCTGGAACCGATGGGTTCCTTTCCAAAGGCGGTCCTGCCGCCGCAAGGGGATGGGGCTGCGTCCTATTAGCTAGTTGGTGGGGTAATGGCCCACCAAGGCAGCGATGGGTAGCTGGTCTGAGAGGACGACCAGCCACATTGGGACTGAGATACGGCCCAGACTCCTACGGGAGGCAGCAGTGGGGAATCTTGGCCAATGGACGAAAGTCTGAGCCAGCGACACCGCGTGGGGGATGAAGGCTTTCGGGTCGTAAACCCCTTTTCTGGGGAAAGAATAAGGACGGGAGGAAATGCCCGCCCGATGACGGTACCCCAGGAATAAGCATCGGCTAACTCTGTGCCAGCAGCCGCGGTAAGACAGAGGATGCGAGCGTTATCCGGAATCACTGGGCGTAAAGGGCGTCTAGGCGGCTCGGTAAGTCGTTTGTGAAAGCCCTCGGCTCAACCGAGGATGGTCTTGCGAAACTGCCGGGCTCGGGTGTAGGAGAGGAGAGTGGAACTCACAGAGTAGCGGTGGAATGCGTAGATACTGTGAGGTACCCCGATGGCGAAGGCAACTCTCTGGCCTGCTACCGACGCTGAAGCGCGAAAGCGTGGGGAGCAAAGGGGATTAGATACCCCCGTAGTCCACGCCCCAAACGATGTTCACTTGGTGTCGGCCGCTCATACTGGTCGGTGCCGAAGCTAACGCGTTAAGTGAACCGCCTGAGGAGTACGGCCGCAAGGCTAAAACTCAAGAGAATTGACGGGTCCCCGCACAAGCGGTGGAGCACGTGGTTTAATTCGATGATAAGCGAAGAACCTCACCCAGGCTTGACATACTAGTGGTAGGAACCTGAAAGGGGGACGACCCTGCCTTCGGGTAGGGAGCTAGTACAGGTGATGCATGGCTGTCGTCAGCTCGTGTCGTGGGATGTTGGGTTCAGTCCCGAAACGAGCGCAACCCTTGTCGTTAGTTGCCAGCGGGTAATGCCGGGGACTCTAACGAGACTGCTGGTGAATAGCCGGAGGAAGGCGGGGATGACGTCAAGTCATCATGTCCCTTACGCCTGGGGCGACACACATGCTACAATGGGAGGTACAAAGGGTCGCAATCCCGCAAGGGGGAGCCAATCTCAAAAAACCTCTCTCAGTTCGGATTGAGGTCTGCAACTCGACCTCATGAAGCCGGAATCGCTAGTAATCGCGGGTCAGCCACACCGCGGTGAATATGTACTCGGGGATTGTACACACCGCCCGTCACACCAACCGAGTGGGGGGTACCTGAAGTCGCCTTTCTGAAGGCGCCTAAGGTAACTTCCGTAAGAGGGGTGAAGTCGTAACAAGGTAGCCGTACGAGAACGTGCGGCTGGATCACCTCCTTTCAAGGGAGCATTGAGTCCCGGGCCAACAGACCCGGTGTCAGGAACCACGCTATCCCTTTTCCTCCTTCTTTCGCAGATCCTTCGTCCGCACTTGTCCCCTGCCGAAGGTGACGCATGTACCCTTCCGGGAGCAGGAATCTTCCCCGCCTCGGTCCTGGGTTTCCTCCTGTCATGGCGCTCTGCCCGGTAGCCTCTTGGCGAGCACCAAGGGAGGACGGATGCAATCGACCGCCAGTGACAAAGTAAGCTTCGCCGGGCTCATGACGAGCCTCGGCGACCTGCTTCACGCCGACCGCGGCGAGACGATCTACCATCCAGGCTCCCCGAGTACGTCGGTGTACTTGGTCGAGAAGGGGCGAGTGAAGCTCGCGTACCTCGACGAGAGCGGCAAGAAGCTCACGTTGTCGATTCTTGACCAAGGCGAGATCTTCGGGGAGATGTGTCTGGTCGGGGAGAAGTGCCGTCGGCATCTGGCCTCGGCCATCGACGACACCATCCTACGCTGCGTTCCGCAGAAGGAATTCGCGGACGCTCTGTGCACGGACCCGGATGCTCTGCAATGCCTGGTTCGTCACTTTGCGTATCGGATGCGCGAGTACGAGGAGACGCTCGAAGACCTTGCGTTTCGCGACATCCAGGCGCGCCTATCGAGGCAACTTCTCAAGCTGTCCGATGAATACGGTGTGGCCACGAAGGAAGGCATCCTGATTGGATTTCCGGTCACGCACAAGGAGCTGGCCGACATGATCGGCTCGGCGCGGGAGAACACCACGCTCGCCCTGAACCGGTTCGAGCGCGAGGGAATCCTCGACAAGAGCCGCTACCGAATCGTCATCAAGAACGAGGCCGGCCTGCGCGAAAAGGTGCAAGTGCAGGAGTAGGCGATCTGAGGGTCCGATGAAGCGCGGCGCGAGGCATCCTCGTGCCGCGCTCCTCGTTGCGGAGCTGTACCCCGCCGGACGACAAGTGCACTCCCGCAGCAAGCCGCCGAGGTTGACCCATCCAAGTCGCGAGTTGACCCCTCGGCCTCGTCGGGTAGGATGTCCGCGGCCCGAAGGGGCGCGGACAGGGGTGGATCGATGTCAGCGAAGATTGAGCGGATCGGCATCATCACGAGCGGGGGGGACTGCGGCGGCCTCAATGCCGTCATCAAGGGGGCGGCGCTTGCCGCAGCCCGTGAGGGCGTGCGCGCGTTCATCATTCCCAATGGCTACGCCGGGCTCTACAACCTCGTGGACTTCGAGCGCCTCGTGGAACTCACCCCCGAGCGGCTCATGGGCGTTGAGGCCGCAGTCGCGGGATCCGAAAGCGGACACTCGCGCGTCCAGCTCAAGAAAGTCGGCGATCCACGGAAGTTCGAACGCATTCGCAAGGGCCTCGCGAAGTTCGAGATCGACGCGCTGGTGATCAGCGGCGGCGACGACACGGGCAGTGTGATGCTCGATCTCGCGCGCGAAGGCATGAAGTGCGTCCACGCTCCGAAGACGATGGACCTCGACCTTCAGACGTATTCCGTCGGAGCGGACTCCACGATACGGCGGATCGCCGACTATGGACGCGACCTCAAGACCACCGGGAGGACGCACAACCGCGTCATGGTCCTCGAGGTCTTTGGACGCTACGCCGGGCACACGGCATTCCGGGGGGGAATCGCCGCGGAAGCCGACGCGATCCTTATTCCGGAGATCCCCGTGGACTTCGACGTGCTCTACGCGCACATGATGGAGCGCTACTGGACCCGCATTCGTGCGAGCGACGTCTTTGCCGGTACCTACCTCATCGTGGTCGCCGAGGGACTGACCGATGCCTCGGGGAGAGAACTCGTCGATGACGCTGCGGGGGTGGACGCGTTCGGACACAAGAAGCTCGCGGGGGCCGGGAAGTACGTGTGCGCGGAACTCACGCGGCGTCTCAAGGCCGACGGCGAAACGCGTGCGCGGATGCAGGCCACGGGGATGTACGTGGCGGGTCTCTACGAGGTCCCCGAAGTGAGGTCGGTCGTCCCGAGCCACCTTGTGCGGTCGGGGCAGACGTCGTCGTACGACGTGAACTTTGGCATCGAGGCGGGGGCGGCGGCCGTGCTTCTCCTCCTCGCCGGCCACTCGGGCGTCACGGTGGCCGGGGTTCACGGGCGAGAGATCCGTTACATGCAGACCGGGATCGCGATCCGGCAACGCTACGTCGACCTCGATCAGGTTGCCCTGCACGAGAATCTGGGTACGTGCTTCGGCCGCCCGATTGGGCGCATGGAATTCGCGTTTGCCGAGGTAACCTCGCCCCCCGAGCGCTGTCTCTAGCGATCGGGGCGCAAGAAAAGGCCCCGCTGCGCGCGGGGCCCAACCCTTAGGTCTGCGGGATGACGCCTGGCTTCTGCCCGGCTACCCGTTGGCCATCTTCTTGTACGTCTCCCAACGCTCTCGGACCTCTTCCGCGAGCTGGGCATGAAGCCTCTTCGCCTCGTCAGGGAAGGTCTGCACGAGGCTTGCATAGCGCACCTCGCCCATCAGGAAGTCCTGCAGGTTGCCAGTCGGGTCCTTGGAGTCCAGTTGGAAGGGGTTCTTGCCCTCTGCCGCGAGACGGGGGTCGTGGCGGTACAGCGGCCAGTACCCGCACTCGACCGCGAGTTTCTCTTCTTCCTGGCTCTTGCCCATCCCCTTCTTGAGACCCTGGTTGATGCAGGGCGCGTAGGCAATCACGATGCTCGGACCTGGGTAGCTCTCGGCGTCAGCAATGGCCCTGAGGCACTGCTGTTTGTTCGCGCCCATCGCGACGCTGGCGACGTACACATACCCGTACGTCATCAGCATGCGGCCGAGATCCTTCTTTTTCGTCTTCTTGCCCGACTCGGCGAACTTGGCGACCGACCCCGTCGGCGTCGACTTCGACGATTGCCCCCCGGTGTTCGAGTAGACCTCGGTGTCGAGGACCAGGACGTTGATGTCTTCGTTCATCGCAGCGACGTGGTCGAGCCCGCCGTAGCCGATGTCGTAGGCCCATCCGTCGCCCCCGATGACCCACACGGACTTCTTCGTGAACACACTCCGCATGGACTGGATCTCGCGGAGCACGGGATCGCCTTTTGCCTCCTTCTCGAGGAGTGCCGCCAATGCGTCGCCCGTCGTCCTCGACGTCTTGGCGTCGTCCTTGGCTGCGACCCAGGCGAGCAAGGCGTCCTTCAGCGCCGGGGAAGCAGAGCCCGCAGCCGCTTCGGTCGCGAGTCGCGCGAGGCGACTCCGACGAGCCTTCAGGGCCAGCGTCATCCCGAACCCATACTCGGCATTGTCCTCGAACAGCGAGTTGGCCCACGTCGGGCCGTGCCCCTCGGCATTCACGCAATACGGAACCGAGGGCGCGGAGCCTCCGTAGATCGAGGAGCAACCCGTGGCGTTTGCGACCATCATGCGATCGCCGAAGAGCTGCGTGACGAGTTTGACGTACGGGGTCTCACCGCAGCCGGCGCACGCACCCGAATACTCGAAGAGCGGCTTGCGGAACTGGCTCCCCTTCACGGTATCGACGGGCATCAGCGTGTCTCGTACCGGCAGCGTGAGCGCGTAGTCGTATCGAGGTTGCTCGGCGAGTTGCGTCTCGAGCGGCCGCATCACGAGTGCCTTCTCGCCCTTCTTCCCCGGGCAGATGTCGGCGCAGTTGCCGCACCCCTGGCAGTCGAGCGGGTCGACCTGGATCCTGAACCCGTATCCCTCGAAGCCCTTGCCCAAGGCCGGGAGGGCGTCAAAGCCGGCAGGGGCTTTGGACTTCTCTTCGTCGGTGACGAGGAACGGGCGGATCGTCGCGTGGGGACAAACGAACGCACACTGGTTGCACTGAATGCAGTTCCCCGACACCCACTCTGGCACTTCGATCGCCACGCCGCGCTTCTCGAACTGCGTCGTTCCGACGGGGAAGCTGCCATCAGGCCCCGTCCACTCGTAGGCGCCGTCCAACGGGGCGGCGAAGGCGCTGACAGGAAGCTTGTCGCCGTCCTGAAGAACCATGGGTCTCATGACTTCGAGGACCCACTCCGGCTGGTCGAGCTTGCCGCCCGCGCCTCGTGCCTTCTTCCAGTCCTCGGGGACCCTCACTTCCACGAGACGGCCGATTGCCGCATCGACGCCGGCGTAGTTCATCTCGACGACCTTCTGGCCCTTGCGGCCATACTCCTTCTCGATCGCCTTCTTGAGTTGGACGATGGCCTCGTCCACCGGAAGAACGCCGGAGAGCTTGAAGAAGACCGTCTGCATGATCATGTTGATCCGCCCGCCGAGACCGACATCGCCGGCGATCTTCACGGCGTCGATCGTGAAGAACTTGAGCCCCTTCTCCGCGATCGTCCGCTTGAGAGATGCCGGGAGATGCTTCTCGAGGTCCTCGGCCGACCATGGGCAGTTGAGGACGAACGTACCGCCCCTCTTGATCCCCGCGAGGAGATCGTACTGGTTCACGTAGGCCGGGTTGTGGCAGGCGATGTAGTCCGCGCTCTGAACGAGATACGACGATTGGATCGGGCTCTTGCCAAAGCGCAGATGCGAGACCGTGATCCCGCCGGACTTCTTTGCGTCGTAGGCGAAGTAGGCCTGAGCGTACAGGTTCGTGTTGTCGCCGATGATCTTGATCGCGCTCTTGTTCGCGCCCACCGTTCCATCCGAGCCGAGCCCCCAGAACTTGCACTGGATGGTGCCCGGGGGCGCGACGTCGAGTTCGTCGACGACGGGCAGCGACGTGTGGGTCACGTCGTCCGTGATCCCCACCGTGAACCCGTTCTTCGGTGCGTCTGAGGCCAGGTTCTCGACGACGGCCTTCACCATTCCCGGCGTGAAGTCCTTCGAACCCAGGCCGTAGCGACCGCCGATGACTAGGGTCTTCATGCCGCGCTGCTGCAGGGAGGTGCAGATGTCGAGATAGAGCGGCTCGCCCTGGCTCCCCGGCTCCTTCGTGCGATCGAGAACGCAGATTCGCTTCACGGTCTTCGGCAGTGCCGCGACGAAGTCGTCGCTCGACCACGGGCGGTAGAGACGGACCTTGAGCAGGCCGATGGCTTCCCCCTGCTTGTGGAGCACGTTCAGCGTCTCTTCGATCACGTCGCAAGACGACCCCATCGCCACGATCACGTTCTCCGCGTCGGCCGGCCCGATGTAGTCGAACAGGTGATAGGAGCGACCCGTCAGGTCGGAGACGGCCTTCATGGCTTCGGCAACGATCCCGGGGACCGCCGCGTAGTAGCGATTGGCCGCTTCGCGGCTCTGGAAGAAGATGTCCGGGCTCTGCGACGTTCCCCGCAGGTGCGGGTGCTCGGGGTTCATCGCTCTGCGACGGAAGGCCTCGATCTGCTCGCGAGGTGCAAGTCGCGCGAGTTCCTCGTACGGAATGGCCTCGACTTTCTGGACCTCGTGCGATGTGCGGAAACCGTCGAAGAAATGGAGAAAGGGGACACTGCTCTTTAGCGCGGCGATGTGCGCGACCGTGGCGAGATCCATGACCTCCTGGACCGACGCCGAGGCGAGGAGCGCAAATCCTGTCTGCCGCGCGGCCATGACGTCCGAGTGATCTCCGTAGATGGACAGGGCATGCGCTGCCAGTGCACGTGCCGAGACGTGGAAGACCGTCGGCAGGAGCTCGCCGGAGATCTTGTACATGTTCGGGATCATGAGCAGGAGGCCCTGCGATGCCGTGAACGTGGTCGTCAGGGCTCCGGCGACAAGCGATCCGTGAACGGCTCCGGCAGCGCCGGCTTCGGACTGCATCTCGGTGACTTGGAGCGGCTGGCCGAAGATGTTCTTCCGTCCGTGTGCGGCCCAAGCGTCTGCGATTTCCCCCATCGTGGAACTCGGAGTGATCGGATAGATGGCGGCGACGTCGCTGTACGCGTAGGCCACGTACGTCGCCGCGGTGTTGCCGTCGATGGACAGCATTTGACGTTCTCGCATCGTGCGTCCTCCTGAGCGGCGGGTCCTCGCCGCGGTGGTGTCTTCCCTTGTTGCGTTCGGCCGGGATTGTAGCTGTGTCAGGGTCCGACCTCAATGAAGTGCTGACGCCATCGCGTGCAGGCTCTGACAGAACCACCTGTAAATGCGCGGGGACAACTGACGGCCCAAGATGGGGGACAGGGAGGTGCTCTCCATCCGCCCGGCGGAAGGTCTAGCGGGGGGCCCGTCTAGGCATAACCGGGACTGGCACTTGTACACGCGAAAGCACCCAAAGGAGGTTGTGTCGCGATGAAGAGGCTGGGGTTGATCGTTGTCCTTCTATCCTTGGTCCTGACGGTTGCCGGGACCGTTCTTGCGGATCCGATCCATGTCGGTGGAGGTCCGCGGCTGTTGAGCATGCCGATCCACGTCGGTGGAGGTCCGCGGCTGCTGAGTCTCCCGATTCACGTTGGAGGAGGCCCTCGGTTGCTGAGCCTGCCGATTCACGTCGGGGGCGGTCCGCAGCTTCTCTCCTCGCCGATCCACGTCGGAGGTGGGCCGATCGCCCAGTAAACTCGGTGGGTTCCTAAGATACGGCGGGGCGACGTGGTGGACTCGTCGCCCCGATCCTTTGGCAGACGGTGACAAGGGGGAGGTTTCGGGGCAGAATCGACAGGGCAGGTGCGTTGCGCGTTGGGCGGGCGTGCAAGAGGTGACGTGTGATCGAGGGTCTG
>JBFMGK010000047.1:0-12566 GCA_040752575.1 Candidatus Bipolaricaulota bacterium
CCGACGCCGTCGTCGCGACGCGTCACATGATCGGCCTTCGGCGCGACAACCTCTGGATCGACGTTGCGGCATTTCGGGCCGGGCTGTCTCCCTGCCGAACGCACGACCATGCGCCGAACGAGCTGTGCGAACCCGGAGCCGCCACGCTACGGGAAGCGGTCGAAGTGGTCAGCTCGGGCTTCCTCGCGGGCTTCGTCGTCGACGACAGCCGCGCGTTCGAAGAGTGGCAGTTCGCGGAAGCCGACGCCCTCAATCAGGAGCTTACCTCGGCCCTCCAGCTTCTCGGCGAACACGCAGAGCGAATTGGCGACCTCGAACAGGCGTTGGCGTTCGCCCAGCGCCAGCTTGCCGTGGATCCTCTGCACGAACCGACCGTGCGCCGCGTGATGACGCTCTCGGTGGAGTGCGGCGATCGCAGCACGGCGCTCAAGGCCTTCGACGCCTGCAGCGCCGCCTTTGAGAGGGATCTTGCGATCTCTCCCAGCGAGGAGACGGTTGCCCTCGCCGAGACGATCCGCACGCGCGCCCCACTCGCCCGGCGACAACCGGCGAGAGGGCGTCCCCTTCCGCCCCTGCCGTCACCGCGGACGCCTCTGGTCGGCCGACAGGATGAGGTTCGGGAGATCTGCGATCTGCTCTCCCAGCAGGAGTGTCGGCTCCTGACGGTTACCGGAACCGGAGGCTCGGGAAAGACGCGCCTCGCAATCGAGGCGGCCCGGCGTTCGGCCGACGCCTTCCCC
This sequence comes from Candidatus Bipolaricaulota bacterium, assembly GCA_040752575.1. Lineage (GTDB taxonomy): Bacteria > Bipolaricaulota > Bipolaricaulia > UBA7950 > UBA9294 > CAIOGO01. The sequence continues at coordinate 741 of JBFMGK010000047.1, forward strand.
GATGGGGTCGTCTTCGTATCGTTCGCCGCCACCGACGCGCCTGCCCTCGCGCCGGCCGCCGTCGCTGAAGCGTTGGGCGAAGCGCACGGCCGCGAGGCCGAAGACCTTGGAGCGCGTCTCGACCGCCGCGAGATCCTTCTCGTCCTCGACAACCTGGAGCACCTGCTGCGCGACCTCCGCTGGCTCGAACGGCTCCTCGCCGAGACGACCGGCCCGCGCTTTCTGGCGACGTCCCGACAGGAGCTAGACGTCGAGGACGAGTGGTTGTTCCCGCTGCGCGGCCTCGACGTCCCGGGAGAAGGGCTCTCTCCGGCCGAAGTGGCCCAATGCGGCGCGGTGCAGCTCTTTCTTCAAGCCGCCCGGCGAGCCAACGCGCGCTTTGCTCCGACGGAGCGTGACCTCGAGGCCACGGCGTCCATCGCGCGGGCGCTTCAGGGCAACCCCCTCGCGCTCGAGCTAGCTGGCGCGTGGGTACGTTCGTCGACGTGCGGCGACATCGCTGAGCAAATCTCGCGCAGTCTCGACTTCCTGCGCAGCGAGCAAGCCTGGCTGCCTCGCCGCCATCGCAGCCTCCGCGCCGCCTTCGAGGGATCGTGGTCGCTGCTCGATCGCGACGGCCGCCGCACCTTCCGAGCGCTCTCTGTATTCCGCGGCGGTTTCACGCCCGAAGCCGCGGCGCTCGTCGCGAATGCCCCGCGAGCCTCGCTCGCATCGCTGGTCGCACGATCTCTCCTCCAGCGGGAGGCCGATGGACGCTATCAGATGCTCGAGGTCGTGCGGCAGTACGCGGCAGAACGGCTGCACGCGATGCCCGACGATGAGACGAAGGTTCTCGACGCCCACGCCGACTACTTCCTCGCACTCCTCGCGGGCCAGGAACCTCGGCTCAAGTGTGCCGAGCAGCGCGATGCCGTCTTGATCCTCTCGGCCGAGATCCCGAATCTCACCGCCGCGTGGCTGCGTGCGTGCGCTTCGAGACCCTGCTCCGAGCTCTCCTCGGCCGCCATGGGGCTATTCCTGTTCTTTGACATGACGTCGCGCATGACCGAAGGAGCTGAGCTGTTCAGCCGCGCGGTTGACGCCGCGGCCGTCGAGCCCGATTTGGCCTGCCGCAGCGTTCTGCGGGGGTTCCACGCCTGGTTCACCGCCTTCCTCGACCCCAAGCGGGGCGCGGAGCTCTTCCGAGAGAGTCTCGCTCTCGCCGCGCCGCTCTCGCTCGATCGCGGCCTCGCGTTCATCCGAGTTCTCGCGGCGTACTCCCGCGGGCGATGCCCGCTGACCGAGACGCCGGACCTCCGCGAAGCGCTCAGCTGGTTCGAGCGCGCCGGACTCGTCTGGGAAGCGGGTGCAGCGTGCGATGCTCTGGCCGCCGGGAGGCCCGCGGAGCCGGAGTCGCTTGAACTGGCAGCGCGCGGCATCGCGCTGAAGGAGTCGATCGGCGATCACTGGGGCGTCGCCCTCGGCCGCCACTCGAAGGCCGTGATTCTTGCGGCGAAGGGCGATCGGGCGGCGGCGCGCGCCGAGATCCAAGCGAGCGCAGAACTGAGAAAGCACCTAGGGCTCGACCCCCAAGGGCAGATGAATTGCCAGGCCTATCTGGGGAGGCTCGCGCTCGACGCCGACGAGCCTGCCGTCGCCGTTGGGCACTTCGAGCAGGCACTCGCCATCGCCCAGCGCCTTCGCGCGCCAGCCGACGAAGCGTCAGCGCAAGCGTGCCTCGCCCGCTGTCGACGTGCCCTCGGAGACCACGCAGACGCCGAACGTCTCGCGCGAGCGGCCATCGCGCAATACGAAGCCCTGCACCGCGTCGACGAAGCTCTCGCCGCGCGCCGCTGGCTGGAAGAGGTTCACAGCACGTCGTCAGAACCCGCGCCCAAGAAGGCCGCCCGACGCCCCGCCCCGCGGAACCGGCAAGCGAAGGAGGACCCCAAATGAACGTCGTTGTGCTCGGAGCCGGCCGCGTCGGCGCGGTCATGGCCGCCGACCTCGCCGCCGAGTCGCGCTTTCGGGTGTGCGCCGTCGATCGCGACCCCACGAGGCTCGCCGCGGCTGCACGCTGTGGCGTCGCCACCAAGGTCGCCGACCTCGCGGACGCGAAGGCGGTACGTGCCGCGACGCAGGATGCGGATTTCGTTGTGAGCGCGGTCCCGGGGTTCCTCGGCTTCGCCACGCTTCGAACCCTGCTGGAGGCCGGCCATCGCGTCGTCGACATTGCCTTTTTCCCCGAAGACCCCTTCTCGCTGGATGCCCTCGCAACGTCGCGCGGCGCCCTGGCCGTCATCGATTGCGGGGTCGCACCGGGGATGAGCAATGTCCTCGTCGCCCGCGCCGCGGCGAGGCTCCGCAGTGTCCATCGGGTTCGTATCTACGTCGGCGGCCTGCCGACGATCCGTCGCTGGCCCTACGAGTACAAGGCCGGGTTCTCGCCGATCGACGTCGTCGAGGAATACACACGGCCGGCGCGCGTCGTCCGCCAGGGCCGCATCGAGATCCTCCCCGCGCTCTCGGAAGTCGAGTCCCTCGACTTTCCCGGGATCGGAACGCTCGAGGCCTTCGTGACCGACGGTCTGCGAACGCTCATCCGGACAATACCCGCACCGGATATGGTGGAGAAGACGCTGCGCTATCCAGGCCACGCAGATCGGATCCGCACGCTGCGCGAGACCGGGTTTTTCTCCGACATCCCAGTTCAGGTTGGCGACGTCCGCGTGCGCCCCATCGATCTCGCCACGAAACTCCTCTTCCCTCTGTGGCAGATGGAGGAGGGCGACGAGGACGTCACCGTGATGCGCGTCGTCGTCGAGGGAGAATCGCCCGACGGCCCGCAAAGGATTCAGACGGACCTGTTCGACCGATTCGATCGCTCCACGGGAACCTCCGCGATGGCGCGGACGACGGGATTCGCGGCGACAAGCGCCATCCGACTGCTGGCTTCGGGTGCCGTCGACGGGCCGGGCCTGCTTCCCCCCGAGGCGTTGGGCCGCCGGGAGGATTGGGTCACGCGCCTCCTCGCCGACCTGCGGGATCGCGGCATCGAGTATCGGGAGACGGTCGGGCCGCTCGCCTGCGGTTCGTAACGGCGGCGAGCGGTTGACCGCGCCACGTCGCCTTGCGAAGATGGGCGCAGTCGCCGTCTACGCCGCCGCAGTCGGGGCGCGGCGGTCCACTCAACGTCCAGAAGAAGGGAGACGGGATGGTTACCCGCTGCGCCGCACTGGTTGCCGTGATCCTGAGTCTCATGGCCGCGGGAGCCGCAGCCGCCGACGCCCTGGGGACGTCGACCGCGTACGCGATCTCGGTGCGCCTTGACCCGAGGACCAACACGCTCTCAGGGACCGAACGCGTCGAGGTGGCAAACGACACCGGACAACCTCTGCGAGAGGTCCTCTTCTGTCTCCTCGCCAACCTTGGCGCCGAGCCGAATCCCTACGTGGCCCGCTCGCTCGAGGACGCGGCCTATGTCCGCGGGTTCGACCCCACCTGGACGAAGATCCGCTCTGTGGCGGACTCCGCGGGACAGGCGCTTGCCTTTCGCCTCGCAGCGGCACCTCCGACACTCCAGACCTACTCGCTGCGGGAAGGGATCCTCGCCATTGAGCTGGCATCGCCCCTGCCCGTCGGGGCGCGCACGACCCTCGTCGTCGAGTTCGAGACGAAGTTCGCGCGCGCTCTGCGTCCCGACATGGCGGTCGTCGACGGCGTCTACATCTGGCGTTTCGGCTGGCATCCGATCGTCGTTTCCTCCGCGTCGTCCGGGCAGTTCGCGTTGCCTGCCGCCCGCTACGAAGTCGAGCTTCGGGTCCCCGCGGGATACCGTGCCTTCTGCGGCGCCGATCGCCAAGCGCTTGTCGCTTCGGTCGACGGATGGACGAGCGTGGTGGCGGCGAGCGACCGCCCCGTTCGCTCGATCCCGATTGTGGTGGGAAAGGATCTCGCTTCCCTCTCGATCGCCGTCGGCGAACTGGAGCTGGAAGCCGTCTACCCCACGGGGGGCGAATCGGCTGCGCGATTTGCTCTGTTGACCGCGGAACGCGTCTTGTCGCTGTACCGAGCCCGATTCGGCGATGTGATCCCGGGTCGTGTCCTGCTGGTCACCGATCCAGCCCCCGGTCTCTACGGGCTTGCGGCGGACGGCATGGTCCTCTGGGGCGTCGATGTCGCGCGCATGCGGGACGTTCCTGTCTCCGGGACGTGCGACCGCCTTGTCGAGTACCTCCTCGCGCACGAGCTTGCCCACCTGATCTGGGGTATCGGCGCCGGAGCCGACTTCAACGCCGAGAACTGGATCTCCGAGGGTCTCGCCGAATACACGGCCGTCTCAACCTTCGAGAACCTTTACGGAGCCTTGGTCCCGAACGTGTTCTCGCACCTCGGCGCAGGAGTTCTCGAGGGCCTGGTGCGAGAACTTGTCGGCCCGTTCAACCTGCGGCGCGACGTGGAGGAGTATCCCTACATCGACCTCCTGCGGGCCGGGTACGACGAGGGGATCGTCAAGCCCCTTCAGGACGTCGAGTACCTCAACGGACTCACGGTCCGGACCTACAAGAAGGGGTACCTGGTGCTGCGTGCCCTCGAGAGCCTGGTCGGAAGCGAGACGATGACTCAGGTTCTCGCGTCGGCGGCGCAGAACTACGCCGGGCGCACGCTCAGCGTGAGCGCACTCGAGGGCATGTTCGCCGCCGCCGCGGGTCCGACGCTGCCCGAATCGTTCTTCGACGACTGGGTGTTCGGTGATGCCGTAGCCGGCGTCGCGGTCGATGGCCTCGACGTGCAACGTCGTGGCGACGCGTACGCGGTCGCGCTCTCGTTGCGTGCCGAAGGCGCCACGCTTCCGGTGACTCTCGAAGCCGCCTTGTCGGATGGATCCGCCGTGCGGGTGATCTGGACCCCGTTGACAGCCCGTCAGACGCTCACGCTCGAGACGAACCTGCCTGTCGTTCGCGTCACGCTCGATCCCGACGAGATGCTTCTCGACAGCAATCGCTACAACAACCACTGGCCTCGCCGCCTCGTCGTCGATCACCCGTTCCGGGACGCCGATCTACCTCCGGTCGGTCGTCCGCTGGATGCCTACGCCATCGACATCTCCGTGGCCGGGATTTCCGGCGGCTTCCGCCGCGACCACGCGTGGGCGGTGGCCGTCGTCCCCGCCCCGGCATTCGACGATGTCTCAGAAGGGACTGGTCCGCTGCTCGCGTGGAACGCCATCGCCGCGTGGAACGCATCGTTCGGGCGGGATCTCTCTGCGTCGTTCCTCGCGTCGCTTGCGTCCGTCGGTCTCGGGGCAGAGCGAGAGGCTTCTGCGACGCTCGATACCTCCCTCGCGCTCGACGCGACGTTCTTCACGCATCCGGAAACGGGAACGCCCGGGACGTTCTGGGCGCCGACACACCGCCTCGAACTGGTCTTCGGGGCCGTGGGGCCGCTACCCGATGTCGTGCCATATGTCCAGACCATCTATCGGCTCGACGGAGCTCCAGCGACGACGTTCGCGGCGGCGGCGAGCGTCACGTGCGGGATCCCGGGACTCGGGATCCCGCCGTTCGCCTCCCTGGACATCAGCGTAGGAGGCCGACTGCGTATCGCACCCCTTCTCTACCTCGACGCTGGGATCTCGGCGGGGACGGCGATCGTCGGCAGCCTGCCAGACGACTTTCGACTGGCGGCGGACTCACTAAGCTCCTTCACGCCCGAACCTCGAGCCGATCAGCGCGTTGCCCTCGAGGTCGTCCTGACGCTGCCTCCGTGGGCCCGGCACGCGGGACGGCCGATCCTGGGCCTTGGCCATTTGGACGGCCTCTCGGCGTCGATCTTCGCGCGCGGCAGCCTGTTGCCCGTGGACGGCAGCAAGGCCTTGCTCGCCGAGGCCGGCCCGGCGCTCACTCTCAGCGTCTCGGGTCCCCTCGGCTTTTCCTTCCACTTGACGCTCGGCTATGTCGTCCCGCTCCTCGGAAATGGTGGCAGGCCGCGCTTCACGCTCACCTGGGGCCATCTTCCCTAGGGGCTAGGCCGCGGCAACCTGAGACCGCCGTTCGGCTTCTTCCGCCGGGCGACGCAGGACGTGAACCATCCGCGCGAGGGCAACGGCCAACAAGACAGCGAAGTGGCACATGATCGACGGCAGGGCGCCGCGCGCCGCCGGGACGAACCACGACGTCACGATCGACGGCACGAGAAACGCCACGGTGCCAGCCAGGACATGGCCGAGGAGCGAGCGCCGGTGGAGGTCGCGGCACGTGAGGACGCCGTATCCGGCGAGAAGAACCATCGCCAGGAGCCCGACCCAGTAGAACAACGAGTAGGCCAGGAACCGCGGCATCGCGTGCGTGTACCTCGCGTAGACGGCCGAGCACACGGAGGCGGTCGCAAACGCGCGGTCAGCAAGGATCCAGACGGCGATTCCCGCGCCGATCGCGAGCATCGATCGGCCGACGGCAACCAGCGCCGTCGATCGAGGTCGATGTAGCTGCGCGATCAGGACAAGTCCCAGCGGCGGCAGCCATGTCACGATGAGAAACGCCACCCGCGGCAAGAAGTCCGCCGCCTGAACGTCCGTGCAAATGGCCACTTCGGCGATCTGGTACCCCGCGAGCAGAAGCAGAATCGCACTGGTCGTTCGCAGTACGGCCCGATCCCCGGGTCCGCGCAATGCCCAGACTGCCACCGTGACCTCAAACAACGCCGTCGCCACCGCCAGAATCGGTGAGTATTCCATCGCCTTCCCTCCGCGAAGCGGACCAGTATACGCCTTGTCGTGCTGGCGTGCGGCGCGCGTACGACCGGACCGGACTGCGGGATCGATCCCGCTCCCGGAGCAGTTTGGGTACGCGTGCGGGGCGTACGGGGCTTGACGTTCCTCCTTGTTGTTCTGTACTCTGCTTGTCCTCTAGGTGGCCTGACGACGAGTACAGGCATGTTCTTAAGGAGGCCTTCGCGATGCACAGCGGCAGCTTGGTGAAGGGGCTTCTCGTGGTGGTCGTTCGCGAGACCGCCTTAACGGCCAAGGTCATGGTCCTCGTCTTGTGGCACGCCATCCGCTACCCCGCCCAGGCGAGCGTTGTGGATCCCGAGCTGGGAACGGTGAGACTCCTCGATGACGACAACTAACAAGACCGCGACGGTGCCGTACAAGTTCCTCGTGCGCGGCTTGTTCTGCGCTTTCGTCGGCCTCGTCGCCGCGCGCATCGCTGTGCCGCTGGCGATTCCGGCGCAAAGCGCCGGCCTGGCCGACCTAGTTCGCGACCTCTGGGCATGTGCCCAAAGCATCCTCGCGGCGCTGCTCGGCCTTCTCGCGGGGAAAGCGGCGAGCTGAAGCCGCCCAGCCTCGCAGTCTACGCAGGTCCTTCCTTGCGATACACGACGACGTCGCGCAGCGGCCGGAAGCCGAAGCTCTCGTAGAGATCCAGCGCAGGCGCCCGGTACGTGTCAGTTTCCACGAGCAGTTCGATCGCTCCCGCAGCGATGAGGCGACGGGCGCACTCCGCCAGCAAGACGGAGCCGAGCCCGAGTCCGCGGGCGCCGGGATCCACGCCAAGCGGCTCGATCTGGCCAATCCTGACGCCACCCGAAGACGGAGCCAGCCAGCCGATACAGAATCCGGCCAATCGGCCGTCGGCTGCGGTCGCGACGAGATCAGCCTCGGGAAGGTGGTGCGGCGCGGACAGCGTGCGGGATCGCCAGGCGGACGTCATGTTCTTCGACTCGAACACCGTACGGTGCAGGTCCACGTAGGCGTCGATCTCTCGCTGGCCGTCAATCGCGCGAACGGCAAACCCCGCGGGCGCCTCGCACCGCTCGGGCGCCGCCCCCACGCGGCGCAGCAGCACGCGCGACCACGAGTCCGACACCACGTCCGCCTGACAGGCATAGCCGTGTCGTTCGAGGAGTTCAAGACGCGCCTCAAGGTTGCTGAACGTCGTCACGTACCTCTGGGGTCTCTCGTGAATCGTCCCCCGGACACTCTTTGCTCGACGGTCGGCCCAGCGCAGAGCCTCGGGCAGCAGGTCGCTCTCGGTGTCGGGTCGAAACGCGAAGTCAAGCATCCAGAACGGGGCCTGGATGACGGCCCAGCCGACGAGCCTGCCGCCATCCCTCCACAGCGCGACGTTCTCCGGCTCGTCAAGCGCCCACGAGGCGAAGCGGTACGGTAGATCGGCCGTATGGAGATGGGCCTCGGGGAACGCGAGCGCCAGGTCAAGCATCTCGCCGACCGCTTGCCGGGGGTCGGAAGGTGAAGTGGACATCGGATTGCCTCCCCGTGCGAGGCCGCGGCGCCAAGAAAGGGGCAGCGGTCACGCCTTGTCCGCGGACCTCAGATCGCCATCGCGCTCCGGCCTCACTGTCGCTCAGGCTCCGGCATCGCCGACCAGTGCCCGTGCAGGATTCTCCAGCGGCCGTCGATGCGCTTGGCAATCCAGGTCACACGACCCTTTCCAGCCCCCGCATCGCCCCTCCACGTGCTCAAGGCCGTCGCATAGGCCAGCGAGTCGCTCAGCGGAAAGGCCCGGCGCTGGACGTAGGAAACTTCATACTTGAACTCCGGATGCTCGCGCCGCCAGGTCAGGATGTCGCGCACCGTTGCAGCGCCGATCGGCTCAGGAATGAAGTCTTCGAACTCGCTGAACTGCGGGTCGTCGAGCGCCAGGATCTCCTCGAACGCGGCGCCGTCTCCGGAATTGGCTGCCCTTTCGTAACGCTCGATGAGTTCTAGCATCTCGGCTTCGCGCACCTTGTCGACTGGCCTCACGTCCATGGGTTGCACCTCCTCGCCTTCCCCTTGCTTCCTCGCCGACTGGGGCGCCCTCCGCTCACCCTCGCACGAAACGGCGCCGCCAGGGCCATTGTTCCGGACTCTCGTGCGCCCCAACAAGCGAGATCACTCTTCACCTTACGTCGTGTCCGACGGCGAAGTCGGCCGGCCCCACAGAGTGCCGACGGCAACCGTGGTGGCGACAAGTGCCACGGTGATTTCCGTCGCTGGGGCTCCGCCAACGAGCGACGCAGGTTCATTGAGCAACGCGTGCACGCCGAGAGTGAAGGTCAGGCTGCCCGTGCGCAGGTAGACCACGGCGAACAAGGACCCGAGCCCAAAGAGGCGCAGGAGCTCCAGTGGGAAGTCGGCGGCCGGGAGACCTGAGTAGATCCGGTTCGGAATGTGGAAGAGCGCAAAGAGAGCTTGGGACAGGGCAACGGCCAGCAAGGGACGCAGCCACGGGCGCTTTGTGCGCAGGCGCCGAAAGACACGTGGAAGAAGGACACCGCGGAATGCGATCTCCTCGAACAGCGCGTTGCCGGCCACCTGCGCCAGCACGTTACCGACCACGGCTAGCGATCCGACACCTGTCCACGCCGGATCGAGGAGCACGGCCTCGCCGGCGAGTCGCACCGTGGCGGCGGCGATCGCCTGTGTGATCACCCACAGGAGGAGCACTGACGCCGCCCCTTGTCTGAATGCCCACGACCCGCCTGCGACGTCTCGCCACCGCAGCCCGCCAGCCAGCCTGAGGACGCCGCCAACGCAGATCGCGAGCAACGCAAGGTTGACAACGAGCGTCGGCGAGATGAGGCCGCGCGTCGCTCGTGCCACGGGATCAAGCCATGGGCTGGGAAAGACGACGAGGTTGATGAACAGGCTGAGCCCGACGTAGCACAAGAAGAACGCGGCGAGAAGGGTCGTAGGTACGCGCGGCCCCGCCGACAGTCGACGCTCGACCTGCTCCCCCTGCTCCCTGAACCGCCCTGCGATCGCTCGCGCCATGCGGTCCCCAAGAGACCGGGGTCTCTTCGTTCTCATGATGGCTCTTGCCGCGGATAGCTCAGCTCATCACCCCACGCCGCGATCTCGGCGAGGAAGGTCCCTACGCCAAGGAGGCCGGCGGCCCACAGGAAGACACGATCGCGTTCGGGGATCTCGGCGAGCCGCATCCATCGCAGGTCAACGAGGATTCCTTGACCCGGCGGGAACTCCGGATCGCTCCCGAGTGAGGGAGTCTGGTCGCCGATGTCGATAAGGTAGCTATGGGCTTCGTCGTCCGCCGCGTGGCGCACGTGCGACGTCTGACGTACTACCACGCCGCTCACGTTGCACTCCTCGCGAAGCTCGCGCAACGCGCCCTCTTCCGGCGTCTCGCCGGGCATCTGCCCGCCGCCAGGCAAGCACCAGTAGTCGATGCCGCCCTGGCGGTGCTTCACCATGAGCACACGGTCTTCGCGAACCACGATCGCCTGCACGCGAGGCATCCTTACCCGCCCCCCCACCATTCCACTCCGGGGACACAGCACTCAATCGGCCATTCCGAGCCATTCCGGGGACACAGTACTCCATTGCGCCGCCGCGCGACCCAACAGCAAGGTAGCCAGAGCCACCATGGGCCAGACCTCCGCCCGGCATCGGCCTCTCGCGGCGAACCAGCCACACATCAAGCTCCCCAGATGTCCTCGGACCGTCGCCCTTCGCCACGTGGAGTCAAGAAGCCGCAGAAGTTCTTTGCGGCCCAGAACCTCTCTTCTTCCCGGTTGCGGATCCTTGGCCGCAGCCACTGCAGTGGACGCCGAAGCGCCTCTGGGCCGATCCGGCGATCGACCGGAGTGGTGTCCGTGTGCCAGGAATCCCGATCTACTCTACACAGAGTCGCGATCCGCCGCGAGCCCAACGAGCATCCGGTCGAACAGCTTCTCGATGTGAACGATCCATGAGGGATTTGGCCCGCTCAGCGTCTCGATGTAGTGCGCACCGCCTGCATAGAAGACGACGCGACCGAAAGGCTGCTTCTTGCCGCCGTGACTCTCCTCTAGGCCTAGCCGACGCCTAATCTGGTTCTCGATGAAGCGCGCAAACCCCTCCTTCCACTCCTGCCAGACCATGTACTCGTAGTCGCGCCGTTCGAGCGAGCTTCTCAGATCCTGACGAATGCTCTCGATGTCGAGCAGGCTGTGACTGTCCAGGAAAGCCTGATAGAGCGGCGCGAACTCGTGTGCAGCGTACGGAAACGGGTGGTTGATCTCCCACATGGGGTCATTGGCTTCGCGTGCCTGACGCGCAAGCTTAAGCCTGTCCTTGAGCTTTTGCTCACAGCTCTCCGCTTGTCCGCAGTGAACGAACTCGTGGAAGATCGTGGCGTAGCCATCCGGCTCATCGAATACATCGCCGGTCACCACGCACGCCATGCGGTCATCGTAGTCCGAAAGGGGGAAGGCAGCTCGCACGCCTTTGGGAATGGGCATCGGAGTAGCCGCCCTTCGGACGAGACGATACGTCTGATCGTTGGGCCCTATGTCGTAGATCAAGAAGTGACCGTCCTCGACAATGGCGATAGGAAACAACTTCGCCAAGAACGGGTGAAGGTCTTGGATGATCTCTCGCACTCTGACGACCCTCTGGAGAGAGATCATGTGCTCTCGTGCCATGCTCACCCCTCTTTCGGTCAGCTCGATCGTCTCTGGCACATCTGCGCGCCGCGGGTCCCCGCGCAACGGCAGGCGCGGCTATGTCCTTGTGCTGACGAGGTGGCGCACGATGAGCAGTACGCCCACGGCGATCAACGCCGCCGGCCACAGAAGCCCGACGAGATCCCTCACGCCGCCCAGGCGCAACGCCCCCAGGACGGCCAACACGGCGGCCGGAAGCCAAGCCCAGGGCTGACGCGCGCCCTTCGGCGAGGCGAGGGCGACCACCGCGAAGGTCGCTGCCAGTCCGAGAAACAGCACCCCGCCGCGCTCGCGCTCGGGCAGGACTGACACGGTGCCCACAGATAGGAGCGCTCCAGCCGGGATCAGCGCCCACCACTGCTCTCGGTCGGCAAGGTAGACGACGGCGAATCCGACACC
>JBFMGK010000048.1:0-8308 GCA_040752575.1 Candidatus Bipolaricaulota bacterium
TTTCCCGGGACAGGATTCGAGGACGAGATCGGGATCGGCGAAGGGAAGGGATACGCGCTCAATGTGCCATTCGTTCCCGGCGCGGGCGACCGCGCCTACGACCAGGCGTTCGAGGAGATCGTCCTCCCCGCGCTCGAGGCGTTCCGCCCCGATGCCATCGTGACCCAATTGGGCGCCGACGCGCTGATCGGCGACCTCTTGGCCAACCTGCGTCTGAGCCTCCGCGGGTTCGAGCGGGCGGTCGAGCGATTCCGCAGCCTGGGCGTACCATGGCTGGCCCTGGGAGGCGGCGGCTACGACGTCGCCAACGTCGTTCGGGCTTGGACGCTGGCGTGGGCCGTGATGCTCGACGCATCGCTACCCGACGAGATCCCGGCGTCGTTCCACGCTCGTGCGGCGCTACGCGGCCTTCATTTCACGTCGCTTCGCGGACCGCGCGACGTCCCGCCGACGTCCGAGCGCGTCCTCGAGGCCCTTTCCTCAACGATCGCGAAGTTGCGCGAGACGGCGCTCCCGATTCTTGCCGAGGCCCGGAAGTAGTCTTGTGCCGCGGCCGGAGCCCGGCCGAGGAGGTTCCATGCCCGGAGTCGAGCCGATCCACGAGGTCGAGTCCCGCGCGGACGTCCGCGTGACGCTCGCCGACGGGCGCACGTTCGCCGCCCCGCTCGAGACTCCGTTGGCCGACGTCCTGCGAATCGCATATCCGGGCGATGAGGATCCCGCCGTCGCAGCGATCGTCGACGGCGAGCTGCGCGAACTGGCGTGCCCGCTGGTTCGCGACGTCGAGGTGCGACCCGTTCGGATGTCCGATTCCGACGGGATGAGGATCTACAGCCGCGGCCTTTCGCTCTTGCTCGTCGCCGTGGTCGCAGAGCTGTTCCCCGAAGCCGACGTGCACATCGACTACTCCGTTCCGCACGGCGGTTACTTCTGCCACGTCGAGGGCCGCGAGCCGTTCACGCCCGATGAACTCGGACGGCTGAAGGCGCGCATGACGCAGATCGTCAAGGAGGATCACCCGATTCTTCGACGACGTCTGACGCCGGACGAGATCCGAGGCCACTTCGCGGCACGCGGACAGGGAGCGAAGGCAGAGCAGCTTCTGGAGCGGCTGGAAGACCATCTGCACGTGTACGTGCTCCTGGGGATCTCCGACTACTTCTATGGCTACATGGTCCCCTCGACGGGCGTCTTGCGGACCTTCTCGCTGGAACCGTTCTCGTACGGGTTCATCTTGCGCTTCCCGCGCCGCGAAAGCCCGCGCAAGCTTCTGCCGCCGCAGCGCTTCACGGCCCTTCGCGAGGTGTTCGAGGAGTACGGCAAGTGGCTCTCGCTCCTTGGCATGCGCGACGTGAGTTCGCTCAACGACGCGATTCGCGACGGCAGCATGGGGCAGGTTGTCCTTGTGTTCGAAGCCCTGCACGAGAAACGTATCGCGGAGATCGCGGCGACGCTCGCGCGCAAATCGGCCGAGGGAACTCGGCTCGCCTTCATCGCCGGGCCGTCGTCCTCGGGCAAGACAACGTTCTCAAAGCGCCTCGCGATCCAGCTCCTGGCCAACGGCGTGCACCCCTACCCGCTTCCGATGGACGACTACTTCTTCCCGCGGGAGGTCTTGAGATCCCGCTTTGGCGACGCCGCAGACTTCGACTCGCTCACGGCACTCGACGTCGACCTCCTGCAAGACGATCTGCGCCGCCTGTTGCGCGGCGAATCGGTCACCCTACCGCGGTACGACTTCGCGACCGGCGGTCGCGAGGTGGGTCCGACGGTTCGCCTCGCCGAGACGCAGCTCCTTCTGGTCGAAGGCATCCACGGACTGAACCCGAGGCTGTCGGTCGACGCCTCGTTGTCGGGCATTTACCGGATCTTCGTGAGCGCTCTCACGCAGCTGAACCTCGACATTCACAACCGCGTCTCGACCACGGACACGCGGCTCATCCGGCGCATCACCCGCGACGCAACCTTCCGCGGCTACGACGCCGAGGCCACGTTGCGCATGTGGGAGAACGTGCGGCGCGGAGAGAAAGAGAACATCTTCCCGTACCAGGAGGGCGCCGACACGATGTTCAACTCGGCCCTGGGCTACGAGCTCGCCGTCCTGAAACCGCTCGTGGAGCCGCTTCTTCACCAAGTTCGCGCCCCCGACTTGCGCGTCGAGGCCGAGCGCCTGTTGGCCCTGTTGCGCTGGTTCGACCCTTATCCGGCGGCGTATCTACCCGGAACGTCGATCCTGCGGGAGTTCGTCGGCGGATCGATCCTCTCCGAGTTTGCCCTGTTCGCTCGCCCCCCCAGGAGGTCGGCACCGTGAACACCGATCGGCTGATGTCGATCGCGCTCGAGATGGCCGGGATGCTCGAGATTCCCGGAGACAGCGCGGTACACCACGCGGGAGATCGAATCCGCCGCGTTCTCGTCGGGATCGACCTTCGCGCTCCAGAGCTGCTCGCGGCGCGCGAACTCGGCTTCGACGCGGTGATCGCCCACCACCCCGTAGGCCTCGCGACGCTCGGCTTCCACCGCGTGCTGGAGCGCCACATCGGGCAGATGATCGAGGCCGGCGTTCCCGAAGCCGTAGCGCGGGAGGTGATGGCCGAGACGATCGAGGCTCGGCGGCGCGCCGACGCGTCGGCCAACTTCGACCACGATCCGTCGATCGCCCGTCTCCTCGACATGCCGTACCTCAACATCCACACGCCGCTCGACGAGCTGGGACGGCGGCGCCTCGCCGCGGTCGCCGCAACGGTGTCCCCCGAAGCCCGCGTGGGGCAGCTCATCGACGCTCTGTGCGCGGCATTCGGCGAGCTCCGCAACGCTCCAACGCCCATCGAACCGGTGGTCGGGACGCGATCGGACCGCGTCGGACGCGTTGTCGTGTCGCACGGGGCCGGAACCAATGGCGGCGCGGCCGTCGCGCGAGCGTACTTCCAGCACGGCGTAGACACTGTGATTTACATCCATTGCCGCCCCGAGGAGGCTCGACGCCTGGAGCAGGACGCAGCGCCGGGCAAGACGCTTCTGGTGACCGGGCACATGGCGAGCGACTCGATCGGCATCAACCCCTACGTCGCAAGGCTGCGCGAGGAGGGCCTGGAGGTGACCACGGCCAGCGGGGTGATCGCCCCGTAACGGCCCGCGAGATGGCTCTGCGCGTCGCGACGTGGAACGTGAATTCGATCCGCGCGAGGCTCCCCGCGTTGTTGGCGTGGCTCGAGCGCGTGCGTCCCGATCTCGTCGGCCTTCAGGAGACCAAGGCGCCGGACGATGCTTTCCCAGCAGGTCCTCTGGCCGACCTGGGGTACCGCGTCGCGTTTCGCGGCGAGAAGGCGTACAACGGCGTAGCGCTCCTTACGCGCAAGACGCTGAAGAACGTGCGCTTCGGGTTCGACGACGGCGGACCCGCCGACGAGGCCCGGCTCGTCACCGCGCAATGGGGCAGGGTCACCGTGGTCAACACGTACGTGCCCCAAGGTCGCGAGGTCGATCACCCGATGTTCGGCTACAAGCTGGCGTGGTTCGATCGGCTTCGCCGCGCGTTCGATGCCGTCGCCCGCCCGGGGGATCCCGTGCTCTGGATGGGGGACCTCAACGTCGCTCCGGAGCCGATCGATGTCTACGACCCGAAGCGCCTTCTCGGCCACGTGTGCTACCACCCCGACGCCACCGCGGCCTTCCACCGCGCGGCGGCGTGGGGGTTCGTCGACGTTTTCCGCCGACACGTCAACGAGCCCGGCCAATACACGTATTTCGACTACCGCGCCGTCGACGCCGTCGCGCGCGGCCGCGGCTGGCGCGTCGACCATCTCCTGGCGACGACGACGCTCGCGGAGCGATCCACGAGCGCGTGGATCGACCTTGGGCCGCGTCTGGGCCCCACGCCGTCAGACCACACGCCCCTCCTCGCCGAGTTCGACCTCTAGGAACCCAACCCTCTACAAAGGCCGTCGCAGACAGCTACCGGGACGATGTGCCGACCGGTAGCCATGCTGCGACGCTACAGGGGCCCTTGGTTGTCCGCGGCGTCGAATCGGAAGAGAGGAGCCGCTGTAGCGTCGCAGCTTGTCTGCGACGTTCGCTCGGAGCAACGTTGGGCCAGTCTCCGACGTTCGCTCGCAACGTTCGCTCGGAGCAACGTTGGGCCAGTCTCCGACGTTCCTGGCTCGACGCTCGAAAAGGCCGTCGCAGGCAAGCTGCGACGCTACAGCGGCACATGGTTATCGCCGACGTTTCGTGGCGACGCGTGCGACGCGCGTCAACGCCGCGCCAAGGCCAGACGCTACGAAGGCCGGCGAACGCGGAATCGTGTAAGGAATCCCAGGACCCCTGTAGCGTCGCAGCTTGTCTGCGACGTTCCTGGCTCGACGCTCGAAAAGGCCGTCGCAACGTCGATGATCGCGCGGTGGACGCGTCGACCGCCAAGGGAGACACTCCAACGCGGGAGAGCCCAAGGGAGGCGCTATGCGGCTTACGGTGGAGACAATCGAGGACGTCCTCGATCTCGTCTATGTCCACCGCGAGTCGACGCTCGACCTGCGCGGCGTGAGCGCCGTCGACCCCTACGCCTTGCTGACCCTCGACCTGGCCGTGCGCCACGCGCGCGAGAGCGGCCGGCGACTGCGCGTCGCGTGGCCCGACGCGCCGGGGATCCGCCGTACGTTGACGAGCGCGCGCTTCTTCGCCGACGTGAAGACCGGGATCGACCACTTACCCGCCGCCGACCCCGACCTCGTTCTCCAACCCATCGCGGCTATCGACCGAGAAGAGAACGTCACCGCGCTCGTCGACGCATTCGACCGGCGACTGGCGGATCGCTACCCGATCGATGAAGCGCCGCGGCGGCGTTTCCTGCGCATTCTGCTCGAGCTGTTCCAGAACATCCCGCAACACGCCAACGCCACCGGCGACGTGCTCGATCCTCACGGCATCGCGACGATGGCCGACGACGGCGAGTGCGTCATTCTGGCCATCGCCGACAAAGGGATCGGCCTGCGGCGAAGCCTCGCCCTGCGCCCCGGAGCCGCGCCCCGATCCGATGCCGATGCGTTGCGCGCCGCCGTCCTCGAGGGGGCCAGCCGGTTCATCGATCCGGGACGCGGTCAGGAATTGGCACGCATCGTGCGCCGCGTCCGCGCGTGGGAGGGCGCGGTCGCCGTGCGCAGCGGAACCGCGCTGTTCTACGAGAGCGACGCCGGCGGGGACGTCGTCGACGTCGCTCCGTTTCCCGGCGTTCAGATCTCGCTCGCGATTCCTCGCCGCGCCTTCGGAATCGGCGAGGCGACGTTCGGCGAGCGCGGAGTTGAATCCTACGAGGATCCCGGGTTCAATGAATAAGATGAAGGTTTCGACGATCGAGATCTCGCGATTCGGCCGGCGATTGGGAACGCGCCTCGAAGGCGAGGCCGCGCGACGCGTGCTCGCCGCGGCCCTCGACGAGTTGCCGCCCGGGGGGCAGCTCGCCCTCGATCTGCGCGGCGTCGACGTGCTCTCGGGTTCGTTTGCCGACGAAGCCATCGGCAGGCTCTCCGGGCTCGTCGCCTCGGGCGCGTACGGGGATCGGACGCTCGTCGTCCGCTCGCCAACGCTCGATCTGGTCGAAGACCTTGCCGACAAGCTCGCCCAGCGGAAGCTCGCCCTGTTCTGCCGCGTGGACGACCGCTGGGTCGTGCTCGGGCGCCTGGCTCGCCCCCTTCGGGAAACGCTCGACCTGATCAACGAGCGCCGACGGACAACGACGAAAGAACTCGCCGACGCACTCGCGGTTCCAGCTAACGTTTGCCACAACCGCGTGCGGCGTTTGGTCACGCTGGGCCTCGTGCGCGAGGAGAGAATCGACGCGGCAGCGCCGCAGACGCAGTACAGATTCCACGCCGTGGTGGAGTGATTGACATGCCGTATTCATTGGGTACAATGAATACGGTGAATGAACGTGATCCGTAAGGTGGGCGAAGCCATCGACGCGCTGGTCGTCTATCGACAGCGCCAGACACATCCCGAACTGCGGGCCTTTCGCTGGGGCGGACGACGCTACGACGTTGCGGCCACGAACCTTGTCCACGTCGAGCGCGAGGGGGAAACGATCCATCTTTGCTACTCGGTCAGCGCGGCCGGCGAGCATTTCCACGTTCGCCTCAACACGCGCTCCAACCAGTGGACGCTGGACGAAATCGAAATCGAATCCTAATCGGCGAGGAAGGCCATGCCTCAACTCATCGCGCACCTCGACATGGATTCCTACTTCGCTTCGGTCGAGCAGCAGGCGCAGCCGTCCCTGCGCGGCAAGCCGATCGGCGTCACCGGCAAACCGACCGAGCGCTCGATCGTCACCGCGTTCTCGCGCGAGGCCAAACGCTTTCCCGTCGTCACCGGCATGCCGGTCTGGGAAGCCGAGCGAGTTTGTCCCGGCCTTGTCCTGGTCGCCGGCCATCCCGAGCGCTACGTCGAGACGACGCGACGATTCCTCGCCGTCCTCGAAGAGGTCACCCCGGTCATCGAGGTCTTCTCGATCGACGAGGTCTTCATGGACATCACGCAAGCCGTTCCCCGTTACGGGGATGCAACGAGGCTTGCGCGCGAAGTACAGAGACGGTTCCGCGAGGTTCTCGGTCCGCACATCACCGCGACGCTCGGCATCGCCGCAGCGGGCAAGGCATT
This sequence comes from Candidatus Bipolaricaulota bacterium, assembly GCA_040752575.1. Classification (GTDB taxonomy): domain Bacteria; phylum Bipolaricaulota; class Bipolaricaulia; order UBA7950; family UBA9294; genus CAIOGO01. Next base: position 6,652 of record JBFMGK010000048.1, read on the forward strand.
CGCCAAACTCGTCGCCAAACGCCACAAACCCAATGGAATCGGCGTCTTGCGCGACGACGATCTCCCCGCGCTCCTCCGAACCACGTCCGTCAGCGAGATCTGCGGGATCGGCCCGAGAATCGAGCGTCGCCTCGGTCGGCTCGGCATCCGCGTTCTCTCCGACCTCGCCGAGATCTCCGAGGCCACGTTGCGCCATGAGTTTGGGATCTACGGCGTCTTCCTGCGCGAACTCGGCCACGGACGCGATCCGACGCCCATCCTCCCGTTCTCCGAGATCCCTCCGCCGAAATCGGTGGGCCACTCGAAAACCCTTCCGCCCGAGTTACGCGAGATCTCGCTTGCGCTTGTCGTCTTGCACGATCTCGCGGACAAGGTCGCGGCGCGGCTGCGCCGTCTCGGCTACCTCAGCCGCACCGTTCACTGCGGATTTCGCACCGGCGTTCTCGGACCGGGCTACGCGAAGCAGACGACCCTGGCGTTGCCCTCGAACGACGGCGAGGCGATCTTCGCCGCCTGCCGCTCGATCCTCGATGCGCTGCCCGTTCAGCCGAGCGAAGTCGCGCACGTTTTCGTGTCGGCGACGAACCTCGTCGCACGTGATGCCCTGCCGGATTCGCTGTTCGAGGCCGACCGCCGCCGGGCGAGGCTCAACGACGCGCTCGACGGCGTCCAGCGCCGTTACGGGGAACGCGCGCTGCGCCGCGGCACCTCGCTCCTCATCAAGCCCCTTCCCGAACACGTCGGCGGGTTCATCCAAGAATCGTGGGAGGTTCGGTGACCCGCCATGCGTCCGACGCCGCGCCGGCCGCACGTAGAATAGGACGATGAACGACAAGGTCCTCGTGGGAACGTCGGGGTACAGCTTCGCCGACTGGGTCGGCACCGTGTACCCGCCAAACGCCCGTGCGCGCGACTTCCTGCCGCTCTATGCCGAGCTGTTCGATGCGGTCGAGATCAACGCGACCTACTACCGGACGCCGTCGCCCCAGACCTTCGCCCGCATGGTCGAGCGCACGGCATCGGACTTCGCGTTCGTCGTCAAGGTACCGCGCGGCGCGACACACGAGCGCGCTGCGCTCGATCGCGAGGTCGGGCCGTTTCTCGAAGCCATCGAACCGCTGCGTCGCGCCGGGCGCCTTCGCGGGCTGCTCGCCCAGTTCCCAACCTCGTTTCACCCGAACGAGACCTCGCGCCGCCACCTTGAGCACCTCGCGGCGGCCTTTCCGCGCGACGTGCCGCTCGCCGTCGAGCTGCGGCGCGACGACTGGATTTCGTCTTCGACGTTCGCCCTTCTCGAGCGGCTCGGCCTTGCGTTCGTCAACGTGGACCTCCCTGTCCTTCCCGGTCTGCCGCGGCCGAGTGAGACGGCAACATCCCCCGTCGGCTACGTGCGACTGCACGGGAGAAACGCGGCCGCCTGGTGGGCGCGCGGTGCCGAAGCCGGCGATCGATACGACTACCTCTACTCGCCGCAGGAACTCGAGGGATGGGCCGAGCGCGTGGAGCGGCTCGCCGCCAGAACCGACGTGACGTTCGCGTTCGCCAACAACTGCCACCTCGGACAGAGCGTGGTCAACGCGCTGCAGCTCCGGGCTCGGCTCGGTCAGACGGAGAAACGCGACGCGACGACGCTGTTCGCTCCGACGCGTGCCGAGCG
>JBFMGK010000049.1:0-22269 GCA_040752575.1 Candidatus Bipolaricaulota bacterium
ACGTCACCGACGCCGATGCGGGCGATACGATCGCGAGCTACAAGTGGAACTTCGGCGACGGCTCCACGTTGGAGACCGACGCGCCGACCGCCACGGCGACCCACAAGTACAACGCGCCGGGCGACTATACGGCCAGCGTGGTGGCGGTGGACAGCCGCGGCGGGGAGAGCGCCCCGAAGACGCTCCAGATCGCGGTGGCAGGGCCCGAACGGATCGTGCTGTACGGGTTCCCCAACCCGGCGGCGACGCAGGCGACGTTTGAGAGTCTGCTGCCCGACGGTGCCACGGAGCCCGTGCTCACGGTCTACGCGCTCGACGGGAGACAGGTCTTCGAGGAAGAGCTCGCGCCGGGTGGCGGCGGCTTTGTGTGGAACCTGCGTGACACGGCGGGAGACCTGCTGGGCAATGGGCTGTACTTCTGCGTGGTGACGGCGCGGAGCGCCACGGGCGGCAGGATCCGCTCCGAGGTCTTCCGCCTACTCATCTCGCGTTAGGGAGGGAGCGACAGTGAAACGACGATGGATGTTGCTGGGAGCGGCCCTCCTGCTGGCGGGAGGGGTCGCGGCGACCGGTGCGGAGAGCGCGATCACCGTGCTCGACGTCCCTCCGGGCGTGTCGAGGATCGGGTCCGGCGGCGCGGGGCTGAGCCTGGTGAGCGGCGCCGAGACGATCTACTACAACCCCGCCGGGCTGTCGGGACTCGCGGGGATCAGTTTCAGCTCGTTCTACTCCTCGTACTTGGGGGCCGCGAGCTACTCGGCGTTTGCGTTGGCGCTCAAGAACTTCGGCGTGGCGGCGATGCTACTCAACTCGGGGAGCATCGACGGATACGACGAGGACGGAAACGCGACAGCCGACATTTCGTTCTCGAACACGGCGTTCGTGTTCTCGTTCGGCATCGATGCAGCGACGATCCCCTTTCTGAAGAGCCTGCCGCCAACCCTGTCGTTCGGCGCCGCGATCAAGGGGTTGACCGCCAAGGTGGGGGCCGATGCCGGGTCGGGTTTCACGCTCGATCTCGGGTTCCGCGGAGGACTTCCCGCGTTCGGAAGCTTCGTGACCGACGGAGCGTTCGCCGTGACGTTGGGAAGCATCTTCGGCGTTGTCTCCTATGACGACGTGGAAAACCGGTTCCCGATGGACCTCGCGGTCGGGGCATCGGCGCGGCTGCTCGGGAGCGTTGTCGTGGCGGCAGACCTGCACCTCGCGGGAGGGTCGCGACTCGGCGTGACGTACGAGCCGGTCCCGACGCTGGCCCTACGCGCCGGCCTGATGACCGACGGCGGATTGCAGATCACCGCGGGGGTTGGCCTCGACGTGCAAGGGTTCCTGATCGACTACGCGTTTGTGTCGCACAGCCTCGGCGGATCGCACCGCGTGGGGCTCACGCTCGACTTCTCGGCGCTCGACATCGGCGCGCTCGGTCAGTCCCTACGGCGGATCCTGCCGTAGGGCGTCGCGCTGCCGACGTCAAATGGATGCCTTCAGGGGGCGCCAGGCGCCCCCTGCTCTGTTGGGGAGTCCTGTGGGATCTGCGCTAGCGGGTCACGTTCGGCCGGGCACGTCGGGCTCGTGTCCGAGAAGTCTAGCGCGCGTTGACCGCCCACTCCGCGGCAAGCGACTCGAAACGGTCCTCGGCGATCGCCTCGCGGATGTCGGCGAGGAGCCGTGCGAGGAATCGGAGGTTGTGGATCGTCGCCAGACGGTAGTAGGCCAGCTCGCCCGAGCGGCAGAGGTGCTGGAGGTAGCCGCGCGAGTGGGTCTGGCACGTCGGGCAGTCGCACGTTGGATCGATCGGTAAGCTGTCGGTGCGGAAGCGCGCGTTGCGCAGGTGGATCCGATGGCGCGGCTCCCCGCGTAGGAAGACGCTCCCGTTGCGTGCCATGCGGGTTGGGGCGGCGCAGTCGAAGGTGTCGACCCCGTGCGCGACGGCGGCGAAGAGGTCCTCGATTTCGCCGATGCCGAGCAGGTGGCGCGGTCTCGCGTTCGGGAGGGCCGGTACCGTCCACTCGAGGACGTTGGCCATGTCTTCTTTGGACCGGCCGAGCGAGCCGCCGATGGCGTACCCGTCGAAGCCCATCGCCGCAATCTCCTTGGCGCTCTCACGGCGCAGCTCCTCGTACGCTCCTCCCTGTACGATCCCGTAGAGCGACTGGTCCGGGTTGGGGCGCGGGGACTCGTTCTTGCTGTGAAACGCGGCGAGGGCGCGGTGAGCCCAACGGTGGGTCCGCTCCATGGCGCGACGCGTGTACACGGGGTCGTGCAGCGGCGACGTGCACTCGTCGAGGGGCAGGACGATGTCGGCGCCGAGCTGCCGCTGGACGGCGATGACCGACTCGGGCGTGAAGACCAACTGCGCTCCGTCGACCACCGAGCGGAAGGTCGCCCCGCTCTCGGCGAGACGGACGAGCGGGCGGCCGTCCTTGCGCGCCGGGAGCGGCTCGGCGTCGCCGGGGAACATCGAGGCAACTTTGCCGACGCCGTGCTCTTTGCCGGCGCCGAGGCTGAACACCTGGAATCCCCCGGAGTCGGTCATCGTGGGGCCCGGCCAACCGGAGAACCCGGCGAGGCCGCCCAGTGCGGCCACAACGTCCTCGCCGGGGCGCAAGTGAAGGTGATACGTGTTGGCGATGAGAATCTCGATGCCCACGGCGGCGAGGGCGCCCGCCTCGACGCCCTTCACCGCGCCGCGCGTCGCGACGGCGACGAAGGCCGGGGTGCGCGCGTCGCCGTGCGACGTGTGCAGCACGCCGGCGCGTGCGTCACCCCTCGACGAGCGGGCCGTCTCTCGAAACAGAGGTTGCGTCACGATGCCGCCCTCACCCGTAGGAAAGATGCGGCGACTGTACTCGATGACGGCGTGCGGCAGCTACTCGACGCCGAGCGCGCGATAGAGCGCGCGATAGTCGTTCGACGGCTCCCAGAACAGGTACCCGTCGGCGCCGTGATCTTTCGCAGCTCGAATCTGGGCGGCGATGTACGCCTCGAGCGTCATGCCAGAGGGTACGGCGAGGTCAAACGCCTGGAGGAACGGACGAATCGCCGTGGCCGTGCGTTTCCGGCCGGAGAGGAGGGCGTCCTTGACGACCAGGTACGGGCCGTCTTTGTACTTCTGCTCGGTGTAGTGCGATGGGTACACCATCGGCGAAACGACGTCGAGCCAGCGCCCCATGTCTTCGAGCGACTGGCCGATGGGATCCATGCGTTTCGCGTTCCAGTCCCACATCACGCGGCCGAACAGGTCTGCCGAGAGCGTGATCTCGGCGCCGAGCGCCGCGTGGACCTTCGCGAGGAAGGCGTTGATTGCCTGGTAGCGCTGCTCGTACCCGGCGGCGAGGCCTCCCCCGTCGGCATAGCGGATGTAGTCGAACTGGATCTCATCAAAGCCAAGCGCGGCGACCTCTTCGGCGACGGCAAGGTTATAGGCGACCGCGGTCGCGTGGTCCGCGGGAACCCAACCGTTGGCATAACCCAGGTGGCCTGCTAGAAGCGGGTCGTTGAACACGACCTGACGCGCGATCAGGTAGAACCCCTGCGCGCGCAGGATGGGAAGAATCCGCGCGAAGTCGAGCAAGCCCGTGGCCGCCCCAAGCGACCTGGCCAGGGGAACCTGGCTCGCGTAGCTGATGTGCCCGTGGTTGTCCTTGACGTTGATCACGAGGGTGTCAATCGCGCCAGCTTGGCGAGCCTTGAGAGCTCCCGTGAGGACATCCTCGCGCCGGGCACCGTAGGCCGTGAGGTAGATTCCGACGCGTCCGTGTGGCGAACGTGCGGCGACGGGCGCTGGCGTGACGATGGGGCACGGCGCGGCGGCGCGAGCCGCGGGACGCGTCTCCTCGCCTGCGTCGCGCGCGAGGAGGGGGACGAGGAGAAAGAACGCGGCCGTCACGAGGAGGCAAAGGATCCTGGTTGAGCTTCGCATGGCCAGACTCTAGACGTGTTACGCCGCGGCGGCGATGCGAGCGTTCCACACCCAGGGGACGTTGGGCACGTCGCCGTCGTCGTCCCGCTCCTCCCGACTTCACAGCGTCTTCACGCGCGCGCCACACGTCCGCCGGACGAAGCGGCGAGAATGTCGCGCGATGCGGAGTTTTGCCGCATACCCGGGGTCTCCACTATACTCCCGGCGTATCGCGAGCGGGATCCTGTCCCGCTTGTGGTGGTGGAAAGGAGCCTTTGTCATGAAGCGAGTTCATCTCTTGCTGACGGTTGGTCTATTGGCCGTCGGCTTTTCGTGGGGCGTCTCGGCGGCGACGCGCGGGCCGATCGAGATCCTGGGCGACGCCGAGTTCACGCAGGCCAACGGCGTCGTGGGCGGGAGCGGCATCGAGGCGGATCCGTACTTGATCGCCGGGCACGAGATTGCCGCGGGCGTCGAAGATCCGTACGGCATCCGGATCGAGAACACGATGGCGTGGTTCGTCCTCCGCGGAGTCGTCGTCCAGGGAGCGACGGCTACCGGCGGAGCCGGAATACGAATCGCCAACGCCGAGAACGGGTCGCTCGAAACCTGCACGGTGTCTGGAGCGCTGAATGGAATAGAACTTCTCTCGTCGAGCGGCGTCCGGCTTCGCGACACGACGCTCTACGTGAACGGCATGGGACTGCGCGTCACCGGCGACCGCGCCGAGCACTACGCCCACGACATCGATGCGACGAACACGATCAACGGACGCCAGATCCTCTACTACTACGGAATCGACGGGCAGACCGTGACCGCGACCACGTCGGGTCACCTCACGGTGGCCGGGAGCCGCGGCGTGACCGTGTCAGCCAACGACGTCGTCAACGGAGACGGCATCGTGCTCGCGTTCGTCACCGACTCGACGATTACGGCGAACGAGGTCTACCGCACGTCACCCGTGCTCACGGAGCACGGGATCTTCCTCTACCGATCGACGGGGAACCTTGTTGCCGAGAACTCCCTGCGCAACAACCGGTTGGCGGGCCTGCAGTTGACGCTGTCCTCCGGCAACCGGCTTCTCGGGAACGACCTCTTGGCGAACGACTCGGGCATCCGCCTCGTTGCGTCGGACCAGAATGTTCTTGACACCAACGTCCTGTACGCCAATGTCTCCGGCATGGTCCTGTCGGGAGGTTCGGACGAGAACGAGATCACGGGCAATATCCTTTACCACGAGAACACCAAGCAGGGGATCACGTTGGAGATGGCGAGGGCGAATGTGATCTCGAGGAACGGCCTCGCGAACTGCGAGGTTGCGGTGACCCTCGGGCCGGACGCGACCGAGAACGTTGTCTCCGAGAACACGATGGTGCGCGGCGCCTACGGTCTGTCCGTCTACGGTTCGTCTAACCGGATCGAGAGGAACCTCATCGCGCAACAGGCCCGTGGGCTCCTCTGCGTCGAGACGTTCGGGCGCACGACCACTCGTGGCAACCAGTTCATCGGGAACGTCTTCACGGACAACAACCACCACGCCTACCTGAACCTCGACTCGGAAGAGAACGCTTTTGGAGACAACGCGTTTCTCGGCGACGCTTCAGCGCGGATCGCGGACCAGGGGACCGGGAACTCGTGGACCCTCGACGGAAAGGGCAACTACTACGGCGACGCCGACGTGGTCGACGCGAACGGCGACGGACGCAGCGAGATGCCGGTCACCGTGTACCCGTCGGGCGCGGTCGATGTCGCACCCCTGGCGCGATTCGAGCCCGTCGGTGCCGGGCTCGGGATCCTCTCCGGCGCCGGGTCGGTCGTCGCGACGCTCGCGAGAGGCGACGGGAGCGAGTTCGAGATGACGGTTGTTGTTGCCGATGACGGCGTCGAGCGTTGGGCGGGTTTCCGCGGCTTCCCGGCCGACTTCGCCGCGCGGTTCCCGGGCATCGTCTTCGTGTTCGACGACGCGTCGGAGCGCCTGTTCACGATGTCCACGGTGTTGTTCGACCTGGACATCGCGTTCTTCGATGCTGCCGGGAACTTCGTCAGCAGCGCCACGATGTCCGCCGATACCGCAGGCCCGTTTGCGGCGGCGGGGCCGTTCCAGGTTGCGCTGGAGCTTCCGAGCGGATCGCTGGAGACGTTGCGGATCGGCGAAGGCTCAAGGCTCATCCTTCCGTAGCATGGCGTCGCCGACGAACGGGATCAAGGCCGTCGTCTTCGACCTCGACGGTACTCTGGTCCGCTACCACGGGATCGACTACGAGTCGAGCTGGGGAGCGGTCGCCGCTGCGGCTGGCGTGAGCGACCGCTCCCGGGCTCTGTTGTCCGAATACCTCTCCAGGCCGGAGGCTTATGCAGAGTGGGTCGCCCGCGACGCGGCCCTGCTGGCAGGTGTGGACGTAGCGAGTGTCGAGCGCCTCGTCCTGCCGGCGCCGTATGCCGACGGCGTTCGGGAGGCCGTCGGAGAGCTCCGCGGCCGCTACCGTCTGGGCATTCTCTCCTCGGGCGTGGACCTGGTGGCGGACTGGGTCCGCCGCGACCTCAGACTGGACTTCGCGCTCTCGAATCGACTGCACGTGTGCGGCGGACGGTTCACGGGGACGGCCGAGACCTGCGTGAAGCTATGGGAGAAGGATGCGGCCCTGCGACGCGTTGCCGTACAGCAGGGGCTTCGCCTCGATCAGGTGTGTTTCGTCGGCGATAACGTGAACGACCTGCCCGTCCTGCGGATCGTCGCCCTTCCCGTGGCAGCCAATCCGAAGGATGAACAGGTCGCCGCCGCGGCGGCGTTCGTCATCCAGTCGTTCTGCGACCTGCCGCGGCTTCTGGCGGCGTGGCGCCCGGTCGGCTATTCCGGGTCCACGTAGAAGAAGACCTCGTACACGAGCCGGTCGAGGACCTCGCCCTTGAACTCGCGGCCCAGCGTGCGCCCGACGAACGAGGGAAGGTTCTGGCGAAGCGTCTCGGAGTAGTCGCAGGCAAGAACGGCATCTTCGCCGAGTGATGTGAGCGCCTGCTGCAGCAGACGGGCCCCGACGCGCCGAAGATCCTGGTGCGCCGGGTCGATGACGACGGCGGGCAGGAAATAGAGCTTGCCTTCGCGAACGCGCTGGGGATAGCGGGTCTCGAAGTACGCCGCGTTGACCCACGGAACCTTCGTCAGGACGTTCGTGAGGAGCGTCACGCCCACGAGTTCCGTTCCCGAGTAGACGAGGAACTTGGCGAAGTCTTCGTCCTGCAAGATCTCGTGGAAGCGGGACTCGGGATACGATCCGTGGTGGATCGGCGTCCTGGCGTTGAGACGTTCGAAGGCTCCACGGTAGATGGACCAGAGGCGGTTGCGCTCCTCGACGCTGCGCACGCACATCGTCTCTAGGACCCGAACCTCGTCGGCCATGTTGCACTCCTTTGCTGCCCGCGATGCGAGGTTACGTGCCGAAGATCCGATCTCCCGCGTCGCCCAATCCGGGCAGAATGTAGCCCTTGGCGTTCAGCTCGCGATCGAGCGCTGCGCTGTAGATCGGTACGTCGGGGTGAGCCTTGGAGAAGGCGGCAACGCCCTCGGGCGACGCGACAAGACAGAGGAACTGAAGGAGCTTCCCGCCCTTTCGCTTGATGAGCTCGGCTGCGGCGATCGCACTCCCACCCGTCGCCAACATGGGATCGACGAGGATGATGTGGGCGTCGCCGAGCTTCGGGGGAAGCTTGCAGTAGTACTCGACGGGTTGAAGAGTTTCCGTGTCGCGGTAGATGCCGACGTGCCCAACCCGCGCCATAGGAATCAGATCGAGAACGCCGCTGAGCATCCCCGTCCCGGCGCGGAGAATCGGGACGAGGATGACCCGCGCGTCGAGCACGCGGCCGGTCGTCCGCTCCAGCGGCGTCTCGAGTTCGACTTCGCGAAGCGGATAGTCGCGCGTGATCTCGTACACCATCAGCGTTGTAAGCTCGTCGAGGAGCCGTCGGAACGTTTCGTTGTCGGTGCGCGCATCGCGCATCCGCGTCAGTTTGCTCTGGATGAGCGGGTGATCGATGATGTGCAGATCGGCCATTGCCCTCCTCAGGTCCGGCGCAACCTTATCCAAGCGTCGACCCCTCCACAACCGACTCGTCAGGCCCCTGCCACCTGGATCGTCCCGACGAGAACATACGGCGCCAGTCCTCCCGACAACATGCTCGCGTGCGTCGCGCGGCGCTCGGCGCTCAGGGACGGAACGTCCAGCAGGTCTCGGTAGATGTCGCACGAGATCATCGTTCGATCGAGGCGTCCGACGACCTTGCCGTTGCGCACGTGGAACCCCAGCGCCTGCACGGCGAATTGCCCCTGGCGGTAGTTGCCGGAGTGGAAGCCGAGGCCGCCTGTGACGAGGAGGCCCTCATCGAGGTCGCGGATCATCTCCGCGACCGAGGAGGTCCCGGCGGCAACCGAGAAGTGGATCGGCCAAGGGTTGGGGGAGATCTCGGTGCCGACGTCGAACAGCTCTCGTTTCAGGCCGTTTCCGGTCGACGTGCGCCCGAGCACGGCCGCGGTGCGCAGATCCAATAGGAGACCGCGCAGGATGCCACGCTCGATCAGGGCCCGCCGCGCACAGGGAGTTCCCTCGTCGTCAAAGGCTCTCGCGTTGGGCCCGGCGTCGGGTCCGGGATCGTCGTGGATCGTGAGCTGAGGCGACAGGATCTGCGCTCCCTCGCGGCCGAGGAGCGGGGACGTGCCTTCGGCAAACGCGGATCCCGAGAGGGTGGCCCAGAGCGGCAGGAGGTAGAGGAATGATGCCTCGGGGGCGAAGATCGCCGGGTACTTTCCGGTCTTGGGCGTCGAGGACGTCTGCGTCCAGCCGTACCACTCGTCGAACTCGGCCACGAGCTCCAGCGGCACGTCGAGCGGATGAACCGAGGACATCGACTTGACCACGCCGACGCCCGCGCCGCGGATCGGGGCACCGAACGCCAGGTAGACGCCACTGACAAGATCTTCGGCGTCGCTCCCTTCGGTGCTCTGTACCACGCGGCGCGTCGTGGCAGCGGTCGCGCGCAGGATCAGGGCGACGTCGGGTCGGACGCGCCGCACGGCGTTCCGCGTCGCCTCGCAAAGGGCAATGAGATCTCCGCTCGTGAGCTGATCTGTTGCCTCGTCATAGGCGGACGGTGAGCGGTAGTCCGCCGAGGGGGCAAAGCGGAACGGCGGCGGGTCCCCGAGCGCGGCGGCCCGTCGTGCCTGATCGAGGAGTCCCGCCTGTTCGGGACTTGTCCCAAAGGTCGTGCCCATGCGGCCCTCGTGGACGGCGCGCACCGCAACCGAGGACAGATCCTCTTCCGTGACGCGATGCAACTGCCAGTTCTCGTACGCCACGCTCGTCGTGCGCTCGCGGAGCCAGTAGAGCTCGGCCGCGTCCCCGGCGCGACGCGCTTGCTCGATGAGATCTCGCATCAGATGCCTCCCACCGTGACACGGTCGATCTTGATGTGCGGCGCACCCTTGCCGGACTTGCGATTCGTCTGCATCGGGGCCCCCTTGCCGCACCCGCCGCGTTCCGAGAACGCAAGGTCGTTCCCGATGAGGGAGATGGCCCCAAGCGTCGAGAAGAGCTCGCCGCTCATGTTGATGTCCCGCACGAGGTTCCCCAGTCGCCCGCCGTCGATCCTGCGCCCCCACAGCGCGCCGAAGCTGAACTGGTCTCCTGCCGTCTGACCGCCCTTGGCACCCACGAGGTAGTACCCGCGATCGATCGACGCGACCATATCCTCGAACGTCGATGTGCCAGGCTCGATGTAGATGTTCGACATCCGCACGAGGGGAGTGAACGTCGCGCCCACGGCGCGCATGTTGCCGCTCAGCGGCTCGCCGAACTCTGCGGCCGTCTCTCGGGAGTGCATTCGTCCGGCAAGCACTCCGCTGCGAATCAGGTCCGTACGCGTCGCAGCCACCCCTTCGTCGTCGACCGCGTAGCTTCCCGGCAGGTTCGGCAGCAGGGGGTCATCGACGACGCTGAGGTGCGAACCGCCAAGGACGACGCCAAGCTTGAGCCTGTCGCGAAACGCTGGATTGCCCTGGAGACCGTCGGCTTCCGACAGGTGTCCGAACGCCTCGTGAATGAACACGCTGGCCTCGCTGGGATCGAGGATCACGGGGAAGATGCCTGCCCGGGCAGGTTCGGCCAGCGGGAGTTCCTTGGCGACCTCCAAGGTTGCTCGGAGCTCGTCCTCGCGCCCGAGCAGCCGATGGAACGACTCGTTGCCTCCGTAGGCGAATCTCACGCGCTGCACAACGCCGTTTCGCTGTGTCACGATGAGGCCGTAGAGGGTGACGTTCAGAAGCTCGTACTCGATAGCGGTCCCCTCGCTGTTCGCGAACGTCCGCCGCGCCGAGAACTCGTCGTATTCAACCTCGGTGGCGACGACAGAACGCTCCTGCAGAAGGATGTCGTTGTAGTGTCGGGCAAGATCGACCTTGTCGGCGAGTGCGATGGTGCGCGGATCTTGCACCGGGGCGACGGGGAAGACGCCCGACAGAGCGGGCGCCGGTGCGAGGCGAAGCGGAGCATCGCGCCGCTCCCCGGCCCGTGCGGCGGATGCAGCCGTGGATGCTGCGACGGCCGAGCCGCGGTCGGGCGACGTGAACGTACCCACGGCCTTTCCGCCGTGCGCGTACGCGCGGACGTGCCCGCCGGAGACGCTGTACTCCGTGGCTTCGCGCAGCGCGCGCGTGCGAAGCGACACCGTGACTCGCCGATCCTCCTCCAACCGGACGTCGGCGTAGTCGACGGGCATCTGGGTCAGGACTTGTCGAGCCTCGTGAATCATGAGGTCACCCGCCTGCAAAGAGATCGGCCATCCTAGCGGGCGGCGACATGGTCGGGCAAGCCGGCAAATCTGCGCGGGTTCCGGACTGGGCCGGCTAGAGAATCGCCTCGAGATGGTCGACGGTCAGCTCGATGGGGTGGCCGACGTAGCGGATGACGCCCTGGCGGTCGATCACGTATGTACGGGGGATTCCGACGTCCGGTCCGGAGACTTTGTAGAGCTGCGCGATCGGGTTGCCGGCCTTTCCCCCCGGTTCCCAGAGGCTGACGAACCGCTCGAACCCGTTCGCGCTGAGGAAGGCGACGGAGTCCGCGACGTCGAGATCGGTACTGACGAGGACGGCGACGACCCCGCGCTCGGCATACGTCGCGACGAGTTCGTCCAGGTGCGGCAGGCTGGCCCGACACGGCGGGCACCAGGCACCCCAGAAGTCGAGCAAGACCACCGAGCCTCGCATCTCCCAGAGCGTGAACGGCGTTCCGTCCGTCGTGGTCGAGGAGAAGTCGGGCGCCGTGTTCCCAACCTCGGTGCCCACGGCGGGGCCGGAGGCATTCACGGTGATCGTCAGGCGGTCGGTGCCCAGGCCGCCCTGTTCGTCGGCAACGAGGAGGACGGCCTCGAAGGCGCCGTCCGCCTCGTAGACATGCCGCTGAATCACTCCGAACTCCCGTCCGGTGACAGGTGCCGTCCCGTCCCCGAAGTCCAACTCGTAGGACATCGAACGCCCTTGAGGATGCGTCGTATAGGAGAGGTCGAACGCGACCTCGAGAGGAGCATCCCCTGTGACGATCGGAGCGACCAGCAGGGCCATCGGTAGATCTGTGGCGTCGCATCCCGCGAGGAGGAAGAGAAGGGCGAAACCGACGACGGCGAGACGCTCGAACGTTCTCATGGTCCTACGTTACGTAGCCGAGGCGTCGCGATGGAGTCGGATGGGGCATGTGCCTCCGACATCGCTCCGCATACAGAAGGTGCGCGATGTCCGAGTCGGGTGCGGGCGGCTCCCGAAAGGCCGGTGGGGTTTGACTCCGCTTCTGTACGGCGATATGATCCGGCCGTGATCCTGTTATGGCCCATCGAGCACGTATCCGAACGCTTCTTCTGATCCCCATTCCGATGCCCCGCTAAGGGGCGCTCGCGACGAGGGCACATCGTTTCCCGAACACAACCGGCAGCTGGCCTTGCCTTGGAGTCGAAAGAGGAGTGGAGATGAAGCGATACGAGAAACTGACGCCGGATCCTGTGGCCCGAGAAGAGCAGGTTCTCGCGTTCTGGGAGCGCACGGATGCGTTTCGCGAGTCGCTGCGGCGCCGCGAGGGCGCGCCGAGCTACGTGTTCTTCGAGGGCCCGCCGACGGCGAACGGGCAGCCTCATCTTGGGCACCTCATGCCGCGGGTGCTCAAGGACCTCTACCCGCGCTACATGACGATGCGGGGATACTACGTCGGCCGAAAGGGCGGATGGGACACGCACGGCCTTCCCGTGGAACTCGAGGTCGAGAAGGAGATCGGCGTCAATAGCAAGCCAGAGATTGAGGCGTTCGGCGTCGAGCGGTTCGTCGAGCGATGCAAGGCGTCGGTCTGGAAGTACAAGTCCGACTGGGAAACGATGATGCGGCGGATGGGCTTCTGGATTGACCTCGAGAACGCCTATGTGACCTACACGGACTCCTACATCGAGTCGGTCTGGTGGGCGCTGGCGACCATGTTCCGGCGGGGCCTGCTCTACAAGGGGCACAAGACCCTCCCGTACTGCCCGCGCTGCGGGACGGGGCTCTCATCGCACGAGGTCGCGCAGGGGTACCGCGAGATCGAAGAGACGTCGGTCTACGTTCGCATGCCGATTGTGGCCGATGGCGACGCGGCGTACTCGCGAGACGGCGGCGCGCGGACGTCGCTCGTGACGTGGACGACGACTCCGTGGACGCTGCCAGCGAATGTCGCGTTGGCGGTTTCAGAAGACGCGACCTACGTCGAGGCGGAAAGGGACGGCGAGCGACTGATCGTCGCTCTGCCCCTGGCGGAGAGCGCGCTCGGAGCCGGGGCGCGCCTCGGCCGGCGGTTTCGCGGTGCCGATCTGGTCGGCCTGCGTTACGAGCCGCCGTATCGGTTGACGGACGCGCCGACGGCGCACCGCGTCGTCTCGGCCGGATTCGTCAACCTCGAGGATGGGACGGGGATCGTGCACATCGCATCGGCCTTCGGAGAGGATGACTACCGGCTCGGCCAGGAGGTCGGGCTGCCGTTTGTGCAGCCGGTCGATCTTGCCGGCAAGTACACGGACGAGTTCCCGATGTGTGCCGGGCAGTTCGTGAAGGACGCCGACCCGGGCATCGTGGCCGATCTCGAGAATCGCGGGCTGCTCCTCCGCACGGCCGTCATCCGCCACGACTATCCGTTCTGCTGGCGTTGTCGAACCCCGCTTCTCTACTACGCGATGGACTCCTGGTACATCCGTACGACGCAGTTCCGCGACGCGATGATCGCCGAGAACGAGAAGATCCGCTGGGTCCCGGATCACGTTGGGGAAGGCCGGCTGGGCGACTTCCTCGAGAACCTCAAAGACTGGGCGGTGTCGCGCGAGCGGTACTGGGGCACACCGCTGAACCTCTGGATCTGCTCAAGCTGCGGCGAGGTCTCGTCCGTAGGGAGCCGGAAGGAACTCGTCGAGCGCGCGTTGCAGCCGGAGCTTGCCGAGACGGTGGAGCTGCACCGACCCTACATCGACGCCGTCGCGCTGCGGTGCGACGCGTGTGGGAAAGAGGCGAGACGTGTTCCCTACGTGATCGACACGTGGTTCGACTCGGGAAGCATGCACACCGCACAATGGCACTTCCCGTTCGAGAACGAGAAGCAGTTCCGCGAGAGTTACCCGGCGGACTTCATCTGCGAGGCCATGGAACAGACGCGCGGCTGGTTCTACACGCTGCTCGCCACGGGGACCATCCTCTACGGCCAGGCTCCTTACCGCACCTGCGTTGCGACGGGATTGGGATTGGATGGCGAGGGGCTCAAGATGAGCAAGAGCCGCGGGAACGTGCTCGATCCATGGGCGTCTCTGAGTCGCTACGGGGCCGACAGCATCCGCTGGTACTTCCTCTCGTCCAGCGCACCGTGGAAGTCCAAGCGCTTGGCCGACGCGGCTCTGCAGGAGCCGCTGTACCGATTCCTCGACACGCTTCGGAACACGTACGACTTCTTCGCGCTGTATGCGACGATCGACGGATACGATCCAGCGACGCATGCCGTTTCCGCGGGCGGTCTCGAGGTGATCGACCGTTGGATCCTTTCCCGACTCGACAGCACGGCGCGGGCGATGACCGCGGCCCTTGACGAATACGACGTCGTCGCGGCGACCGCGGCCATCGAGGCGTTCGTCGACGACCTGTCCAACTGGTACGTACGGCTCTCGCGGCGGAGGTTCTGGAAGGGCGGTTTGGGGCCGGACAAAGCTGCGGCGTACGGCACCTTGCGCTCCGTGCTGCTTGACGTCGCCAAGCTCGTCGCGCCGTTCGTCCCGTTCCTGGCGGAGGCCGTGTACCAGGGACTCCGCGAGGAGTCCGATGCGTCGAGCGTCCACCTCTGCGCGTACCCGTCCCCCGACGAAGTGCGGATCGATAGTGAGCTTGAGGCCGAAATGGAGTTCGCGCGTCGTGTTGCGGCGCTGGGGCACCAAGCGAGAAACCAAGCCCAGGTGAAGGTACGACAACCCCTCGCCAGGGCCGTCGTGGAGGCGGATGGCGTCGTGATGAGAGACGCGGTGCGCGACTTGGTTGCTCAGGAACTCAACGTGGCCGGTGTGGAGATCGTCGGCAAGGCCTCCGAGCTGTCGTCGCTCTCGGCATCGCCCAACTTCCGCACACTGGGCCCGCGTCTGGGCCCGCACGGCCCCAAGGCGGCGGAGTGGATTCGGCAGCAGGATCCGCTCGATCTTCAGTCGTCTCTCGCTATCGGACCGGTGCACATCGCGATCGACGGGACTCCGGTGGAGGTTCGGCCGGAGGACATCGCCTGGTCGTCGTCCCTCCGCGAGGGCATCGTGGAGGCGAGAGGCCACCGCGAGCGCGTCCTGCTCGATATTCGATTGGACAGAACCCTGCGCGAGCAAGGCTTGCTGCGCGAGGTCGTTCACCGCATTCAGCTTGCGCGGAAGGAGGCGGGGTTCTCGGTGACGGATCGCGTCGTGCTGGGTTGGAAGGCGGATGACGGCGTTGCGCAGATCATCCGCGACCACCGCCAGGAGATCGCGGACGAAGTTCTGGCCGTAGACGTGCGCGACGGAATCCAAAGCACTGCCGAGCGCTGCGAGACGATCGCCATGCCGGAGGGGACGTTGACGATCTCGCTCCACCGCGCGGACCGCGAGGAGGGCCAATGAACACCGCCGTGGTCGGATTGCAGTGGGGAGACGAGGGGAAAGGCAAGATCACACATCTCCTCGCGCGTGGGGCGAAGTATGTCGTGCGCTTCAACGGGGGACCGAACGCCGGCCACACGGTCGTGGACCGCGGCGTACGGCTGGCGACCCACCTTCTGCCTGCCGGCGTCTTCTTCCCCGGGTGCACGGCAGTCCTTGCGGGCGGCATGGTCATCGACTTCGAGGCCCTGCGCGAGGAGTACGACGCGATTCGCCGGCACCTTGGCGAGCCCCCGCGCCTTGCGATCGCTGAAAACGCCCACCTCATCTTGCCCTATCACCGGGTGATGGAGGAGATCGAGGGCAGCGGCGCGCATTTCGGCACGACCCGACGCGGGATCGCGCCGGCATACCGAGACAAGGCGGCCCACGTCGGAGTCCGCGCAGGCGATCTGGCCGCGCCGGACGGGCTATGCGGGAAGATCGCCGAGAGGCTGGAATCCCTTTGCCGTCAATGGCCGGCGAGCGAGGCCCTCCGTGCACTGTCTGCTGAGAAGATGTGCGCCGCGTTGCTCGAGGCGGCCGAGCCGTGGAGAGACTCGATCAGGAACGTGGCGGCGGAGCTTCGGTGCGCAATGGAGCGGGGCGATGCGGTGCTATTCGAGGGCGCGCAAGGCGCTCTCCTGGACGTCGACTTCGGGACGTACCCTTATGTCACGTCGTCGTCCACGACGATCGGAGGCATCGCACCGTCGATCGGCGCCGCCGTTCCCGCGATCGAGCGACGCGTGGGCGTCGTCAAAGCCTACACGAGTCGCGTCGGCGAAGGACCCTTCCCGACCGAACTCAACGACCCGGTTGGGACGCACCTGAGAACCGTGGGGGGGGAGTTCGGGACAACCACCGGGCGCCCCCGCCGCTGCGGATGGCTGGACCTTGTGGCGCTGCGCTACGCGGCGGCGTTGAACGCGGTGAACGAGCTCGCGATCACGAAACTCGATGTGCTGTCCGGCCTCGAGGCGCTGAAGGTCTGCACGGAGTACCGGGTCGGGGGGAGACGTGTCGAGAGCTTCCCGCTGTCCGGCGAGACGCTGGCGGTGTGCGAGCCGGTCTACGAGATGTTCCAGGGATGGCCCGAAGACCTCCGCACGTTGACCAAGCAGAGCGATCTGCCCGGCGCAGCGCGACGCTACGTCGAGGCCCTCGAGGACTCCCTCGCGGCGCCGGCGACGATCCTCTCCGTGGGGGCCGGTCCCGAACAAACGATAGGAACAGGGCTTTGAAACGTTCCTTGGGCGCGGCTATAATCCCCGCCGATCGAGGGATTGCCCTGAAGGAGAGCGAATCATGCAACGGACGTTTGTGGCGAAGAACCAAGAGATGGGGACGAGTTGGGACCGCGACTGGTACGTCGTCAACGCGGACGGCAAGCGACTCGGCCGCCTCGCGAGCGAGATCGCGGTCATCCTCCAGGGTAAGCACAAGCCCATCTACACGCCTCACGTCGATACCGGCGACTACATCGTCGTGATCAACGCCGAGCGCGTCGAGCTGACGGGGCGCAAGTGGGACGACAAGCTCTATCAGCGCCACACGGGGTACATGGGCGGGCTCAAGGAGATGTCATATCGCCGCCTCATTCAGCGCCACCCCGAGTTGCCGGTCCGCGAGGCCGTGCGGCGTATGCTCCCGAAGACGATTCTGGGGCGTCAGATGCTGCGGAAGCTGAAGATCTACGCGGGTCCCGTCCATCCGCATGTCGCGCAGCAGCCGAAGGAGCTCGAGGTCTGCTAGTCCTATCCGTCGTCGATCCCGGCTGAGGGGCCCGCGACAGCGTCGCGGGCCCCTCGGCTTTCTCCAAAGACAGACGTCGCGTCGCCGAGGGCGGGACGTTTGTCCGCGGCGGCATAGACAAACCCGGACCAGGGCTTCGACAGCGTTCCTTCCGGGTTCCGCGTCCTTAGGGCTAGACTCCCGAACGTGTCCTAGGTTTCGTGACACGGGTGGTGGGAGAGACATGGTGGATCGATTGCGCAGAGTGACGGGGTGGGCCCTTCTGGTCGCGGCGACGGTTGCACTCGTTGGGCTGGCGGCCGAGGGTCGACAGAAGGTGGCCGTGTTCGTTCAGGCGGCTGCTGCCGTCCCGACAGCGGACTTGGAGCTGGTTCGCAACTACGCGAGCCAGCGCTGCGCCGTCGTGGCGGGTGCGGACGTCTGCGCGCAGGGCGACCTCATGTTGGCACAGCGGGTGGCCAACGCGTTCATTGGCGACAGCCTCACGGTGGAGGGACTGACCCGGTTGTCCGGCGCTCTCGGCGCCGACTACATCGTGATCTTGAGACTAGTGCGTTGGGAGAGCGAGATCCTCTACAAGCCCGAGCGTTCGCTCCTCCTTCTGGGCGCAACCTCCTTCCTCGACACCTCGCTGCAATTGTTGGTTAGCCCACTGGGTCTATTGTTTGGCATCGAAAAGGTCGCGACGGTCGGGCTCCTGGCGTCGGTGTTCAACGCGAGGGGAGACCTTCAGTTCTCGACATCGGTCACGGCCGTCGATCGACCACTCTTGTCGCTGCTTACGGCGGATCCGCTGGAAGCGGCAAAGGAAGCGGTCGATTCGGCCTTCTACCAGATTGCCGTGGCCCTGTAACGCCGATGGGAACAAGAAGGAGAGCAGATCGGAGCGTAATCGGTGTTACAGACGATGCCAGACAGGATCTGCTAGAGTGGGGCTGCATTCCTGCTTCACGCAAGAAGAGAAGATGAGTACGCCGACAAAGGAGGTAGCAATGAGGGTGCGTAAGGTCAGCCTCTTTGGCCTTCCCCTCCTTCTGGCGGTGGTCGTTCTCCTGCTTCCGACGACGGGATGGGCGCAAGGAAACGGCTTCTACACTGTCAGTCAGGGGAATACGCAGATTCCGATCGAGCCGCTCCAGCAAGCTGGAGACCCGGCCTCGTTCTACAAGATGACGAACATGCAGGCGGCAACGGGCTTGGAAAAGCCGAACACCGCGGTGATGTTCCTCTACCGGAACACGACCGACGGTTCCCTGTCGCTGTTCGTCATCCTCGGAGCGGCTACGGGAACGGCGGGATCGACGACGATGACGCTATCGGGCGTTCCCGCGGGCGCAGGGTTCATCGTTCGCGATGACACGACCGACTTCCGCGACACGTGGCAACTGACGCCCCCGACGGGGAACGTCGCCTGGACCTGGGACCAGGGACGCGGCGACGGCATGGTTCTCGGCCCCCTTGGGGAGACGTTCGAGCTGACGATGTTCCCGCAGTTCTCGGCGGGCATCACGGCGGTCCAGTTCCGGACGGGGTCGATCCTCAACCCGCAGACGATCGAATTGAATCGGCTCGACCCGATCGTCGTCGGCGCGATGCAGAATCAGCCCCCGACGGTCTCTTTCAGCGTCTCGACGGGCGACGCGCGGGTCAACCAGCCGGTCACGTTCGATGCCTCGTACTCCGTGGACCCGGACGGCCAGATCGTGAAATACGAGTGGGACTTCAACGGCGACGGGATCTTCGATCAGACGACCACGTCGCCGACGACCACGACGACGTTCACGACCGGCGGCTCGAAAACGGTCACCGTCCGCGCGACGGACGACGAGGGCGCGACGGCGCGAGCCTCGCAGAGCGTGAGCGTCGGCGAGCTTGCCGTCAAGACGACGCGCACGATCTCGACGTCTGCGGCCCTTCCGGGAAGCACGTTCCTCGTAGTGGTCCGCATCGAGCCGCAGATGGACGTCGCGGGCGTCGGCCTCCAGGAGAATCTCCCGGTAGGCTGGCAGATCAAGCCGCTCGAGAACGCCGGCGCGGCGTTCAAGCGATCGACGGTTCAGTGGATCTTCGTCGATACGATCCGGGCGAACAGCACCAAGGTCATCTCGTACGAGGTGACCGTCCCGCAGGGTGGAATGTTGATGTCGTCGACCCTGCCGGTGTGCTTCACGATCACCGGGACGTTCCAGGCGATGACGCCGTTCATGGAGATCCCCGTCGAGGGCGACTCGATGATCGAGATCACGGACGCCCTTCCTCTCAAGGAGGCCATTGCGCACCTCGTCCCGCGGATCGGACTCGACACCGAAGACACGATCGACCTTCGGCTGTCCCAGAAGATCGATCCGGCGCAGCTTACGCGGGCGCTGGAGATGTGGGAGAACGACGAGGCTGTGCCTTGGACGCAGGGCGAGACCATCGACCTCGAGGAGATGAAGGAAATCTCGGCGTACGCCTACACGTGCACGCCGGTCGACCTTCCGCTTCCGCTCGCGGCGCGGGCCAACATCAACGCGGTGCGAACGATTGCCACGCCGGTCCCGTGCAACAATGTCCTGCTCAACTACTACGGGCCGGGCGGCGACATGGCCGCGAGCACGTTCACCGTGAAGGTCGAGATCTGGGCCGATCAGGACCTCTACGGCGTGGGGCTCAAAGAAGAGCTCCCACCCGGTTGGAGGGTGATCCCGGTGCAGAACGACGGCTTCACGTTCAAGCGGTCGCGCACGGAGTGGGTCTATCCGACGAAGCTGCCGGCCCGGACGACGAAGATCATCATCTACCAGGTCGAGGTTCCTCAGACCCAGATGATCGAGATGTCGGCGAGCGATCCGTGCTACGCGAGCTCGAACGACCTCTACGGCGTCGTGGACTCGGCTCTGCCGTGCATGGAGACGGTGGTGACGGGCGACAGCGGCGTGGATGTGAGCGAGTGCGTCTCTGTTCTCGTCGCGATCTCGCGTTGGGACGTCGAGAACGATCGCTTGGACATCACCCTCTCGGACAAGATCTCGTTCCAGCAGGTGCAGCGTGCCATCGCGTTCTGGCTCGAAGACGAGGTGGTTCCGTGGACCTGCGGCCAGACCGTGGGTTACCACATGCTGAAGGAGATCATCGCCTACTGGCTGACCGGCACGAACATCTGCGATCCGCTTCCGTCGGCTCCTGCCGGCCCGTGCGATCCGGATGCGTGGCTGTGCGACAGCTAGCGGTGCGGGGCGCCCGCGTGCGCCCGGCGAGGAGATGATGAAGCCATGAGAACGACCAAGAACACGGCGAGGGGGAAGCCCCTCGCCGTGTGCCTTCTCTTCCTGTTGTTGGCGGGTGCCTCCGGGGCGGCGTGGGGTGAGGGAACGCTCGCGATCGAACAGACCTTGACGCCTGCCGAGATCCACGTGGCCGGCACAGGGGTGTCGCCGACCGTGGCGACGTTGAGCATGAAGCTCGTCGGACAGGGGGCGGTGGATCGCTTCCCTCTTGACTGCGTGATCGTCGTGGATGCTTCGGCGACGTCGCAGTTGTCGTTGGCCAAGCAATTCGCGCTGGATTTCGTCAACCGCCTCGGCTCCGAGGACCGCGTCGGCGTCGTGTCCTTCGCGACGACGGCCGTCCTTCAGACCGGCCTCACGTCCGACCGGGCGGCGGCGAAGATCGCTCTCGGAAACATCGGCGGCGGCGACAAGTCCGCCTTGGGCGCGGGACTTCTTCTCGCGCGGCGGGAGCTTCAGCAGAACGGCCGCGAGGAAGCGGTTCTGGCCGTCTTGCTGTTGGCCGACGGGCAGAACAACGTCGGCGAGGCGCCGACCGTCGAGGGGCAGCTTGCCGGCGAAACGGGTGTGCGCATCGTTTCCGTGGGGATCGGTGACCTGATCAACCGTGCATTGCTCCAGGACCTAGCCGATGCGTCGGGCGGCCTGTTCTTCGTACGGCCGTCGATGGAGGCGCTGGACGCGATCGTGAGCCACCTCGAGGTGCGGACGGCGGCATCGTCCATCGAGATCCACAAGCGCCTTCCGGAAGGCGTGCGATTCGTCGGCGCAGCGCCCGGGCCAACGCAGACGCGGACCGAGCGCGACGGCACAACGCTCGTCGTGTGGAAGCTCGCGGACCTGTCTTTGGGCCAGGAGCTGCGGATCGACGTTCGGCTTGAGGCGACGGAGAAGGGAACGTGGCCGACGGACGAGGGATCGGTCGTGGTCTACCGCGACTATCGGTACCTTGAGCGGGAGGTTGGGATCTCGCCGCTCCGCCTTGTCGCGGTCACGCCCAACATCCCCCCAGTGGCGGCGTTCGACGTGCTCGGAGAGGAGTGGTCCACGGCGGAAGCCGTTGGTTTTGCGGACCGCTCGGCCGACGTGGAGGACGGCTGGATCACGGGCTGGCGCTGGACCTTCGGCGACGGTGGCGCGAGCACGGCCGCGGCGCCCGAGCACCGCTACGCGGCGAGCGGGACCTATACGGTGACGTTGGTCGTCGTCGACGATCGCGGGGCAGAGTCGCTTCCGGCCTCGAAGACCGTCGTGGTCGGCAACGCTCGGCCTGTCGCGAGCTTCGCCCTTCGGGACGCCGACACGATGGAACTCCTCGACCGGCCTCGCGTGGGGCTGGAGTTCATTCTCGATGGGACCAGCTCGTATGACCTGGACGGTCGCGTCGTGGCCTTCGCCTGGGACATGGACGGCGACGGAGTCGCCGACGTGGAGTCCACAGACGGCGAGGGGCGGTACACCGTGACCACGCCGGGGGAGCACGTCTTCTCGCTCCTGGTCACCGATGACCTCGGCGGAGCCGCCAGCGCGTCACGCACGTTCGACGTGCTGTCGAGCGTCTCCGCGGTGCGCCTCATCGAGACGTGCATGCCCGACGATCGCACGATCGGCGGAGCTGTGGCAACCGTGACCGTGACGGTGACGGCAAATGCGACCCTGAACGGCATCGCGGTCAGCGAGACGATCCCCGCGGGGTGGACGTTCACGTCGATCGAGACCGATGGTGCGACGCTGAAGACCTCGGGGACGGTGGCCGAGTGGGTGTTCACCGAGCGATTCGCCGAGACGACCTCCGACGTACACCGAGAGATCAAGTACACCCTGAAGGCTCCCGCGACGTGTCCCGAGGAGCGGCAGATGGAGACGATCCGCGGGTATGCGGGGAGTTCGTCGCCACGCGTCTCGATCGTCACCGGCGGCGAGGACAAGCTGACGCTTGTCCGATACTTGCCCGTGCCGGTTGTGATCTCGCGCTGGAATACGGTGACCTCGGCGGTTGAGCTCTGCTTGGGAGACCGGATTGCATTCGATCAGATCCAATACGCCGTCGCGCTCTGGATCTCCGGAGCGACGGTTCCGCAGACGAACAACGCGGTCGTCGATCTCCCGACGCTTCAGGACCTGATCGCCTACTGGCTTACGGGAAGT
>JBFMGK010000050.1:0-6750 GCA_040752575.1 Candidatus Bipolaricaulota bacterium
GAACGCGAGGTCGATCCGGCAGCCGTAACGCGAGTGCTCGTGGACGTCTTCCTCACGGGTCAACGTCAGCTTCACCGGCCGACCGCTCTTCAGGGCCAGCGCGGCGCAGATGGGGATCGGCGTGTTCATCTGAATGCTCGACCCGAACGTGCCGCCGATCGGCACGCGGCGCACGTCGATCTTCGAGAGCGGGATGTCGAAGATCTGGCCGAGCACGATGCGCACGTTGTGGATCGACTGCGTCGTCGGCCACACCGTGAGCCCGCCGTTCGGCTCCGGACGCGCGGCGCACGATTTCGTCTCCATCTGCGCGTGGTAGACCTTGGGCAGATCGAAGACCTCGCGCACGACCACGTCCGCGTCCTTGAACGCACGGTCCGCGTCGCCCTCGTCCACCGAGCGCGTGCAGGCGACGTTGTTCTTGATCTCAATCTCGTTCTCGCCCCACAAGACCTTGTCGTGGATCCTCGGCGCCCCCGGCTTCATCGCCTCGAACGCGTCCGTGACGACCGGCAGGACCTCATACTCGACCCTGATCGCGCGCAGAGCCTCTTCCGCAAGCTCTTCGGTCTCCGCTGCGACGGCCGCGATCGGATCCCCCACCCGCCGCGCCTTGTCGTAGAGAACCTGATGGTCCTTGTGAAGAACCGGAGGGATCGTGATGATCCGCTGATTGAACCTCGCCCGCGGCACATCGGCGAACGTGACCACCGTCGCCCCCATCGCGACCGCTGCCGACGCGTCGATCGACTTCACGATTGCGTGCGCGTAGGGACTGCCCAGGATGCGGCCGTGAAGCATGCGGGGGAGAGAGACGTCCACGGAATAGCGCTCAGCCCCCGTGACGCGAGCAACACCATCCTTCCGAGGGTGGTCGTGCCCAACAGAGCCAAACTGGCGCGCATCGCTCATCCCTGTCCCCCATCGCAGTCGACACTGACCGCTGTCTGATTGTGCAGCAAGGCAAGCGAGTTGGCGAGACCTACGCTTGCGTGGAGAGGAAGACGACGCCAACTCAGGCCGGTAACATGAAACGCCACAACCGCTCCCCATTCCCGTAGCTGATCGGGTCTATCGCATCAGCGGCGTCGGGAAAGCACCGCGCACCTATCGGCGTAGCGAACAGCTGACTCTCGAACAGGATAGTCTGGTGGCCGGGCGTATCGTAGATGTTGTCACGCGCCCACGCGACATTGAGAGTGCCGAAGTGCAGAAGTCCGTGGCGCGTTGACGCTTGGAAGAACTGGGGAAGCTGCGAAAGGACCTGTTGGAGTGCGCAGACAGAAGACGTGCAGTTGGCGAGCGTGGCCCGTGCCGACGCAGCCACACGATCGTGCTTGAGGTC
This sequence comes from Candidatus Bipolaricaulota bacterium, assembly GCA_040752575.1. GTDB lineage: Bacteria > Bipolaricaulota > Bipolaricaulia > UBA7950 > UBA9294 > CAIOGO01. The sequence continues at coordinate 1,346 of JBFMGK010000050.1, forward strand.
ATTGTGGTCAGACCACCAACTGAGTTTCTGATATGTTCCGACAGCACTAACCCAATCCTTGAATGGGCGCAACACAGCCGATGGGAATCGAAGGAACAAGGAGCGCCGTTGGCCAAGACCGAGCCGCGCCTCGTACTCAGGGGCGAACTCCGCGATCGTGAGTTGGCTGCGATCTTCTTGCCTGCTACTCAAGGCACGGAAGACCCCGTCAAGGATGCTGCACGTGTCCAGGAAGATGGAAGCGAGCGGAACGAACGGCAGGTCCCGCGTATCATGACGATAGGGGATGCTTTCCAGGAAGTGACGCAGGCGCGTCTCGACCTCCAAGTACCATTCCACGATCAAGTCCGCTTCCGCTTCGACCATGAGTCATTGCCTCCGTCGAGCTCCCACTCGTGCCTCGAGGAAGGCGGGCGGCAGCACGAGATCTGCCGTGACACGCCCTCCACTAGCCAGGTTCAGGCTTGCCCTGCCTGGCGTATCTCATCGCACAATGCCGCCACGTCGTACCCTTCTCGCACGATGATCAGCCGGCATCCGTTTGCTTGGCAAACGCGGGTCTTCTTCGCATCGCGGAGTCTCGTCGCCTCATGCCCCGCCTCTCCGCCAAAGTGGTCGACCGGCATGTCGTGTTGCAGACCATGGTACTCAACCGCCACACGCAGTTCGGGAAGGTAAACGTCAAGGTGCTGCCCTCGCAGCCACTCCGGCTTGCCATGCTGGATGACCCTTGTCTCTGGGAATGCCTCGCGGAGCCGGCGGAAGAGCTCCGTCTCCGAGACCCATCCCTGGCCGATCTTGGGAATTCCCATCGATACCCGCACGGAGTTCTCCAGAGCCCGAACGATTCGCTGGGCCTGTTGAACCGCGGCAGCCTCAACGAGCATCGGTGTCTCAGGGACCCACATGTGCGGAGAACGTGCTGCGGGGTCTGGGAGATACCCGAAGGGCACTAGCATGGTCATGCCACGTTGGATCTCCGGGAGGCTCGCTTGACGCACTTGCCAGGCTCTGTGTCTCCTAGCAAGAGCCTCGAAGTCGCTGGAAGAACTGAAGAGACTGCGCAGACTGTCGATCCCCTCTTTCCCACGGACCTTCGCTGAGAGGTTCTGGATGGCATCCTCTACCCAGTTTGACTCATGTACCTGGAAGTGCGCCGCGAGGAATGACGAGCATCGCTCCACGACGCGTGAGAAGTGCTGTTGCCCATATGCCGTCAGTCCCCCACGGGCTGTGCACCCTGTTGTGTTCAGGCATCGGAAGAAGTCGTGGCCATCGATTCGATGGTCCGAGCACATCGCGCGTATCCAGACGATCTGCCGAAGGCCACCAGACTGGCTCCCCGTGCGCCGAAGGATCTGCCATGCTTGCTCGAAGCGTGGGTCGCCCGCCTCCGGTGCACGAGCTAGCGGGGTCCCGGAAGTGCAACTCGCATCATGGCCAGATGTGCGCAGCCAGTCGCCATCTGAGAACAGGCAGGCATGCGCCAGCCAATCGCCAACGTGTTCTGATACCGCTTTGTACTGCCCGTACTCGTCCAGTACGTGATCCAACCTAGAGGCAAGTTGGCCATAGTTGGCGTCTCGAGCGTAATACTCCACGAGGGCCGCGTAGACGTAGACGAACACGTAGCTGAGGTTCCCGGCGAGGTCCACTGCTTCGCCGCTCTCGAAGTGCTTCGCCCACCAGTGGTAGTAGTCACGCTGAGCGGGCGTGGCCCGAGCAAGATCGGAGAATGGCTCATTCCAGGGTGGTGGTGTGGATATCCTACGCAGGGCGCTGCTATGGGGCGCTGTCTCCACGCTGTCAGAGGGTCGCACATGACACAGGCCACCGGTTCTACGCCGACGCCGAGTCTCACAGCCTAGTACGGCCCCGACAGCTGCGAGAGCGAGCACCACACTGACGCAAATCGCAATGCTTGACAAGTCCCCACCTACCCGAATACCTAAGCATTCGTCTCCGTTTGCGACTAGTCTGCCGGCGGCACTCGAGCCCGTCAAGCAGGGCGATAGGGTCTATCATCGGATTCTGTACAGGGCTGCCCAGTTCGACTGGGCAGCTAGGGAGTTGCCAACGCAACTCCTGGCGATCGCGGCGCGACTCCTTCACCGTTGACAGGGGTGAGTGGCTGGCTGACTGCGGCGCAGTCAGCTTAGGGACGTCCGCGGCGACTCAGCTCGCTGAGTCGCTTGGCAGTTGCTTCGCAACTTCGAATGCAGCGAGGTCACGTCACTGCTCCGAAAGACGCCGCCGGCATCGCCCGCGCCTATCTCGAGCATCGCTACTCCCAACAGGAGATCGCCGACTACCTCGGCGTGCACTACTCGACGGTCAGCCGACGGCTTCGAGCTTCCCGCGTGCCGCGGACTGCCAACGCAGTGCGTGATCGCTGCCCCTGCGTCAATTCGCAACCCCACCTAACCCCTTGAGTCTATTGACAACCAAACGACGCATCGGCCGCCCAGGTGGCCGGCATCTCTGTTGCCCCGTGTGTGACGCATGAGTATACTGCACAGTCACTCCGCCGTGTCAGGAGGGAGAGCCATGCCGACTGAGAGTGCGACCATTCGAATCACAACGCGTTCCCGCGAAACGGTGCGCGAACTGGCGCGCGAGATGGGGCTGCAACAGCAAGAGGTTCTCGACCTCGCCGTGGAGGCGTATCGTCGCCAGGTCTTCCTCCGCGATGCGAACGCGGCGTTTGCTGCGCTCCGCGCCAATCCGAAGGCCTGGAACGCCGAGCAGGAAGAACGGGCAGCCTGGGACGCGGCCGTCGGCGACGGAGAAGAGCGAGATGTCTAGCACGAGACCGAAACCGTCACGCGGCGATGTCTGGCTCGCCGATCTCAACCCCACGCGGGGACACGAGATCCACGGGACCCGCCCGTGCTTGATCATCTCGGTAGACGAATTCAACCAGGGCCCCGGGGAGCTTGTCGTCGTCCTGCCCGCGACCACGGCCGAGACGAGGATTCCATTCCACGTGCGTGTCGATCCGCCGGAAGCCGGCGTGGCCAAGACGACGTTCGTGAAGACCGAGCAGCCGAGGTGCGTCAGCACGGCCCGCCTTGCGCGGCATCTCGGCCGGGTTCGGCCGGAGACGCTTCGCCAAGTCGAGGACAGGCTTCGCATCTTGCTCGACCTCTAGGACGGAACCTACTGCTCGCGAGCAGATGCTTGCCCCGGAAGCGAGGACCCAATGGATGAGACGGAGAAGAGCAACTTCATCACCTACTGCGGCGTGTACTGCGGCTCCTGCGGCCTACGGATGACGGGCGTGGAAGAGGACGAACGACACCTAAGTCACTGGGCGGCGAGGCTCGACTCCGCCCAGAAGGCCTATTGGACGTCGTGCCCGGGTTGTCGAAGCGGAGACCACCGTGCCGACTGCGACTTCCGCATCTGCGCCACCGCCAAGGGCCATGAGCATTGCATCGACTGCGAAGCCTTCCCGTGCAAGCTTCACGAGGAGTTCGACTCGGATGGTGTGCCGCACCACGCTGGGTCCCTCGCGAGTCTGGAGCTGCTAAAGGAAGTGGGTCCGGAAGCCTGGCTGGACCGCCAGCGGGAGAAGTGGACCTGTGCCTGCGGCGCGCGGCTGTCCTGGTACCTGTCTCACTGCCTCAAGTGCGGCGCACCGTCGGCGCCCTGCGGCGCGCGGGAAGGCCAGCAGTTCGGAGAGATCGGCCGAGTGAGCCGGAAGTCCTGATCGGCGGCTCTGCACGGCATCCTCATCCTTTGTGTCGACGAGGAGGGTGAAGCCGTCGAGTAGCCCGCGCCGAGGCTGTCTTCGGTCTCCAGGATCCCGATCACTCGACTCGAAGCCCGAGGCCGCCGCTCTCAGCCATCGTCTCGGGTGAAGGGGTCAGATCTTCATTTTCCACTTCTCTGCTTTGCTTCTGTGACTACCTCGCGCCGCACTCGCAATGCTGGGCGTAGCGCGCTCTGCCTTTCGGGCCACTGCCTCGCACCCATCGGGCATGATCTCCGCACAAGACCTGCGGTGTATCCGCCGACCCAATGGCCGCCGGCGGCCCGAGCGACTGCGGGACCTGCCCCTGGCGCTATCGATCCAACACGTGGGAACGCGCCGTGTAGAATGCGGCGGGAAGGAGGTACGGCATGGCGCGAGAGGTCATCTTCGTCATTGAGGAGTCGCCGGAGGGCGGATACGAGGCCCGAGCCGTCGGCTACTCTGTCTTCACCGAGGCGGACACGCTCGACGAACTCAGGGCGAAGATCCAGGATGCCGTCCGCTGCCACTTCGAGCCCGCCGAGATGCCAGACCTCATCCGCTTACATCAGGTTTGCGACGAGGTCATCGCTGCATGAAGTTGCCGCGAGATGTCGTCGGGAGAGACCTTGCCCGATCACTGGCGGAGTTCGGCTACGCGATCACGCGTTGAGGCGCGAGCCATCTGCGACTCTCGTCTGTCGCGAGGGGGTCATGGCCATCACGTGACGCTTCCCAATCACGGGCCTCTCAGAGTCGGCACGCTCAACGCCATCCTTTCCGACGTGGCCAGATACTTGGAGATCGACAAGGACGAGCTGATTCAGCGCCTCTTTGGAGGTTGAGGGGCGCCGGGTGCGCGGACTCCGGGGAGGCAGCGCCAATCACCAGCCCCTTCAGCTGCACCCAATCTGGGGAGCCTGCTGCAGGCGCCTGTTGGAGAAGCGCCGACTTCCCGACCCTCCTCGCGCCGGACAAGACCACGACGCGGTGATCCGCAACGGAGAGGGTACGCGCGGACACGGTTCATCGCTGGCTGTACATCCATTCGCGGCGTGAATCCTTTCCATTCATGGCGTGAATGACTTGCACGGAAGGCCTCGTGGTCCACTCCGCAACGCCAATGTCGACTTTGGCCCGCGCGACTCGGTGATCCGGCCGCGTGGGATGCGGAGAGGCGTTATCGTCGAAACACGGGGCTTCCGGGGACACGATCCCGATCTGGCGCAGGGCGATTCAGATCGGGTCATGTCCCCGTGCGCAGCGACGTGGCGCGTTCGATGACTGCACCAGCAAAGGCGACCGGCCAGCGCATGCACGCAGGGAGACTCGCCAGCGTCGAGACACGGGGATTCCGGGGACACGATCCCGATCTGACGCAGCGCGATCCAGATCGGGTCATGTCCCCGTGCGCAGCGACGTGGCGCGTTCGATGACTGCACCAGCAAAGGCGATCGGCCAGCGCGTGCACGCAGCGGGAAATCGCCAGCGTCAAGACACGGGGGTTCCAGAGACACGATCCCGATCTGGCGCAGGGCGATTCAGATCGGGTCATGTCCCCGTGCGCAGCGACGTGGCGCGTTCGATGACTGCACGAGTAAGAGCACGTGCGCGCTTCCTCTTCGGCGTTCAGGTGCTGCCCGATCTCGGCGATGTAGGCCGGCCACTC
>JBFMGK010000051.1:0-2209 GCA_040752575.1 Candidatus Bipolaricaulota bacterium
TCGACGGGAACGATGGCGGCGACGCGCCGGCCGTGGTTGGTGATGTAGGTCGTGGCCCCGGCGTGCTGGGCGCGTCCGATCAGGTCGGCGAAGGCCGCGCGGGCCTCGCTCGCCGGCACTTCCTCCGGTCCAGCGCTCATGTACGAATTGTACAATAGGGTCGGGCGGGCGGTTGAGCGCAGATCAGCATCCGTCCGCCACGTAGGTTGCCCAGCTCCGTCAGGCGATGCGGTGCCCACGCAGGAGTCCACGGCGATGGCCGGGGCACTGCCGATCAAGAGCCCCACGTGGTGTTCGGCCACGGCACTATGACGCGGCGGGTCCACTCCCGCTCCGGCTCGGCCTGGAGCCGTGCTGCCACGCACAAGGTGATGATCCGCTGGTCCTCCCAGTCCTCGTCCGGGGCAGCGAGGCCGATGAAGACGGTGAATCGGCTGCCCCGGTCCAGGTCTCGAATCGTGACCGCATCGACGAGCGGCGAGCCAGGGTTTGGCGACTGCCGCAGACCGGTGGCCCAAGGCATCGGGTCGGGCAGCGTCACCGTCGCCTCGATAGGGCCGGGCGCGCCCAGGACGGTGAGGTGGACGTCCATCGTGTTGTCGTTGCCAACCAGCTCGGGTTCGAACGCTGGCCCCTCGGCGTCATGACGTTCGGTTGCCTGCCGGGCGGCTTCTTGGGCGGCCAGCCCTGCCGTCTGCTCATCGGCGTTGGCCGACCGTCGCGCCTGCCGCGCGGCCTCCTCGGCCGCGGCGGCGGCTCTGCGGGCATCACCGCGGGCGAGGATCGCGACCACGAGCGCGACCAGTGCTATCACGGCCGCGGCCCCAGTGAACCACGGTTCGATCTCGCTGCCGTCCGGGACTGGCACGGACACTCGCGTCCTCCCTCGATCGTGAGCGCGACACCATGCCAGCGAAGCCCGACGGTGACCGCAGGGCGATGCGCCACCTCGCGGGGGTGCGGGTGATGACGCCTCGGCCAGGCCCGTACGGTAACCGCCATCACGCAGGGTGATCTTCGACAGGGGGATTCGTGACCGGAGAGGTCGTGCTGCCGAACCCGGTGGCCGAGGTCATCGCCACAAGCGACGTGCCGGGCCTCATGAAGCAGATTCGGCCGCAGTGGCAGGCCAAGGGGCTGATCGAGCGCGTTCGGCGCCTGCTGACCGTCGACCCGAGCAGCGCATGTCAGCGCCTGCTCAATGCCGCAGTCGCCGACCTCCGCGAGAAGGTCAAGATCGCTGGTCTGGATATCGCGAAGGAAGCCGCCGCGGCTCACAAGCTCCCGCCTGTCGAGCGGCCAGAGGACGTCGAGAACTACTCGACGTCGAGGCTGTTGGACCTCGCGTACCGCATGGGCCTGCTCACGCGCGCGGAGTGGCGACGGATGACCCGTGCCTACGACATCCGCCGCGACCTGGAGCACGAGGACTCGGAGTATGAGGCGGGCGTCGAGGACTGCGTCTACATCTTCAAGACCTGCATCGAGGCCGTCCTGGCGAAAGACCCGGTGCAGCTCATCCGCGTCGCCGAGGTCAAGGAGATCATTGAGGCAGCCGGTCCGGCTGTCGCTGATCTCGCCCTCGTCGAGGACTACGAGCGCGCCCCGGACACCCGGCAGCTGGAGATCCTCAAGTTCCTGGTGAGCACGGCTCTAGACACCGGTCGACCCGAGCTGGTGCGCCAGAACGCGTTCGCCGTCCTCCGCGCGCTCAACGGGCCGACTCGCGATGCCGTGCGCGTCGATCTCGCTTCACACGTGCTGGAGCGCCTCAACCGCGACCCGCTAACCGAGGCGCTTGTTCGTGTCGCTAATGCGATCGGCATCCTCCCCTACCTGCGGAAGGCGCCGCGGGTCGAGTTCTTCCGCGGCTTCAACGCGCGCCTAGCGGAGGTCAGTTACCACTGGACCTCCCACTCCTCGCACGGGGCGCTCCTGCGCGCCCTGCAGGAGTACGGCGGACTCCGGGCGGTCCCCGAGGAGGAGCTCCCCACAACCCTCAAGTGGCTGGTCTTGTGCTATGTCGGCGAGCCCGGTGGCTATGGCGCCGGGATCAATCGAAGAGTCTTCTACAGCAACAGCGCCGCCCCGTTGATCGAGTCGCTCATCGCTGACGGCGCGGACGTCGTGCGGGAGCGCCTGGCTTTACTCGGGGATGAGCGCGAGGTAAAGCGCGCGCTGCAGGCCAGCACGTATGTGGAGCGGCGAT
>JBFMGK010000052.1:0-81857 GCA_040752575.1 Candidatus Bipolaricaulota bacterium
TCCCTAGACGTCGGCCACGTAACGTGCCGTCCAGACGCCCGCGCTCTGTGTAACGGAAAGCCCAAGGTACGAGATCCCTTTGACTTCGATCGACGGCCGATGGCGATCCGCGTTCAGCGGCTCGCCCCAAGCTTGCCCGGCGTACGCGAGCCGCGCCGGCCCGACGGTTCGCGTCGTCACGACAAAGCGCGAGAACACAAGGCTCGACAGATCCTTCTCGGCGAGGAGGCCGGCCAGCCACTCGACCAGCAGATCGTCCAAGGTTGGCGCTTGCCCGGACAGGTTGACCGAGACGAGGGGGCGAACGGCGTCGAGACACAGCATGGCGGAGAACATCGCTCGCGCCGCCTGCGCCAGAACCTCGTCGGCCGTAGCAGCCCAGGCTTCAACAGCAAGATCTGCCGTGTGGTCGAGGTAGCGAAATCCCTGCCGAATCCTAGCGCTCATGATCCAACGGAAGACGGAACAGCGGCAGATAGCGAGGGCCGTGCGGTGTCAACTCGCTCTGCATCAACGTCAGCTGTTCGGCGACGAAGCGCTGGGCCTTCCAGAGGCCCGGTGCGCGACAGAGGTCGTCGAGGCGGGGATCCGGCGCTCCCTTGATTCGCGCGATCGTGACGTGCGCGACGTTGGGAAGGGGATCGCGAGCGAAGCCCAGGGGCTGAAGCTGCTCCTCCAGTCGGCCCGTCAGGGCGCGGAAGGAATCGGGTGCTTCCCCGCCCACCCACAGGACGCGTGCTCGCGGGAGGTGCGGAAAGGCGTCGATGCGATCGAGGGACGTCTCCCACGGGGACACGCCGCGTACGGCCTCGCGCGCCGCTCTCTGGAGCGCAGGAAGGAGATCCGGTTCGATGTCGCCGAGGAAGCGGACCGTAACGTGAAGAAGTTCATGCCCGACCCACGAAGCGCTCATGCGCGTCTCGCGGCGCAGCCGTTCGGCAACGCGTCCGATGGCTTCCCGCGTGGCGGCCGGCAAAGAAAGACAGAAGAACGTCCGCATCGCTCCTCCTCGCCACGATCATAGCCTACGGCGGTTGGTGCGGCCGCCTTCGGCCACTACAATCCCGACATGCAGCGGGCTGCACCGATCCTAGCCCTTCTTCTTACGACGATCGTGCTGTCAGGGACGACGGCCCTGGCCACGCACTTCGTTGTCGCTCCGGATGGTTCGGGCTTTTCGCGCACGATCCGCGCAGCGCTTGATGCCGCCGCCCATGGAGACACGGTCTTCGTCCAGCCCGGAGTCTATGAGGAGCAGGTCACGCTTAAAGACGGCGTTCGCGTTGTTGGGGCGGGCGCTGAACGCACCACCCTACGATACGCCTACGGCTTCGACGCCGTCGTCGTGGCGCGAGCGATGAGTTCGGGGAGTCTCGAGTCGGTATCGATCGAGAGGCTGTCCTCCGTGCTCGCAGGACCTGCGGTTCTCGTCGACGGCGCGACCGTCGAGTTCGCCGCGTGCGTCATCACGGGAGGACAGGAGAGTGGCGTCCAAGTCCAAGGCGCGACGGCCAGGGTTGCCCTGACCGATACGCACGTCACCGCGAACACCGGCCCGGGGGTCCACGTGGCGGACGGCGGGCGGGTCGAAATCCTACGGGGCATCATCGAGCGAAATGCGTCCGGCGCCATGATCGTGGGAGGAACAGCCGAGGTTCGCCTTCGCGAGACGACGCTGCGCGATAACGGACGAACCGGTCTGTCTCTGGGGGGAAGTTCGCGCGTAACGGGTGAGAGCCTCTCGATCTCTGATCACTCGGAGTTCGGGATCGCGGCATTCGACGGATCCGTCCTCCGGATCTCAGGGTCGCGCGTTCACCACCAGGGAGCGGCGTGCATTCGGGTCGAGGACCAAGCCGACGCCACCGTGGAGACCTGCGAACTGCTGGGCGGCGAGACGGGGATCCGCCTTGTCGGGTCGGCGACGTTGGCGCTGCGGTCCACGACCCTCCGCGACTCGGTAGGCACCGCGGTCGACTTGTCCGGAACGAGCGCCGCGACGGTCGACGGGACGGTGGTTGTCGCGGCGCGCGGCGACGGGATCGCCGCACGTGATACGGCCAGGCTCACCGTCACGCGGACCACCATTGTGCAATGCGGAGGGGACGCCCTGCGGCTCGACGGCACCGCGTCGAGCGTCACCGACTGCCTCGTTGCCTACAACGGCGGCGCCGGCGTGCGCGTACGGGACGCGCTGGAGGTCACCCTGGCTCGGAACGCGTTCTGGGCCAACACACCTGACTACGTCGGGGTCGGCCCGCGGCCGGGCGACGAGACCGTCGCCCCCGAGTTCGTCGACCTTGAGGGAGGCGATCTGGCGTTGCGGCCGGGTTCGCCTTGCCTTGAGACCGGCGCCGGCTGGTTCCCGGCGGGGGCGCTCGGCGCGGCGCAACCGCTGGTCGGGTTGTGCGTCGTTCCCTCGCTGCGCGATCCCTGGCTCGACGCGGTGTGGCGCGCCGAGCTGTGCATCGACGGGGAGACTGGGTCATGCCAGGGGGCTCTCCTCGGTGTACAATGGGAGCGTCCCGGGCTGACCCTTGGGGCCGAGTCGGCTCTGGCGGGGACATGGGGCGGACGCACCGAGCTCCGTGTCGACGGGGAGATCTCCGTGGCCTATGCCGAGGGCGCGGGCTTCGCTCTTGGCTACGGTGGGGAAGCTGTGTTCGACGGCGCGCAGACGTCGCAACGGATCTGGGGAGCCCTGGGGATTGCGCAGCCGGGGCTCGTCGCCCGGCTGCACGGCGGCGTGTCCTGGCCGGGCCCGTGGTCTGCAGGGCTCCGTCTCACGCTGGGAAACGAAATCCGGGTTGGCGCCGAGGTCGGGGTCCTCGACGGATGGCTCCGTACCCTGGGCTTCTCGGCGAGGACGGCTCGTCCCTTGGGGGAGGGCGAACTCGAAGTCGTGACCCACGCCAACGTGCGCCCGGAACCCGTTGCCGGCCTCGAGGCGCTGTGGAGACGGGGGGGCCGCACGGCCTCCGCTCGAGTGGAAGCCGAGCTCTCCGCTCCGGGGGCGTGGCGCGCTGAAGCCTCGCTCGGAGACGAGGCGGGGACTCTGAGCTGCCGGATACGCAACGTGGGGGGAGTGATGACGGACGGCGCTCTGTCGCTGTCCGTCGGACTCGGCCAGGGGCGGGTCACGGGGGAGCTTGAGTTGTCGGGATCCACGGGCGTGCGCGCTGCAATCCGTCTGGACCTCTCGCTGGGCCGATGGCTCGAGCCGAGAGAAAACGCGCTGCCTGTTCCGGCGCTGCGCGTCAACCCTCCCGATCCCGAAGCCGCGACGGTCGTGCGCTTCTCGGCCGACGAAGCGTTCGACCCGGATGGAGACCTGGTCGAGGTGTGGTGGGACTTCGGCGACGGAGCTGCGGCGACCGGTCAAGCCACGGAACACGTGTACGCCGAGTCGGGAACGTTCCACGTCGTCGTCACCGTGCTCGACGATCGCGGTGCCGCCGTTTCTCTGGCATCGGCCCTTCGCGTGTGGCCGGCCGACACGACCCCCGTGGCGGCCTTCGTTGCGTACCCGGTCTCGGAGAGCGGGATCCGGCTGCCTCGCCCGCTGCGAGCAGGAGATCTCGTCCGCCTTGACGCGATGGGTTCGACGGATCGGGACGGAGCGCTCCTTGAGTTTGCTTGGGATCTCGGCGCGGACGGAGCCTTCGACGTGGTTGGCGCATCGTCTGCCGCGGTCATCGGTCCCGTGGCGGGCGGATCCTTCCCCGTCACGTTACGCGTAACCGACGACAGCGGACGGAGCGATGCCGTCATGCAGGTTCTCTGGGTCGATCAGGCGGAACCGCCCGTAGCGGCGTTCTCCCTTACGCCGTCGACCCCGGCGGTTGGCGACCCCGTGCGGTTCGCCGACCAATCGGAGGACTCAGACGGCGTCGTCGCATCCCGCGAGTGGACGTTCGGCGACGGGACGTCGAGTCGCGACGCGGAGCCTGTGCATCGCTTCTCTCTTGCGGGATCCTATGACGTGGCGCTGCGCGTCGTCGATGACGACGGGCTCGTCGGCGTCGCTGAGCGCCGAGTGACCGTGACGCAGATTCCCGAGATCGCGGCGGTGGAGGAGATCTACGCCGTCGTGATCGGAATCTCCGACTACGCCAATGTGCGAGACCTTGCCTATGCGTCCGAAGACGCCGTTGCGTTCGCCACATGGCTCGTTGCCGAGGCGGGCGTTCCGCGGGCGAACGTCCGGTTGCTGCTCGACGGTCGCGAGGTCCCGGAGAGCCTGCGCGGTGTCGAGACGCGGTCGGCGACGCTCGTCCAGGTGCGCGAGGCTCTAGGATGGCTGCGTCGCGTCGCCAGATCTGATGATCTCGTGCTCATCCACTTCTCGGGGCACGGATTCCAGGGGCCCGATGACGACGGAGACGAGGCCGACGGCGTCGACGAGTTCTTCATCCTGCACGACACGACGGATCAGGCCAAGGAAGACACCGCGCTTCGCGACGACGAGTTCGGTCGGTTCCTCGACCGCGTGGCTTCCCAGCACGTCGTCGTGTTCTTCGACGGCTGCTACTCCGGTGGGCTATCGCGGAGCCTTCCCGGAAGCGCGCGTCCCGTAGGCGGGGTCGCCGATGTCTTCGCCGACTTCTCGCTCGAGGGTCGTCTGGTGTTCTCGGCGTCGCGCGAGAACCAGGACGCCTTCGAGTCGCCCGAACTGGAGAGTGGGATCTTCAGCCACTACGTACTCGAGGGGCTTCGCGGGGCGGCCGACGCGACGCAGGACGATCGCGTGACGGCGTGGGAGCTCTACGACTACGTCCGGATCTCCGTCGCCGCGCGCGTACGGGACGAACGTGGCGCAGATCAGGAGCCCCAGCTCCTGGGCGAGGGGGAAGTGCGTGTCCTTCTGGCCGAGGTCCCTCAGCCTCCGGAAGCGGACTTCAGCCTGTTGCCGCCCTCCCCGTATGTGGGGGGCTACGTGGCCTTCATCGACCAGTCCGTGGGATCGCGGCCGATCGTCTCGCGAGCCTGGGATTTCGGCGACGGGGCCCTCGCTCTGGGAGACTCGCCGACGCACGTGTTCGGCGAAGCGGGGCTGTACCGGGTCACGCTCGTGGTCACCGACACTTCGGGAGCGTCGGGGCGCGTCGAGCGCGAGCTTCGCGTTGGTCTCCCGGGGCAAGTCCTTCAGATCGACGCCGGTCTCGCCGTCATTTCGCTCGGGAGCGAGCATGGGTTGGCGCCGGGGGACCGCTTCACCGCTGCGAACGGTTCGATGCTCGAAGTCGTCGAGGTCCTCGAAGCTCGTACGACGGCATGCCGTGTGCTCGAGGGTGCAGCGCCCGAACCCGGGGAGATTGTGATGCCCGCGTCGCCTCCGGCCGGCGCGTGATCACTCTTCGAGTTCCAGGGTCAGCAGGAAGGATCGTTCCGCTCGATGCACCTTGAGAACGACGCGCTCACCTGGTTGGCGCGAGGCGACCGCGGCGGCGAACTCCTCGCAGGAGTTGACGGGTACCGCGTTCACGTAGGTGACGACGTCGCCCGCTTGCAGGCCTCGGAGTTCGGCGATGGTGCCGGCGACGATCTCGCGGATGCGTACGCCGGTGCCCGCGTTGTCCTCGCACAGAACGCCGAGAGAGACAGAGGTTCGGGCGTAGCTGATGCGAACGAGATCGACCGGAGACGAGGTCAGACTCGCGAAGGCGACGGGCACCGTAGGTTGGTCAATCACGCGCCCCGCTCCCGTCCCGCGCGACACGTCGCCGCGTGGGTCGGGGAGATAGACATGGACCTCAATCTGGCCGCGGGTCTCAGGAAGAGGAGCGTGCGCGGCGCTCGGCGTCTCGAAGCGGAAGCGAAGAGCCTCGTCGGAGCTCACTTGCCAACCCGCGACGCGAACGCTCTGGTTCGGGTCGAGGATCCACTTTCGGTCCGCAGAAGTCCCGGCGACCGGCTCGCTGCCGTTCGTGTTGAGGCCGTCGATGGCGAGAACCACGCCAAGAGTCATCTCGGTGAGGTTCGTGAGCACGACACGGTACATCGCGCCTACGACGGGTTCCATCGCGTATCGCCGGGTGAAGATGTACGCGACGTCGGCGATGCGCTCGCAGGTCGAGGCGTCGCCAAGTCCGTCCCCACAGGCCGCGGCGGCCTGCCCGACGGCCGCGACATCTGCGTCCGCGAGGCGCTCGATGTCCATCGAGAGGAAGCGGACGTCGAGAGGTTCGAACCATCCGATCCCCAAGAAACCGAGAGGACGAAAGACCTCCACGTCGACGCGCACATAGCGCGTGTCCACGGCTGCCGAAGCCGCGACAGCGACGAGTGCTGCAGCAAGCACTGCAATCAAGACCCTGCGCACCATGCTTCCCCCTTCCTCGCTCGAGGCGCCCGCGACTCGTTCCGGGACGCGACAGTATACCGGGGCCCCATGGGAGGATCTGCTGCGTCTAGACCGCCGGCGTGGCCCCTCTCTGCCCTTGATAGGCGCCGCCGGCCTCCTTCTCGCCGTAGGCGCGCGCCGGGCGTTCGCTACGCCAGAAGAGAACCTGCGCGATGCCGAAGCCGACGTGAAGGCGAACTGGGAGGCTGCCGACGTTCTTCAGGGAGAGCGTCAGCACGCCGTGCCAACCGGGCTCAAGCGGCGTCGCATTGACGATCAGGCCGCACCGGGCATAGGTGCTCTTTCCGTAGACCAGCCCGCAGAGATCGTCCGGAAGCGCGAGTCGCTCCTGCGACTCCGCGAGGACATGCGCTCCGGGCGCCAGGTCGAACGAGGGCTCCGCCTCCAGTCGGTGAAACCGTCCCGGGCTGGGATCGCGCGGATCCATCGTCGCGCCTTTGCCGCTCACCGCGACGAGGAACCCCTTCCCGAGCCGAAGGTCGTAACCGTAGCTGCCGAGCCCATAGGACGGCTTGCCCTGCTGGTACGGGACGAACGGCGCGATGAGCGGCCGTTCGCCCCGACACAATCGGGCGATCTCGTGGTCCGGGAGCAACCCGTTCTGCCCGTCGATGCGTCCTCCTTGCGCGCTTGGCAGACCCTGCGGGACTGCGTCAGGCCGGCTCTTGCGACTTGGCCCACGTGTCGCGCAGGGTCGCCGTGCGGTTGAACACGGGTCGGCCTGCCTGCGAGTCCGGATCGCACGCGAAGTACCCCTTGCGTTCAAACTGGAATCGGTCCCCCGGCGTGGCGGACGCGAGCGACGGCTCGAGTTTGCAGGGCGTCACGACCAACGAATCGGGCCGGAGCCCGGAGAGCCAGTCTTCTCCCGCGTCCGCAGCCTCAGGACGCTCTCGCGCAAAAAGCGTCTCGTAGAGGCGCGCCTCGCCGTCGATCGCGTGTCCGGCGGACACCCAGTGAAGCGTCGCCTTCACTTTGCGGCCGTCGGGTGCGTCGCCTCCTCGCGTAGCCGGATCGTACGTGCAGTGGATCTCGCTCACCTCGCCAGCGGCGTCCCGTACGACGCGTTCGCATCGAATGAAGTATCCGTAACGCAACCTGACTTCGCGGCCCGGCGCGAGGCGGAAGAACTTGCTCGGCGGATTCTCCATGAAGTCCTCGCGCTCGATCCATAGCTCGCGCGAGAAGGGAACCTCTCGCGTTCCGGCACCGGGCTCCTCGGGGTTGTTCACCGCTTCGAGCCATTCCTCTTGGCCGTCAGGATAGTTGTCGAGGACGACCTTCACGGGGTCGAGGACGGCCATCACCCGCGGTGCCCGGAGATTGAGGTCCTGACGGGCGCAGTGCTCGAGAAACGCGAGCTCGACCAATCCCTCGGCCTTGGTGACCCCGACGCCGCGGATGAAGGCTCGCAGAGCCTCGGGCGTGTAGCCCCGGCGACGCAAACCACGCAGGGTCGGCATTCGCGGATCGTCCCATCCGCGTACGTGCCCCTCCTCGACCAGCCTCCGCAGTCTGCGCTTGCTCATGACCGTGTAGGTGATGTTGAGGCGGCTGAACTCGATCTGCCGCGGCCGGTAGGGCACGGGCAGGTTGTCGAGAAACCAGTCGTAGAGCGGGCGGTGGTTCTCGAACGCAAGGTCGCACAGCGAGTGAGTGATTCCCTCGATGGCATCGGACTGGCCGTGGGCCCAATCGTAGGTCGGGTAGATGCACCAGGCATCGCCGGTCCGATGATGCGAGGCGCGAAGGATTCGGTACATCACCGGATCGCGCATGTTGAGGTTCGGGTGCGCCATGTCGATTTTCGCGCGCAGTGTCCGGGAACCATCGGGGAACTCGCCGGCGCGCATGCGCCGCAACAGGTCGAGGTTCTCCGCGACGGGGCGGTCTCGGAAGGGGCTGTCCTTTCCGGGAGGCGTGAACACTTGTCCGCTACGTTCGATGGCGGTTCCACGATACGCGCTGATCTCCTCGGCCGTCAGGTCGCAGACGTAGGCCTTGCCCTCGCGAACAAGGACCTCGGCCCACGCGTACAACTGCTCGAAGTAGTCCGAGGCGAAGAACACCCGGTCCTGCCAATCGACGCCGAGCCATCGCATGTCCTCGACGATCCCGTCGACGAACTCCTGCTCTTCTCTGGCTGGGTTCGTGTCGTCGAAGCGCAGGTTGAACGCGCCGCCGTACTCCTGAGCGATTCCGTAGCTCAGGAGAAACGCCTTGGCGTGTCCGATGTGAAGATACCCGTTCGGCTCCGGCGGAAAGCGTGTGCAGACTCGACCGCCGTTCTTGCCGGCGGCGACGTCGTTCGACACGATCTCGCGGATGAAGTCTCGCACGCACCCCTCGCGGTCTTTCGCTACTGCCCCATGGCACCAACCTCCTATTCGATGAGACGGCCCGACGCGTTCGAGCCAACGAAGGAGAGAGTCTACTCCCCGCGCGCGTCGCCGACGAGGGGGTAGGGACACCTTGTGAAAGAAAAGCGACGGGCCCCAGCGTCCGCTCGCGAGGCCCGTCCCACCCGCTCTGGTCTCTGCTTCCGGTTCGGCTTCGTGTACCCGTGTCGCTCAGCGGGTGGCCATCCACCATAGCACGTTGCGGGGGCAAAGCCAAGTTGCCTCGGCAAAAGGCCCGCGGTACGCGACGGAACCGCGCGTGCGGCCGACGTGGGCAACTCGTCCGCTCGTCGCGAACAAGTAAGGAAGCCGCCACGCAGGCGCGCTAGGAGGGGGTCGCGAGACCCCACAACGCCAAGACGACGAGGGCGAGCAAGGCGAGGCCGACGGCCAGACCGACGAAGCCGAGGACGACGTCGCTCGGTCCCGCGTCGGTCTCCCCAAGTTCTGTCTCCTCTGGAGTGGGCTGCACCTCGGCCGGTGGGAGCGGCTCGGCCGTGAGTTGCTCGCTCGAGACCTCCGTTGGGGTGACGTCCGGCGCGGCGACGATCTCCCAGGCCCACGTCGCAGCATCGACGTCCGCCCCGAGAGTCCAGACGAGCGACAGCTCGATTCGGTCTCCGGGGCCGAATGACCCGAGGACGCGGGTCGTCAGGGATCCCTCTTTGCTCGGAAGCAGCGTCGGCGAGAAGTCGCTCGCGGCAAGAAGCGACAGCGGGACAGGCTCGCCGCCCTTGGCAGAGAGGAACGACCTGGCAAGATCGATCGTCAGCACATTCGTGGTGTCGTTGAGAATCCCAAGACGCATCGACGCCAGGGCACTGTCCTCCCACTCGAAGCTATCCGCGAGGACCACGATGCCCTGTTGCGGCGGTTCCTCGACGAGGCGCACCGCCGGCTGAGCCCAGAGCGTGAGCGCCATGCCTGCGGCGAGCAGGGCCGCAGCGAGAAACGTATACCCAAAGCGTTGACGTGTCATTGCCCCCTCCCTGCATCCGTCAAGATCGTCTGATCATAGCTTCGACCGCGCGGGCAGGCGAACGCTGGCGCCAAAGGCTCATGAAGAGGCGACCAAACAGGCCTCGCATGCAGGGAAGGCTTGACCTTGGTGGGGAATTCGTGTATATTGATGCGATGTCGACATTTACGAAAGCCGACGTGGAGACCACCCGGAAGCCGCACCACTTCAACCAATCTCTCGATCGCGGACTCCGAATCCTCGACCTCTACACCCGCGACATCGCGACGTTGTCTGCCAAAGAGATCGCCGAACAGCTCGCCGTTGGCGTCACAACCCTGTACCCGTTTCTCCATACCCTGGTCTCGCATGGCTATCTCGAGGTCGATGATCGAAAGCGCTATCGGCTGGGGTTGAAACTTCTCGAGAGAGTCGGCGAGATCGAGAGCGTCTACGACGTCCGCGCCATTGCGCGCGAGCACATGACGAAGCTCAGTCGATCGATCGCCGCCAATGCTCGGCTCGGCGTGCTCTACGGCAAGGACGTCTTGTACCTCGAGCAAGAGGAGGGTGGCCCGGCGGCCAATGCCATGCTGCGCGAGGTGGTCGGCCTGCGCGTCCCCAGCCACTGCACGGCGCTCGGCAAGGTGCTGCTTGCCTTTCTCGCCGACGCCGATCGAGAGGCATTCGTTGACTCGCTTCCCCTTCCGCAGATCACCGAACACACCATCGTCGAGCGGGGCAAGTTGCGGGACGAGTTGGCCCTCGTGCGCGAGTGCGGCTACGCGCTCGAGGTTGAGGAGCTCCAGCCGGGCAGCGCGTGCGTCGGCGCGCCGATCCGCAATGCCGGGGGGCGGGTGATCGCCGCGGTCAGCGCTTCGATCTTCGCCTCGCGAGTCCGCGGTGACGAACGAAGCGGCATCGTCGGCGCCGTCGTGGACGCCGCCGCCACGATCTCCCGTCGACTGGGACACAACGGTAAGCAGCTTACCCCGGGGCGCGTGGGGTGAGCTGCGGGGCGGCTTGCGTCGCCCCGCAAGCGCGTCGCATCCGGACGCGTCGCGCGAAGGAGGTGTGATGTTCACGAAGTACTTCCAGAAAGTGAACGGAGACGAGGGGCTCAACCGTCTCCCAGAGAATCCCTGCCGGCTTCTTGACTTCGTGCGGCTGGTTCTTCCGCCGGGGACGACTTTCGACGGGGACACCGAAGATCGCGAAGGTCTCCTTGTTGTTCTTGCCGGGCAGGCGCACGTGAGTGCGGGCGGGATCGACTTCCCGAGCGTCGGCGGACGCGCGAACGTCTTCGCCGGGAGACCCCACGCCGTCTATCTGCCGCCGCGGTGCCGTTACCGAGTGGAAGTTCCATCCGGAGGAATCGGTTTCGAGGCGGCGCTGCCCCTGGCCAAGGCATCCGACGGTTCGCCTCCGTTCCTCATTGAGCCCGAGGCGGTGAGATCGGGCAAGTGGGGCATCTCGAACTTCTCTCGCACGTATCACCAGATCTGCGTGCACGGTCAGCATCCCGGCCGCAAGGTCAACCGGCTCATCGTTGGCGAGACCTTCACCCCCTCGGGGAACTGGTCAACGTATCCGCCGCACCGCCACGAGAAGGACGACTACCCGCGAGAGGTCTTCATGGAGGAGATGTACTACTTCCGCGTTGCGCCCGCCGACGGCTGGGGCCTTGCGCGGTACTACACGGACGATCGGCAGATCGACGAGGCCTTTGCGGTCGAGGACAACACGATTCTGATGATGCCCAGGGGCTACCACACCGTGACGTCGGCCCCCGGATACACGACCTACTACCTGTGGTTCCTCGCCGGGAACACCCGCTTGCAGGCAGCTGCGGACGATCCCCGCCTTGGGTGGGTCAGCCGCACGGTTCCGATGATCAAGAACATCGAGGATAACCTATCATGAGCGCGGATCGGTTTCGCCTTGACGGGAAGGTAGCGGTTGTGACCGGCGCGGCGCGCGGCCTGGGCCAGGGCATGGCCGTCGGCCTTGCCGAAGCGGGGGCCCATGTTGTTGGCGTAGACATCATCTCGCCTCTGGACGAAACGCGCGGACTCGTGGAGCAGACGGGGTGCCGCTTCGCCGAGGTCCGTGCCGACCTCTCGGGAACACAGGACATTGACCGCATTCTCGAAACTGCCCGGCGCGAGTTGGGCGGCCACGACATCCTCGTGAACAACGCCGGCGTCATCCGGAGGCATCCCGCACACGAGTTCCCGATGGACGAGTGGGACTTCGTGATGAACGTCAACCTGCGGAGCCTCTTCTTCCTCACGCAGGCGTTTGGCAAGGCCCTCATCGGGGCAAGGCAACGAGGCAAGGTCATCAACGTGTGCTCGATGTTGTCGTTCTCCGGCGGCATCCTCGTGGCGCCGTACACGGCGAGCAAGAGCGCTGTGGCCGGCATCACGCGCCTTCTCGCCAACGAGTGGGCGCCTTTCGGGATTCACGTGAACGGCATCGCCCCCGGTTACATGGCAACGGACAACACGGCCCCATTGCGCGCCTCGGAAGACCGAAGTCGCGAGATTCTCAGCCGCGTTCCCTTGGGTCGCTGGGGCACACCCGAAGACCTACGGGGCGCCGTGATCTTCCTGGCGTCGAGCGCGTCGGACTACATCACCGGGACCGTCCTGCGAGTCGATGGGGGGTGGCTCACGCGATGAGACGACGCCCGTCGACGGCCTTCCGCCCGTTGGGCCGCACGAGTCCTCACGCGGGACACGCGGTCGTGCGAGGCGCGAAGCGAGGTGGGGGCCAATGAGCGGAGGATGCGATCTTGTGACGTTCGGCGAGCCGCTCGTGCGCCTATCGCCGCCGCACTTCAACCGCCTTGAGGTTGCGCCGACGCTCGACGTGCGCGTCGGGGGCTCGGAACTCAACACGGCCATCGCTGCGTCGCAGCTTGGCCTTGCGACGCGCTACGTGACGCGGCTGACCCGCAACCCGCTCGGGCGGATGGTATGCGGCGCGGCTCGCGCGAGCGGTGTGGACACTTCGCACGTCGTCTGGACAGACGAGAGCCGCGTAGGACTCTATTTCACGGAGTTCGGCGCTTCGCCACGCGCCAACTCGGTGGTCTACGACCGAAGACATTCGGCCATCGCCGAGATCTCTGCGGGAGAGATCGACTGGGCGGCGGCGCTCGCGGGGGCGAAGGCGTTCCACACGTCGGGCATCACGCCCGCCCTCTCCAAGGGCGCCGCGGACGCCACCTTGGAGGGCGCGAAAACCGCGAAACGGCTGGGCATCACCGTCTCCGTGGACCTGAATTACCGAGCACGCCTTTGGTCAGAAAAGGATGCGCGGCAGGTCATGACCCAGCTGACCGAACAGGCCGACCTCCTGCTGACGACCGAAGAGGACACGGCTCGCGTGTTCGGCATTCGCGAGGACTCGTACGAAGTCGTTGCCCAGCGTCTGGCTCGGCAGTTCGACCTCCGCGCCGTGGCCATCACGTTGCGCGAAACCCCCTCCGTCTGGCGCAACGGCTGGACGGCGATTGCCTACGACGCCAGCTCCGACCAGTTGCACCGCGGGCCGCAGTTCGACATTGAGATTGTCGACCGCATCGGTGCGGGTGACTCGTTCGCCGGAGGTTTCCTCTATGGCTATCTCACGGGTGGGGTCACGGCGGGACTTCAGTACGGGATCGGCATCTCTGCGCTCAAGCAGACGATGCCTGGGGACATCGTCTACGCCTCGCGCGAAGAGGTCGAGCGGCTCCTTCAAGGCGGGGACTTGAGGATCCAGCGATGAGGGTGTCGGGAAGGCGCCGCGGCGCGCGGCCGGAACGCGGGTTGCCCGGCGGGAGCCAACCTCTTGGAGATTGTGTTTGGGACAGGAGTCGAATCTCGTGCCGCACCTGCAGGTCGGCGCACAGGGGGAGGTGATCTTGGCGGGAGAACATGTCCGGAGCGCCGTGGCCGCGTGCCGGCGCAATGAGGGGCAACGCGAGTCCAGATGCAGTGTGCGGAACGCACGGAGGAGGCTAGTGATGTTGCGAAGCAAGGGGCTGAGCTTTGCGGTTCTGGTGGGCCTCGTGGTGGGGTTGGTCGGAGTGGCGGCGTGGGCCGACGAGTATACGTTCACGTTCGGACACGCTCAGCCGCTGACCCACCCGCGGCACCTGTCGATGCTGTTCTTCGAGCAGCTCGTAGAGGACGCGTCGCAGGGGCGGATTCAGGTGGAGTTGTTCGGGGCGGCCGTCCTCGGCAGCGAAGCGGAACTGATGGACCAGGTCAAGCTGGGCACGATTCAGGGTACGCGCGGCGGCGCCTTCCAGAAGGCGAGCGACAAGTACATCCTGATCACGCTGCCTTTCCTGTTTGCCAACGTGGATCAGGCGCTGGCCGTCGTGCGCAGCGACGTTGGGACGAGCATCAACGCCGCCTCCCTCGCGAACGGGTACTACGTGCCCGCGCTCGGACTGGCCGGCGGCTTCCGCCAGATCACCAACGTCGTTCGGCCGATCGAGACGCCGGCGGACATCGCCGGACTCAAGATCCGTGCCCCGGGCATCGAGTCGATCGTGAAGACGATGGAAGCCCTCGGCGCGATCGTGACCTCGATTCCGTACAACGACACCTACATGGGTTTGAAGACGGGCGTTGCAGATGGCCAGGAGAATCCTTGCTCGAACATCTTCGAGATGAAGTTCTACGAGGTCCAGGAGTACATGACCATCGTGAACTACCAGGTCCATCCGGACGCTCTGTTCGTCAACCCTGCTTGGTACAACAGCCTTCCGGACGATCTCAAGGCGATCTTCGATGCGGCGTGCGTCGCGACGATGGCCTACAGCGACTCGATCTGGTTGGCCAAGGAAGACGGGTATCGGGCGTTCCTCGAAACGCAGCTCGAAACGAGCGTTCTCACCGAGGCGAACCGACAGCTGTTCATCACTCAGGTGGCGCCCGTGTGGCAGTACTTCATTGACAAGGGGTACTTCACGCAGGCCGAGGTTGACGCAGCGGTGGCGATCGCTGCGGGCATCTAGTCAGGCTGTGGTGGGGGGGGGGGGGGGGGGTGGGGGGGGGTATTTTTGTGGGGGGGGGGGGCGCGCCGGCGCGCGCGGGCCCCCCCACCGTTCCGACCCGCGAAGGAGGGCTCCTGTGGCGTGGCTGAACCGCGTCAATACCGTGGTAACCAAGGCGCTCGAGGCTGCGACCGCCCTGGTCTTCCTCGCGATGTTCGTCCTCGTTGCCGTGCTGGTGATTCAGCGGTATGTGTTCGCCGCGGGGCTTTTCGGGGGCGACGAGCTTCTCGAGTACCTGTTCATCTACACGAGCACGATCGGTGCCGCGGTAGTCCTCGCGCGGCGCGAACACGTCAGCATCCCCGTGTTCTGGGGCCGCATGAGGCCATGGATTCGCAAGGCCTTCGACACCCTGAATCACCTCATCATCATGTTCCTCAACGCGTACATGCTGGTGCTGAGCCATAGGTGGATCGCCGGCGTCGGCGGAAGCCCCTCGATCATGTTGCACATTCCGATGTGGATCGTGGAGATCGCCCTGCCGATCGGATGCGGGCTGACCTTAGTCTACGGACTCCTCAACATCCTCGGTTCCTCTCCCCGTAAGGACGAGGCGCAAGGGGGCTGCGCATGATCCTCCTGTTGGCGAGCCTTCTCGTGCTTCTCGTCATCGGGGTGCCGATCGCCTACTCCCTTGGCTTCTCGGCGCTCCTCTACTTCTTGGTCGAACGACCGCAGCTCCTGCTTGTCCTACCGCAAAGGGTGTTCTCGGGCCTTGACTCCTACGCGATGATCGCCCTGCCGCTCTTCTGCCTCATGGGCCTGCTGATGAACGAGTCGGGGATCACGAACCGGCTCATCAACTTCCTCATGGTGTTCGTCGGCCGGCTTCCGGGAGGCCTTGCGCTCGTGAATGTCCTCGACAGCATGGTCTTCGGCGGGATCTCCGGGTCGTCGGTCGCCGACGTCGCTTCGCTGGGGACGGTGATGATCCCGGCGATGGAGAAGAAGGGCTATCCCAAGGAGTTCGCGAGCGGGATCACGGTGGCCACGGCGACGATGGGTATGATGATCCCGCCGAGCATCCCCATGGTGATCTACGCCTTTGTATCGCAGGAGTCGGTCGGGAAGCTCTTCTTGGCGGGGGCCGTCCCCGGCGTCCTCGTCGGAGTTCTGATGTTCGTCCTGACGATCGGGATCTCGGCTCGGAGGAAGTACCCGGTAGAGGCCCCGGGGCTCACTCTGCGTGAGGCAAGCAAGCGGGTGATCTCCGCGCTTCCCGCCGTGCTGATGCCCGTGTTCGTCGTCGGAGCGGTCGTGCTCGGGATCACGACCGCAACGGAGTCGGCCGGTGTCGGCGTCCTGTACGCGCTCATCGTCGGGGTCTTCCTGTATCGGGGACTCAAGCTCCGGGCGATCCCGCGGATCCTGATTCAGGCCGTGCGGATGAGCGCTGCGGTGATGGTGATCATCGGATTCTCGCAACTCTACGTGTGGATTCTGGCGATCGAGAAGGTGCCTCAGATGGTGACCTCGTTCATCGCAGGACTCGATCTGCCCGTCTTTGTCATTCTCCTGATCGTCGATCTGGTCATCCTCGCGATTGGGACGTTTGTCGACGTCGGACCGGCGATCATCCTCTTGTGCCCGATCCTGCTTCCTGCCATGAAGGCGATCGGCGTGTCGCCGATCCAGTTCGGAGCGATGATGATCTCCGGCATGGCCGTGGGACTGGTCACCCCGCCCGTCGGCATGTGCCTGAACGTCGCCTCGGTGATCTCGGGACTCAACATCTTCCGGATTTTCCGCGGCGCGCTTCCGTTCATCATCATGAACGTCATCGTTCTCATCATGATCACGCTCGTGCCCTGGTTCTCCCTCTGGCTGCCCAACTTGCTGATGGGTGGATAGGGGGACGCCGGCGCGGGCATGGCCGTCGTGCGCGCCGAGCAAGAGCAAGCAGATTAAGGAGGTCGCATGTTTGGAGAACTGGAGCATATCGGAATCGCGGCCAAGAACGTCGAGGCGCTGTCGGCGTGGTACGTCGAGGCGCTGGGCTACCAGGTTGCGTATCGGGATCCGAAGACGGGGACGCAATTCCTCAAACACGGCCGTCGCAGCATGCTCGAGGTCACGCCAGCCAACGACGTGCCGCGCAAGCCGCGGGACATGAAGGACGCGGGGTTGATCCACCTTGCCATCTGGACGGATGACTTCGATCGCTCCTACGCGGCGCTGAAGGCGAGAGGCGTCAAGTTCGTCTCGCCGGTCGACGAGGAGCCGGGCGTGAAGAAGGTCGTCTTCTTCGAAGACCCCGAGGGCAATCTCCTCCACCTGATGTATCGCCCCACACCGCTTGGGTAGAACGTCCGCGCGTCGACGCCCGGTTCAGGGCGAGGCTGTGCACTGCGCGCGTTCCTCGGCGCTTGGCGTCCACGGGGGCAGAAGATTCGCAGACCCTGGTGTTTCCAGTTGCCGGATTGCCCCATCGCCGGGTGCGCTGGCGGACTAGGAGGCACCCGGGTTGCTCTCATGCCGATAGGCCATGACACGTACAGGTTCTAGCGTGACCAGCCCCTCGGCGATGATGCCGTCGATCTCCTCGAGGAACGGCGCCAGACGATCTGCTCGATCGACAAGCTCGACCACGATGGGAAGATCCTCGGACAGGCGCAGAACCTTGGCGGTGTGCAGCCGGCTGTGAGCACCGAATCCCATGATCCCGCGCAACACCGTCGCCCCGGCGAGCCCCCGCCGGCGGGCGAGTTGGACAATGGCTTCGTAGAGCGGCTGATGCCCGGACTTGTCGCTCTCGCCGATGTAGATGCGGACGATCTGCGCTTCCTCGGGGAGATGCACACCTGCCTCCTTCAGCGCTAGAGGGCACGGCCGACGGCCATGCCCACGAAGAACGATGCAAATCCCAAGACGTTCTGCGCAAGGACGTAGGCCGCCCCGCGAAGCCACTCCGCGCCTAGGGCCATCTGGCCAAACTCCGCCACGAACGACGAGAACGTCGTAAACGCACCCAGGAAACCGACGAGGATGACGGTCCGGACCTCGTGCCCGACTGCGAACCGCTCCGTGGCGCACGCCCAGAAGAGCCCGAACAGCAGACACCCCAACCCATTGACAGCGAGAGTCCCCCACGGAAACGAGCCCCCGGCGATCCGCTGCACGATGCCGCCGAGTGCGTACCGTGAGAGCGTCCCCAGCGCTCCCGCAATCCCCAGCAACAGAAGCTTCTGTCCCACGGCCTGTCCCTTCTCCGGGCGGAAGCCCCGCCGCGGATCGACGCGTAGGAGCCATCAGCCTGGGTAGGCGGTTCTCGGGGGACTCCATCCCCATCGCGAGGGATCTTACCCTACACAGAGCCTTCGACAACCGCCGGGTGAACCGTTGCCTCAAGATCCTGGCCAACTCTCCTGAGGATTTCGTGGGGCAGATCGAGGCACGTGCGCCGTGGGGCTCTGGAGAGGTCCGGCACAAGGCTAAAGGACCGGCGAAGGACTCGATGTGGGCTCCTCGCCCTCTATAGGCGGCACGCGACATCACCCGCCGGTTCCCGCGTGCGGCGGTGCCGTGTTCTTCCTCCATCGGAACGTCAACCCGAGACAACCCGGCGGGCACTTGCTTGCGCAAGCTCCGCAGACGAGGCACTCGCCATCGTCGACTGACCCGCAGTCCATGACCCCTGCAGGGCAGGACCGCGTGCAGACATGGCATCCTCGGCAATCTCCCTTCTTCCGAAGAACGAGCAGGCGGGCGCGCGATACAAGCGACAGGAGCGCTCCGTAGGGACAGAGGACGCGACAGAACGGGCGGAAGACGACAACCGATAGAGCCGCCAACAGTGCAGTGAACGCGAGGGTCGCGGGGGGGCCGCCCCAGGTGAAGAGCGGTTTGAATGGCGAGAGGCCGTCGAGGATCACCTCGTGTGTGGCGAGAACCCGCGCGACGAGGTATAGGAGGATCGGGAAGCGAACCCAGCCAAGCGCTCGCGCCACGCGCCGCGGAATTCTCAGTGCCCAACGAGACACATGCAGGAGTTCCTGCAAGGCTCCGAATGGGCAGACGTACCCGCAGAACAGCCGGCCCATGACGAGCGCGCCCAAGACCGGGACGAGGAACAGCAGGAGATAGGCCGTGTCCCACTTCAGGAAGACGTTCTGTACGGCGGCCGTCGGGCAGAGGAAGCCGCCCATGACAAACCCCAAGACGACAACGGCGGCGGCGAGCGCGACACGCCGAAGGCGCGGTCTTCCCAGGAGCGCCAGGATGCCGCCTCCCAACATGAAGGCCAGCAGGAGGGCGAGCTTCAGGTCCTGATCGTGGCCGAAATAGGGCGTCTGCTTCGGCGTCGGGTCGGCGTCGACGTTGGCGGACTCGGACGGAGGGCCGAATCGGACCTCGCCCTCGAAAAGCGTACCCGGCCCAAAGGATTGTGCGACGGCGGCCACGCCGATCGACGCGACGACCGCGCCGAGCACGACCCCCCGCCAGAGCGCCGAGGGAGTCCTAGGATGGCCCTTCCGGGACGGGCTACGAGGCCAGAAGGTGGTCATAACGCCAGAACCAGCTCGGTCCGACGATCAACAGCGGCGACATCGCATCCCCGTCAACGAGGTAGAACACGACGACAGGCGACGACTCCTGCTCAAGGCCTGATGGCACATCGGACAGGGTTAGGGTATGTCCTCCGACCGTCAGGACACCGTCGGAGTAGGCGGGTGCGCCGACCCGATGGAGCACGTCGCCGGTTGAGGGGACCGAGAAGGGGTAGGTGCCGCCCCACGCCTGAGCCCATGCCCCATCGTCCGTCGCGGGCAGGATCGTCACGGGCATCCGGGCCTCCTCGTATCCCTCCTTGCTGCAGGTCTTCGAGACCATCACGTACCCCTCGCCTTCCTCGGCAAGCGAGATCATGAGCCACGTCTCGATGACGTTGCGCTGGACCTCCGTCCACGGAGTCTGAGCGAGGATCTGGACTCCCGACACGGTGATGTCGTAGTCGTATGGGTCCGGCAGGCTGCAGTTGTTGTGGTCCTTGACCACGCGGACACCGATCTCGCCCGACGCGCCGAGGGGTGCGGCGATGGATTCGTAGCTGAACAGGAAGTCGCATCCCAGAGCGCCGACCGCGACGAGCCCAAGCATCGCGGCAAGTGTCACGACGAACATCACGTTTCGAGCCATCCGTTCTCCCTTCCCTTCGAAGTCCTTCCGGCGAACGCCACACTCAGTGGACGTCCCGTTGCGCACAGATCCTGCACGCCGAGGCCCCTGCCCGAGCTTCGGCCCTCTGGCGAGCTGCACCCGATGCCCCAAAGCACGGCGCGGAGGGTTCCGCAAGCGCCCCCGCGCCGCATCTCGCAAACTAGCTGCAGCTGCCGCCGCAGGACGCTGCGCCGCGGCCCATGCCTCGCCCGGCTCCGGTACCTCCGCGGTACCCCGTCCCATCTAGGGGGCGCGTTGGCGAGAGACCTTGGCCGTAGCCCTGTCCTGCTCCACCGCCGGAACCCGCCAGAGCGCGGACGCAGTCTCCCCCGCACGTCGCCGACGTGCACGTACCTGCGGCCTGCTGCCCGGCGCCACGCCCGCCCCATCCTGCGGCCAGAGCGACAACTCCCGTCGCGAGCAGCGAGACCACCGTGATCCCTACCATGAAGCCCTTCATTCGCTTGTTCATGTGTTCCTCCGTGTGAAGCCGAAGATGGGATGATCCTGCCCGGGCCGGATGGGACGGCTGGGGCAAGGGTGTGGCAGTCCGTTGAGGAGATCGCGGACGATTTGTGGACGCGGCGTGGAGGCGAAGTGAACCGACGGCCGAACGAGCTGCCCGCGGGTTGCGCCTTGCTGCTCCGAGTCGCAGCAAGGCGTCTGCTGCTTGAAAAACCCGTGCTCACGAACAGACAGCGGCACGGCCGGTCGTAGGCCATGCCGCTTCGATCGAGAGAACAGAGTGCTGGCTGGCGGGACGCAGGCCCTAGCGGCCTGCTCTTGGCTGCTCCGCGGCTCCCTGTGCGCCGTCGCCGAGGATTGTCGACCCGATGCCCGTCTCTCCCTGGTTCTGGTCTCCCCCTGCGTAGACGGCGATCGATCCGAACAGCACGACGAGGCCAACAACCATGACCCAGACGATCTTCTTCATCAACTCGTCCCCTTTCATCTTGCCGGCGGTTCGCGCCGGGCGGTCGTGAAACACTCCAGAAGCACGAGGACTATACACGATGGCACCCCGCCTCGTCGGCGTTGCCGCTCGTTGAGCCTGGGCGCTTCGGCTCACCAAGATGCACTCTGAAGCTGTCCGCTTGCCGCATGCAGAACTCTGGTACGGGGACAAGACGGAGGACGGAGCCGCCTGCTCGCCGGCTGGGGCTGGAAGAGCCCAACGGGAGCCTTCGAGAGCGACGCTTCGAGATCTCGATCCAGAAGGATCCGCCGTCGTCTCGGTCTTGGGCCGTCGCGCTGCGGTCCACCAGGGCCGTACCCACGGCCGGCCTGCCCTCCGAGACTACGCGCTCTGCCTCGGGCTCTGTCCATCGATGGGGGTGTACGACGACGCGACGCTCGATCGTCGAGAAGGCAGCTGTGCAGTCGCCGAGATGGGGCGGCGGGCCCCGCATGGGCTAAGCCTTCCAGACCGTCCAGGCGCCGATGACGATGAACAGCGCTCCTGCGCCGACGCGGACCCAACGTGTTCACGTGTCGGGGAGCACGTGATGGACGGCGACCGCTAGGAGCACGGCGATCAGCGTCGACGCGAGCCGAGCCGCCCCCGCACCGATCAGCACCCCCCAGGGAGACGCCGTCTCCGATGCCAGCGTGAACACGGCCAGTTGAGTCTTGTCGCCGAGTTCGGCAAGAAAGACGAGACAGAATGTTGACAGGACGATCTTGAGCATCTGCCCCTCCTTGGCCGTGCCGACCTTACTTGACGAGGCCGAGGCGCTCAGATTCCGTCCGGTCTTACCGCTGCCCTATGCACCCGTCGGTCCCTCGACCTGCCCGGCGCAACGTCCGCGGATTGCGGGCCGATGTCCACGCGCTACTCTCTGGAGTTGCAGATCAGACGGTCGGCGGGAGGTGGCGTGGCGGAGCGGACGGCGATCTCATTCCCGAGGCGAACCATGGCGGCGCGCTGGGGCGAGCGGCTCCTCCTCGCGCTCCTCGCGGGTCTTGGGACGGCCCTGTTCACGTTTCTCGCGCTGGAGCTGGCACGCGGGACGCCGTTCGCCGAGGCGCTGGGACGGGCTTCCGAGGCTCTGGGCGAATACCTGGGTCGGCTCCTGCGAGGCGACCTGGGGACGACGCAGGCAGGAGCCTGGAGTTCGCGAAGGATCCCCGTCGCTCAAGCCATGGCCGAGACCCTTCCACGCAGCCTCGGCCTTCTGGGCGTGACGTTGGGTTTCTCCACTCTGATCGGGATTGTCCTCGGAACGCTTGCCGCGGTCTCGAAGCGAAACCTCGGAGCGTCGCTCCTTCTGTTTCTCTCGATGCTCGGCGCATCGACTCCGAGCTTCTTCCTCGCGCTGCTCTTGCAGCTCTTCGTGCTCTTGTTGACTCGATCCGCGGGCCGGGCGATCCTCCCGGTGGGGGGCTTCGGATGGGGTCTACATCTCGTCCTGCCGACCCTGGTCCTGGCGGCAAGGCCGGTCTCTCAGATCGCAAGGATCACGTTCATTCGGACCCGCGAGGTTCTCAACGAGGACTTCGTGCGCACGGCACGGGCCAAAGGAGTGGGCCGCTGGGATGTCCTGGCAGGCCACGTCGCGCGCAACGTGGCCGTACCCGTCCTTACGACAGCCGCGGTCTCACTGCGCTTCGCACTGGCAAGCCTCCCCGTCGTCGAGATCTACTTCGCGTGGCCGGGCGCGGGACGGAAGCTTCTGCAGGCGCTATCCGACGGGGACGCCAATCTCGCCGTCGGGCTCCTGCTTGCGCTGGCCTTCCTGTTCTTCCTCGTTCAGCTCTTGCTTGAGTGGGTCTTCCCGGCCCTCGATCCGAGACTGGCGGATGCTCCGCCTGACGTGCGTGATGTACCGCGACGCCTGCGCGATCTTCTGGCTTACGCCGTCCAACGGGTCCGCGGCGCGTCCCTTCACCCCTTTCGTTGGCTTCGCCAAAGCCTCGGCGCGCTCGTTGCCCGTTCGGCCCGCGGGACGGCGCGGGACAGGTCCGAGAAGCGCCCGCGACGCAGCCTACGCAGACTCATCGCGTCGGCCAACCCGGCCTTTCTCTTCGGCGCTTTCGTTGGCGTTGGGCTTCTTGCCATCGTCTTCTTTGGAGCGTGGCTGGCGCCACATAGCCCGTACTTCATGGCCGGGGTCGAGAAGGCTGATGGCGTCTACAGGGCGCCGCCGTTTGCGCCGAGCGAGCGCTTCCCCTGGGGCACCGACGGCCTGGGACGAGACCTGATGAGCCTTGTCCTGATCGGGGCGCAGCAGACGCTGCTCATGGCGTCCGTTGCGGTTGCGGCTCGCATGGTTGTCGGAGTGTCCCTTGGAGCGATCGCCGGATGGCGGCGAGGCTCCATACTAGATCGCGCAATCGTCGGCTTTGCACAGGTCCTTGCTCCGTTCCCGGCCCTTCTCCTGACGATCCTCGTCATCATGGCCGTCGGAATCCAACGGGGCATCCTTCCGTTTGCCGCCGGGCTCTGCGTCGTGGGCTGGGGAGAGATCGCGCAGCTCGTTCGCGCAGAAATCATCGCCCTAAGGGAGAGACCGTTTGTCGAGGGTGCGCGAGCCGTCGGCGCGAGCACACCGCGCTTGATTGTCGTTCACCTCATTCCGCACCTGATGCCGTCTCTGACGGCGCTGGCGGCTCTGGAGCTCTCGTCGGTGCTCATGCTGCTTGGGGAGCTGGGTTTCCTTGGCATCTTCCTCGGGGGAGGCTCCGCGGTGGAGGTGAACGCCTTCTCGCCCTTGGCGCAGTACTCGAACGTCCCTGAGTGGGGTGCGCTTCTCGCGACCTTCCGCCAGTCGGCGCGGGCCTATCCGTGGGTCGTGTTCTATCCGTCGCTCGCGCTCTTTCTTTCTTCGTTCGGGTTCCACCTGCTTGGAGAAGGCATCCGGCGTGAGATCGAGCGAGGGCAGCTGGCGCTGCGCCGCGCCTTCCGCCGCCTCGCCGTCGCCGGCGTGGCTGTCGGAGGTCTCGCGCTCTTGCTCTTGGCAGGCAATCTGGGTCCGGAGGCGCTCTACCGAAGGGATGCCGCGCGGTTTGATGGGCAAGAGGCTCTGCTGGTTGTGGCGGCGCTGACCTCGTCAAACCTCCGTGGACCCGAGACGGGGTCCCCTGGGGCTGCGGGGGCGGCCGAGTTCATCGCGCGCGAGTACAAGCGCCTGGGCCTCCAACCGGTCGGCGACGGCGGGTCGTATTTCTCCTCGGTTCGTGCGGTTGAGAACGTCGACGACGTTCCCAACCGGCGCGTGGTCGGTTGGGTGGCGGGAGCGGACAGCGCGTCGAAGGACCGACTTGCCCGGCAGGTCATCGTGGTCATGGCGTGCTATGGCGCGCTGTGCGACGGTGACGCTGCGTCTGCTGGAAATGCCGCAGGGGACGTGACTGGTGTCGCCGTCCTCCTGGAGGCCGCCCGACTCCTGACGCAGACCGAGTATCAGGCGAACAGAAGCTTCCTCTTCGTCGCCTACGGCGAGGCGGGTTGGGGAGAAGACGGGGCTCGCAGCGACCCGACGGCCAGCCGCTTGCTCGACGAGATCTCGCTACCTTCGCACTACTTCACCCTCAAGGCCGCCGTCCGCCTTGAGGCCTTTGCCGGAGACGAGCGGGCGCGCTTGTGTGTCGAAACTGCAAGGGGTTCCGAGCTTTCGGAGATCTTCCGGTCGTCTGCCGCGCGCCTCGGGGTGGGCGCGTCGGTGAGCCTGCTGGAGGGTCGGACCCAAGACCCCGGGGAGTCGGGAGACGACGCGGTGCCCGAAGTCACCCTCTCCCTGGGCCGATGCGGGGAGAGGCTTACCGAGGGTCCCGTGGCGGATTCGGTCTCGACGATCGCGGTCGAACGAGCGGGGCGGGCGGTGACTTTGGGCCTGATGGTCCTCGGTCGGGAGAAGCTCGACGGATCGATCTGACCTGTCTGCGCGGCGTCTGCGCCTCTGCGCTCTCGAGATTCGGCGAGTTCATCCCCTTCGTTCTGCCGCTCTCAACGTCTTGGTTTGCCAGTTCTTCGCCATGGACCCGGCCTGGCGTCCTCGGCCGCAGTCCGCGGGATCCTGTCCGCGCGGACATCACACGGGGCGCGGAAGCTGCCGACGGAGCTCCCGCCAAGGCAGAGCCCGCGGGAATCGAGCAAGGCGATGGAGTGGTTGCCCGCGGACCGGTTCCGCCCGACGACCCAGACCCGAGGCGGGACGCCAGGGAGACGACTCCATGGATCGCTCACACCCTGTCCGCGGCCGCTGCCCTAGGGAGCCCAACCGATCGGTCCCGCGGTCATCAACATCTGCGCGAACGCTGTTCCCCACTGCGCAGTAGACGCGATAACCCTTATCTGGTCGGTGCTTGCGGACGATCCTCCGTTGTATGAGACCTGCACCACGGCGCTCCCCGTCCCCGACGAGGTCACCTGGGCCGGAGTCGCGGCGAATCCCGCGACCACCGATCCGCCCGAGAGCATCTCCACACGCAGCCAGACGGGGAGTCCTGCGCTTCCATCGTACGTGTAGCTCACGGTGATCTGTGCGCTCTTCCACTGCCCGAAGATCGGGCCCGATAGGCTCACGTGTACGTCGGTGAAGCCGAACGTGCCCGTCGGCGACGGTGGCGGCCCAAGAACCGGTGCGATCGACAGCCGGCCGATGAAGTTGCCCTGATCGGCGGTGAACCAAAGCTGCTCTTCCCCATCCAGAGAGAGGAACAACGGTTGGGGGTTGCCCGTCAGCGGGTAGATCGTCAACTCGTTTGAGAACGGGTTCAGTCGCCCGATGGTGTTCGCGGTGCGATCGGTGAACCAGAGGTTGCCCACGGAGTCCCGCACCAGGTCGAAGGGCTGCCCCCCTCCGGCGATCGCCCACAAGCGGACGTCGGCGCTCGCTGGCTCCAGCACGCCGATCGCCGGCCGGCCGAGGTCGGTGAACCAGACCCAGCCATTCGGGCCGACGGTCAGACCCAGGGCCTGCGTTCCCGGCGGCAGGCCGTAGTAGGATGCCACGTTGGTCGCTGGATCCAGAACCGCGATGCTCGTCGCTCCGTCCGCGAACCAGACCCGTCCATCGGCTGTAACCGCAGCCCGTACCGCATCGCCCGGACCGTCCCACTCGGCGAACGGGGCGGCGGGTGTGGGCGTCAGCAGCGCCACGGGCGGAGGCAGCATCGGGTTTCCGGGATGGAGTTCAGGCGACACGGTACTCGTGACGCCGACGATCTCGGAGGTCGTCGGCGCGACCGTCGTCGGCGACGTCGTGATCAGGATCATCGGGATGGGCACGATTGCGGGAGCGAAGCGCGCCAGCTTGCCCGTGTTTCGCTCAGGAACCCAGAGGTTGATCTGGCCTGGGCCCAACGGCGCGTAGACGGGAACCCCAGGCAGGGAGTTTGGCGTGGGCAGACTCCACTGGCTGGTCCCCCCGGTGAACGCCATCACCTCGAGGGCGTTCGCCGTCGCGAGCGAGTAGTAGAGCGATCCGCCTGTCGAGACGTAGAGGCCGAAGGGACCTCCCGTCGTGTTCCGCTCGCGCATCTGATTCGCGGTGGGGTCGAGTTGACCGATCTTGTTGCCCGCGTACTCGGTGAAGTAGACCTTGCCATCCGCGCTGACGCCGATCCCACTGGGCCGCGCGTTCGCGGTGGGGACTGCCCACCGCGTGAGCTGTGCAGTGTCCATCCCGGGCGACGGGGTCGGAGACGGTGCAGTGCCGACCGTTACCGTGATCGTTCCGCAGGGGAAAGACGTTGATCCGGGGACGGCGACCGTGGCTTGATAGGCCGAGCCGTCGCGCATTCCGCCAAGCTGCAGCACCGTCGGCGTCTGCTCGAAGTCGTACTCCAGCACGGTCGTCTCGCCGAGGGGCACGGTGTAGAGGGCAATCTGCAAGTGCACGGGAACAATCAGAACCAGGAACAGCACTTGCGTGATCGTGAGCTGTGCGCAACTCGTGTTCGTCACCGCCAGCGTCAC
Organism: Candidatus Bipolaricaulota bacterium; assembly: GCA_040752575.1. Taxonomy (GTDB): domain Bacteria; phylum Bipolaricaulota; class Bipolaricaulia; order UBA7950; family UBA9294; genus CAIOGO01. The sequence continues at coordinate 26,854 of JBFMGK010000052.1, forward strand.
GTGCGTCGTCGCTACCCCCGTCAGCGACAGGCCGGCGATGAGCAGCACCACGACCGTGGCCAACACTCCCGTCTTCAGAGCCTTCCGAGCACAGATCACCTGAACCACCTCCGAAGCACTCCTTACGCCGTTCGGCAAGCCGTCGCCCTGCGTCCCGAAACGCCGTGACTTGCCTGTCTAGCTTTCCTGCACCGTATCACGTCAGGCGAGCTGAGCCAACCGCAACCCTCGCGCCAATCGGCGTTTCGATCCGCCGCTCGATGCCCGTCTGCCGTTGGCTAGGGCTCTCCAGACCTACACCACGGCGCATCTGAGAGTCCCTGGCGGTCACGCGCTGTGGAGCTCGAACAGGTGAAACCCGTATCCGGGGAGATCGACGTGGAGGCCGCCGTCCAGCATGTCGTCGCCTTGCCGCACATACGACGTGCCGTTCAGGAGATCCTCAAGCCGGCACGCCCTGCCAGCCAGCGTGGGGAGGTCTACGGGGACGAGCACCTGAGCTCTCTCCGGCGAGAGGTTGACCGTCACGAGACGGTGCTCGTCACCCAGGGACCAGCGATAGGCGAGAAGGTTGCAGGAGTTCGAGTTGCCGGCCGCTGTCGTGGTGGGCAGGGACATGTACCAGTTGCCGTCGTGGAAGACGGGATGGCGCAGGGCCGCTAGCAGTCGCCGAAAGAAGGCGGCGACTGCGGGATGCGCTGGCTCGGCCGCCCGACGGCCGAGTTGCACGGGAAGCTTGACCTGCCAGCCATCGATCTGCCCGTCGTGAAACAGCCGCAGTCCGGGGAGCGTGTAGGCGAGGGCTGCCGCTGCCAGGCTGCGCTCCACGCCGAAGGCGACCGTCGCGCGCTGCTCGTCGTGATTCTCCGTGAACCGGGCCAGGCGCTGCGCGTGGTCGGCGCCGGCTGTCAGGTGCAGGTGCACGCCGGCGATGTCGTTCGCCAGTAGCCGGTCGTAGAGGCGCTTGTCGTAGGCGTAGCTGAAACCCTGTTGCAGGAGCTCCCACTCCAGATCCCAGTAGACCTCGGCCAACAGCAGGAAGCCGGGTTGCCGGGCGTAGAGGTCGGTGGCGACGGCCGGCCAGAAGTCGGCGCGCGGCGGCTCGAAAGCACCGCCCCAGGTGCGAAGGAAGACGTCTCGCGTGACGAGCATGGCCATGTCGCAGCGCGCGCCATCGCACCGCTCGGCGATCGAGAGCAGGATGTCGGCCATGGCTCGCCGGGCGGCTGCACTGCGGTAGTCGACCTGAACCGTGTCGCTCCAGCCGCAGAAATGTGGATCGCGGCCATGGGCGAAGATGCGCCGGCGACCGGCCTCCGCGACGTCGAAGAAGTTCTGCGGTTCGCGGCTCAACGCGGCCGGCTCGCGCTGCACCAGCCACTCAGGATGTTCCGCCACCCAGAGGTGATCGCGAGCAAGGTGGTTGGGCACGAAGTCGAGCATCAGGCGCATCCCCAGGTCGGCCAATCGTCGGCGCAACGCAGCCAGCGCGACGTCGCCGCCGAGCGCGGGATCGACGCGGTACGCCGCGATGGCGAAGGGTGAGCCGGTCACGTCCTCGTCGCCACAGTCTGGCAAGGCCCTGCGGCACTCAGCTCGCACGCCGGGATGCTCTCGTGCGAGACGGCGGCCGACAGCGCTTCGCTGCCAGACGCCCATCAGCCAGACGCCGTCGAAGCCAAGTGCCGCGATCCGATCGAGCTCGGTCTGGGGAACCGAGTCCAAGGTGACACGCCGTCCGGTCGCCTGGCTCAGTTGGTCAAGCCACGGCCAGGTGTTGATCTCGTAGAGCGTAGGGTTCTTCGGCCAACTCAGTCCGCTTGCGTGAGAGACGCCCGCCATGTCTTCATGCTACGGGCCGCCGAGGGCTTCGCCAAGGCGAGAAGCCTCCGCCGAGCCGGGGCGTCCATCGTATGCTTTCTCGAAGGCTACGCGGGCGAAAGACGGTTGCGCGGCGGCAGAATGCGGCGAGCGGCCGGGCCCGAACCATCAGACGCGCCACGGGGTGCTACGGCAGTGGAACCCTCCGATGGACCGTCGGGGAGCATCCTTGGCCTTCGCCGACGCCGCTTCCCACCGGATGAGCATCAGTCCGGCCCGGCGGATGGCGACGAGTAGTAGGGGCTTCTGTTGACCACTGACTCGATCTCCGCGCGGAACGCATCTCGGTCGGACTCTGTGTAGTAGGTCTCAAGCGCCTCCCACGCGGATGTAGGGTCCCCGGAGTACAGATAGTCGAGAACGAGCGGGAGCACGTCGCATTTGTCTGTGCCATCCCATCCGCCGTCTGCCTCTTCCGATACCCGCGCGCGGGCACGCTCGGTGTGGCGGGCGATCTCATCCTGGTAGAGGTTGGGGTAGCGGTAGCTTGCCGGGACGTACTTCCCCTCCGCCGGCGAGTACTCGAGGATGGCCAGCGTGGCCGGGCTGTCGGCGAAACAGCAGTAAGTGTAGGCGAAGGAGTCGTCGCGCGTTTCGAACTCGAACACGCCGTCTCCGTTGAGATCCACGAAGCCTCCCGGTGCATTGCCGCCGGGCGAAGCCGGCACGTCGATCGAGACGAGAGTCGATGAGAGGTCGTAGACGGCGACCGCGAAGCAGCAGTGCGCTCCTCCGCTGTACGTCTCGATGATCAGATCTGGGTAGCCCGTTCCGTTGATGTCGGTTCCGGACAGCGGATCGAGGCCTGTGACCCAATCCCGACAGAGAAGCCGGATGCCTCCTCGATCGACCGTTACGGCGCGGTAGTACGTGGGGGCTTCGTTGTCTAGGCTCTTCCAGACCCTGACGACGTACTCCCCGTACCCCCGAGTCTCCTCGCACGCGTACGGCGGCCAAGAGGCGCACTCGGGGGGCAACGCAGAGCCGGCGTGGGCGGGAAACGTCCGGAATGTTCCGGCCATTGCGTCAAGGGTCTTCACGAACGGCTCGGGATCGAATGCAGTGACCGTGCCAAACGAATAGAAGCTCAGGTTTCCGTAGTGGAAGAGGAGCGAGATCTCATACGGCACTTCGCTCCATGTGGCACGGTAGGTGATCTTCTCGTATACGTTTCCGGCACCCGCGTCGCAGCAACGCGTCACAGCGAAGGCGCGGCCGCCAACGATTCTGGTCTCCGAAGGGTTGGAGCCGCTTGCCTGGGTGAGATGGTGTGGATTCCGCGCAGGGGAGGAATCCTTGCTCCTCGCCACGGCGACCGTTACCGAAACCTCGCCGAGGTTGGTCCGGACGCCGTCTGCGCCGATTGAGGGATCGAATGTGGGGACGAAGGTGATGACCGAGCTGTTCGCCGTGGTACATCCATCGCCAAGAGCTGTCGGCGCGAAGTCTGGCGGATACTCGATGGCGAATCCAGAGTCGCTGTTCGTGTAGGTGTGCCAAGGTCCGGATGGAGCGACCGGTGCCGAGCAGGGCGGTGAGCAGCTCGAGTCACCACGATCGACCGACCAGCCGACAGCCCACACGGCTGCGACAACAATGCCCAAGAGGAAACCGCTCAGTCTCTGTTTCTTCGCAGAACCGGCCACGCCACCTCGCTTCGTGCTGAAGCCGTCTTGGGAGACGTCAACTCCTTCGAAGCTCCTGCGCCCAATCGACCGTAGCGCAGCGACCTGCCTGCGCGTAGGCCCTAGGTGCGCGACCCCAGTGCGTGATGATCCGCACTGAACACGGACAGCCGACCTAGCTCGACAGCGAGGCGCAAGGCGGCGGTGGGGTGCGGTCGTTGCTCGCGTTGGTCGCGGTCGATCTCTGGATGCAACGGGCGCCTTCCTCCTGCGTCGGTCGCCCGTGCGCAGGCTTCCGACGACACGGGGGCCTGCCTGTCCTCAGCCGACGGGAGACGTGCTAGACTGCTCATGACCCAACAGACGTGGAACTACCTACCACACCGGAGGCATCCGCCTGACCCGTGGGGAGGGAGGTACGCGATGAGCGTCGAGCAACCCAGGTATGCGGTCCTCAGGTCTTCCGCCAAGCGGGAGGTTCGCCGCTACGAAGCGAGGACGGTCGCGGAGACAGCGGTTGAGGGGTCCCAGGAGAAGGCACTGAGCGAGGCATTCTCGATCCTCGCGGGCTACATCTTCGGTGGCAACGTGCCTGCGGCCAGGATCGCGATGACGGCCCCCGTGACGCAGTCGCGAGAGGCGCAGCGAATCGCCATGACGGCGCCGGTTCTTCAGCACAAGATGAGTTCAGGCGAGGCACCCAAATGGGTCGTGCAGTTTACGATGCCGTCCAGGTACGCACTCGGTGACCTGCCCCAGCCGACCGACAAGCGGGTAAGAATCCGGGAAGTCCCGGCCACGACGATGGCCGCGATCCGCTTCTCGGGTCTTGCACGAGCCGAGACGCTTGCAGCGAAGGAGAGGGAGTTGCGGGAGTTCATGGCCGACCAGGGACTCAACACCCTTGGCGCGGCGGTCTACGCGTTCTACAACGCACCGTTCACCCTACCTCCCCTTCGCCGCAACGAAGTTCTGATCGAAGTTGCTCCGACGGAGTGATCGGTTGCTTCGCTTACGTTGGGAGAGGAGGATGGCTACAGGAGCGGCTGCCGGTTCTCCTGTAGCTGCCGAGTTTGCTTGCGCAAACTCGTGGCACCAGTCCTCGATCTCGGATCTCCCGTGGCTCGTGAGTCTGCTGTGCAGACTCCATCCTTGATTTGGGGGTTCTCACCACCTGCTCCCAATGCAGAGCCCCAGGAGCGAAATGGCGCCTGGGGCTTCTCGCTGGAGAGGAGGATGGCGACTGGAGCGGCTGTTCGATGCTCCAGTCGCTGGGGAGTTCGCTAGCGCGAACTCTATCCTTGAGTGGGAGTTGTCACCGACGTTGGGAGAGGAGGATGGCCGCTGGAGCCATTCCGCGATTCTCCAGCGGCTTGGGAGTTCGCTTCGCGAACTCCATCCTTGGCTTGGCGTTTCTCACCCCGCACTCCCAACCACAAGCCCCCAGCGACGAAAACGCGCCTGGGGGCTTGTGGTTGGGAGAGGAGGATTCGAACCCCCATTAACAGGGCCAGAGCCTGCTGTCCTGCCATTGAACGATCTCCCAGATGAGCGGCATGGTACGCGAGCACACGCACGTCGTCAAGACCGGCTGGGCCTTTCCGCAAGAGGGAGGTACAATGGCCGCATGAGTCGCGGGGTCCGTCCGCCGGTCGTTGCTGGAGCGTTCTATCCGGAAGACCCGACACGGCTTCGCGAGATGGTCCAGCGCCTTCTCGGCACGGCGCCCGCCGCGGCGAATCCGTCTCCACATCTGGGGTTGGTCGTTCCCCATGCCGGCTATCCCTACTCGGGTGCGATTGCCGGGAAGGGCTTTCGCTTCGCCGCCGAGCGCGGCACGCCCGACGTCATCGTCTTCCTTGGCGCGAATCACACGGGGCGCGGGCCGGCGGTCTCGCTCTCCGACGACGCGGCGTGGGCCACGCCGCTGGGAACCGTGCCGGTCGACGATGAAGCCCTGGCGCACTTGGAGTCGCTCGGCCTACGCCGGGCGCCCGAGGCGTTCGCGGGCGAGCACGCGATCGAGGTCGAGCTGCCGTTCGTCCAGGTTCTGTTCGGCGACCGTGTTCCGATCCTCCCCGTGTCGGTGCAATGGGCGCCGCTGCTCACGCTCCGCGCCGCGGCTACGGCTATCGCGTCTGCCTTTCGAACGCGCCCGGCCTGGTTCGTGGTGAGTTCGGACTTCACGCATTACGAGCCCGACGATCGCGCACGGGCGCGAGACGCGCGGGCCCTGGACAGGATTCTGGCCGGCGACGAGGAAGGGCTGCACGCGCTCGTCGCGCGCGAGCGGCTGTCGATCTGTGGCGCCGGCGCGCTCGTCGTGCTGTTGTCGATGTCACGTCATCTGGACCTTTCCAGGATCGAGAGGATCGCCTACGCGACGTCGGGCGACGCAACGGGGGATCGAGAGGCCGTAGTGGGCTACGCTGCGGTCGGACTTACCGAGGAGGTTTCATGATCACGAGCATGACCGGCTTCGGGCAGGGCAGCGCGACGCGGGGCGGCTGGCGAGCCGAGGCCACGCTGCGCGTCGTGAACCACCGCTTCCTTTCGATTCGCATTCGCTCGCTGGCCGACCACCCCTGGCTTCTCGCTCAAGTCGAAGACAAGCTGCGCGCCGCGTTCCAGCGCGGCGAGGTCGGGGTGTGGCTGTCCGTAGAGCCGGATCGCGAAGCCGACGGGGCGCCGGCCTTTGACCGCGAGGTCGCCGGGCGCGTTCTCGCAGCGCTGGAGGCCGCGTGCCGGGAGTTCTCACTGCCAGATCGTCCGACGCTCGCGGATCTGATCCGGGCGGGCGGCCTGCAGACCCCTCAAGAGAAGGACGAAGCCCTTTGGCCGGCGATTGGGGATGCACTGGATGTTGCCGCGGAAGCCGTGCGAGCGAGCCGCGCGAAGGAAGGCGCGGCGCTGGCCGCGGAGACCGAACGGCTGCTCAGGGTCCTCGAGCGCGGAGCGGCGACCGTCGTCGAGCGCCTGCCGGAAATCATGGACGGGGTTCGCGCGCGACTCCAGGCTCGGGTCGAGGAACTGGGAGCTCGCGTCGACGCGGATCGCATCGAAACGGAGATCGTTCTCCTTGCGGACAGGTTCGACGTCCAGGAGGAACTGGTTCGCCTGACCAGCCATCTCGCGCGCGTTCGCGAGTTGCTCGCCAAGTGCGACGGGCCCGCGGGCAAGGAACTCGACTTCCTGGGCCAGGAACTGCTGCGCGAGGTCAACACCCTAGGTTCGAAGGCGCGCGACGGCGAGATCGTCCGCACGGTGGTCGAGATGAAGGTCGCCATCGAGCAGTTGCGGGAGCAGATTCAGAATGTCGAGTGAGCGAATCGTCGAGCGACGCCGCGGCGCCGGCAGCGGGCTTGCGTTGGTGGTGTCCGGTCCCTCGGGAGCTGGCAAGAACACGGCGATCAACGCGCTTCTCACGCGCGATCCGCGGCTCGCCTACTCGGTTTCCCACACGACGCGCCGACCGCGCCCGGGCGAGAGCGAGGGGGTCGACTACCACTTTGTCTCCGGAGACGCATTCGACGCGCTCGCGGACGCGGGCGAGTTTCTCGAGCACGTAACCTACCTGGGCGATCGTTACGGGACGTCAAGAGCCGAGATCGCGCGGCTTGCAGCTCTTGGGCGAGACATCGTCCTCAACATCGACGTGCAGGGCGCCCGTGCCCTTCGCGCTCGGACGGTCCCGGGAGTCGCCCTTGCCTTCGTGTTTTTCGCGCCGCCCAGCCTCGCGGATCTGGAAGCGCGACTGCGGGCGCGCGGCTCTGAGGGGGAAGCGGAGAGGGCGAACCGGCTGCGCGTCGCACGCGAAGAGCTCGACGCCATCAAGATCTTCGACTATCTGGTGGTCAACGACGAACTGGACCAGGTCGTTCGCGAGCTCGAAGCCATCGTCGCGGCGGAACGACTGCGAGTCCGTACGAGCGGGTGAACGTCGGAGACGGACTCCAACCTACGTCGGAGACAAGATCCGACCCAACGTCGGAGGCAAGCTCCGACGCTACAGGGGAAGGAAGCCACGCCCTAACGTCGGAGACAAGCTCCAACCGAACGTCGAAGACGGGCTCCAACCTACGTCGGAGGCAAGCTCCAATCGAACGTCGGAGACGAGCTCCGACGCCACAGAGGGACGTGGAGGTCGCGCGACAAGGGCAAGAAAGAGGGCGCCGGCGTCGGCCGGCGCCCCCCGGTGCTTCAGAAGTTAGCGCTGCGAGCTACTTGCGGGTCACACCCTTCGGCGCCGTCTTCAGGGACTTCTCGATGCGGCGCTTCAGTTCCTTCCCTGGCTTGAACAGGGGGACGACCTTGGCCTCGACCTGGATCGGCCGCTTGGTCTGGGGGTTGATTCGGCTCGACGCCTTGCGAGCGCGGACGGCAAACTTCCCGAACCCGACGAGCTTGACCTCGTCTCCCGTCAGGAGCGTATCCGACACCAGGTCGAGCACGTCATCCAGGAGCCGACGCGCCTCCTTCTTCGTCAGGTTCGATTTCTCCGCCAGCCTATCGATGAATTCGCCCTTGTTCATGAGGTACAGGCCTCCTTGCCTCGGCTACGCCTCGTCGTCGAACCCGTCTTTGCCCAGAAGGTCCCGCATGCTGAGCGACTCGTGCCCCGCATCGTCAAGGAACCTGCGATCCACGCGGTCGCGCGGCTTCGCCTGACGTTCCTTCCCTCCCGCCGTGGGTCGACGCCGTTTCCCTCCTCGCCCGGCGCGATCGCGCTCGGTGTCCTCCGACGGCTCCACGGGAACGTCGGGCGGACCAAAGAGGTTGCGCATGCTCAGGCGAACCTGGTGTTTCTCCTCGTTGATGCCGATGATCTTGGCCTGCACCTTCGATCCGACGGCCAGCACATCCGCCGGAGTGGCGATTCTCTCGTTCGAGATCTCGGACACGTGGATCAGGCCGTCGACGTCCTCGGTGATCCTCATGAACGCGCCGAAGTCCTTGAGCTCGGTGATCTCGCCCTCGATGACGTCGTCGATCGAGTACTTGTCGACGAACCGCCGCCAGGGGTTGTCCTTCAGCTCGCGGATGGAGAGTGAGATGCGTCGCTCTCGCGGGTCAGCGCTCAAGACCTTGACCTGGACCTCGTCGCTCTCTTTCAGGACGTCGCGCGGATGGTTGACGTGTCCCCAGTCGATCTCCGAGACGTGCACAAGCCCCTCGACGCCCTCCTCGAGTTTGACGAAGGCGCCGAAGTCCGTGATCTTCGTGACCATGCCGGTGGCAACCTGTCCTCGGGCGTACTTGGTCTCGACGCTCTCCCACGGATCGCGTTGCGTGCGGCGCAGCGACAGGCTGATGCGGCGTGCCTCTTCGTCGCAGCTCAGGATGACGACCGGTACGCGGTCGCCCTCCTTGACGACGTCCTTGGGGTTCTCCGGGTGACCCCACGAGAGCTCCGAGATATGGACGAGGCCCTCGACGTCCGGCTCCAGCTCGACGAAGGCGCCGAAGTCGGTGACGCTGACGACCGTCCCCTCAACCTGTGCGCCCGCGGCATAGCGGTCGCGGATCCCGGTCCACGGATTCGGCCGCAGCCGCTTGATCGACAGCGACACCTTGCCCTTCTCGCGGTCAAAGTCGATGACCTTCACCTTGACCTTCGAGCCGACGCGATACTCTGACGGGGGAACGGGAAGGTCTTTCCACGCAATCTCCGACCGGTGAACGAGCCCCTCGAATCCGCCGATGTCGACGAACAGGCCGAAGTCGACGATGCTCCGGACCGTGCCTTCGATCTCCTGGTCCGGCTGCAGGGCGTCGAACAACGCCTTACGGCGCATTCGCTCGCGCTCTTTGACGAACTCCTTGTGCGACACCACGAGGTTCTTGTCGCGTCGGGAAAGTTCGAGGATCTTGAACTCGATCCGCTTCCCGCGCAGCTCGTCGATGGCACTCGGCAGGTCGCTGCCGAGGTGCGAGCCGGGGAGGAAGGCTCGGATTCCATCCAGGTTGACGTGGTATCCGGCGCCCTTCACCTCGCTCGTGATCTCGCCTTCGACGATGTGGCCTTCTTGATAGGCCGCCTCGAGTCCGTCGATGCGCTTCTCGTACTCGGCCTGCTTCTCCGATGCGTAGACAGTGCCCTTCTCTTCGTCGATGTACGTAACGAGCACCTCAATCTGCTCGCCCTCATCGATCTTCCCGCCTGGGCGGAACGGCGACAGCTCGGACACCGGGAGGATTCCCTCCGACTTGTAGCCGATGTCGACGAGGATTTCGCTGTCACCGACCTGGACGACCGTTCCGGAGATCGTGTCGCCGCGGCTGTAGGTCTTGACGTCGCTTTCCGAGAAAGCGTCCTCCATCTTGATTCGCTGTTCCATGCTCCTCTGCCAGATCCGGACGTTAGTGTTCCCGGGCGAGCTTGCGCTTCCCGGCCCGTCTCCGACGCCACCTCCTCAAGTGCGGTTACGCCCGATCGACCCTCTCCATGAGGCGTTCACTCATCTCGCGATACCTCTCCGACCGGCGTGCCGTATCGCCATCCTGCGTGTCCAACTCCTCGACACGCACCGGAGATCCGATGGAGACTCGCGTCCGCGGAAAGCGGAACGGGTACTTCGGCGGATACGGACCTTCGGCGTGGATGTTGACCGGGAGGATCCTCTTGTCGGCCGACGTCGCCAAGTATCGCGCGCCGGCCTTCGCGTCGCCGCGTCGCCGCGTCGTCCCCTCGGGAAACACGCAGACCAACCGATGATCGCGCGCTGCAGCGATCATTTTGCGATAGTCCCCCACGCCGAAATCCTCGCGGTCGATCACCGTCGAGTAGGTACGGATCAGGGGCTGCAGGAACGGCAAACCGCGCAACAGCCCCTTTCGTGCCACGAAGTGGAGCTGATGCCGCGGGCCGAACGCCGCGATCATCATGAGGATATCCCAGTAACTCCGATGACGCGCCACGACGATGAAACCTTGATCGTGAGGCACAGACGCCCTTCCCTCGATTCGAAGGCGGAACAGCACCTTCAGGAGGAGAAAGGACAACAGCGAAGAAACGGTATAGAACCCCGTCTTCAGCTCGCTTCGTAGCCGTGACAACGCTCTTCCAGACGCTCCTTGACGAGGTCTACCGCCTCGCGAATGACCGCTTCGAGGGTCTTTCGATCGGTGTGGATTGTAATCGCGTCCCAAGCTGCGTTCAAGGGTGCGATGGCACGCGTGGAGTCCCGCTCATCGCGGACTCGGAGCTCGACCAACGTCTCCTCGATGTCGTCCTCGCCGCGTTCGGCCGCGCGGCGCTCGGCGCGCGTCTCGGGGCTCGCCTGGAGAAAGAGCTTCACCTCGGCATCCGGCAGGACGACCGTCCCAATGTCGCGTCCTTCCATGACGACGCCTTCGGACCGTGCGAGGGCGCGCTGTGCGGCAACCATCCTTTCCCTCACATCTGCTCGCGTCGCGACTTGGGAAGACGCCTGATCCAAGGTCGGCGTGTGCAACGCATCGGTTACGTCCTCGCCGTTGAGCAGGATGCGTTCGTCCACGGTGACCGTCACGTCGATCTCGCCGAGGCCTTTCCCGCGCGCGAGTCCAAGGGCGACGGCTCGGTACATGCGCCCCGTCTCCACAAACCGAAGCCCGAAGCGTCGCGCCAGCGCTCGTCCGACGGACGTCTTGCCCGACGCGGCGGGCCCATCAATGGCGATTCTCATCCCCCGTCTCCCCTCTCCCAACGCCCGCCCTCCGGGGTCGATTCCGCGATCCAGACCGCGGCAAACGGTGCTCGACGCAAGCGTTCTGCGGCCTTCTCGGCCCCGGCGCGAGAAGAGCACGCGGCGTAGAAGGCCGAACCGCTTCCGCTCATCCCGGCGTAGAGCTCGCCGGCCTCTTGCACGGCGGCCGCGACGCGCCTCAGCCCCGGGGCAACGTGCAGGGCGGCAGCCAAGAGGTCATTCTCCCCGAGAGCGAGTTCGCGTTCCTCTACCCCCGTCTGGATCCGATCGTACGCCGCATAGACCGCCGCCGTCTCGCAGCGCTCGTACGGCACGACGACGACGAAGGTCTCGCACCCGGAGGCGATCCGATCGAGTCGCTCTCCCCGTCCGCGAACCCGCAGCCGGCCCCCGGAGAGGAACAACGGGACATCGGACCCCAACTGCTCCGCGATCGCCGCGAGACGACGGGGACCGAGCGACGGCGGGATGCCGGCGTCGAGCACGCGCAGAACGATGGCGGCATTGGAGGAGCCGCCGCCAAGCCCCGTGCCGGGCGGTATCGTCTTGGCGATCCGAATCCCGATCCCGCGCTTCGCTCCCTTGGCCGCGAGGACCGAGATCGCGGCGCGCTCCGCAAGATCGGGCTCCGTGAAGGGCCCGGCGCTGTTTTGCACGGCGAGCTGATGTCCCGGGCCGAGTGTCAGCGTGATACGGTCTGCGACGTCGATCGTCTGCACGATCGATTCGAGCTCGTGGAAGCCGTCGCTGCGGCGCCCGCGCACGCGAAGCGCAAGGTTCAGTTTGGCAAAGGCCAAGGCCTCGACTCTCATCGGGCAGCTACCTCGCGGCCTGCGCGCAGGACATGCGAGACCGGCATGCCGACGGCAAAGCGGGGAATGTCCCGGTAGTCATCGAGATCGAGGATCACCAGATCGGCGGACTTGCCCACCTCCACGGTCCCTGCGACGTGCGCTCTGTGCGTCGCGGCGGCTCCATTCAGGGTCACCGCGCACAGCGCCTCGTTCAGGCTCATTCCCATGCGTTTGACCGCGGCGGCAACGCCTGTCCAGAGTGAGGCGACTCCTCCCATGATCAGGTCAGCGTACGACGCGAGGGCCACCGGAACGCCTGCGTCAAGAAGCGGCCGCGCGCTCGGCCACGCCTCATCGAAGATCAGGGGTCTTCCCGGCTCCAAGACGGCGATGACGCCCGCGTCGCGCAACGCCCGAGCCTCGTCGTGAGACACGTGCCGGACGCGGTCGATGGCGGTCAGTTCGACAACCCCCGCCACGCCGACAGCTTCCGCGACGGAGCCGCACGACTCGATGCGGAGCTCCAAGCCGGCTCCCCGCGCGGCACGCAGCGCGACCAGCGCTTCCTTGCGGGTATAGCCTGCCGCACCGCAGGCGACAGCAAACGTCGCGACTCGCCGTGCCCGCCGAATCGCAGGGATGGTCTGCCCGACGAGGGAGGTGACCCTGTCCTCGTGCCCGGGGGATGGCGTTTCGCTGGGCGCCGAGAACGCGGATACGCTGACGTTGAGCAGATCTGCGTGGCCAAGCTCGCTGGCGAGGGCGAGGCCTTCCTCGAGCCCCGGACTGCCGTCGCGGTGCGACATCCGAAGATCGACCGCGGTCGTACCGAGTGCGGCGACCGATCCGAGAGCCGCCAGGGCGCGCCGGCGCACGGCGCTGTCGGTGGCTCCGCGGATCCTATCGAACGTCAGGCACGCATCGACGAGCCCCGGAAGCACAATACCCCCTTGGGCATCGACTTCCCGATCGGCCCTTGCGCCTGAACCCGCGGGTAGAATGGCGCCTACCCGGTCGCCCTCAAGAAGGATCTCCACGTCCTTGTGAATGGCAAGTCGCTCGGCACCTCCTCCGGGAACGGCGCCATTCCCCGTTGGCGTAACAAGTTGGCCGATGTGGTGAACGAGCGTCGTCGCGGGCATCGCGGCAGTATAAGCGGCGGATCTGTGCTTTACAACGCGATTCCCGCTCCGTATACTCCACCCCAACGGGCGGCGAGAGGAGGACCGATGCCGGGGTTCCGGGCGGGATTCATCGGAATCGTCGGACAGACGAACGTCGGGAAATCTACGTTTCTCAACGCCGTGATGGGAGAGAAGCTCCTGATCTCATCGCCGAGACCGCAGTCGACGCGCGTCGCCGTCCGTTGCATTCTGACGCGCGAGGATGCCCAGCTCGTGTTCGTCGACACCCCCGGCCTTCATCATCCGCGGAATCGACTCGGCCAATCGCTCCAACGCGAGGCTCGGCGGAGCGTGCGCGAGCTGGACGTCATCGCGTACATGACTGTGGCACACGGAAAGGTGGCCCCGTTCGACCGCGAGCAACTCGAGCGCCTCTCGGAACTGGACAAGCCCCTCGTCCTCCTCGTGAACAAGATCGACCGGGCTAAGGGTAACGAGCTCGAGGAGACGTTGTTGGCCTACGCGGCGTTCGAAGCTCTACGGGACCTCGTCCCCGTCTCGGCCACGCGGCGACTCGGTCTGAGAGAGGCGGTCGAAACGCTCATCCTGCATCTCCCCGAGCGCCCGCTCGTCTTCCCCGCGGAGGTCCGCTGCGACCGCCCGGAGACGTTTCTCGTCGAGGAGACCATTCGCGAGAAGGCGATCGAAGCCACGTACGACGAGCTTCCGTACGCGTTGGCGGTTCGTGTCCAGTGGATGCGCGAGCGCGAGGACGGGCTCATGGAGATCCGAGCCGAAATCCTCGTCAACCGCGAGTCGCAGAAGGCGATTATCATCGGCAGGAAAGCCGAAGGCGTGCGCCGCGTTGGGATGAGAGCGCGCGCGGACCTCGAGAGGCTCCTCGGGCGTCGGGTCTTTCTGGATCTCCACGTTAGCGCCCGCCCGGGTTGGACCGCGAGTGAGCGGGACATTCGGGAACTCACGGGGGCACAGTGAACGCTGGCGAGGTCCGGGAGCGCGCAGGCCGAAACCCCTCTGACGATGCCGTGCGCGCGCTGCGGATGATGGCGGGCATCCCGATCGGGGTGTTCGAGATCGAGAACGGGAAGATCACCTATGCCAACGACTACCTTCTTTCTCGCTCAGGCTATTCGATCGAGGAGATCCGCGCCCTAGATCCCGCAGAGCTGTTTGTCCCCGTCGACCGAGATCGCGTTCGTCAGGCGCTGTCCGAGCGCGCCCGCGGCGTCCCCGGCCAGCCGACGACGTACCGCCTCGCGGCCAAGGATGGGACCGAGTGCGTCGTCGAGATCGTGTCGCATCCGATTGGAGATGGGGGACGCGTCGAGGGAACGGCTCGCGACATCACGTCGGAAGCACGACTCACAGAGCTTCACCGCGCGGTCCTTGAACTCGGGGCCGTCATCCTCGGCGAACAGGATGTCGACCACATTCTGCAACTCGTGCTGGACACGATCACCGAGTACAGCGGCTTCCGTCGCGCGGTGCTCACGCTCTACGACCTCTCCGTGCCGGTGCCTCTCGACGGAGAGGCGAAAAAGATCCTCTCGTCCGGCCTAACCCTCGAAGAGCGGGCGGCGCTGCAGGGCCAGACCCCCATGCCTCCACAAGATCGGCGACGAGCATTCGACGACGCTTTTCGGATGGGATCCGCGTACTACATCCCGCACGACCGTGCGCCTTGGGGACCCGAGCACGGTTTGTCCGGGACCCTCGCAGTGGACGGTTGGCACGTCGACGACTACCTGTTCATCCCGCTTCGCGGCTCTGCAGGGATTATCGGCCTGATCTCCGTCGACGACCCCGTCGACGCGAGCGCGCCGACGGCACTCTCCATTGAGCCCGTCGCTTCGCTCGCCAACTTCGCGGCTCTTGCCGTCGAACGGGTCCATAAGTTGAATCAACTTCGGACTCAGAAAGACATCCTGCGCGGGCTCTCGCGGCTGGGCGAAGAGATCTCGCAGATCCAGGATCGAGGCGAGCTCTGTGCGGCAGCGGCCCGTCGCGTCTGCGACGACTTGGGGCACGACTATTGCGGCGTCTGGCTCCGCGATCGCGACGAGATTGTGCTCGAGGGTTGGGGTGCGAAAGGGACGTTCACGCGCTCGGAGATCCCGTCCCGCGGCACCCGACGGCCGCTCGAGGGTGGAGGGCTCACGCGGTGGGCCATGCGCTACGTCGAGCCCGTCCTCGTCGATGATGTGGCGGCCGATCCGCGCCATCGCGGGACGCGGCCCTCGGTTCGGTCTCTGGCTGCCGTTCCCATTCTCGGCCGCAAAGGGGTTCGCGGCGCTCTGGACATCGAGTCCGAGAAGCTGGCCGCCTTCGGCGAACTCGACCTGGAGGTCTTTGCGTCGCTCGCAAGCCAATTGTCGATTGCGCTGTCCTCGCTCGACCGACGGGAAACCTTGTCGCGCGTTACAGCCCTCGGCCAGCGCATCGCGACCTCGACCGAAGTGAACGAGGTGCTGGCCAGCGCGCTCGACTACCTCGCGGAGCACTTCCACTACGAGTTGGCCACCGTCTTCCTGCCGGGTGATGGCGATCGACTTGAGATTCGCGGCATTCGAGGACCGTATCCCGAGTTCGGCAAGGGTCCGGGATGGGTCTTGCCCTCGGGGCGGGGGATCGTGTCGTGGGTGGCACGCAACCGCCGCTTCGCTTTGGTCAACGACGTTAAGGCCGATCCACGCTACCTTGAGGCGCTTCCAGAGACCCGATCGGAGCTCGCGGTTCCCCTGCTCTTCGCCGACATGCTGGTGGGCGTTCTCAACGTGGAGAGCCCCGCGCCGAGCTTCTTCGACGATGAGGATCGCGTGGTGCTCGAGATGGTGGCGAACTACGTCGCGACGGCGCTCTCGAACCTCGCTTCCCAGCAAACGCTGCGCGCTCAGGCATTGCGGGATCCTCTCACAGGGCTGTTCAACCGCCATCACTTCAACTCGATCGTCGGGCCGGAGATGTCGCGCAGCGATCGTCATGCCCGACCCTGCACGATCATGATGGTCGACGTCGATGGCTTCCGCGCCGTCAACAACCGGTTCGGCCACCTGAAGGGCGACGAGGTCCTGCAGGAGGTGGCACGCATTCTGCTCGGGCAGACCCGCGCATCGGATCATGTCATCCGCTACGGCGGCGACGAGTTCGTCATCCTGATGCCCGAGACCGAAGAGAAGGAGGCGTCGCTTGTTGCCGACCGCCTTCGGCAGCACATGCCGCTCGTACCGCGCCGGACGGGCGTGTCGGAGATCGCGATGGGGCTCAGCATCGGGATCTATACTCGCAGGCCCCGCGAGTCCTCCTCTTTGGAGTCGATGCTCGAGGAAGTCGACCGGCGCCTCTACGCCGACAAGCGAGCGCGCAACGTCGAGCGGGCGGATGACTACAAGCATGGATAGGCTGTCCACGCCGGGCGATCTCGCGGACTGCGAGGCGTTGCAGTGCGCGGTCTTCGGTGCACGCTCGCCGGCGGTCTTGCGAAGGCCGGCGCTTCACGTCGTCGCGGAGAGTGGCGGCCTCCTCCTCGGCGTGCGCGAGGCTCGCGGCCTGCCGTTGCTGGGTTGTCTGGTCGACTTCCCCTCCTCCTTCGGAGGGTTCGCGGCGCTTGTCTCGTACGCGCGGCTTGTCGCCCCGGAGGCCCGAGGACGCGGGTTCGGACTCGCTCTGCACGTCGCCGAGTGGGAGGAGGCTCGTTCTCTGAGCGCAGCCGTGATTCGCGGCTGGGTTGACCCCCTGTCCAGCGTCGAAAGCCACCTGCTATTCGGCCGCATGGGCGCCGTGGGAACCGACTACGGGCGCGACATCTTCGGCGACGTCAGCGACCTCGGGCAGCGCGGCCTGGCGACGGACCGGGTTGCCTACGAGTGGTGGACCGAGTCGCCGCGCTCCTTGGCGGCGATGCAAAGCGCCTCGGCGTCGCACCCCGCGGTCGGATTGCACGAGATGGCCGTCGCCACCAGGACGAAGCCCGCCACCGGCGGGCACCGCGTCCTGCTCCATCACGATCTCGCCGGAACGCCGACCCACGTCCTCGTGGAGATCCCGGCGAGTCTCGAGGGCATCCAGTCTGCTGACCCCGGGGCCGCGCGGGATTGGCGCCTCGGAACCCGGGAGTTGTTCGAAGGGTTGTTCAAGACCGGGTATCTTCTCGTCGGCCTTGTCCACGAAGCCGGGCGCAGCTTCCAGTGGTTCGAGCGCGTCGGCCGTGGCGAGATCCTGGGGCGGGATCCGCGTAGCCATAGGAGGACGACATGAAGCGAGAGGATCTTGCCGCCGCGATCGACCACACGCTTCTTGGTCCCGCGGCGACGAGCGAAGCCGTGGATCGGTTGTGCGACGAAGCCGTGCGCCTCGGCGCCGCGTCGGTGTGCGTGAACCCTCGGCACGCCGTCCGTGCTCGCGAACGGATCGCCGGAACCTCTGTCCGGCTATGCGTCGTCATCGGCTTTCCGCACGGGATGACGACCCCTGCCGTCAAAGCGTTCGAAGCCCGCGAGGCCATCGCAGCCGGGGCAGAGGAACTGGACATGGTTCTGGCGGTTGGGGCCCTCAAGGACGGCGATGACGAGGGCGTAAGGGCCGACATCGCCGCCGTGTGCGATGTCGCCCATGCCGCCCGGCCGAGGGCGACCGTCAAGGTGATCCTGGAGACCTGCTTACTGAGCGATGACGAGAAGCGCCGCGCGGCTGTTCTCGCCGAACACGCAGGGGCCGACTTCGTGAAGACCTCCACGGGTTTCGCCGCGGGCGGGGCTACCGTGGAGGACGTACGGCTGCTGCGCGCTTCGGTGACCCCGGGCGTCTCCGTTAAGGCGGCGGGAGGCATCCGAGACACCGCCACGGCCCTCGCGATGCTCGATGCAGGCGCATCGCGAATCGGCGCAAGCCGAACGGCGGACATTCTCGCCGGGCTCGACGCCGGATCCGCAAGGAGGTAGGACGTGCTCCGTTGCGAGCTGCGATCGCCTGACCGCTTGCTGTTCGACGGCGAGGCCCGCGAGGTCTCGGCGCGCAGCGGACGCGGCCCGTTCACGATTCTCCCGCAGCACGCCGCGTTGGTCGTTGCCCTCGAGCCGGGACTCGTGCGCATCGGAACGCCGGACGGCGTCAGGCGATTCGCCTGCATCGGCGGAACGCTCGTCGTGGACGAGGACCGCGTACAGATCTCGAGCCCCGAAGCGGTTCCCGTCGAAGAAATCGATCTCCAGGCGGTTCGCGCACAGGCGTCCGACGCATCCGGCCCCCCGGAAGAGCGCCAGCGCATCGCCGTGCGTCTTGCCGCGCTCGAACGGGCGGTGGAGGGTCGTGTCTAGGCGGGTCGTCGTCACCGGCGTCGGGCCCGTGACGCCGATCGGCGCCGGGAAAGACGCTTTCTGGGATGGTCTGCGCTCCGGGCGAAGCGGCGTGCGGCGGGTCGACGACCTCATCGACCTTGAGGGGATCGACGTCAAGATCGGCGCGCCGATTGTCGGGTTCGACCCCACGCAGTTCATCGACCCGAAGAAGGCACGTCGCATGGACCGTTCCATCCAGCTCGCGCTGGCCGCGTGCTCCCTCGCGCTGGCCGACGCGAACATCTCCTCCAGCGCGATCGACCCGTATCGAGCGGCGGTCGTCGCCGGCACGGGGATCGGCGGGATGGAGACGTTCGACGCGAACCTTCGAGAGATGCTATCCCGCGGCCCTCGCCGCGTGAGTCCTTTCTTCGTGACGAGCCTCATGCCGAATGCTATGGCGGGCGAGATCTCGATCGAGCACGGCTTCCGCGGCGTCAACCTCGGCGTGGTCTCGGCCTGCGCATCGAGTGCTCACGCCATCGGCCTGGCGGCGCACCTTGTCGCAACCGGCCTCGCCGACGTCGCTCTAGCCGGTGGAGCCGAGGCCGTCCTCCTGAGGATCACGTACGCGGGGTTCGCGCGCATCGGCGCCGTATCCCGGCGCAACGACGAGCCGGCGCGCGCTTCTCGACCTTTCGATCGGGATCGAGATGGGTTCGTGATGGGCGAGGGCGGGGGCTTCGTCGTCCTCGAAGCGGAGGAAGGCGCGACACGTCGCGGAGCCCACGTCTACGGCGAACTCGCCGGCTTCGGGATGACCGCCGACGCGAGTCACATCACAGCCCCGGCCGAGGACGGCGATGGGGCGCGCCGTGCGATTCTCCTCGCACTCGCTGCGGCGGGTCGGCAGCCGGAGGACGTGGACTACATCAACGCGCACGGAACCTCCACGGAAGCCAATGATCGCGTCGAGACACTGGCCATCCGCCGTGCCCTCGGCGATCACGCGGATCGAGTGCACGTGAGCGCCACGAAGTCGCAGATCGGCCATCTCCTGGGGGCCGCCGGCGGCGTGGAAGTCATCGCCACGCTCCTGGCCATGGAAAACTCGCTGATCCCCGCAACCCTCAACTACGAGGTTCCCGATCCGTCGTGCGACCTGAACTACACGCCGACGTCGGTGCGTCGGCCGATTCGCGTGGCCCTGTCGAACTCGTTCGGGTTCGGGGGCCAGAATGCCTGCCTCGTCTTCGTTCGCGAATCGGAGGGTTCCGCTAGAACTGGCGGATGAACCGAAGGTCGTTGGACAGGAAGGCGCGAATCTCGTCGATCCCGTACTTGAGCATCGCCATACGTTCGATGCCAAGCCCGAAAGCGAAGCCTGTCACCTTCTCGGGGTCGTAGCCGACGCCCTCGAGGACCGCGGGGTCGACCATGCCGGCTCCCATGATCTCGAGCCATCGCTCGGCACCGGGAGCGCGGATATGCACTTGAACCGACGGTTCCGTGAACGGGAAGAAGTCGCCCGAAAAGCGCATGGCATAGCCGGGGCCAAAGAACTCGCGTGTGAACAGCTCGAGCACGTACTTGAGATGGGCGAGAGACAGGCCGGCTTCCACCCAAAGCAACTCGATCTGGTGGAACACGGGCGAGTGGGTCGCGTCCTGCGCGTCGCGGCGGTAGCATCGTCCCGGGCAGATGATGCGAACGGGAGGCTGCGTCGACTCCATCACGCGAATCTGCACAGGCGACGTGTGGGGTCGGAGCAGTGTCGTGTCGGTGATGTAGAACGTGTCCCAGTCAGCCCGGGCCGGATGGTCAGCCGGGATGTTCAACGCATCGAAATTGTAGTGCTCGGTCTCAATCTCGGGACCCGTTGCGATGTCGAATCCCATTCGCAAGAAGATCGACTCGATGTCTCGTTGGACCCGCGTCAGGGGGTGAAGGTGCCCCAGCGGACGAACCGCGCCCGGCATCGTGACGTCGACCCTCTCGCGTTCGAGTCTTGCGCCTCGGTCCGCCGCCTCCGCCGCGGCTTGTCGCTCCCCGAGCCGTCGCTCGGCCTCGGACTTGACTGCGTTCAGAAGCTGACCGGCGTCGCTGCGGTCTCCGGGCGGCAAGGCGCCCAGGACCTTGAAGAGCTGAGCGATCCGACCTTTTCGTCCTAGAAACTCCACGCGCAGAGCCTCGAGCTGTTGTGGATTGCCTGCCTCGGCAAGGGCGATGCCTAAGGCGCCGTCCAGATCGGCAATCTCGCGCTTCAGGCTCTCCAGTGTGGCCATTTGGCGCGGAGTATAACGGTCGCTTCTCCCATTGACAAGTGGGTTTCCGCGTGTAGTCTCAAGAGGAGCGAGGTGGCCCGCCCGAGCGAGGCAGCCTCGGGAAGGGGAAACCGTGGACCAGGAGCAGGCAGTCTGTGGCCGCCGGCGGAACGCTCTCCTCGAGAGCCTCGGCGGCAAGGCCTTCGTGGCCTACAACTACGAGCACTCGGACAGGGCAACCCTCCGGTACTTGACAGGGTTCACGGGCGAGGGGGCGCTGGTCCTCGCGCCCCGCAGCGCGGTCTTGCTCACGGATTCCCGCTACACCGAGCAAGCGCGCGGCGAGGTGGGCGACGTCGAGGTCGTGGAGAGCCGTGAGTGGATGGCCAAGGATCTTGCCACGACGCTGTTGGCCAGAGAACTCGACACCGTCGTCTTCGCGGCGCGCCGCGTGACCTACAGCTGGTTCGACACGCTGCGAAAGCTGGGTTCGTTCACCCTGTTCGACATGCCCGACCCTACGCTGGAGCTCCGCGCCGTGAAGTCCGAAGAAGAAGTGGGTGTGCTGCGTCAAGCGGCACGGTTGGCCGATGAGGCCTTGCGGGCTCTGCTCCCCGAGATTCGCGTCGGGGCGAACGAGGCCGACCTCGCGTTGCGACTCGAGGGCCTGCTGCGTGCAGCCGGCTCGGAGGGTGTCGCCTTTGAGACGAACGTGTCCGCGGGGCCCAACTCGGCCCTCAATCACTACAATCCCTCTCTGGGTCGGCGAGAACTCCAACGCGGGGACCTCTTGCTATTCGACTTCGGCGCCTGTGTCGGCGGCTATCGCTCCGACCTGACTCGGACGTTCTGCGTGGGCAGAGCATCGCGCCAGGCAGCGGAGATCTACGACGTTGTGCTGCGCGCCAACGAAGCGGGGATCCGTGCCGTGACCGCCGGTGCGCCGGGCGTTGCGGTGGATACCGCGGCGCGTCAAGTGATCGTCGACGCCGGGTTTGGCGAACGCTTCGGTCACGGACTTGGGCACGGAGTCGGGCTCGAGGTTCACGAGCGGCCGGCGCTGGGGCCGTTTAGCAAGGACGTGCTGTCGGCCGGGATGGTGACGACTGTGGAACCGGGCATCTACATCCCCGGCTTCGGCGGCGTTCGGATTGAGGACGACGTGGTCGTCACGGCGACCGGGTGCGAAGTTCTCACCTCGTTCCCCAAGGATCGCCTGCTGGAGGTGGGCACGTGAGGCGGGGCGGGTCCGCGCTTGCGATCGTGGTGTGGCTCTTGGCCGCGGCGGGCTGCGGCCTCTTCGCTCCCGATCCCGCGGCGGAGTTCGACGTCTCTCCTCTCGTTGCCTATTCAGGAGATCGGGTGACGCTTGATGCCTCGCCGTCTCGCGGCACGCTCGTCGACTACCGCTGGGAGGTCAACGGTATCCGCGCGAGCGGTCGGCAGACGACGCTTACGTTGGAGCGTCCGGGCATCTACCCTGCGGTCCTGACGGTTGAAGACGGACGAGGCCGGACGGCAACCGTCGAACAGGAGATCGTCATCTACGCGCGGAGCGGCACGAGAATCTGGACCGAGACCTTCAGCGACGGGACCGCGGCGCTCGGTCGCTGGCCGCTTGACCCGACCTGGGCTGTTCCCGGGCAGAGCACGGTGGAGCAGATCTCCGGGCCGCAGGGCTACGTCTTGGCGGTCGCGAGCTCCGGGCCGAACTACCACCGCCGCAGCGCGCACGTCGAGGTACCTCCGCTTCGCGTTGGGCAGCATCTCACGATCGAGGCGCGAATCATGGTCCTGCAGGTCCAGGAACACCAGACGATGCTCTTCGCGCCGGCTCGCTCCGACCTTGCCCTGCCACCGTCGGGTTTCCCGTACTACGTCCTCTCGACGGACTACGGGGGATCGGCGATCCGCGAACCCACGACGGCCGGCGGGGTCGAAGCCGCACACCCCGTAGCCTTCTTGCCGGAGATCTACGTTTGGCACACCTACGCCATGGACGTTTCGCCAACCGGCTACCGATTCCGCGTCGATGGCTCGGTCCTGCTCGAGGGCCCGTGGGAAGCCGAACTCGCGCGCGGCGGCGTTTGGTGGATCGTCCTCGGCGACGAGAGCCTGACGGAAGAGTGTCGGGCGCACTACGACGACGTAGTCGTCTCGGTTCAGGAGTAGTCGATCCGCCGGTCGGGCTCGGGAAAGGGGGGAGGCGCCGTGGTCGGGCTGTTGACGCTCGTCGCCATGTGGTTTTCCCTTACCCGTTCCGCGGAGCCTCTCTCTTTCCTCGTCGCGGCCTGCTTGGCACTTGGCGCGATGGGCGCGAGCCGCTGGGTTCTGCCGAGAACCGAAGGTCTGGGATCTCTCGTCCTGCGTCGGCCGCACCGTGCAATAGCTTTCCTGGTTGGCCTTGTCTGGCAGATCGCCCGTTCCACGCTCTACACGTGCCGCGTGATCCTCTTCCGCCGAGAGGAGGGAAGGATCGTCGCGCTGCCGACGGCCTTGCACGGCCCCCTGGCTCAGTTCCTCCTCTCGCATGCGGTCACGTTGACCCCGTCAACGATCAGCCTCCTCGTCGAGGAAGATCTGGTCTACATCCACTGGCTGGGCGTCGAGGGTCATCCGGGAGACCTGTCCGGCGTGAAGGAACCCCTCGAGCGGCTGCTAGCTCGGTGGACTGGAGGGCAGGCCGATGCCCGTCCTTGAGGGGATCCTCCTTGCCTCGCTGGCGCTCGTTCTCGTGCGGCTGGCGTTCGGCCCCAGCCCCTGGGACCGCCTCATGGCCGCGAACTCGGCGTCGACCCGCGTCGTCCTGTTGATCTGCGTCGCCGCGGTGCTCCTGGAACGTCCGGCGCTTCTGGACGTGGCCCTGGTCTACGCCGCGCTCAGTTTCCTCGGCGTCGTGATCATGGCTCGCACCCTAGAGCGGCCGGGAGGGACGCGATGACGGCCTGGGTGCTGATGGGCCTTGGAGCCGGTCTTGTTGTCGTCGGTACGGTCGGCGCTCTCAGGTTCCGCGACGTCTACTCGCGGCTCCAGGCAAGCGGCGTCGCGGACACCACCGGCGCAGCCGTGCTTCTGCTCGGCCTCATCGTCCACGGGGGACTTCAGCGAGAAGACGCGACGCTCGCACTTCTGCTCGTCGTCCTCCTTGCGACAAGCCCCATCGCAACGCACAGCATCGCCAAGAGCGCGTTCACGCAGCGTCATGGCAGCGAGGGGGGACCTTGAACGGCGTGACCGCCCTTCTGATCCTCCTCGTTCTGGTCGCAGGTTTTGCGCTCGTTCAGCGGCGTCGGCTGTTCGCGATCCTCGGCATGTCCGTGTTCAGCCTTCTTCTCTCCGCCGTGTTCCTTCTCGCCTCGGCTCCCGACGTCGCGATTACCGAGGCCGCGATTGGCGCTGCCCTCGGAACGTTCGTGTACGTGCTGGCCATCCGCAAGACGGGACGTCTCATGGTCGCCGCCAACGACGTCCCCGGCCTCCTGCACGAGGAGACGGGCGTGCTCTCGGGATTCGAGGTCGACGTTCTGCGGCGCGTGGCCGCGGCCAGTGGCCTGGAACTGGTCGTTGGGCTGATGTCGCGCGACGAGGTCGAAGACGCCGTCCGACGAGGCGAGGCCGACGTTGCCGCCGGCGGCATCGTCGAGAGCCCTGATGCCCAGCCTGATCTCCTGGCGACGGAGCCCCACCTTGCCACGGCCCAGTTCACAGTCCGCACTCCATCTGCACAAGGGCCTTCCGCCATCTTCCGCGGCGAGGTTGGCGATCTCATCGATGCCGTGCGCGGGGGCGACGAGGTGGCTGTAGACCTCGATCTGGCGCGGCTGCTTGCGCTCTCCCGCGCGACGCCGCGTCAACTGGAGGTCGCTAGG
The DNA here is from genome assembly GCA_040752575.1 of Candidatus Bipolaricaulota bacterium. Lineage (GTDB taxonomy): Bacteria > Bipolaricaulota > Bipolaricaulia > UBA7950 > UBA9294 > CAIOGO01. Next base: position 51,393 of record JBFMGK010000052.1, read on the forward strand.
CGAGACGGGACCGCGGGCTACGTGTTCCTTGTGGCCGGCGAGCGGGGGGATCTGCTGCAGCGCGTCAACGCGGAGATCGACCGCATGCGACGGGCGGGAGAACTCGACGAGATCGCGCGGAGGCACCTGTCATGACGTGGCGTCGCGCGATGCCGTGGGCGGCCGTCGCCGTCGTCGCCGCGTTCTGCGGCCTGGTGCTCAGCCAGTTCGGTCTAGGGCAGGAGAGGGCATCCGACGCGGAGCTGTGGATGCGCGCTGCGGCATCCCTCGGTGCACGGAACGTCGTCTCGGCGATCATCCTCGGCGTTCGTCTCCTGGACACCCTGGTTGAGGTCATCGTCTTCACGGTTGCCGTTCTCGGCGTTCGCTATTTCCTCAAGATCCAGGAAGAGTCGACGAAGGCCGGCGAAGAGATTCCGGAGTCGCCTCTCGTCGCGGCATCGTCGGCCATCCTTCTGCCAGGCATTCTTATGTTGGGTGCGTACGTCACGGTCTGCGGGCACCTATCGCCGGGAGGGGGATTCAGCGGGGGAGCGATCGCCGCGTCGGCGCTTCTGTTGGCTGCTGCATCTCTGGGCGCGGAACGGGTCAGCGCGCGGTTCGCCGAGTCGAGGTTCGAACGCGTCGAATGGGGCGCTCTTGCGATCCTTCTCCTCGTGACCCTCGCGCCAGCTTTGCTCGGCCGAGCCGTCACGACGGACCTCCTCCCCGCAGGCGTCCGCGGGAACCTTGCGAGCGGGGGCACGATTCTTCCGTACAACGTTCTGATCTCGGTCAAGGTGTTCTTGGGATCGTGGGTGATCGTGCACCACTTCCTGCGGCATCGGGGGGAGATCTAGTGGTCGGCTGGCAGGGAGTAGCAGCGGCGATCGTTCTGTTCGGCATAGGGACGCTCGGTCTCATCCTGCGCCGCGACCTCGTGGTCAAACTTCTCGCGCTGGGGCTCGTGAACTCGAGTGTCATCCTGGCGCTCGTCTCGCTTCGCGCACGGCCGAACCTCGTGCCGCCGCTTCTTGACGGACCTACCCCCCAGGCTCTTGCAGACCCTCTTCCACAAGGTCTTGTCTTGTCGGCGATCGTCATCAATTTTGCGGTTCTGGCTGTGGCCCTTGTGTTTGTGATGCGACTGGTCGAGCGCTATCACACAACGGACTCGACGCGATTGGAGCGCCGGACGCACGACGAGGAGGAATCCTGACCGCGCTAATCCTGCCTCTGGCCCGCTTCCTGTTTGGTGCCCTGTCGATTGTCTTCGCCCCGGCGCGACGAGCCCTGCTCGTCTTGGCCTGCCTGTGCGACGTCGCGCTGATCGCTCAGCTGTGCACCGTGTTGCGCGGCGGTAGCTGTGCGGTCACGTTCGGCGAGTGGGGGTCGGGCCTCGGCATCACGTTCGCCATCGACATCACGAGCCTGGTCTTCGCCGCACTCGGTTTGGCGCTCTCGCTGGCCGTGACCCTCTACACCTGGCGCGAGGACGTGCGGCCGGCTTCGGCGGCGTTGTTTCACTTTCTGATTGGGGCATGTTACGGGATCTCGTTCACCAAGGACCTCTTCAACGCATACGTTCTGTTCGAGCTGGTGACCGTGTCGAGCTACCTGCTTGTGGGCACCGACCGACGACCTCGCCAGATCTGGGCCGGGCTTCGCTACCTGATCTTCTCGTCGTTCGGGATGAGCGTCTTCTTGCTGGGCATCGCCGTGGTTTACGCGCACGTGGGGTCGCTCGACCTCGATGTCGTCGCCGCCGCCGTGTCCGCCTCCGCCGGCGCATCCTGGGTCCGTCTTGCGTCGGCCCTGCTCGTCGGAGGCGTCGCCGTCAAGGCAGGGGTGTTTCTGTTCTCGCTGTGGTTGCCACTCGCCCACTCTCAGGCCCCACCTGCCGTCTCGGCCCTCTTGTCGGGACTTGTCGTCAAGATGGGCGTGGTCGAGCTCTATCGGCTCTCGGCAGCGTTTCCCATCGGCTTCGCGCTGACTGTCTTGGGCGTTGCGACGGCGGTCTTGGGGATCGCCTACGCGGTGTGGGCATCGGACCTCAAGAAGATGCTCGCCTTCCACACGCTCTCCCAGATCGGCTATCTGCTCATCGGGTTCGGCACGGGGAGCGAGGCCGCGCGGTACGGCGCGCTCGACTACGCGGTGGCCCATGGCCTGTTCAAGGCCCTTCTCTTCCTTGCCGCGGGCGACGCGGCGGCGGCTGTGGGGTCGTCGCGAATCGATCGGCTCGTTGAGGGACGCGACCAGTTGGGAGGCGCGACCCGTGCCGCCATAGGACTTGCCACGCTGGCCATCCTGGGCGTCCCGCCGTTCGCTGGCTATGCGGCCAAGGCCGTCCTCGAGTCGGGAATCGCTTCGGTTCCCCTACGCGTCTGCGTCTTCCTCATCTCTGCCGGGACTGCGGTCTCATTTGCCAAGCTCTGGCCCGTTGTGGCGGGGAGTCCGAGAGGTAGGACGGCGCGTCCGCGGGCCGCCGCCTACGCGTTCCTTGGCACCGCGGTGATCCTATTCCTACCCATCTCCCGGGCCATGGAACCCGTCAGCGTGTGGTCGGCCACCCTCCACCTGCCTGCCATGGCCGAAGCGTTCGCCGCGTCGCTTCTGGGAACGGCCGGCTATCGATGGATCCGGCGGCATGCCCCGCGTCTTCCCGAGAGGATCTTCTTCCTCGAAGAGGGCATTCTTGCCGTCCTCGTCGGCATCTTCCTGATCTATGCACTCCTGGGCGGCTCGTGACCTGCTCACGGGTCTGGGATACGCTTGCGAACATGCAGCCGCGAAAGGATCTCCTGGGCTATCGCGCGTTCCTCGTCGACATCGACGGCGTCTTGACGCGGGGTTCTGCTGGCCTGCCCGGAGCTGCCGAAGCGTTGCGAGCTCTTGAGTCGGCTGCTCCGACGCTGCTGTTGTCCAACAACTCGACGCGGTCCAGACGCGAGCTGGCCCAGCACCTTCAGGCGCTGGGATTCTCTGTGGACCCGGCGGGCGTCTTGCCGTCGTCCACGCTCGCCGCGCACTACCTGTTGCAAGAGATTGGGCCGACGCGTGTCTGGGTTGTGGGAGAGGCCGGTCTGAGGGAAGAACTCGTGGCGGCAGGCCACGAGGTCGCGGCTCGGCCTGAGGACGCCGCTTGGCTGATTGTCGGGATGGACCGGAACCTCACCTACAAGACCCTCGATGCAGCGCTCCACGCCATGCTCGCGGGCGCACGGTTCCTCGCCACGAACGAGGACGCGACGTTTCCAACGTCGGATGGAGTCGTCCCCGGCGCGGGGGCTATCGTCGGAGCCCTGCGGGGCATGGGCTTCGCGCCGCATGCCGTCATGGGAAAGCCGTCCCCGCATGCGTTGGAGATCGCGCTGCGTAAGCTCGGCAGGCCGCCGGAGCAAGTCCTGATGATCGGCGATCGACTCGATACCGACATCGCTGGCGCGGCCGCTGCAGGGATGGACAGCGCGCTGGTCCTCTGCGGCGTGACGCGTGAGGCGGACGTTCCCCGCTCCGCGGCGGGTCCGACCTGGATTGCCGCAGATCTAGCGGCGCTCGTCCGCGGCGACGCTCGGCGCGTCGATCAGGGTGCAGGTAACCAACCTGGCGTATGATCGTCTTGGAGGTTGCGTCGATGCATCGACCATCGCTGTTGCGCGTGGATCATCTGGTCAAGCACTACGGCGACGTCCTCGCCGTGGATGACATCTCCTTCTCTGTCCCGACAGGCGAGGTCTTCACGTTGCTCGGCCCGAACGGCGCGGGGAAGACCACGACCCTCGAGATTCTCGAGGGACTGCGTGAGGCGGACGCCGGGGAGATTGAAGCCTTCGGACGCCGCGTGCGCCGCATCGATCGCGTGACGAAGGAGCGGATGGGCGTCCTGCTCCAGGAAGGGAACTTCGAACCCTACCTGAGAGTGAAGGAAGTCCTCCGGCTGTTCGCGTCGTTCTTCCGAGCGCCGCGCTCTCCCGATGACGTTCTACGCGAGATCGCGCTCGAAGAGAAGGCCAATGCCCTGGTGAAGACCTTGTCCGGTGGGCAGCGACAGCGCCTGGCGATCGGGGTGGCTCTCATCAACGATCCCGAGCTTGTCTTCCTCGACGAGCCGACAACCGGGCTCGACCCACAGGCGCGTCGCAACATCTGGTCGGTGGTCGCAGGGCTCACCGCCTCCGGCAAGACGGTCATCCTCACGACGCACTACATGGAGGAGGCGGAGGCTTTGTCGCAGACGGTGTCGATCATGGACCACGGGAAGATGATCGCGCAGGGCGCACCGCGCGAACTGACCGCCCGACTAGGGCAGGAGACGATCGTCGAGTTCGCCGCCGGCGACAGCGCAGGCGAGGCGGAGCAAGCCTTGACGACGTGTTGCCGCGCCGTGCGCCTGGACGGCGGGGTGATCTCCATCGAGACTGACGATCTTGTCGCAACGATGCGGCGGCTTCTGGACTGGTCGCGGGAGACCGGCGTGCCGCTCGCTGAGATGGCCGTGCGCCAGCCAAACCTCGAAGACGTCTTCCTGGCCCTCACCGGGCGGAGGCTGCGCGACTGATGGCCGTGCGATCGATCGCCCGCGCCTACATCATCACTTCGCTGCGCGAGCGAATCACTCTCTTCTGGTTCCTCGCCTTCCCGCTCCTTCTGCTGGTCCTGTTGACGTTTGTGTTCGGCAACGTCGGCAACAGCGTCCGCACATCGTTCGACGTGACGCTCGTGAACTTCGACGACGGCCGCGACGCACGCGCGGCGGCCGCCCTTGCCGGTGCGATGGCCACGCTTGCCGCGACGGAGGACGGAACTGCGCCGCTGTTCGTCCTTCATCTCCCGCCCGTCGACGCCGATCGAAGCGCGTTCCTTGTATCCGAACTGAACGAACTCCGTGTCGGACGGAGAGCGGTGGTCGTTGAGATTCCCCTTGGTCTGAGCGCGTCCGTCGATGCGGCCGCCCGCGGCGCGGCGAGCGCCACGCTCGCCGTCGAAATCCACAAGAGCGGCGGGAGGACTGGATCGGACATGGCGGCTTCGATCGTCGAACACGTCGTCGCCGGAGTTGATCGGTCGCTACTCGTGCAGTACGGGCTGTTCGATGAGAGCCGCACACTCCGCGTAGAGCGGCTCGAGTTGGGCGCCGGCGCGCGCACGTTCCGCTACGTCGATTTCCTCCTGCCGGGCATCCTGTTGATGGGCTTCTTCACCGGCGGGCTGTTCGGCGTGCCGGGAACCCTTCTGTTCGGCCGGGAACGCCGGATTCTACGCGGTTATTGGGTCACACCGCTTGACGTACCCCACTACCTTGCCGGCTTCGCCCTCGGCCACCTCGGCCTGTGCGCGATTCAGTTCGCTTGCGTCTGGGGAGTCGCTCGCTTCGCACTCGGGGCCGACGTCCCGTTGTGGCGCCCGCTCGTACTCGCCGCCCTGCTCTTCGCGGCGATGACGTTCCTCGCGATCGGGTTTCTCGTCGCCGCCGTCGCGCGGACGGCGAACGGCGGGATGGCGCTAGCCAACGTCGTCAACATGCCGATGATGTTCCTCGGCGGGCTGTTCTTCCCCATTGGGCAGCTTCCCGGCGCGCTGCGGGCAGTGATGTTGGCCAACCCCGTGACGTATCTCGCCGACCTCCTGCGCGGCCTGACGGGAACCGCGGCTCCCGTCCTGCCGGTGGCGGCGAGCGTCGGCGTTCCGCTGGCTTGGATCGTGGTCTGTGCGCTCGTTGCGGCCAGACGGCTTCAGTGGGATGTGAGCCGATGACCGCATTCCGCGCCCTGCTTCGCGCCGAGGCTGCCGTTCTCCGCCGCGATCGTGCGTCGCTCGTGTTCACGTTCCTCTTCCCGCTCCTGTTCATCTTGATCTTCGGCGCGATGATGTCGAGCGTCGGATCGACCGAGTCAACGCGCCTCGGCGTTGTCGTGCTCGACGGCGCCGATCGCGACGTCCTCGATCGCGTCTTCGCTGGATCGGTTGCCGAAATACGCCACCTCGCGAGCCGGGCGGAGCTCGAAGCGGCGATCGACCGAAGGGATGTCGACTTCGGCGCCATCTGGGACGGTGTCACGTTGGGTTTCGCGTTCGACGTCCGGCGGACCCAGGACAACTTCGTGTTCGATGAGCTGGCCGACGGCCTTGCCGCGCAGATGGATCTCGCCCTTCAGGGGCGGTCGCCGCTCCTCGCGTCGACCGTCCGCATCGCCGGCGGCGAGCCGGACGCCAGCTGGCTGACGCTGGTCGTGCCGGGGATCCTCGCGTTTTCCGTGCTGTCGGCGGGGCTGTTCGCGATTGCCGGCCACCTGACGTCCATGAAGCAGCGCCGGCTGTTGGATCGATTCGTCGTGACTCCGATGCGGCCGACAACGCTTCTCGCCGCAATCGTCGTCGTTCGCCTTGTGGTGGTCGCGGTGTCGACCCTGATGACGCTCGCCGTCGCGACAACGCTGTTCCGAATCCGCTACGACGTGAGTTGGGTCCGCTACGTGGCGTTCCTCATCTCGGCGACCCTCGGAACCATGGGGATGGGTGCGGTCTTCACGCTGCTCGTCCGCCAGCCGTCGAGCGCAGGGAACCTGGCGAACATCGTCTCGATCCTGATGATGTTCACCTCGGGCATCTACTTCCCGGTCGAGATCATGCCGCCCTTTCTGCGAGGGCTCAGCCGCGCGATGCCTCTCACATACATGGCAGACGCCATGCGCTACGCGACGGGAGTCATGGACATGCAGGACTCGGACTTCTGGCTCATCTGCGGAGCGTTCCTGCTGCTTGGCCTCGCCCTTCTGCCCGGCCTCGCCCGCTACATCGTGCGCCCGCTTCGGCGCTGACCCGGCGCTAGGTGAACCAGCGCAGGGCTCCCACACTGATCAGCGTGACGAGTCCGGCGGCGATCACAACGCCGAGCGCGATCGACAAGGCCGCGCGCCGTGGCGGCAGCGCCGCGGCGGCCGCCACAAACGCCGCCGTCCACGCTCCGGTTCCGGGAAGCGGGACCGAAACGAATAAGGCGAGTCCGACCAGGCCGAGCTTCTCGATGAGCTCGGTACGTCGCGCCGCCCTGCGATCCATCCACCGCAGCACTTCGCGCACGAACGGCACCCGCGCCACGACGGGTCGCAGGTGCATCAGGATGAAGAAAGCCATCGGAACGACCGCCACGTTCGCCAGGCCCGCGACGATGAACGCCAACGCCGGGTCCGCTCCGCGGGCGATCGCGTAGGGTAGACCGCCGCGCAGCTCGACAACTGGCGCGGCCGAGAGGAGAACCGTGATGAGCCAATCGCACCCCGTCATGGCGCGATTCTAGCGGACAAGGGCGATGATGGCAGCGTGGGTAGGCCCCACGTATACTGCGCGCCGGGAGGCGATCGACATGCGGCTTTACAACTCGCTGACGCGGCAGCTTGAACCGTTCTCCCCTCGCGATGGGAAGACGGTAGGCATGTACGTCTGTGGGCCGACCGTCTACGACCACCTCCACATCGGCAACGTCAGACCGGTGATCGTATTCGGTGCGCTTCGCCGTTACCTTGTGGCGTTCAAGGGATGGCACGTGCTTTACGTGCAGAACATCACGGACGTCGATGACAAGCTCATCCAGCGGGCCGAAAGCACGGGCGCGACCGTCGAGTCCGTTGCCGCGAAGTACGCGCAGGCGTACTTCGACCTCCTCGAGGCTCTGGGCATCGAGCGCCCCACCGCGAGCCCTCGCGCCACGGAGCACATCGAGCCGATGGTCGCCCTCATCGGGCGACTTGTCGAGCGCGGGGCAGCCTACGTCCGCGGTGGAGACGTCTACTTCCGCGTCGAAAAGGCCGACGGCTATGGCACCCTTTCGGGGCGTCGCCTCGAGGACCAGGAAGCCGGGGCCCGCGTCGAGGTTGCGTTGGAGAAAGAACACCCGCTCGACTTCACGCTCTGGAAAGCTGCGAAACCGGGGGAGCCGAGTTGGCCGTCGCCTTGGGGAGCGGGACGGCCTGGGTGGCACACCGAATGCGTGGTCATGTCGCGGAAGTACCTTGGTGAGTTTCTGGACATTCACGCCGGCGGAAACGACCTCATGTTCCCGCACCACGAGAACGAGATCGCCCAAGCCAACGCGTCGGGCGAGGGTCCGTTCTTCCGCTTCTGGCTGCACAATGGGATGTTGCACCTCGGCGGCCAGGAGATGCATAAGTCGCTCGGGAACTTCCGGTACGCGCATGAGATACTCGCGGCTTACGACGCGCAGACCGTCGCCTACTTCTACCTTTCGCGCCACTACCGCAAGCCGCTGGAGTTCTCCGACGAAGGGCTGCGGGCGGCGCAGGCCGCCGTGCGCCGCGTGCAGAGCCTCGTCTCCGACATCGAGCGCGAGCTACCGGCGGCAAGTGGAGAAACCGCTGCACCGGCAAGCGCCTTTCAGGACAGCCTCGCCGGCTTCCGCGAGCGGTATGTCGACGCGATGGATGACGACTTCAACACCGTCGATGCCCTGGCCGCGGTGCACGATGCCGTCAGTGCGACGAATCGGTTCCGTGCCGAAGCGCAGGGAAGCGATCGCCTGGCGTTGCGCGGAGCCGTTTCTCTCCTTCGCGAACTCGGTGCGCCCCTTGGCCTGTTCGGCGCTCGGCGCGTCGAGACCGCTTCGTCGCTCGAGTCGCCGCTGATCGAGCTCTTGCTCTCGCTGCGCTCCGGCCTCCGGGCGCGCAAGGCGTTCGACCTGTCCGACCAAGTGCGCGACGGGCTGGCTGCACTCGGGGTGGAGATCAAGGACACGCCGCAGGGGACCTTCTGGTCGCGCAGCGAGGGCTAGAGCCGCGCTCTTGTCATAGCAGGGCCCGGATCTGCGCCAGCGCGTCGCGGAGATTCGCGGCAGGACGGTACCGCAGATCCTTGGGGACGAACTCGAGAATCCAAGGCGCGGGGTTCACGAGGACGATCTCGGGAATCCCGGCGGCCTGAGCGGCCAGGAGATCGAGGTGAGCGTCGCCGAGCGCGACGGCTTGGTCGCTCGCTACGCGAAAGCGCGCGAGCGCTTCCCGCATGAGAAAGGGACTAGGTTTCGTCGGGCCGTCGTCGCGCGACAGGGTGAGGTCGAACCCGAGCGGGAACCTCGCGAGAAACGTCTCGACGCTCGCGCGTGAGTTGTTCGTGATCAGAGCCGTGAGCACGCCGCACTCGCGAAGCGTGTCGACGAGTTCGACCGCCCCGGGCATGAGGTCTCCGCACGCTGCACCCTGTTCCTCCACCGCGACGAGCGCCTGCAGCCCTCGATCGCGTTGCGCCGGAGCGAGATCGAGGATCTGCTCCAGAATGCCGCGGCCGTCGCGCGGTAGACCGAACTCCTCGCGCACGGGGAGGAAGTCGACGCGCGCGTCGAAGATCGTTCCGTCCATGTCCAGCATCGCCGCACGGAGGCGCACGCTCTTCTCCCCGCAAGCGGCAGGCGTTACGGCGTGTCGAGAACCCGGAGCTTCACCTGATCCGTGAACTTCGCGCCGGATGGATCGGTGACGGTCAGGGTGATCCAGACATCCTCGCCTCCCGTCAGCGCCGTTCCCGGAGCGAAGTACAGCGGATCCGGAGCCCTCGGGTCGAGGAAGTTCCCTCGGCTGGCCGACCACTCGAAGCGCACGTCGCGACACGTCGGCAGCGGGACATTCGCTCTCATTTGGACGAACGAGCACTCGCCGACGCACAGAGGTCCATTACGGCTGATGCCGGGACGATCCGTGCAGGGATCGACCGAGCAAGGCGACGAGCAGGTCCACGTGGGGCACGCCGGCTCAGCGCAAGGCGTGTGCGGCGCGCGACAGCCCCCCACGAGGCTGACGGACGCGGGAGCCTGCGCAGAGCAGACGGCCGGCGCGGCCGTTGCCGTTCCACACGTTCCGCACGTCGCGGCGGCGCGGGGCGAGGCGGCTTGCACAATCCCGTTCGTGGTCGGTGTGTGCAGCGCGGGCACGGGGCCCGGCGCGAAGGTCAACGAGGACACGGCGCAGCTCCCGCAGCCGGGGGACTCGGTGTCCGGCTCGGGGTTTGTGACGACTGGCCGTACGGCAGCCGGCGACACGGCGGTCCCACCGCCCGACGTCGCGTGCCAGTAGGAGGTCGTCTCGACGCTCCCAGCCGAATCCGCCACCTCAAGGGGCTCGAGAACCCCATCGGGGTTTCCCAGAACCAGGAACAGCACGAGGCCGGCGACGATGGCGCCGACCAACCAGACCGCGAAAGAATTGCCCATCGCTCGCGCACCTCCAGCGCGCCCCCTCCTTGCCAGGCTACACGCCAGAAGCCGTAAAGTCAATTGGGAACGGAGGAACGTGATGCGCGTCACGCTCGCTGTCGTCCGATTCCGCGCTCCAAAGTCGGCGCATCTCCTCGCTCTCCTGCAGCACTTCGTCCAGCCGGCCTGACGCCTCGATGCATCCGTCTTTCATGACCAGGATCCGGTCGGCGCGGCGCAACGCCGCACGGCGGTGGGAAACGACAAGCCACGTGCGCTGTCTCTCCGCAAATGCCCGGTCCCACAGTGCCTTCTCGGTCTCAACGTCCAGGGCACTCGATACGTCGTCGAGCACGACGAGCTCCGGGCGCGATACGAACATGCGGGCCGTCGCGGCGCGTTGGCGTTGCCCCCCCGAGAGCTTAACCCCGCGGGGTCCGACGACAGTGTCCAGGCCGTGCTCGAGTCGCACGATGTCGTCCTCCAGCACCGCGAGTTCGATCGCCTTGTCCAGCGCCTCGTCGGGAACCTCTCGTCCCAGGCGCAGATTGTCGCGCAAGGTCTCGCTGAACAGCTGCGGAACCTGCGGCGTGTAGGCGGCGCGCGGAGGGACGAAGAACGTCGAGGGGTCGGCAACCGGTTCGCCGTTCCAGACGATTCGCCCCTCCTCGATCGGCAAGAGGCCAAGCAGTCCACGAAGGAGCGTGGTCTTCCCCGAGCCGATCCGACCGGTGATCACGACGAATTCGCCCCGACGGATCTCAAACGAGGCACGCCGGACGCGGAACCCGCCACTCCCTGCCGCGGCAACCGTCATCGTCTCGATGGCCAGCCGCTCGAGCGCCGGCCCAGCGCACAGCGGTGGCGGCTCGGGGAGCGGCCCCGTGAGGTGGACCGGATGGTGAGCGACGACGTCGCCACGCGAGCCCTGAACGAGCGTCGCCATTCGATCGATCGACACCTTGGTCTGCTGAAAGTGGATCAGAAAGTCGCCGAACGCGGCGATGATCTCGGTCAAGAAACCGACATAGGTCACGAAGAGGGCGAAATCGCCGACCGTGAACGTGCTGCCGCGCAGTCCCTCCGCCGCAGCGAGCAAGATGAGGCCCGTGCACAGTGTGGTCGCGTTCCAGAAGAACGAGTGGAACGACTGGGACAACAGGCGATCGCGCACCGCGGCGCGAAGCCGGATGCGGTTCAGCGCTTCGATGTGTGCAACGACATGCTCTTCCGCTCCGGCCAGTTGGATCGCCTGAACGCCGTCCATCGCCTCGCCGATCGCGCCAGTGACTCGCTCGGTAGACTCGCGGTGAGCTTCGCGGAACCGGCGGACGCTCTTCGACACCGCGCGGGCGCCGATCAACACGAGGATGAGCGGCAGCACGACGATCAGTGTCACGCGGGCGTCGATCGCCAACAGAATCGCCAGCGCAGCAAGGCTGTACGGAACGAAGGAGAACTGGTCGATCAGCCACGACAGGAGGTCCTCGACGGTCTGGACGTCGTCGCGCACCGCGTTGAGCGCCTCGCCGACGGCGCCAGGGAGCGCGCGGGCGCCGGGTTTTGCCAGCACCGCGGCAAGGAGATTTCGCCGTAACAGGACCTCGATCGAGTAACGATGACGGATGTCGATCAGCGCGCCGACTAGGATCGCGATGACGCGCGCGAGGCCCGCGGCCGCGACCAGGGCGATGACCGACGTCAGCGTGAACCCGGCCGCCGCGTCTCCCGTTAGCCAGTCGAAGAACAGCTTGGCGACGTAGCCAGTCCCGAGCTCAGTGAGCACGATGGCCGTCCACGCGACCGCGTCCATCGCGTACAGCCAAGGTCGGTAGCGAATGAGATGAAGGAGCGCTCGGAGTGCCGTCATGCCAGCACCTCCTCCATGCCCGTCACAAGCAACCGCGCGAGACGCGAGCTCGGGTCACCGGCGAGCGCAGCGCGATCGCCAGCTTCGACCACACACCCGTCCTCGAGAATCGCGATGCGATCCGCACGCCGGACGGTCGAGAGACGATGGGCGATGACGATTGCCGTTCGCCCCTCGAGGAGGCGGTCGATGGCGTGTTCGAGCAGCCTCTCGGTGGCCGGATCGAGGCGCGACGATGCCTCGTCGAGGATGACAACGCCGGGGTCAGCGAGGAAGGCTCGTGCAAGGGCGAGGAGTTGGCCCTGGCCCGCGGACAGCCCGGCTTCCGGGGTTCCAACGACGGTGTCCAATCCCTGGTGAAGCGCGCAGACCCACTCCTGAAGCCCGAGCTCGTCGAGGGCCGCGAGGATGCGCGCGTCGGACACCGCCGGGTCGAACAGACGGACGTTCTCGCGCACCGAGGCGCGGAAGAGCTGCACGTCCTGCGACACCATCCGCACGCGCCGTCGCAACTCGCGCAGCGGCACGTCGGCCACGCCGACTCCGCCCACGCGCACCGCGCCCTCCTGGCAGTCGTAGAGGCGAGCAACGAGTCGCGCAGCCGTCGTCTTGCCGCTTCCGGTCCGGCCTAGCAGGCCCATCACCGACCCGGCGGGGACCGCGAGGTGCACGTCGCGCAGGGCGACCGTCGGCTCAGCGAGAGGTGTCGCGTCGCCTGACGCACCCGCATCAGCCGTTTGAGCCGGCGCGTAGGCGAACGTCACGCCGTCCAAGGCGACCGACAGCGCCCCATCGGAGAGGTGCTTTGAGCCGCCATCGAAAAGGGCCGACGTCGTGGCGAGCATCGTGCGGATCCGGCGGATACCCGCCTCGGCGCGTTGCAGGTCGGTGATCTGCTCGCGCATCGTCGAGATGGGGCCGCGCAGGAGCTCGGTGTAGTGGAAGACGAGGTAGACCGTGCCGAGCGTGATGGCGCCGGCTCGCCAAAGCGTCGCCCCAACGCCGAACGCAACGACGTACCCGCCAGTGAATAGTGCCACGTTGCTCATCCACATCGCGTACCCCGCGAGGGCCGAGCGTCGACGGACCGGGTAGAGGCCGCGGCACAGCTCGAAGAACCGCCGCATCGTGTAGGCGACCGCGCCGTTGGCCCGAAGGTCTTCGGTCCCCGCCAGACGTTCTCCGAGAAAGCCAAAGAACTCGGCCACCAGCTTCCGCCACGTCGTCCAGTGCGGCACGGCGCGAGCCCGGATGAACCCGAGAAGCCACACGGTGAACACGACAAATCCAAGAATTGGCAGCCCGATCCGCCAGTCCTCGCGGAACAGAAGGCCGACGATCCCGGCAACGAGGAGCGTGTTACCAAGGATGTCGATCACGAAGCGGGAGAAGAAGTTGGACAACGTGGCCACGTCGCCGTCGATGCGCTCGATCAGCTGCCCCGGCGTGTGCTCCTTGTGAAACGTCGGATCGAGGGACAGCGCGTGGCGCAACAGGTCGAGACGCAAGGCGTTCGTCGCGGACCAGGCGACGGTCTCCCCGACGTAGGTTGCGGCGACGGAGAGAACCTGCGCAAGGACGGCGACTCCAAAGAACAGAAGCGCGTTGCGAATCAACGCCGCTCGCGCGCCGCCTGCCGTCGCCGTGTCGATGAACTGCCGCAGGATCTGCGGATTGACCAGGCGGAGCGCGATCGTCACGAGAACGAGGAAGGCAAGCGCAACGACCCAACGAGCATGCGGCCGCACGTAGCGACGCAAGAGCGAAAGGCCATCGCGCAACGGAAGCTTCATCTCATCCTCCCAGACGCTGGGTCGTCAAGTCACAGCCCGCTCGGAGTTCCTTCTCGAACAGAACGCGCTCGCGAGCCACCTGCATGCCTGCCCTCTCGTACACACGGACGGCGCCGGTGAGGCTGGACCCGTCGACGCCAAGCGCCACGCGCCGCTTGCCCCTTGCAGCAAGCTGCCGGAACGAGTGGTGCAGCAGTGCGAGGGCCACGCCGCGACGTCGCCACGGACGGACAACGCCGAGGGTGTTGACGTAACCGAGATCAGGGTCCTCGGTTTCCATCGCCGAGCACAGCGAGACCCCCACGATCTCGGCCCCGGCCGTGGCAAGGAACCACAGGTTTGCGTCGAACGACTTCTCCTCGTCGATGACGTGCTGCCAGATCGCGAGGTCGGACTCGATCGGCGACTCCACGTAGCCGAAATGATCGCGGAACGCAGCACGGATGGACTCCACCATGGGGAGGAGATCTCGTCCGCCCTCAAACGTTCGGACCCCGACGCCCGCTGGCCAGACAGGCTCGGGCACGGGACGATCGAGCTCCCTCCTCATCTGATAGCTGCGGCGTATGGCTTCGTAGCCGGAGGACGCGAGGAGTTCGAGTCCCGACTCGTCGCGTGTCGAGACGGTCTGCCGGATGCTCACGCGGGCGTCGGCCGGTGCCCGTTCTACGGCCAAGCGCCCGCGCTCGTCTTGCCAGGCGACGAGCGCTGAGCCGATCCCGCACGCTCGCCGCAGCGGGTCGACACAACCCCAAGCCCAGAGCCTCACGTGCGGCTCGTCGAGGTCCCAGACCTCGGCGTACCCGGCAGGGGTTCCGTCTGAGCTGACGACGACGCGCGTGTCGCGGTCGAGGTCGAAGCCCGGCGTACGCCACTCGGTGAGCAGGTCGTCGACGTCATGGTCGCGGACGCCCAAGACCCGTAGGGAGTCCGCGTTAAACATCGCCGCCAGTCCCTCGGCATCGGAGGGTCTTGTCGGACGTAACGTGAATCCTCTAGGTAGATTGCACAGCATGGGAACTTCCTTTACTGAAACGGGATCGCTTCGCAAGACAGAAGACTCTGTAGCATCTATATGCGCTCGTTGGGCGAACGGCTCGTGCGGGGTAAGCCCGGTTGGAGCCTAGAAGGAGAGTGCGGCTAGCGCGCCTCCGCAAGCCAGAGCCCACGAGGCATAGGATCGCTTTCGTAGGGCGATCGACATTCGTTGCCTCCTTGCCTGTCTTGCCGGGCCGTGAAGGCCCCGCGCTGTGCCACCCGCCAAACCCGAGAAAGGTTCGCGGAACTCTCGTAGCTGGATGCGAGCCAGTATAGCCGGCGCGTGCGACAATGCAAGTCGACCTTGCGGCGGACCCGCTCTGCGCCTATGCTTACACGCGCGTCCGGCCGAGAAAACCTCGCGCCCGCTCTGCGCGATCACGATGAACAAGGCTGACGCGTCCCCTATTGATCCCGGCAGCGGCAATCGCCTTGGCTACGTACCGCGACGTGAAGCCACGCCGGCGACCTATCGGGCCCTTGGCTTTCGCTGCGGTCTCGAGGTTCACCAGCAGCTTCGCACGGAGAAGAAGCTCTTCTGCCGTTGTCCGGCGGGTGTCTACCAGGACGGCGAGGACTACGACGCACAACTCGTGCGTCACATGCGCCCCACGCTGAGTGAGCTCGGCGAGTACGACGGCACGGCGCTGATGGAGTTCCGCACTCGCAAGAACATCATCTACCGGATCAAGGGCGAGACCGCCTGCACCTATGACATCGACGACACGCCGCCTTTCGCCGTGAACCGCCAGGCACTGGGGATCGCCATCGAGATCGCGCTCCTTCTCCGGACGAGCCTCGTCGGCGAACTGCACATCACCCGCAAGCAGTACCTCGATGGCAGCATTCCGACAGGCTTCCAGCGCACGGCCATTGTCGGGATCGACGGGGCAATCCCGGTGGCCGGCCGCCAGATCGGCATCCGCCAACTCTCCCTCGAGGAAGACTCCTGCCGTGAGGTCAGCGACGTCGGCCACTGGCGCACGTACACGACCGACAGACTCGGCATGCCGCTCGTCGAGACGGTCACCGAGCCCGAACTCCTAACGCCCGAGGAAGCCGCTCTGGCCGCTCATCACCTCCGGTACCTGGCCCGCAGCACAGGTCACGTCAACGTCGGGATCGGCGCGGCGCGCGAGGACGTCAACGTCAGCATCGAGGGCGGGACGCGCGTCGAGATCAAGGGAGTTCAGCACATTCGTTGGATCCCCGAGTTGACGCACAACGAAGCGTACCGTCAGAAGGGCCTGCTGCTCGTTCGTGACCTGTTGATGCGCTGCGTCCGCGATGCCGCAACGTGGGACGTCACGGCGCTTCGCGTCGACCGTGACGTCCTCGGGGGCCTCGGCATGGTTTCGGAGGAGTCGGCTGCGATGGCGATCGCGCTGCCGCAGTTCGCCGGCGTCCTCTCGTTCCCGACGAATCCCGGAAGGACGTTCGCCGACGAGATCGCCGACCGCCTCAAGGTGATCGCCTGCCTCGAGAAGCCCAACATGGTGCACTCCGACACGCCGACGCCCCTGCCCGCGCCGGCCTGGAACCATCTCCGGGAGCGCCTGGGAGCCGCCGAAAGCGACGCCGTACTCGTCGTGTGGGGTCCGGAATCCGACATGAAGACGGCAGTCGAGACCGTAGCTGAACGCTGTCGGCTCGCCTTTGACGGCGTGCCCAACGAAACGCGAAAGGCGCTGCCCGACGGAACCACGGTCTTCGAGCGGGTTCTGCCCGGTCCGGACCGAATGTACCCGGACACCGACTCCTCGCCGATCCCGATCGAGGAGGAGACGATCGAAGCCACGCGCGCGCGCCTTCCTCGATCCGTCGAGGAACAGAGAGCGCGGCTCGATGCGTGGGGCGGTCCACGCGACACCCATGCGTACCTTCTGCGGCGAAACCTCTGCGCTCTGGTTGCGGAACTCATCGACGGGGGGATGAGTCCGCTGGCGGCCATGACCCTGGTCGGACATCGCGTGCGCCGCGCGCTGGGGGATCGCGAACCGGATGGTCGGCGCGTCCTGTGGGCCGTGAACGAGAGCCGAAGACGTTCGCTGCCCGACGACGCCCTGCGCGATCTCGTGGTCCTGTCGCTTCTCGAGCCCGACGAGACCTTCGACGGACTCCTGGCGCGGGCGGGTCATCGTCGGGCGAGGCAAAGCGACATTCGCGACGCGATTCGCGGCGAGGTCGCGAAGCGAGACATCCACTCTCCCGAGGCGGCGCCTCGTGAGATCATGGGGCGCATTCGCCCGCTGGCCTGGGGCAACGTACCGCTAGCGAAGGCGGCGCGATGGGTCGAGGAGGCGCTGCGATGAGCGATGCCCACAAGGGGTACAAGGGCGAGGCCCTTGATGCGCTGACGAAGTTCGGAGTCGGCGTGTGGAGCGACGTCGAGATCGACTCCACGCGCGGCCACTTCCGTGGCATCATCCTCCCGCGGTCCGAGTTCGACGACTCCCGGCACCTCGTCCTGAAACTCCCAACGGGCTACAACGTCGGCATCGACGTACGAACGCTCCAAGGCGTTCGCGAGCTTGGGCGCCGCGAGGCGCACTACAAGATCCCCGAGAAGGAATTTCCCACGTCGCCCGACAAACCGAACGTGAAGCTCTTGGGGACCGGCGGCACGATCGCGTCCCGCCTCGACTATCGCACGGGGGCCGTCATCCCGGCCTTCTCGCCGGGAGAGCTGTACGGTGCGGTTCCCGAACTCGCTGACATCTGCAATCTCACGACCGAGAAGCTCTTCGCCGTCTTCTCGGAGAACATGGGACCGACGCAGTACATCGCGTTGGCCAAGGCCATCGGCCGCGAGATCGAGAACGGTATCGATGGGATCGTCATCGGGCATGGGACCGATACAATGCATCATACAGCGAGCGCTCTCGCGTTTATGGTCCAGCACTCCCCGGTGCCGATCGTCATGGTCGGATCCCAACGGTCGTCCGATCGACCCTCGTCCGATGCCGCGAGGAATCTGATTCACTCCACGACCGCGGCCGCCACGTCAGACATTGCCGAAGTCATGGTCTGCATGTTCGGCCCGACGTCCGACGAGTACGGACTCCTGCATCGCGGCACGCGGGTGCGCAAGATGCACTCGTCGTACCGTTCGACTTTCCGCACCATCGGCGACATCCCGCTGGCCACCGTCACGCGCGACGGGGTCACGCCTCTGCGCGAGGACTACGCACGGCGGCGGACGGACCGTCGCGTCGATATCCTGCCCTACTTCGAGGAACGGGTAACGCTGACGTACTACTACCCGAACATGCACCCCGACATCATCGACGCCCTGGTCGATAAGGGCTACAAGGGGATCGTCATCGCAGGAACGGGCCTCGGACACATCAACAAGCCCGTCTACCCGGCGATTGAGCGCGCGACGGCCGCCGGCGTGGCGATCTACATGACCGTCCAGACGCTCTGGGGGTACGTTCACATGTTCGTCTACGATACCGGGCGCGACCTCATGGCGAAGGGCATCATCCCGGCGGAGAACATGCTGCCCGAGGTCGCCTACATCAAGCTCGCCTGGGCGCTTGGCCAGACGCGCGACCTCGAGAAGGTTCGCGAACTCATGCTCACGCCGATTGCCGGGGAGATCACCGAGCGGGAGCCACACGACGGCTACCTCGTCTTCCAAGGCGGGATGCCCGAGATCGGGGAGTTCCTGCGCAAGGTCCACAAGTGACCGCTATGACAACCCCGCGGCAGATCTGGCAACCTTGATCCGCGGATCGAGCAGGCCGTAGACCAGGTCCAGCACCAGCGTGGCCGCCAGGTACATGGCCGTCATCGTGACGCTGATCCCGAAGAACAGCGTGAAATCGTTGTAGCGGATCGACAGCAGGTAGAGCCCGCCTACGCCCGGCCACTGGAAGGCCGGCTCGACGAAGAAGCTGCCCCACAACGAGTACACGAAGCCGTACGTCACGCAGGTGACGATCGGAGGTGCCGTGGCACGGACCCCGTGCCCCATGAGAATGCGACGCTCCGGAAGGCCGCGCGCTCGAGCCGTCACGATGAAGTCCTCTTGAAGAGTCCCGATGACGAGATTGCGGAAGGCATAGGCCCATCCACCCAACCCGATCGCGACGAGCGTCAAGAACGGGAGCGTGTAGTGCGTCACGAAATCCCATAGCCACGGGCCGACCTCGCCAATCCCTTCGGGAAACCGATACACCCACGGGTCGGACGGGAAGACCCGGAGCCCGACGACGAACGCAGAGACCATGAGCATCGCGACGACCATGGTCGGAACGCTCTGGGTGGCCAATCCGATGACCGTCGTGGTTCGGTCGACAAACGACCCGGGACGCCGTGCGTTGCGCAGCCCGAGTAGGAGAGCCAGCGCGATCTGTGCGGCGAACGCCCCCCCGAAGAGGAGTCCCGTCGGAAGGAGGGATTCCCGGATGATGGCGCCGACCTCGGAGCTCTTCTGCCCGCCGAATCCGCGGATCGTCCGTTGGTGTGACACGGATTCCCCAAAGTCGAATCGCAGGATCTGTACGGTCCTCCGGAGGATGCGAACCCACAGCGGATCGCCCATCCCTGCCGCCTCGAGGGCCGCAGCGACCTGTTCCTCCACCAGGCGATCCCTCTCCTCGGTCGTGAGATCCGGGAGCTGCGCGAGGAACGGGCCCATCGTCGTCTTCACCTGCCACTCCAGCTCCGTGCGATCGATGACCTCGTACCGCACGTTGGCCACGGCCGACAACATCAGGGTCACGAGACCGAAGACAAGCGCCGCCTGGACTACTCTCCGCACGGCGTACCGAGCGAGTCCCGCGGTCATAGGTCTCCCTTGCGAACGATCGAGGCGCAACGGCCGAGCTTGCGAGACGCGCGTCTCGGGTCCGTCTCGATGAGATCATCGAGGCACGCGACCTAGCTGTTGCCGGGGTCCGCGAAAACTCGATCCAGTCTCTTCAGCGCATCCAGCGTCGCGGGCTCCCCGAGCTTGGCCCGTCGCACGGCCCTGCCCAACAGGTCGATCGTGCCGTCGTACATCGAACGATCTACCGGAAACGGGATTCCGTCCTTCCCACCGTGGGCGAAGCCGAAACGGGCCGGATCCTCGTAACTCGGCGACGCCCCGTACACGAGTTCCGCGACGAGCGCGAGGGCCCGTAAGGCCTTGGCCCCGACGCCCGGAAGCATGAGGAGCTCCTCGAAGGACGTCACGTGCGCTTCGTAGGTTTTCGTGAGCGTCGCCGCAAGACGCTCCGGGGTGATGTCGCTCGCCAAGATCTCGTGGCGCCTCGGGAGCGCGAGGTGGCGGATCCTTGCGAACTCGCTCGCGATCCGTAGGGGCTTCTCCCGAGCCGCGTCGACCGCCACATGACGAGCCCCCGCGCTGTCGCGCGCGACGAGATTGAGGCTTGGCGCACGGCGGTCGCAGCAGATGGCCGCATGGGGCTCGCAGACGAAGTCGTCGACGTTCTCCGAGGTCCAGTGATACCGGCGCGCCATGCCCGTCGCTTCGTTCATTCCTTGCTGGACCACGGCCCACGCACCGCCGCGGTCGAAGAAGAAGCTGTGATGGTAGATCTGATAACCGTCTTGGACGGCCGCGCTGTCGACCTTGGCCGAGGTGCGACTGGCCCGGACAAGCGGCCCCGCCTCGGACCCCATCATGTCGCACCACGTCTCGATTTCGCTCGGAGTCCTCCGGGACGCGTTGCCCTTGCCGCCGGCAGCAAACAGCCCAAGTTCCTTCTCGCGGCCCCGCAGCCCCTCTTTGACCGCCCCGCAGGTTGTGGTCGTAACGCCGCTCGAGTGCCAGTCGAAGCCGAGGACGCAACCGAAGGCCTGAAACCACCGGGGATCCGACAACCGCCTGAAGAAGCCGCCGAGACCTTCCTCGAGGACCACGAGTTCGACGACTTCGGCCGCAAGCCGGGTCATCCTAGCGAACAACCACCGTGGAGCCCGGCCCGAATGAAGCGGGAGATCAGCGGTCCCCGTGCGCATGCTGACAGTCTAGCGAGTCGAGCGCGCGCGAACGACTTCCGGGCGTCAGCCGTTCGGTGCCCGCGGCAGGATGATTCGATCGATCAGACCGTACTCCACGGCCTGTTCCGGCGTCATGAAGTAGTCGCGATCGGTGTCCTTCGCGATCTGCTTCACACCCTTCCCGGTGTGCTCGGAGAGGATGCGGTTGATCACGTCTCGGATGCGCAGCAGCTCCGCAGTCTGAATCTTGACGTCCGCCGCCTGCCCCTGGGCACCGCCAAAGACCTGATGGAGGAGGATCCGCGAGTTGGGCAGTGCCGAACGCTTGCCGGGCGTCCCCGCGGTCAGCAGAACGGCGGCCATGCTCGCCGCCTGGCCGATGCAGATGGTCGCGACATCGCACTTCGCGTATCTCATCGTGTCGTAGATCGCAAGGCCGGCCGTTACGGAACCGCCGGGCGAGTTGATGTAGAGACGGATGTCTTTGGTAGGATCCTTCGCGGCGAGAAACAGCATCTGCGCGATCACGACATTCGCCACGTCGTCGTCGATCGCGTCCCGCAGGAAGATGATCCGATCCTCGAGCAGCCTCGAGTAGATGTCGTAGGTGCGCTCGGCGTGACCGCTGTGATCGATCACGAAGGGGATTTGTGCCGGCATCATCCCTCCTCTCCGGCGGGCGTCGCCTCGCGGAGAACGGCCGACTCCCGGAGGACTGTGAGAAGCTTCTCGTTGACCTTACCCGAACGGTAGTCTTCCCAACGATCTTCAGCCTTCAGGTGGGCGACGAACCGCACGGGATCCTCGCCACCCTCTTCGGCCTCTCGCCGCGCGATCTCCTCGAGCGCTGCATCGTCGAGCGCGACGCCCTCGGCGTTGCCGAGTGCGCGCAGGGCGAGCTCGCGTCGCAGTCTCCTTTCCACGGACGCACGAAGATCCGTCCGGATCGACTCCTCGCTGGTTCCGCGCTCCTGGAGGACCTCGGCGAAGGGGCGCGGACTCGGCGGTCTCTCGAACGCTTGCCTCATCCGCTCAAGCTCCTCCTCGACAAGCTCGAGGACAAACGGCTCAGGAAGCGGGATCGCCGCCTTCTCGACGAGCAGATCGAGCAACCTCCCTTCGATCAGGTGTCTCCGCTGCCCGTCCCGCGCATCCTGGAGTCGACGCCGTACGTCGTCCCGGAGCTGCGCGAGCGACTCGAACCCCGCGTCTTTCGCCAGGTCGTCGTCGATCTCCGGCAGGACGAGCTGACGAAGGCCGAGGACCTCGAGCTTCGTGCGGAATGGCTGTCCTCCCTCGCGTGCCGGGGCCTCGATCACCGCCGCCTCGCCGAGGTGGAGCCCGATGAGGCGCCCCGTCAGAGGATTCGACGCCTCGGCCCGGGTGTCCCACTCGGCGTCCCGCTCGCGCACGCGCACGATGTCTCCCTCCGAGACGAGATCGCCCTCGCGATTCTCAAGCGTTCCGAACCGGCCGCGGATCTCCTCTAACGCCTCGTTGACTTCCTCGTCGCTAACCGCCATCGGGGGCGGCACCTCGGCCTCCAGTCCCCGGTACGGCGGGAGAGTCACCTCGGGAAGCACGCTGAAGGACGCTTCGAAGACATAGCTCTCGGAGTTGTCCGACGAGACCTCCGCGACCTCGGGCATCGAAACGGGACGAAGTGCCAACTGGTCGAGGGCTTCTGCGAGATGCTTGCGCTGCAGTTCGTCTTTGGCTTCGTTGACAAAGGCCTCACGGCCGAACCTGGACTCCAATACGCCCCGCGGCACTCTTCCCTTCCGGAAGCCGGGAATTGCGAGCTCATGGGCGTAGCGCACGTACACACCTTCGATCTGGCGTTCGACGTCCTCGCGGGCAATGCTGACGCGAACCGTCGCCGCCGTCGGCTCATGCGCCTTGATTTCGTAGGCTGTTTGGTTGTTCATCCATCCTCTGCAGGACACGTGAAGTGAACGCGGAGTATACGCGCGCTGATGGCGTACCACAAGGAAACCACCACCCAATGGGCGCTAGCCGAAGATCATCACGAGCCACGCGGGACCGAGAAGCCTCACCCACAGAGGCTGGATGGCGTTGAACAGGAAGCTCACGCCGCCGAACCCAATCAGCACGAGCAGGATCAGAAACCCGTACCTCTCGGCGGCGAAGAGCGCCCGACGCCCCTCCGGCGGCAAGAAGTATGCGAGAACGCGCGACCCATCCAGCGGCGGGATGGGAATCATGTTGAAGACGGCCAGGATCACCGAGTAGATCACGAACAGCCCCAGAAGGGCGAACAGCGCTCGAATCGCGTAGTCGCCGAAACCGGCAGGTTGCAGGACGACCTGCGCGGACACCCCGCGCAGGGCGAGGCGGCCGACGCCTGCACCGATCGCCGCCAAAGCGAGGTTGGTCCCCGGGCCAGCCAATGCGACCCAGAGCATGCCGCGGAAGCGATTCGCGAAGTAGTTCGGGTTCACGGGAACCGGCTTCGCCCAGCCGAACAGCGGCGTGTTCGCGCCGGGGAACAGCAGGTTCAAGAGGGCCAGCGTCACGGGGACCAGGATGGTCCCCACGGGATCGACGTGGGCGAGCGGATTCAACGTCAGACGGCCGTGGGCCTTTGCTGTGGGGTCGCCGAGTCGCGAGGCCACCCAGCCGTGCGCCACCTCGTGAAAGACGATCGCCGTGAACACCGCCACGAGCGACAGAATCACGTCGAGGATGAGGTCGATCGTCATTTCCCCCCTACAGGTCGACAGTCAGTGTACTCCCGCGTGTCACGATTGCCAGCCCGGGCGCCCCACCTTTCGGCTTTCGGACGTTTCTTGCCTCGGTGTACGTAACGGCGACCTTGCCGCGGCGATCGGCGCGAGAGTGCCTAGCCGCCAGCCGCGCCGCCTCTCCCAGGACGCTCGCCGGCACCTCAACGTGCTCGCCCAGCCGAATCAGCACGTGGGCGCCGGCCACGCCCAAGGCATGAAGCCAGATGTCGTGCGGCGCGGCGCCGCGAAGAACGGCGTCGTTCTCGCGGGCGCTACGCCCAATAAGGACCGTGTACCCCTCGATCTGCACTCGGCGAGGACCCGCGGCCGGGGCGACACGGGCCGGACGGGCCTGCGGCAGCAGGTCTGCAACGTCGGCGTCTGCCCCCCCATCGAGGGCGGCCCGCAGGCGGCTCGCCTCCGCGCGCACGCGGTCCAGACGTGCCATGACGCCCGGTCGGCCGCGATCGAGCTTCTTCGCCCGCTTGTAGAGGCGGCGCGCGTTCTCCCGACCGTCGAGCGCAGGATCGAGTTCCACCTCGGCCCATGCTCGTCGCGCCGGGTCGTGCGCAACGAGACGAACCGCACCGCGCCCGATCTCCGCGGCGTGAAGCATGGCCAGATCTGCCTTCCTGCGAATGTCGTCCGCCGCGTCTGCGTCGTGCAGCCACGACTCAAGGCTGCGTATCGTCCTTTCGCGCTTGGCGAGCGCCTGCTGGATCGGGACGCGATGAGGCTCCGCGTTCCAGTCTGTGGCCAACTCACTCACGGGGAGGGTCTCGTCCAGGGCTGCCGCGAAGGTCGCGTGGGCCTCGCCCCCGGACACCGGGTAAAAGGTTGCGCGTCGGTCGCTCCGTACGACGTGCGGCTCGGGCTGGCTCGTCCACGCGACGAGGGCTGCGAGGCCTCTCTGAAGCTCCTCGGCAGTCCTGACCTCTCGCTCGAACAGGTCGCGAGCGGTGGGAAGCCCAAGGCCTGCCACGCGGCGTACGAGTGCGTGAGCCGGGTCGACCGCCGACAACACCTCCACCCCTGTCGTCGAATCCACCCTCGTCGGGGCGAGCTTTTCTTGCGCCTCCAGCCCCACGTACGGCTTCCCGGGGAGTTGCCGCGGATCGCGGCGCAGCGCGCCAAGAACGACGTCATCGCCCAAGAGCAGGAGATTGCCCCGCGTTCCGGTCAGCTCGGCGACGACGTCAACGGTTCGCCGCCCGCCGTCCTCGACGCGCACGATGGTGAGGCGAACGACGCGTTCCCAGGGCATCTGGCTCAGTGCCGTAACGCGCCCGCCAACGAGGTGCTTTCGAAGCTGCATGACGAAGGCACTCGGGGTCGCGGGGTTGTCGAGACTCCGCGCGGTCAAGTGAAAGCGCGCCTCGCGAGGAGAGAGCAGGAGGCGCCTCGTCTGCCCGGCGTACACGCCGAAGACAAACGTTCCGGGGATCGGTTCATGCACGGAGCGAAGGAGACCCCCTTCGATCCCGTGTCTCACCTCGACGAGGGAAGCAGCAATCGAGAGACCGTCCATGTGCGGGTGTTGCGGACCTCCAGGCGCAAAGCTATACTCCGATTCTACCGCCGGCGTAGCTCAGTCGGTAGAGCTACAGTTTCGTAAACTGTGGGTCACTGGTTCGAATCCAGTCGCCGGCTCCAACCCCCGCCTCACGGAGTAGGGGACAATGGTCCCTTGTTGCCGAGGCATTCCGTCCCTCCTGTCCGGGCACAGCGCCACGAGAAACGGCGTCTCTCCCGATACGATCCTTCCAACGTGGTGTTCCGCCGGTCTGTGGCGGCGCAGAAGGGGTGAGATACCGTGAATGACCTAGGGAAGATCGCCGTGATCAGCGCCATTATGGGGGCGCTCCTCGTCGTCGGCCTACTCCTGGCGCCGGCCGATCGGTCCGCCGAGGAAGAGGTTGTGGTCGTGGCTCCAGAGCAGCCCGCCGTCGCCGAGGTAACGGTGGTGCGCGATGTGTCGCTCGAAATGCTCTCTCCGATCTACTCCGAGAAGGCCGTCTACGAGGACGGCACCCTCCGCGTCTCGTTCGACGCGTCGTTCGATGGAGCTTCGATCGAGAGCCGCCTTCCGTTCTGGCTGCACAACACGTCGTGTGAGACGATCGCCGTGCTCTGGGACCGCTGCTCGCTGCAGCTCCCGGGCGGCAACACCGTCCCGGTGTTGAGCGAGCAGGGCCTCGAGTACGGCATGGGCCCCGTCCTCTCGATCGCTCCAGGCGGAGACCTGTTCGACGCTCTGATCCCGATCACAGAGCTGCTGTGGACCGAGGAGGGCTACGAGACGTCGCTTTCGGTCCTCGACCAAGGCATCTTCACGCTGGTTCTGGCCATCGAGCGAGGTGTATCCACCGCCGTCTGCACGACGCCGTCGGCCGTGGGGGAGTGCGGCCCGATCATGGCGCCTCCGACCCTTCAGGTCGTCCGGGCGCCGGAGTGCGGAACCGGGCGCGAGATCGCATACTACGCCTTCCGCTTCGTGATTCGCTGATCCTGTAACCATCACATCGTAAGACCGCCGGGGCCCTTCGGGGCCCCGTTTCTTGTGCAAAGTCCGATTTGCTCCGCGCCTCTCTTTTGCTGTAGGCTAGACCATGTGACAGGGACCTCAAAGAGTCACAGGAGGTGGGGCACATGGTGCGAAAGAGCGAGGTCACAACCCTTTCGATCTACATTCCCAAGAGCAAGCTCGACCGAAAGCCCATAGAGCGGCTCGACCGTCTGGCCAAGAAACTCGATCGATCGATCAACTACCTCGTCGTCGAAGCCATCGTCCAGTACCTCGACCGCGAGGAGAAGAGGAAGGCCTAGGTTCCCGGCTCTCTGCCGGACCTACCTCTAGAGGTCGTAGTAGAGGGCAACCTCATGAGGGTGCGGACGCAAGGCCACGCAAGCGGCCTCTTGGCGCTTGACGCGAACCCACTCTTCGAGCAGGCCTGGAGTGAAGACTCCATCGGCTACCAGGTAGTCGTGATCTGCCTCCAGGGCGTCGAGTGCTTCGTCCAGGGTCCTGGGAGGTGTCTCGGCGCTCGCTTCGGGAACTGAGGCATCTCGCTCGAACGGCCCGAACCCAAGGTCCTGCGCATTGAGTTTCCGGGCGATCCCGTCAAGTCCCGCCAGCAGGATGGCCGCAAAGGCCAGATATGGATTGCACGTTGCGTCCATCGTCCGCAGTTCCATCCGGGTCGTCTCTCCTTTGGCATACGCGGGAATCCGCACAGCCGCGCTGCGGTTGCCCGAGCCGAAGACAAAGCACACCGGCGCTTCGTGCCCCGGGACGAGCCGGCGATAGGAGTTCGTCGACGCGTTGGTCAGAGCCATGAGGCTCCGGCCGTGCGTCAACACCCCTCCGATGTAGCAGAGGCCGACCTCCGAGAGCCCCCGCCCTCCGTTGAATCGATTCCTCCCCCCCTGCATCACGTATTGGTGAAGGTGCATCCCGCTCCCCGCATGGCCGTGCATCGGTTTCGGAAGAAATGTCGCGCTGAGGCCTAGATCATCGGCGGCGCCTCGAACCAGGAGCTTCATGATCATGGTGACATCGGCCATCCGAACGAGCGGCGCGAAGCCCAGCTCGATCTCCTGTTGGCCAAATGCCCCGACCTCGTGGTGGTGGTACTTCACGTCGATGCCCGCCGCCGCCGCGCGCCGCGCGACCTCGCAGCGCATCGAGAACAGTCGGTCGCCGGGCACCGAGGCATGGTAGGCCGATGCCGCCCCAACGAACGGCGTCAGGTCATCACGCCCCTCGCATCCCTCGACGGACTCGAACTCGAGACCCGACTTCGCCGGGTCGCTGTGGAACCTCGCCGACTCGAAGACGTAGTACTCGAACTCCGGACTCACGAAAAGGTCGTCACCCTGACCTCGCGAACGAAGCACGGCTGCCGCGCGCTCTGCGACCCCGCGGGGATCGAGCGAAGCTCGCTCTTGCGATCCCGCGTCGTGTACGTTCGAGATCAAGACCATGAGGCGTTCGCCCCCCGCGTCTTCGACGTACGCCGTGAGAAGGTCGGGGACGAGGACCATGTCGCTCCCCTCGACGCCCCGGAACCCGTAGTTCGAGCCGTCGAATCCAACCCCATCGCGCAGCAGCGCCTCCGTAAGACGCTTGGCCGGCAGCGTGACGTGTCGCCACCGTCCGGTAAGGTCGACGGCCCGTAAGTCGACGAAGTCGATCGCCTGTTCCTCGATCTGCTGTCGCAGCTGGTTCAGATCCGACATGAGCACCTCACGTGACACGGTATCCGGGGGGGCGAAAGGGTAACGTCTTGCCTTCGCCCCGACAACCGACCCTCCTAGCCGTGCAGACGCTGGGCCGCCACGAACGACAGGCCGCGCCGCGTCAGAGCTGCGGCGGTCTCGTTCAGGGCGTCATGCTTGTCCAGATAGTTGCGCTCCAGCGCCGGCATGAGGCCCTGCGCCAGGATCTCTGACTTCGCGAGGAAGTACTCGAGGATGTCCGACGGGTGATCGCGCGTCGCTTCGATGGCCGGCTTGCCCCCCTCGTGCTTGGCGGAGACGTTCGCAACTCGGCCTGCCAACTCGACCAGCTCATCCGTTCGGTCGTACGGCTGGATCACGATCGAGCGCCACGTCTCGGTGATGTGGTGCTCGAAGCGAACGTTTTCCTCGAGTCGCAGCGCCTGTCGGACTGCGGCGCCCTTCTCGATCGTGTCGTTGGAGACGGAGTTTGACCAGTTGAACCCGATCAACGACGTAGTCCCGTCGTCGCGCGAGAAGAGCTTCGCCCCCATCAGCGTCCACAGCGCGGCGTAGGGGTTGTCGTTTCCCATGTAGACCGAGATCTTGAACTCGATGTCGATTCCGAGTTTATGCAGCAGGTAGCCGAGCAACACGGTACCCGGGTTGACGTTGAGGACCTGCCGAATGCCGTACTCAGTGTAGTAGCCGAGGAACTCGTCGACCCACCTCAGAGCGTGCTCGTTCGGTTGCCCGACCCCGCCGAAGTAGCCGGTGATCGTGGACGGCCCGCCGAGGTGGATGTTGGAGCCGTCGGTCCCCTTCGTATCAAGCGTCTCGACGTACGACGCGCCGACGATCTGCATCGCCGCGGCAATCGCGAGCGTGTCCCCTTGATCCTGGGTCTGTTCGGCCATGTTTCGCACGCGGATGTATCGCCCGGGCATGACCTCGCTCCGGGCGATGGCTTGACGCGCCTCGGCGATCAACCAGGGGAAGAACTGGAGGGCGCTGATCTCGAGCGTCACCGGATGCCGCTCGTCGAACGAGACCGCCCCGCCTCGATCGCCCAGCACGCGCCGGCGGAAGTCCGCGATACGCACGAACGCCCTGCGATCCCGCTCGCGGGTCAGCCACTCGAGATCCTCGAGGTAGGGGGAACCCGCGGCCCGCAGCCGCTCGAGCAATCGCGGAAGCTGTCGAGCTTCCGTCGCCCGGCGGTTGATCTCGTCCGGTCCGCCGTGCTGGCGCACGACGTCCAACAGCGCGTTCACGACTTCGCACCGCGGGTCGAGAAGCAGAGCGTTGATCTCCTCGACGTGCCGCAGGGGGATCGCCAGTCGCTTCCGTAGATCGTCCATCGTCTCCTCCTCGTGGGAGCGTGCTATTCGAACTCGCGCGTCAGCGCAGGAAACTGCCCCGCCTCGTCCTTCAGCATGTGATAGCAGTGCTCGTCCGCCGGGAAACGCCCGGCTTTGACGTCGGCGACGTACTCGGTCATCGCCTGGGTTACGACCGAAGCCACGTCGCAGTACTTGCGTACGAATTTCGGGGTGAACGCCTGGAACTGGCCGATCAGGTCCGAGACGATGAGCAGCTGGCCGTCACACTCCGGTCCCGCTCCAATGCTCAGGACCGGAATCGACAGACGGCGGGCGATGAATCCGGCGACTTCGGGCGGAACAGCCTCGAGCAGCAGGAGCTGAGCTCCGGTGGCCTCGATCGCGAGCGCATCTTCGATCAGCAACCTCGCCGACTCGATGGTGCGTCCCTGGGCCTTGTGCCCCCCGAGCTGTCCTGAGCTCTGCGGCGTGAGCCCGATGTGTCCGCAAACGACGATCCCCGCGTCGAGAAGCGCGCGGATTCTCGAAAGCACGCGCTTCCCGCCTTCGAGCTTCACGGCGTCGACGCCTGCCTCCTTGAGGAAGCGGCCGGCGTTGCGAACCGCCTCCTCATCGCTCACCTGATAGCTCAGGAACGGCATGTCGCCGACGACCAACGTGTTCGGAGCGGCACGGCGAACGGCCTCGGAGTGGACGATGCACTGGTCCATCGTGACCGGGACGGTGCCTTCGTACCCGTAGACGCACATCCCCAAGGAGTCCCCAACGAGCAGCATGTCCATCCCCGCAGCCTCGGCGAACTGAGCCGTCGGAAAGTCGTATGCCGTGAGCCACGCGATCTTCTGTCCCGCGCGCTTCATCTCGCGCAGCGTGTGCACGCTGTGCTTTTTCTTCTCCGCCATGGTCCTCCTTCGCGCCCCTGCGGGCGCAGCCGCTACACGTCGACGCCCACGACCCGCAACAGCGCGAGCAGGCGTACGAGCGGAAGCCCGACGACGTTGGTGTAGTCCCCGTCGATTCTCTCCACCAACGTCGCCCCGAGACCCTGAATCGCATACGCACCCGCGACGTCGCGGTACTCCCCGGTGGCGAGATACCGCTCGATGTCCTTCGCCTCCAGCGGGCGAAACCAGACGCGCGTCGTTTCGACGGCCTCGCTGGTTCGTCCATCCTCCGTATTGACGACGACCAGAGCCGTCAGAACGTCATGCGCCCTTCCCGCAAGCCGGGACAGCATCGATGCAGCCTCGTCGCGCGACGCTGGCTTGCCCAGCACGGCTCCATCGAGCGCAATAAGGGTATCCGCGGCAATGATCACCCC
>JBFMGK010000053.1:0-2705 GCA_040752575.1 Candidatus Bipolaricaulota bacterium
TGGGTTCCGTCATCACTTCGCCTGTTTCCACGAAGAGACCGAGCCCAAAGTGGCATCCCCAACCGAGGCACAGGGGTCCCTCAACCGGTCTCTCGAACGTCAATGTTAAGCGAAACAGCCCCGGCGGCGGTCCAGGTGCTCTGCTGTTTTGGCGAGTTCGAATGAAATGGCGGAACCATCGCGCCTGGAGGCCCGCCTCACTCTCGTCCGTTGGAAACGTGACCACGGGCGCAACGACGAGGTCGGGAAGGTGGCGGTGGCGAAGTTCCGCGCGCACCTGCCCGTCGAGCGAGTCTTTCCCGCGGGGCTTCAGGAATCGAGGCGGAATGAAGGGCGTGCGACTCTCCCAAGTGGCGCTTCGTCCCAGCTCTGGAAGCGGGATACCTGCTACGGTGCGAAACGACGCGAGATCGCCCATCCCCACGAGCGTGACCGCAATGTCGTGGATTCCCTTCGCCCACGTCTTCCGGAGACGACGAAGAGCGTGCTGCGCGGTGCGCCCGAAACCCATGGGCGCGTGCAAGAGCACGTGATCGATGCGGCCCCGGTTTCGCCCATCGAGGGAGAGCGGAAGGAAGTGCGCATGGCGATGCTCAGCCTGCAGCCGCTGTCCCTGGTCGTCCTTGCCGCTTAGTTCGGGGCACGGCTCTTCGCCGAGCTTGCTAAGGAGCGCTTGCCGGAAGAGGCCCATCGTCGGGAGCGCGCGCTCCATGAGCGGAAGGACATCGCGCTTCCGGTCAGTCGCCAGAGCAAACAACGCCGTGTCTGCTGGCGACATCACTCCACCTGCTGTGACCATTCGACCCGGCGCCCGGGGGGCGACCGCATCGGCGGGACGCCAGTAGACGATCTCACGCGAACCGGGAGGACCGCTCCATCCTTCCTTCTGGAGCGTGGTCGTTTCGATCTGTAGCGCTGCGAGCAGGTTCTCTGGTGCACCCGAGACCTCGCTGCGCCATGTCGCATACTCCGTGCTGGGCACCGGGGCCAGCAATCGGACGGGCTCGTCGTCGGGCGCTTGACGCTGCGTGGACACGTCCCAGCCTCCAGGGAGTTCTTCCGGAGACACGACTCTGGCTCTGACGCGAGACTCGGCGCGGCCGAGATACCCGAGACGATCCGTCAAACGACCGAGAAAGTCTCGGTCATCGGGGCTCGTCACAGCGGACCAGAGCACTCCCAGAGCCCCGTGAGGACGGACGAACGCGTCAATGACCAAGCTGGTCTTCTGCACGCCGCGCTTCCACCCCTTGATCGGCATGTAGTGGCGCGTGTGTCCGAGCGTCGCCGCGGGCAGCCGGTATGTGGGAAGGCTCGCCGCCATCGTCTCGACGAGCGCCTGCATCTCGCGAGGGACCTCGTTCCAGCCGAGCTTCGTGTAGCCGGTGGCGAGCAGTGCACGGATGATGCGCCAGGGGCTCGGCGGCCACTCGACGAGCCCCTCATTCACGTGGTGGCCCCAAGGCGTGGCGTGGTAGCGCCCGACCGGGAACTCGAAGAGGAGGCACAGCACGATAGGTCCCCCTTACGCTTTGAACGTCACAGTCCTGACGCGCATCTTGTCGTCCTCCTCTCCGGCCAGCTTCGTGATGAGCGCCGGGAGTTCCCCGCGCCACTTGCCGTCGCCATCCTTCGTCCCGACCAGATCCTCCCTCTTGGGCAGCTTGAAGCCTTCCACGTTCCTGCTCTCGACCTCGCGGCCCTTCTCCAACTCGAAGGTGCATGCCGTGCGGAGCCGCATCGGGCTGTCGACGAACGCGCGAAGCTTGAAGAGCGCCAAAAGGATCAGCAGCCTGGTGGCGTCGTCTCCGAGTCCGTACCCGCGGATCTGGCCGAGGTCGAGGCTCGCATACAGCGTAATCTTCTCGGCGGTGTACTCGTCGCGGGGGAAGGGAACGTGGCCGAAGCCCTTCTCGGCGCCCCCCTGACCGTACGCCTTCCCTGTGGGATCGACGTGATCTTGCTTGGAGCCGCCCGAGGCGGCAACCCTCACTCCGTCCGCCTCGATGAAAGCCGTGAGTGCGCGCGCGACGCGCAACCGTCCTCCCGCGAGCTGCTCCTTCGCGAGAAAGACACCGTGCACGAGGGAGCCCGCGTCGTACTTGAGGAGCTTCTGCGCGAGCACCCTGCGATCGATGGGCCCCTTCTCCAGGGCACCAAGCTCGGTCTGGAGGGCCTTGAAGAAGGTCTGATCCTTGCTCTCGAGGATGTAGGGGCTGTTGAGGCGATGCGAATCGGTCACCGAGCTCGTGAGGTACTTCTTCGAGTCGCCTTCCCCGATCTCGACCTTCACGTAGCTGAGCCCACGCAGCTCCTCCACGAGATCGTTCGTGCTCTCGTCCCAGCAGACCGCCTCCAGGCGGTTGGCCATGCTCTGCGCCGACTCCACGAGCAGGGCCCGACCCGCGGGAGTGTCGAACTCCGCCGCGCCGAGGTCGGGGAACCCCGTCGGCTGGAACCGGTGGCCCTGCCGGGTCTCTAACGGGATCTCGAAAAGCAGGTCGTGATGGTCTATCAGCTTGCTCAGATCGATCGCCATGATGGCCTCCTCAGACCGGCGCGGCCGGCTGTTCGACGTCCTTCACCGTGTAAGGCTTGCAGACGAGGCGCGCCGCTCGGGCTGCGTCTCTCTGTGAGATTGGAAAGGCAAGGCTCGCCGCCAAGCGGCGCGCAAGACTCGGTGCCGCGACGCCCCGCCGAAACAC
>JBFMGK010000054.1:0-7860 GCA_040752575.1 Candidatus Bipolaricaulota bacterium
GATCCCTCCTAGAGAGGGCGAGCGGCGAGCCCCCGCCGTGCGGCCGCCCGGCGGGGGCCTCTAGCGACCGCGCAAGATCTGCATCGCGTGAAGGTTATTGGACGTGCTGAAGACGACGAGGCCGGTCTCCGCGTCATCCGGCGTACTCGAGTAGAGGTCGACGATCGTCAGGTCGCGCCGCGCAAGGGCCTCGGCCATGCGGCAGAGGAAACCCACGTGGTGGGGCAGCTCCATCGCGATGACATCGCGTTCCTTGACCGCAAGACCGGCCTCGCGCAGCGCTTCACGAGCGTAGGTCTGTGACGGAGTCAGGAGATGAAGGCTGACCTCGTCGCCGCTTACGCGGACCGCGATCGCGTTGACGTTGATGCCCATGTCCCGAAGAAGACGGGTCACGTCAGCGAGCAGCCCGACGCGATCTGCATCGGAGACAACGAGTTCCTGGACCAGCCGCACCTCGCGCATCGACGGTTCCCCCTCTCAGGAGACGTTGCCACGCTAGCCCCCCTGCGAGGCCGGCGACCGCGCGGCTGGCCCCCGCCCCGAGGACACGGACTCCGTTGCGCCGGACGCTCCTCCCTCTCGACCCAGACGAATGTCCGCCGCCGACACTCAGCGGGTCCTCCGTTCCGCGCTCTCGTCCACGTATCGTCGAGCTGTGAGCAGAGCGGGGGTCGTCTTTGGAATTCTCGTCGGCATCGTTTTCGGCTGGGTTGTGCCGGCCGCCTGCGTGGAGGTGGTTGCGCTCTCCCCAGCGCGGGATGCGAGCCCCGGAGATGTTGTGACGCACGTCTTCTCGATTGCACAGGACGCTGCTTCGCCGGACGTGTTCGCCATCTCGGTCGACGTCCCCGTCGGCTGGGCCTTCCTCGGGGCGCCGCCGAGCGTCGCGCTGGCGCCCGGCGCGGAGGAGATTGTCTTTGTCACCGTTGTGATCCCGGCCGAAGCGCTCGCCTCGACCTACCCGATCGCGCTGCACGCCGTATCGCAGAGCGATCCGACGAACGCCGCCTCCGCCGATGTCGAAACACGCGTCGCCGCAGTCAACGAGCTCGACGTCCTCCCTCCTTCGGGAGAGAGCGTCTCGCCCGGACATGTCGTGCGGTACACCTTTGGCGTCGCCAACCGCGGGAACTCGCAGGACGTCGTTCGCCTGACCGTGATCTCCTCTCGCGGCCTGCAGCTTGTCCTTTCTGCCGAGACCGTCCCCTTGGCCCCACGTGAGTCCACGTCGGTTCTCGTCGAAGTGAGCTTGCCGAACTCTGAGGCCCCAGGCCGAGACGTGCTCACGCTGCGCGCGAGCTCGACGATCTACCCCGGCGTTGAGGACGAGGCCGCGGTCTTCACGACGATTCTCCCACCTCTTCCTGACGCCGTCGGAGGCTCGCTTCTCGCCGTCCTCCAGACGCGCCTGACCCTCGGCATCGAGCGCGACGAGATCGCAGGGACCTTCGGAAGCCGCCTTTCCTTGGCCACATCGGGATCGCTGCTCGGAGGCGACCTGTCTGCCTCGTTCGCGGTGGACGCTCCGTTCGGACCCTCTCCTCTTGCCGTCACCGCGTACGCCATCCTCTACCGGATCGCTTCGGTCACCTGGAGCGTCGGGGGGATCTCCGAGGAGGTGAGCGATCTGCTCGCCGTCTCGTGCGACGGAGCGTCGGTTCGCCTCGACCTGCCCTTCGCCCAAGCCCTCTTGGCAACTGGCGGCTCGTCGGGCGAGACCCGGTTCGGCGGCGGCCTCGCTCTGGGACCGGAGTCCGCGCGCGTCGGCTTCGGATACGTCGATGCCCGCTCGGGTACTGATCGACGTGCGGCGTTCACGGCCACCGCTCTCTCCAGCCCCTTGCCCGGCTGGACGATGCGCATGGAGGGAGGCTGGGGGCTCGAGGGCGGCAGGACGGGACGGGCGCTGTTCTTCGGCTCGGACCTCGAGACCGAGTCGCTGTTTGCCAGCTGTACAGCCATCAGCGTGGGGACTCACTTTCCTAGCCCGCTTCAGGACCTCGCGGGGATGAAGCTGTCGCAGCGGTTGCGCTTCCCCGGGCTCTCCATCGGCCTGTCGTTCTCCCGCACACGCTCCAACGTTCTCGGCGATCCCGCGGCCCGAACGCTGGTCTCCGGAACGTTCGGCGGGAACCTCGACGTCACGCCGTTCGAGGACGGGCCAACGCTCCAGACGACCATCGAGTTCGCGAGCCGGCGCAGCGAGGAGGCTCCCATCCAAGACCAGATCGACCTGCTGTTCGAGGCTCGACTGGGGGCGTCCGAGGGCACGTTCGGCTACGAGTTCTCGGGGGGCACGCGCGACGCGCTGGACCGCGCAGCCGGGACTCATCTGCGAACGCTTTCGTTCGGCGAGAGATTGACGCTGTCCGTGGAAGGATTCGCTGTTGAGCTCAGCCTGGAACAGCAGAGAGTGACCGATCGGGTGGCCGAGATCGTTCTGTCGCGCGAGGCCCGCGCAGCGCTCTCTCTACGCCCATCCGGCACCGCCCACGTCGCGACCCTCGGCTTCTCCGGATCGGGCGACGATTTCGCCCTGGATGTGAGCGTCGGCATCTACCCCTCGGACGCGGTGGAGATCTCACTCGACGGCTCGATCGGCTGGTCGCGCGGCCCGGCGCCCGATGTTCGCTTCGGGTGGGGCATGGAACTCGGACTCCTGTTCGATCTTCCCGTCCCGTTTCTGGTCGAAAGGGGGCGCATCGAAGGTTCGGTCTACATCGATCTCAACGCCGACGGACAGCGGGACGAAGGTGACCTCCCGGTGGCCGGCGCGGTGATCTACGCAGACGGTCTGGAGGTCGCAACCGACGCCGGAGGCACCTTCCGATCCCCCCCCCTGGCTCCCGGCGAATACGCGCTGCGCGTCGGGATGCTGCCCCAGGGCCTCCTTGCCGCGGGTGCTGTCGAAGTGGCCGTTACGGCCGGACGGACGACGGCCGTGGACCTGCCCCTTGCTCCCGCGTTTGCCGTCCGCGGAACCGTCTTCTCCGACGAGAACCGGGATGGGTCGCGGCAGCCGGGAGAGCCCGGAATCGAGGGCGCCGTCGTGCAGCTGAGGTCGGACACGACAACGCAATCGGCCCGCAGCGACGGCGACGGGCGCTACGCGCTTTTTGACGTCGCGAGCGGCGAGTACGTGGCCAGCCTTGACCTGGAATCCCTCTCCGACCGTTTCGAGCCGACGACGCCCGTCTCCCTCTCGATCGCCGCGTCGACGGAACTCCCCGAGGTGGATTTCGGCGGATTCGTTCGTCCTCGCGAGGTCGTCATCACGTTCCAACCTCCGACCGCCGAGGGGAGTTTCACCCCACAGCGTCCGGTCGTTGGAGAACCCGTCACGTTCGACGCGTCGACCTCGTTCGACTTCGACGGCGAGCTGGTCTCGTTCACCTGGGATGTGGACGACGATGGAACCGTCGACGCCGATCGACCCGTCACGGTGTTCACCTTCTCCGCCGCCGGAACCCGGACCGTGCGCCTGACGGTGACCGATGACGCCGGCAACGACGATTCAATCGTCCTTACCGTGGAAGTCGGGAATGCGGCGCCGGCTTCCCTACCTCCCGCCTCAACGGTCGTCCGTCCGCCCATCGCGGACTTCTCCTACGCCCCGCTGGCCCCCATCGCCGGGCAGCCCGTTACCTTCGACGCATCGCCTTCCGTGGATTTCGACGGCGGCATCGTCCTCTATGCCTGGGACCTCGACGGAGACGGACGGGTCGACGCCGAGGGACGCGAGATCTCGTACGCCTTCGCAGCCGCCGGACGCTACACCATCGCTCTCACCGTGACCGACGACGTCGGCTCGGGCGACACGATGACCGCGGTCGTCGACGTTGAGGCTGCAACGCCCACCACGAGCGGCTTGGCGCCGATCGCGCACTTCACGTTCGCCCCGGCGGCCCCGGCCGCCGGCACCGTGGTGCGGTTCGACGCTTCGCCGTCCATCGATCCGGACGGCGTCATCCTAAGCTACGCGTGGGACTTCGACGGGGACGGCATCGCCGACGCCTCGGGTCTGACGGTCGAGCGGTCCTTCGCCGCGACGGACGCCGTCGTGACGGTCCATCTCACCGTCATCGACGACCAGGGCGCCACGGCTTCGGCCACGCAATCCTTCCTCGTCTCGGAACCCTCGCTGGCTCCAGAGAGCGCGGCCTCCCAGCCGCCGATTGCAGATCTGCAGTACATGCCCTCCAATCCGCGCCCGGGAGAGCCGGTCATGTTCAACGCCTCCGCATCGGTTGACCTCGACGGCAGCATCGTGGCGTGGACGTGGGACTTCAACGGCGACGGCACGCCCGATGCGGCGGGGGCGATTACCGTCTATGCCTTCCCCTCACGGGGAGCCTTTCCGGTGTCCGTCACCGTCGTCGACGATGCCGGGAACCGAGACACAGCCACCGTGACCCTCAACGTCGACTAGTGTTGCGGGAGTCGGAAGCCCCGGATACGATGAGCCGGCCGTCGGCTGGAACAGGCTTGCGGCACTCGACGTCGTATCGGGAGGGTGGGATGCTTGCGGCTCTGCTTGTCGCAGCGATGGCTTTGGTCCTCTATCTCCTACTGACGTTCGGCAGTGGGACCATCGGGGCGTGGAGCGTCGAAGAGTGGATCGCAGGCGCGGTATTATCGATCCTCGCAGGTTGGATCGGCAGTCGCGTCC
Organism: Candidatus Bipolaricaulota bacterium; assembly: GCA_040752575.1. Taxonomy (GTDB): domain Bacteria; phylum Bipolaricaulota; class Bipolaricaulia; order UBA7950; family UBA9294; genus CAIOGO01. The sequence continues at coordinate 4,673 of JBFMGK010000054.1, forward strand.
TGCGGAAGCGGCCGAACGGCGGATGGATGGCGCGCCTTGGGCGCGCTCCGGTTCGGGCGGCGCAATTCCTCGTGTACCTGCTCGGTCCTTTCCTCTGGGCGCTCATGAAGGCCAACCTTGACGTCGCGCTGCGAGTCATCACGGGGAAGATCCGACCGGGCATCGTCCGCATCTCGCCGGGACTCGCGACAGATGCCGAGCGCACGCTCCTCGCGAACTCGATCACGCTCACTCCCGGCACGCTGACGGTGGACGTCGACGACGCGTCGGGCGACTTCTTCGTGCATTGGATCTACGTGACCGACCCGAAGCCCGCCGTGGAAGACGTGTGCGGTTCGTTCGCCCGCTGGGCCAGGAGGATCGCCGGATGACTTTTCCGTTCGCATTCTTTGTCGCCGCGGCGTGTCTTGCGTTCTTCACGTTGTTCTCGATGGTCAGAATCGCCGTCGGGCCGACGGCAGCCGATCGAGCGGTGGGTTTGGACACGGTGAACACGCTCGTCGTCGCCCTCATGGTCCTCCTCGGCGCGGCCTACGAGCAACCCGTCTTCATCGACGTGGCCATCATCTACGCACTGCTCTCGTTTGTCGGGACACTCTACATCGCGAGGTACTTGGAAGGAGGCCTGGAGTGAACGTCGTCTTGCTGGTCGTCCTCGGCATCGGCGTGTTGTTCAACGGCCTCGGCTCCATCGCACTTCTCCGCTTCCCGGACGTGTACACGCGCCTTCACGGGGCGACGAAGTGCACGACCTTCGGCTCGATCTTCACCACCCTCGGGGTCGTGATCTACGGATTCTGGCGCGGCGGAAGCGCGAGTCAGACGCTCGCGATCCACGCCCTCATCGCGCTGGCTGCCCTACTCATCACGAACCCCACCGGCTCTCACGCCATCGCGCGTGCAGCGCGCCGGAGCGGAGTCAAGCCTTTCGGCGCGGTGGTCGACGAATGGGAGGAATCATGACGGCGATCGAAGGCCTACTGCACGTCATCTTGCTCGTGCTCATCGTGGCGGGAGGCGTCATGGCCGTGCGGTTCAAGGACCTGTTGGCGTCGGTCCTTGCACTTGCCGCGGCAAGCCTTCTCGTCTCGTTGGAGTTCTACCTACTTCAGGCTCCTGACGTGGCCATTGCGGAGGCGGGCATCGGAGCTGCGCTCACCACCGCGGTGTATATCGTTGCGCTGCGCCGTACGAACAGGAAGGAGGAAGAATGAAGCGTGCGGTTGTCTACGTGGCCTTCCTCCTTGTCGCTGCGTTCCTTCTTCTGGCCGCATCTGAAGTGCATCCGTTCGGTACGCCGCGCCAGACGGCGATGGACGACTACTTCGTCGACCGCGCACAGCAGGAGGTCGGAGCCAACAACGTCGTAACCGCGATCGTGTTTGACTATCGCGGTTTCGACACCCTGGGCGAAGCCACCGTCCTGTTCGCAGCCGTCGTCGGCGTTCTGATCGCCTTCCGGGCACTGAGGGAGGATGAGCGATGACGCACCCTAACGAGATGTCGGTCGTCGTCCGAACGGTCACGCGGATGACCTACGGGTTGATCATCCTGTTCGGGTTCTACGTGATCATGCACGGACACCTCACGCCGGGCGGGGGATTCCAGGGCGGCGCAGTCGTCGCGAGCGCCTTTGCGCTTGTTCTTGTTGCCTTCGGCTCTGCGGGGCTGAAGGGCCGCATCAACCGCCATGTGCTTCAGTCACTCGAAGAAGTCGGCGCTTTGGCGTTTCTGGCGCTCGGCGTATTGGGTCTCGGCACGGCGTTCTTTGCGAACATCTTCGCCAATCAGCCGGGGGCGCTCTTCGGGCAGCCGGTTCCTCTCGGGTCCAACGGCGGACCCCTGAACACCGCGGGTACGCTGCCATGGATGAACTGGGCCGTTGGACTCAAGGTCATGACAGGACTCGCGAGCATCGTCATCGCCATGCTCGTCGGAGGGAAGGCAGGGGGTGAGAAGGAATGAGCCTCGGCAATCTCCCGTTTGTCGCTGCGGCCCTCCTCGTGATCCTCGGGATCTACACGCTGCTGTTCAAGAGGAACCTCGTGAAGCTCATTATTGGAGGGTCGCTCATCGAGACCGGGGTGAATCTTCTCCTGGTGACGCTGGGCTACCGAAGCGGCGGGATAGCTCCGATCTACACCTATGCGCCGGCGGCGCGCCGGATGGTCCTGCCGACGCCGCAGGCCTTGACGCTGACGAGCATCGTCATCGGCATGGCGACGACGGCTCTCTTGCTCTCGTTCGCCGTCCAGATCTACCGCCACCATGGCACGCTCGATGCGCGGAAGGTGAAGGAGCTGAAAGGATGACCGTCCTGTCGCAGCACTTCCCGGCGCTCCTCATCGCGCTCCCCCTCTTGGGGGCCTTCGCTGTACCTCTTGTCGGCAAGCTCGGGCGCCGACCCCGCGACCTCTGGGTGACCCTCATCGCTCTGCTCACAGCAGCCGTCGCGGCAGCCCTCGCCGCGCGTGTTCTGGGTGGCGGCGGAGCTCCGCTCCTTTACGTGATGGGCAGCCCTGACGGGTTCGCTGTTCCTCTGCCATCGGGCATGTTCATTCCGATCCGGATCATGTTCGAGATCGACGGAGTGAACGCGCTCATGCTCTTGATCACCGCGCTGGCTTCCGTCGCCGCGGCGCTGTACAGCCTGTCGTACCTTCGGGACCGATCGGGCACGGACAGCTACTATGCGCTTCTGCTGCTGTTGGTAACGGGAGTCTTCGGCCTCGAGGTGACGGGAGACTTGTTCAACTTCTTCGTCTTCCTCGAGATCACGTCCATCGCAGCGTGCGGGCTTATCGGCTTCAGAACGTGGCAGAAGCGGGCGCCCGAGGCGGCGTACAAGGTCATGACGCTCTACACCCTGGCGGGACTCAGCGTTCTGCTCGCCGTGAGCTTCCTCTACGCCGAGCACGGCACGCTCAACATGGCGCACCTGGCGGCCGCGATTCGCGGCGGCTTGGTGGACAAGATCTCGCTTGCGCTCCTATTCACGGGACTGGCGATGAAGGCCGCGGCCGTTCCGCTCCATCTCTGGGCTCCGGACGCGTACGGCGAGGCTCCGGCTCCGGTGTCGGTGCTCCTCGTGGCCAACAGCCAAGCCAGCCTGTACGGTCTCTTCCGCGTCGTGTTCACGCTGTTCGGAGGGATCGGCGCCGCGCCGCTTCTCGGCTGGATGCTGGTTG
>JBFMGK010000055.1:0-19010 GCA_040752575.1 Candidatus Bipolaricaulota bacterium
GGCCGTGCGCGAACTGGTTGGGGACCCACATTCCCGAACTTGCCAGGCGCAACGACTCAAGATAACCCGGCGCATGGAAGACCAGCGCCTCGTCGTCGTCGGCTTCGCGCAGCTCGACGCGCCGCACATCGGGGCGGTCGAGCAACCCGTAGGCCGCCAACAAGTCCATGGTCAAGGTCAGGCGGTACACCTTGAACGGGTGTGCATCGCCGAAGTCGAACCGATCGAGCTTTGCCGGGTCTACAAGCGTCTTGTTCATCGGCGTCGGCGGCCATGGTACCCGCGGGCGCTCGGGACTGCCACCGCGACTAGAACGGCCACGTTCTCGCGACGTCCAGTGGCGAAAGGTCCCACGGATCGCATCCGAACGGCGTCGGTGCGCCATCGGCCGCTGTCTCGGCGACGGCGTAGAGCGTTCCGCCGATCTCGACGACGTCGCCTGGGCAGTCGAGCCGAGCCGCCCACGCGGCGCTGACCGGCACAAGGACCAGGACGTGGTCGGGAATGCGGTCGCCCTCGGTGTCGACAAACGCGAGGCTCGAGGGCACGTCGCGTGCGCGCAGCAGACTCACGAACAAGATGGCTGTGTCCTCGCAGTCGCCCTCGGCGTCGGTCAGCGTCTCCAGCGGGTACCAGGGCCACTCCTGGCCTGTGGGATCGACGCGGTACGCGACGACTCCTTGAACAAAGGCCAGGGTGAGGTCAACGAAGGCCTCCTTGGCGCCGCCGGCCAGGTTCCAGAGGATCCCAGCGTAGTCCTCGAGCGTCGGATCGTCGAGAGGATCGCTCACGTAGTCACCGTACTCCGTCGCCGCGGTGATCGTCGTGCGCAGGCGTCCCCTGTACGTCTGGTAGAGGTCCCAAGGGATGAGGAGGTCGCAGGCCATCGCTTGGCCGCGCCAAGTCCAGAGGCAGTGACGGACGACGAATCCGTCGGGCACGTCGCGCACCTCGATCGTTCTCGAGGCCTCCGAGACGCTGCCGCGGCCGTCGGTGACCACCAGGCGAACCTCGTGCGTTCCCGCGGAGAAGGGGCGGTCGAGGACGGCCACCGACGCTGTCGTGCCGTCGTCGAAGTGCCACGCGTAGACCAGAGGGTCTCCGTCCGGATCGCGCGTCATCCGCGCGTCGAGCCGAACGACCAACGTCTCGTACCCCTCGTCGGGCGTCGCCGAGAACGAGGCGACGGGCGGCCGATTGGCCCCGCAGCCCCCAAGAGCCAGTGCAAGTCCAAACAGCACAAGAACAAGAACAGCGTGCGCGCGCCAAGATCGCACATTCAGCATTGTTAGCATGGGGAGGCATTCTAGCCTCGGCCCGCGCGGCGCTCAACGCCGGGAACCCCGTTCTGTAGAGATATACGAATCGGAGCCGCTATTGACCCTTCGGTCCGACTCCGCTACGATCGTCCGCGGCAAGGGGGCAGCGCGCATGTACATGATCATCGTCGGGGCCGGAAGCATCGGAGCCCGCCTCATCCACCTCGCGGTCGAAGAGAAGAACAACGTGGTCGTGATCGACTCCAAGCCGGAGCGGGCGCGCGACGTGTCGAGCCAGTACGACGTGACCGTGCTCGATGCCGACGCGACGTCGGTGGATACGCTGCGCGAGGCGGGCGCCGAGCGCGCCGACGCGCTGATGGTGACGACGAACGACGACGCCGTGAACCTCATGGTGGTTTCGATCGGCGTGGAACTCGGCGTGCCGTCCGTCGTGTCGGTCGTCAACGAGAAGGGACACACGTCGTTTTTCCGCCGCCTCGGCGCGAGCGTCATGGAGAACCCCGAGGAAGTCGTCGCGGCCCACCTCTACAACGCGGTGAAAAGGCCGAACGTGCGCAACTTCGTGGCCCTCACCGAGGGAGCCCAGGTCTTTCAGTTGGAGATACGCGCCAAGTCGATCCTCGCCAACCGGACGATCGGCGCGTGCGTAGAGAAAGAGAGAATTCCCCCGTCGCTGCGGATCCTCGCGCTCGTTCGCGACGGCGAGAAAGACATGGCGTACGACGGCACCGTGCTTCGTGAAGGCGACCTCGTGACGTTCTACGCTCTCGATCGGGTCTCGGACGACCTGATCAAGAAGCTGACCGGATGAGAACCCCGCTGTTCGGTTTTCGCGACGACGCGGCGATCGTCTTTCGCGATCTCGGCCGCGTGATCCCGGTCGTCGGGTGGATGGCCGTGGCGTCGCTCGTCGTCGCCCTGGTTTTCGGCGAGAGCTACACGGTGTTGCCTCTCTCAATCACCGCGGCGGCTTCGTTCTTTCTTGGAGCGCTCTTCTACCTGCCGTTCCGCCGGTCCGGCGAGGCCCGGTTGCGGCACGCCATGCTGACGGCCGCGCTGGCGTGGCTCATCGTGCCGTTGGTCGGCGCGTTGCCGTTCATTCTGGTCGCTTCGGCATCCGCCTTCCCGGCACGCCTGGCGGCCGGTCTTGCGCCGTTTCGGAATCCGGCGAGCGCCTTCTTCGAGGCGGTCTCGGGGTTCACCGGAACGGGCTTGTCGATGGCCACGCGGCCCGACCTCCTGCCTCACGCGCTGCAATGGTGGCGCAGCTTCAGCGAGTGGGTCGGCGGCATGGGGGTGATCGTCGTCGTGCTGACGATCCTCGCGGGCCCCAAGCCCGGGTTGGCCATGTACAGCTTGTACTACGCCGAAGCGCGGACCGAGAAGATCCACCCCAGCGTGAAGTCGACCGTGTTCTCGATGTGGTGGATCTTCGTCCTCTACACGGGGGCGAGTGCCGTCGCGCTCTGGGCGTTTGGCATGCCCGTGTGGCACGCCATCAACCAGGCCATGGTCGGGGTGGCGACGGGCGGCTTCAGCCTGACGCCGAACGGCACGGCAGCGTACCGATCGGTGGGGATCGAGCTGGTCCTCATGGCCAGTATGCTCGTCGGGGCGATCAGCTTCTCGATGCACTACGAGATGCTGCGCGGCGAGGGCCGCAAGTTCTGGCGCGACTACCAGACGCGCGCCCTGTTTGCCTTCGTTGCGCTGGGAATCGTCGCCCTCACGCTCGAGAATCTGGGGACGATTGGCGGTCTGAACGCGCTTCGGCTCTCGGCCTTTCACTTCGTCTCGGCGGCGACGACCACGGGATTCCAGGGCACCGACTTCGGGTCGTGGAGCGAGGCGGCCAAGCTCATCCTGGCGCTCGGCATGTTCATCGGCGGAGCGGCCGGGTCGACCGCAGGCGGCATCAAGCTCATCCGCCTGTTGACGCTCGTCAAGGGCATTCGATGGCGTTTCCGGCAGATCGTGTCTCCGCGCGGGGCGATCGTTCCGCTGCGGATCGGGACCACGCCCGTGCGCGAAGGGGAGGTCGGGCAGAGACTCGAGGATGCGGCCATGGTCACGCTGTTGTGGCTCGTCTTCCTTGCGGTGGGCGTCGTGGCCCTTCTGCACACGGTACCGTCGCGATTCTCGCTCGCCGACGTGATCCTCGAAGTCACGAGCGCCCAGGGCAACGCCGGCCTCTCGACCGGGATCACGAGCCCCACGATGACCCTCGCCGGCAAGCTCTCGCTCTGCTTCAACATGTGGGTGGGGCGCTTGGAGATCATCCCCGCGCTCATGCTCCTGCGGACGATCTTCCGGTTCGGCGGCTAGCTGAGCGTTCGGCCGCGTTCCCGCTATACTGGGCGGCATCCGCGGAGGTTATGGGGAGGCCACGTCATGCGTTGCCGGAACGTTGCGGTTGGGCTGATCTTCTGCTTTTTGTCGCTCGCCGGCGCAGGCGCCGAGCGCTCCGAGTTCCTGTTCCTCGACGAGGTCCACGCCGGCATGACGGGGATCGGGAAAACGATCGTCGCCGGCGACACCATCAGCGAGTTCGCTGTCGAGATTCTTGGTGTGATCGACGAGCCGGGCGATCTGCGGGACTTCATCGTCGTTCGCGTGAGCGGCGAAGCCATCGGCCGCTCGGGGGGCATCGCGCAAGGCATGAGCGGCAGCCCGATCTACGTTGGCGGCAAGCTCATCGGAGCCCTAAGCCGCGCCGCCGCGTGGTCCAAGGAGATCACGCCGATCGGTCTCGTGACGCCGATCGAGCCGATGCTTGCCGTGCTCGACGCGGCGCGGCGAGCGGTGGCGAAGGCCGATCCGGCGTCGCTGTTGCACGTGGACGTCGTCGCCTGCGACCGCCGACCGAGCGAGGTGGAGGTCGCGGCGCACCCCGAGGCGTTGTTTTCGTATCCCGTTGCGACGCCGCTGTTGATCTCGGGGCTTTCGGAGCGTGCGGCGGCCGTTCTCCTGCGCGGTGCGGTCCGCCCGGCGGGGACGCTGGCCTCGTATCTGCCGCAGTTCGCCCTGGCGCCGTCTCTCTCGGGCTTCGCGTCGCTCGGCCTCGAGCCCTTGCCCCTCGCGGCCTCCCCCACCGCGGGGTCAACGGGAGTCTCGAGCCTCGTTCCTGGAGGGGGCATCGGTCTCGCGCTCGCGACGGGCGATGTCACGGTGGGAGCGCTGGGGACCGTCACCTATCGAGAGGGCGACGCGGTCATCGGATTCGGCCATCCGTTTCTCTCGAACGGAGCGTCGGACTTCCCGCTCACGACGGTATCGATCTTCGACACGATGAAGTCCTATGACGCGTCGTTCAAACTCGGGACGCTCGGGACGCCGCTCGGCACGATCAACGAGGACCGCACCGCGGCGATCGGCGGTCTCATCGGCACGCCGGCGCGCACGATCGGGCTCGACCTCGACGTGCTCGACCTCGATCGCGACGTTTCGGAGCACTACTCCGTCGAACTTGTGAACGAGGCGCGCCTCGTCCCGGAGCTGTTGCTGTCGGTCGGCCTCGAGGCGATCGACACGGCGCTTGACCGGATCGGCCCGGGAACGGTGGAAGTCACGTACCAGATCGTTGGCGACGCCATGCCGTCGACTCTCGAGCGCAAGGACATCTTCCTCAGCACCTCGGACATCGCCGTCTATCCGCCCTGGCAGCTCGCCGACCTGGTGGCGTATCTCGAGTACAACGAGTTCACCGACCCCGAGTTGTCGCAGATCTCGGCGTCGATGCGCGTCACGCGCGAGATCCGGGCGATCTTCATCGAGGACCTGGAGATCGACGCCGAATCCTATGCGCCGGGCGACGCGGTGTTGTTCGAGCTGACGCTCCAGACGTGGCAAGGAGAAAGGATCGTCCTCGAAGATGCGCTGACGATTCCGCCGGATCTCGTCGCGGATTCGCTGTTCGTCCGTGCCTATTCAGGTCCGCGCGTCGTCGAGGAGGGCGAGGAACCCGTGGAGCTCGACGATTTGGCCGATGTGATCGACCTCATCGAGTCGCTTCCGTCGTACGAGACGCTGACCGTGGAGCTCTTTGCCGAGGATTGGCTGGATCCGCTCGAAGAGGGTCCGTTCGGCGTGACGGCCATCCAGCGCGACTACCCCGGGTTCGTCGTGTACGGCGAGATCGAAGTGTCGGCGATGCTGTCGTGGGAAGAGGATGGCGAGGCGGGCGGCGGCGACGACGGCACCGACGGATCCGCCCCCGTCGTCGAGGGCAAGGAGGAGAAAGAATAGGCGCGATGTTCTCGCTCGACGACGTCGCTCGCGCGATCGGCGGGCGGCGGGAAGGGCGTCGGGCGTCCGTCGTTCCCTCGGGCTTCTCCGTCGACTCGCGTCGCGTACAGCCGGGCGACCTGTTCTTCGCGTTGCCGGGCGCACGCGTCGACGGTCACGCGTTCGTCGGCGACGCATTCGCGCGGGGCGCTGTCGCGGCCGTCGTCTCCGATCTTTCCGTCGCCGCTTCGGACCAGGCGGAGCTGATCTGGGTGGATGACGTCCGGCGCGGCCTGGTCTCGCTCGCGCGGGCGTGGCGCGAGCGGCTTTCCGCTCCGCTTGTCGGCGTGACCGGGTCGAACGGCAAGACGACCACCAAGGCCCTCCTCGCGCACCTCCTGGGAGGGCCCCCGGCCTCCTACGCCTCCCCGGAGAACTACAACACCGAGGTCGGCGTCCCCCTGGCCTTGCTCTCCATGCCGGAGACAGCCGCCGTCGGCGTCCTCGAGTTGGCCGCCGATCGTCCGGGCGACCTCGCGCCGCTGGCCGACCTCGTACGGCCTTCGGCAGCCCTGATCACGTCGGTGGGACCGAGCCACTTGGACGGTTTTGGGACCGTGGACGCTGTCGCGACCGAGAAGTGGACCCTGGCCGAGGCCATCAACCCCGGCGGATGGGTGCTGGCGAACGCCGATTCGCCGCAGCTCCGCGAGCGAGCGGCGGCCGGACTGCGCGCCGAGTTGGTCACCGTGGGCTTGGAGCATGGCGACGTGCGCGGGCACATCCAGCAGGCGGTTCCGCTGGTGCTACGCGTCGAGCGGCCGCGACTGGCTTTGAGCACGAATCTCCTCGGGGCGCACAACGCCACGAACGTCCTGCTTGCGGCGCTGGCCGCGCTGCGTCTTGGGGCCTCGGCCGCGGACGTCGAGCGGCGAGCGGCGACGTTTGGCCCTGCCGCACACCGAATGGAGCGCCGGCGGGCGCGATTCGGGGTCGTGCTGGACGACGTCTACAACGCGAACCCCAGTTCGGTGGCGGCCGCGCTCGACGTGCTCGTCGGTTGCCGCGCCGCCGGGCAGGCGGTGTTCATCTTTGGCGACATGCTTGGGCTTGGCGAGGGGTCTGCCCGCCTGCACGACGAGACGGTTCGACGCGCGCTGTCCCTCGCCGTCGACGCGATCTATCCGGTGGGCGAGGCGGCCGCGGCCGCCGCACGGCGTGTCGGCGACCCGCGGATCCTCGTCCTGCCTCGCGAGAGAGTCGCGGTCCACGTGGCGAAACGATTGGCCGACACGACGGATGCGGCGGTGCTCGTCAAGGGCTCGCGCGGCGTCGGGCTCGAGAGTCTGGTCGACGAACTCCTGCGTCTCGCGCCCTACTCCGCGTAGGGCGGGACGACCCTGAACGCGTCGACGTCGACGAGGCCGAGGTCGGAGAGCTTGAGGTGCGGAACGACGGGCAGGGCCAAGAACGACAGGGTCATGAACGGCTCCGGAAGACCAGATCCCAACTCGTGAGCCGCCTCTCGCAGCCGGTGCTCGGCGCGCGCAACCTCGGCCAGCCCCGACGTGGAGAGAAGCCCGGCGAGCGGGAGGGGGAGCAGGGCGAGCACCTCTCCATCCCGCACGACCGCCTGGCCTCCGCCGGACTGGGCCACGACATCCGCTGCGAGCCTCATGTCGTCGTCATCCACGCCGAGAACGACAAGAGGGTGTGCGTCGTGGGCGACGGTCGAAGCCAGGGCGCCGGCGCGCAGGCCGAAACCGCGGACGAACCCGACGCCGATCGCCCCGGACGCCGACGTCCGATCGACAACCGCGGCCTTCGCCAGATCGCGCTCAGGGTCGGCGAGCGCCTCGTCCCCCCGAACGAGGGGAGGCTCGAGGAGACTCTGCGTCACGATCTGGTTCTCCTCGGCGCCGATCACTCGCAGACGTTCCTCGGGCCGGCGGGGAGCCGCAACCGAGAACGGGCGCTGCGGCCAAGGCGCCAGATGGATCGTGTTTCGGAGGGCGTCGAGCGACGCCTCGGGAGCGCGGGCGAGAAGCTCTCCGCCCCGCGCGACGATACGCCCCTCGAACACGACCTCGTCGACGTCGAACGCCTCGACGGACGAGACCAAGAGCGCATCGGCGGCGTAGCCCGGGGCAAGGGCTCCGACGCGACGCAGTCCATAGGTGCGCGCGGCGTGCAACGTCGCCGCGGCAAGGGCCGTCTCCGGAGCCACGCCGGCGGCGACCGCGCGCCGCACCATGCCGTCCACGTGGCCCTCGTCGGCGAGCATGGCCGCGCTGCGGTCGTCGGTCGCGAAGTGGACGAACGGCGCGGTCCGCTCATCCAGCAGCGGCAAGAGGTCATCGAGATTGCGCGCCGGCGCGGCTTCGCGCAGCAGGATGTGCATACCGTGGGCGAGCTTTTCCGCCGCCTCCGCGAGACGCGTGCACTCGTGGTCGGTGGAAGGCCCGGCGGCAACGTACTCCGCGAGGGATCCGCCCGATAGACCGGGCGCGTGGCCGTCGATCGGCTTCCCCGCGGCCAGGGACAGTTTGGCCATGAGTTCGGCGTCACCCGCGAGGACTCCGGGGACGTTCATGACCTCGGCGAGTCCAATCACGCCGGGTTCGGCGAGCAGGACGCGCGTCTCCTCCGGGCCGAGCCGGACGCTCGACGTCTGGAAAGGACTCGCGGGGACGCACGACGGCGCCATGAACCGCACGCGCAGGGGAAGTCCGGCGGTCGCTCGAACGAAGGTAAGGGTGCCGGGGAGTCCGCAGACGTTGGCGACCTCATGCGGATCGGCGACGACCGTCGTCGTCCCATGCGGTACGACGGCGCGGGCGAACTCCGCCGGCGTCAGATGGGAGCTCTCCAGGTGGACGTGGGCGTCGACAAGGCCCGGGATCACGATGCGGCCGCGCGCGTCGATCGTCTCGCGTGCCGCCCCCGGCGAGAAGCCGACGACCGTGCCCCCGTCGATAGCCAGGTCGCGTCGTACGAAGCGGCCGGTGAAGACGTCGAAGACGCAGCCGCCGCGAATCGCGAGATCGATCATCGGAGCCCCCTTTCCGCTGGAGCGAAGCCAAGGGCGGCGAGGGCATCGCGGTCGCTGTGCGGCTCGAACGCCCCGCGCACGATCTGGTAGGTCTCGTGACCCTTTCCTGCGACGAGGATCACGCCCCTGGGCGGCGTGCGTTCGACCGCGAGTGCAAGGGCCTCGCGGCGGTCGAGGACCACCGAGAACTCGGTGCCCGTGGGTTCCAGGCCGCCGACGATCGCGCGGCAGATCTCCTGGGGGTCCTCGTTCTTGGGGTTGTCGGTCGTGACCACGACCAGGTCCGCGAAGCGGCCGGCGATCGCTCCCATCTGTGGCCGTTTCCCGCGGTCGCTTCCGCCGGCGCAGCCAAAAACCAGGGTCACGTTCCGATAGAGCGGGCGCAGCGCGGTAAGGACGCGTTCGAGTCCGTCGGGCGTGTGCGCGTAGTCGACCACGGCCGCCATGCCGTCGTCGCGCACGAGCGTCTCCCAGCGGCCGGAGACCCGAGGCAGCGAGGCAAGGCGATCGACGACCTCGGCAAACGGGCGGCCGGCGGCGAGGGCGACACCGAGCGCGGCGAGGGCGTTGTACGCGCCATGACGTCCGTGAACGCTCACCGCGACCTCGGCCTTGCCGTGGGGCGTCCTCAGCGTAACGCGCAGTCCGTCTTGGTCCTCGCGGAGAATCTCGGCCGTGAGGTCGGCCGGGTGAGACAGGGCGTACGTCATGAGGCGCCCCGTGGCGACGCGCCCGAGCGTCTCGGAGAACGGGTCGTCGGCGTTGACGACGCCCCAGCCGGAGGGCTTGAGTGCCCGGAAGAGGCGAGCCTTCGCCGCTCCGTAGGCCTCCATGGTGCCGTGGAGGTCCAAGTGATCGCGCGTCAGGTTCGTGAAACACGCGGCATCCCAGGCGATGGCGCCGAGTCTTTCCTGCTCGAGGCCGGCCGACGACGCTTCGAGAACGAGCGACCGCTTTCCGGCATCGACCGCCTCGCGCGCGAAGCGCTGAACGACGGGACTTGCCGGCGTTGTGAGCGCGCGCAGGCCCCGGTCGAAGTTGGCCACCGTGCTGATGACCGCCGTCTCTGCCGGGCCCAGGAGGTGAGCGATGAAGTGGCACACGCTCGTCTTGCCGTTCGTTCCCGTGACGCCCACCGTGTACAGCGACCGGGTCGGATGATCGTAGAACGCGGCCGCGAACTGCGCGAGCGCCGTGCGGCCGTCCGCGACGACCCACGTTGGCACCGCGACGTCGGTCGGTCGCTCCGAAACGACGGCTGCCGCGCCGCGCCGCAAGGCATCGGCGACGAAGTCATGGCCGTCGGCCAGCGCACCTCGGTGCGCGACGAACAGGGCCCCTGGGGTGACCAGGCGCGAGTCGTCGGTGACTCCCGAGATCTCGACATCGGCCGAAGGCACGGACAAGCCGACGTCCCGCGCGAGAGCGCCGAGGGTAGGACTCACGACGCCTCCGCCATGCGGTAGACGTAGATCGGATATCCGTCTCGCGCTTCGCCGATGAGGTCGGGCTCCCATCCCCAGATCGGGTGGTAGTACGACACCACGCGCGCGCCGGGCCGGAGCTCGCGGCGGATTCTCTCTTGCAGCTTGAAATTCGAGGTCGCCGAAAGGAAGAGAATCACGACGTCAGCCTGCGAGACGTCAAACGCGTACATGTTGCCCCACGCAACTCGTGCCCGTCCGAGGACGCCGGCCAGGGCGATCGCGACCCATGCCCAGGCTACGCGAAAGGGGTCGATCTCCACCCCGGTTGCGTTCGCACCAAAGTCGCGCGCTGCGGCGACGACGATGCGACCGTCGCCGCACCCCAGGTCCACGACACGCTCCCCGGTCTTCACGGCGGCCAGCAACAGCAGGCGCCGCACGGTCACGCGGTCCGTCGGCTGCCACAGAGCGTCGAGCGTGAGATTCCAGCCCACCCACAACAGGCTCGCGGCGCCGAACGCGAGGCCGAGAGCGAGCCCCATCCTAGAAACGAACCTCGGCACCCGCCTCGAACAGCGGGCCCGCGGTCACGCCGGCGTCGGTCCACCGCACGAGGACGCGGGCTTGGAACAGAAGCGCGAGCCACGGCGCGGCGACGACGCGCAGTCCGCCGACGCCCTCAACGAGCAGGCCTGTGGTGAACGGCGGCGGGGTCAGGGCCGCGCCCGCACCCACGCCCACGAAGGGTTGGAATGGGGCCCACGTCGGATGCGCCACCACCGAGGCGGTCGCCAGCATGAGGCCCGCCGCGCCCGTCGTCGAGAACCCAACCTGGGCGCGAAGATCGACGACCTCCGCAATCGGCGTCTCGGTCAGCGCGCTCCAGATCCATAGCCCCGTCGGGTCGTACCCCAAGACAAGTCCCGCCGATGCCCCGGCCGATGCCAAGCCCAGAGCCGCGACGCCCACGACGGCGAGGACGACGGCCCGGCGCCTTCGATCTCTAGATGTCGAGTGCCGTGATTTTGTCACTGTTCTCCCAGATGAAGTCGCGTCGCGCGGCGACGTCATCGCCCATCAGCGTAGAGAAAACCTCGTCCGCTTCCAACTCGTCCCGAATCTCGACGCGCTTAAGGATCCTGTTCTGCGGATCCATGGTGGTTTCCCAAAGCTCTTGCGGGTTCATCTCCCCCAGTCCCTTGAACCGTTTTACGCTGTAGGTCCCCGCGTGTTCCTTTCGGAACGCTTCGAGCTCCTCGTCGCTGTGCATGTAGAGCGTCGTCTTCCCCGCCTTCACCTGATACAAGGGTGGTTTGGCGATGTACACGTGCCCCTGCTCGACGAGCTTGGTCAGGAAGCGGAAGAAGAACGTCAGGATGAGCGTGCAGATGTGGAGCCCGTCGACGTCCGCATCGGCCATGATGATGAGCCGGTCATAGCGCAGGCGCCCGAGGTCGAACTCGTCGCGAATGCCCGTGCCGATGGCGGTGATCATCGCCTTGATCTCCGTGTTGTCGAGCAGCTTGGCGAGGCGAGCCTTCTCGACGTTGAGCACCTTTCCGCGCAGCGGCAGAATGGCCTGGAATTCCCGATTGCGGCCCTGCTTCGCGCTGCCGCCGGCCGAGTCTCCCTCCACGATGTACAGCTCGCACTTCGCGGGGTCTCGGTTCGAGCAGTCGGCAAGTTTGCCGGGCAGAGCGGTCGACGCCAGCGGCCCCTTTCGGCGGGCCATTGTGCGCGCCTTCGATGCGGCCATGCGCGCTCGGCCTGACTGGACCGACTTCTCGATGACCAAGCGCGCGACCTTGGGGTCTTTCTGAAACAACAGGGTGAGCTGCTCGGCGAGGATGTCGCCCGTGATGCTTTGCACTTCCGGGTTGCCAAGCTTCGTCTTGGTCTGCCCCTCGAACTCGGGGTTCGGGATCTTGACGCTGATGATCGCGACGAGGCCTTCGCGGATGTCCTCGCCGCGCAGGTTGGGATCGCTCTTGGTCAGGATTTTCTTCTCGCGGCCGTAGTCGTTGAGGAACTTGGTCAGCGATGCCTTGAACCCTGTGAGATGCGTTCCGCCATCGACCGTATTGATGTTGTTGGCGAACGCGTAGATCGCCTCGTCGTAGCTCTTCGTGAACTGCATCGCCATCTCGATCTCGATGTCCGACTGCGTGCCCTTGAGGTAGAGCGGCGTCGCATGCAGGGGCTCGCGCTTCGCGGCGATCTCGGCGACGAACGACTTGATGCCCCCCTCGTGCTGGAATTCCCGCGTGATGCCGGCGGCCTCGTTGATCAGCACGATGCGAAGGCCGCCGTTCAGGTAAGACAGCTCGCGCAGACGGTGGGACAGCTTGGGAAGGTTGTAGTGGATCTCGCCAAAAATCTGAGCATCTGGCAGGAATGTCGTCACCGTTCCGTTGTGATCGGTCTTGCCGACGACCTCGAGTTCCGTGAGTTTCCCGCCGCGCGAGAATTCCTGGCGGTGGATCTTCCCGTTGCGGTGCACCTCGACGACCATGTGCTCCGAGAGGGCATTCACGACCGAGACGCCGACGCCGTGAAGTCCGCCGGCGACGTGGTAGCTCTTGTTGTCGAACTTTCCGCCGGCGTGGAGAGTCATCATGACCAATTCCACGGCGGGGATCCCGGTCTCGGGGTGGACGCCGACCGGCATTCCGCGGCCGTTGTCGGCGACGGTGACACGGTTGTCCGGATGAACGGTCACGATGATCTCGCTGCAGAAACCGGACAGCGCTTCGTCGATCGAGTTGTCGAGAATCTCCTCGATCAGATGCATGAGGCCGGACGGCCCCGTGCTCCCGATGTACATCCCGGGACGGAGTCGAACGGGCTCGAGTCCTTCGAGAACACTGATCTGATCGGCCTCGTAGGCCTGTGACGCCTCGTTCTTCGCGATCATGTCACCACCACGGTAAAGTGTACTCAAACCCCGTTGGGGTATCAATGATCGGCGTCTTAGGCTGACCCTCCGCCGTGGCGACCGGGTTCCTGATGCGGCGCGACGACCGCGACGACCTCCGGCAGATCGATTCCCAGCTCACGCAGCTTGGTCAGCGTGGGCACTCCGTCGCGTGTCCAACCGCGGCGGGTGTAGACGGCATCGATGAGCTGCTCGTACTGGTCCTCGCGGAACGCGCGCAGGGCGTTGACCTTCTCGGGAAGGCCCATCCCTTGCGGGTCGACGCCGACCTGCTCGCGGAGCTGGGCGTCGTAGCGCGCCTCACGCGACGCGTACTCCTCGACGGTCACCGGTCCGACCGATCGATACGGAATCGCGTCGTGTTTTCGAGTTCCGAGTCCCATGCGTACGCCGAAGACGCGTTGGAAGTTGTAGACCCGCTCCGATTGGCGAATCAGGTCGGCGGGGGTAACCTCCTGTCCAGTCACGCCCGAGAAGACCTCGCAGTAGTTCGCCACGTGCTCGGGAACCTTGGCCGGCTCTGCCGTCTGGGCGTTGTCCGCCGGCTCGATGTCGTTCCAGGGCAGCTTGCAGTGGCCGACGAGGCCGAACCACGTGCGCCACATGGGGAAGTAGTGCAAGGCCTCGGCCTTCTTCTCGAAGGTCGGGATCTGGCGGTTGACCATGTCCATGAAGATCAGCCAGGCTTCGTCGTGCTGGGGACCCTTGAGCGCGAGGCCGTATCCCCCCTGCATGGCGAGCGACTCCTTGGTGACGTACTCCGAGTACTCGAGGCCCTTGGCCTCCATGCCGATGTCGCTCAGGAATCGCGGATCGGCACCGTAGTCGCGCGCGAACGTCTCTTTCATGCGTCGGATGCCGCGGCCGACGACGACGCCGAACCCCTCTCCTCGCGCCATCTGGTGCAGAACCTCGAGCGCGGCGTCTCCGGCGCCGAAGCGCAGCGTGAGGCCGCCGGTGGCCCGCTCGTCGAGGACTCCCGCCTCGAAGCACTCCATGACGAAGGCGAGGCCTGTCGTGAAGGAGATCGTATCGATGCCGTACGTGTCGCAGTAGAAGTTCATCTCGAGCACGAACTCGGGGTCGAAGACGCCGAGGTTCGCGCTCCCTGCCGCCGTCTCGTACTCGGGCCCGTCGACCAGGACGCGCTCGCCCCGGTAGGGGCCCGTGCGCAGGATCACGTTGTCCACGGCATGCGAGCACGACATCGTGCAGCCGAGCCAGCAGCCGTCCGGCATGTTCTGCCCGAAGCGCTCGCGCCACACGGACGAGGCAATCTTGCCGGCCTCGGGGTGCGAGCCGAAACGGTAGTTGTGCGTGGGGAGCAGGTCGTATTCGTCCATGACCTCGACGAGATGAGCCGTTCCCACGCGACGCATGTCGCACTGGCTCGCGTCCAGTTGGAGGATCTCCTTGTTGATTCGGGCTCCGACGGCCTGAAGCCGTTTCAAGTCGGCCGGCGCATTGGAGTCCGCCTTCACCGCCGGGCTCTTGACCACAAGGCCAGCGATCCGCTTGTCGCGGAAGACCGTGCCGATGCCGCCGCGTCCCGCCTGTTTGATCCGCGGCGCGTGGCGCTTGAGGTCGAAGAAGCTGAAGTTCAAGCATCCCCAGAACGAGTGCTGGGCTCCCGCGCCGGCCGTTACCGTGGAGACCGCGGCGACGTCTCGCGGGTCGTCCGAGTCGGCGAACGCGTGCATCAGGACGTCGGAGAACACGTGCGTGTTGACGTCCGTCTTCGGGCAGGCATAGATCTCGACGACGCCGCGCACCCCGTCGATGAACACGACCACGTCCTCGTCGGCCTTGCCCTGGACCTCGAGCGCGTCCCAGCCCGAGAACTTGAGGTACGGGCCGAAATAGCCCCCGACGTTCGAGTCCATCACGTTGTTCGTGAGCGGGGAAAGAGAGACGACGATCGACTTGCCGGATCCAGGGTAGGTCGTCGTTCCGGCCACCGGACCCGGAGAGATGACGACTTCGTTCTCGGGATCGTTCCAGCGAGTCGAGGATTGGACGGCGTTCCAGATGCGCCAGAGGCCGAATCCTTTCCCGCCGACGAACAGGTCCTTCATCTCTTGGGTCACCGGGCGTTCTTCGATCGCCCCGGTCCCCACGTTCACGTAGAGGGTCGTGCCCGTGTAGCCGCGGACGACGGGACGGTGCTCGTACGTTCTCTGCGCCAGCCGGCGGAATCCAACGGGAACAGCCATGCGCTCCTCCTCTAGGCGTCGGCCCTGTTTGCGACGCGCGCGGCAAGAGTGTAGATGGGGCCTCCGAATTCCTCAAGCACCGCGATTGCCGCGCGCCGCGCGTCCGTCTATGCTCTGCATCGGAGGCGCCATGGACGAGCGACGCATCGAGCAAGGTGTTCGGGAGATCCTCGCGGGGATCGGCGGCGAGCTGCTAAACGACGAGGTGCTCGCCAACACCCCGCGACGCGTGGCGGCGATGTTCCGCGAGTTCTTCGCCCACGCTGCGGAGAATCCGGCCGACGCCCTCGGCGTCGTCTACGAAGAGGCGTACGACGAGATGATCGTTCTCCGCGGCATCCCGTTCTTCTCCCTTTGCGAGCACCACCTGCTGCCGTTCCTCGGTACGGCCGACGTGGTCTATGTGCCCCAAGGCGGACGGATTGTCGGTGCGAGCAAGCTTGCGCGCGTCGTCGACATCGCTGCGGGGCGGCCCCAACTTCAGGAACGCCTGACGTCGCAGATCGCCGACGCACTGGTCGAGCGGCTCGCGCCGCTCGGCGTTTTGGTTCGCGTGGAAGCTACGCACCTTTGCATGACGATCCGCGGCGTCAAGAAGCCGGGCGCGACGATGGTCACCTCGGCGATCCGCGGGCGGTTCCACAAAGACCCCGCGTCGCGCGCCGAAGCGCTCGCGCTGATCCGCTAGCGCGGCCCGACGCGAAGGGCGTCGATCCGCGGATCGGTCGGGTCGAGCGGCGGGACCGAGATCTCCCATCTCTCAGAGCCGCGCGTTGCGGCGAAACGGACGTCGGCTCTGCCCTCGTGGTCGGCGTATCGGGCGACGAGAGCCGCGCCGAGACGCAGCTCGTCGTCGGAGGGATCTCCCTCGATCAACGCCGTCGGACCCAGGACGTCCAGCGGCTCAAGGAGCAGAACGCCCGCCGCGAGGCCGGCCAGGCGGGCGTTCTCGCCTTCGTCGCGTCCGATGACGACGTACGCGCGGTCCGACAGCCGGAAGTGCCGGCCGACGCGCAGCCGCTCGAACTCGGTTCGGTCGACGCCGTCCACGCCAAGGCGCCCGAAGGCGGCGCGCACGCGAGCGGCATACGCACGCTCGGCAAGAAGACATCCCCCGGCCGACTGCGGGACGTCGCGCAGACCGAATTCCGCGGCGAGCGTCAACTGCGGCTCGCGGCCTCGCCCCTGAAGCGACCGGAGATCCTCGCGGCGCAACCAGCCGCGGCGGACAGGAAGCGTTTCGGGAAGGAGGTTGGCCGAGAGAGGGCGTACCAAGAGGTCGCCGAGACCGCTCTCGGCAGCGACGTCGAGAAGGGCGCGGTAGTGTTGGGATTTCGGCCGTTGACCGAGAACCTCGCCGGTCACCACGAACTGCGCGCCCTCTTCCTCCATGACGCGTCGCGCGATGCGGAGCATGAACACGTGGCAGTCGACGCACGGGTTCACGCCGACCCCATAGCCGTGCTTTGGGTGGCGCACGACGTCGAGATGCTCGTCGGTCGCATCGACGACCACGAGGGGCATCGCGAGCCGCTCGGCGGCCGCGCGCAGCCGAACCTGCGTCGCCTCCCCGCCGCTCCACAGGTGCTGGACGTGAAGCAGGGTGACGTCGACGCCGGCGCGTCGCACCAACAGCGCCGCCAGTTGGCTGTCCAGACCGCCCGAGAACGCGGCGATCGCTCGGATCCCGCGTCCTGCGGGCGGCGTCGTTTCATGGGTCAGCCCGACGTTCTTCACAGACCGTTCACATCCTTCTTCGACGATCATACCGAACCGAAATCCTACTCAACAGATACGAACAGGAGGTTTCCATGCGCAAGACGACGCTCATCGGCCTCGCCGTCCTCGTTCTCGTCTCGGCAGGGCTGACCTTCGCCTGGGTGGAGTCACCCCAGGCGACGATTGGCGCTGGGGGGATGGCCGCCGTCGCCCAGGAGCCGTCAGCCGATCAGGCGATCACAGACTCCGGCCAAGCCGCGATCAAGGCGGCGATCGCCGCCGTGGGACCCGCGGTCGTGCGGGTCGACGTCGTGGGAACGGCCGAGGCCGACACCTCGGTCTTTGACTTCTTCAGCGATCCTTTCTTCCGACGCTTCTTCGGAGAGCCGGATGCCGCGCCGGAAGAGCTTGAGACCCAGTCTGTGGGTTCAGGAGTGATCGTCGGCTTCGAGAACCAGAAGATCGTCCTGACCAACGCGCACGTGGTCGACGGGGCCAAGTCGATCACCCTCACCGACACCGAGGGCTACGAATGGGAGGCGACCGTGATCGGCAGCGATGAGCTGCTCGACATTGCCGTCCTCCGGATCTCGGGCGATGCGTCCGGCCTGCCGGTGGCGACGCTCGGCAACTCCAGCGGCGTCGAACCGGGCGACTGGGCGATTGCGATCGGGAATCCCCTCGGCCTCTCGTACACCGTGACGCTGGGGATCATCAGCGCCACCGACCGATCGATCCCGAAGCCCGAGGGAAACGGCTCGTTCCACGATCTCATCCAGACGGACGCCGCGATCAACCCGGGCAACAGCGGCGGCCCCCTCGTGAACTCGCGTGGTGAAGTGATCGGCATCAACACGATGATCGCTCGCTCGTCGGGGAACGGGATCGCCATCGAGGGGATCAACTTCGCGGTTGCGATCGACGGCGTCAAGGACGTTCTGGATCAATTGGTGAACCAGGGAAGCGTGGCACGCGGGTGGCTGGGCGTCGGCATCGCTGACGTGACGCCGGCGGCGGCTGCGGAGTTCGGGATCGACGTCGATCTCGAGGGGGCGCTCATCCTTGAAGCCTTCCCGGGGGACCCCGCCGACGTCGCGGGGATCCAGACTGGCGATGTGGTCGTGCGCATCGGCGAAGCGACGATTGCCTCGGCCGATGACCTCGCGCGCACCGTCGCGCTCCTCGGCGCCGGCGTGACGGTGGAGATCGAGCTTGTGCGCGGGGACGACACCTTGACGGTCTCCGCGACCCTCGATCCGCGCCCCAGCGAGTCGGAACTTGTCGGCTACCGCGGGAAGACCCCGGCCGGCATCGCGAGCGGCGACCTCGGGCTCACCGTCGGGCCCGTGACGTCTGTCGTCGCGGAGCATCTGGGATTGAACTCCACGAAGGGCGTGGTGATAATGGAGATCGTCGCTGAAGGTCGTGCGGAGAACGCGGGCCTTGAGGTCGGCGACGTCATCCTCGACGTGGAGGGCACGCCGATCGCGTCGGTGGAGGACTGGAACGCGGCGATCGAGGACCTGGAAGCTGGCGAGACCGTGATGCTCGCCGTGTACCGGGACGGACGTCTCGCGTTCGTGGAGCTGTAATAAAGATGGTCGCGGCGTGCTCGCTTGGGCGAGCGCGCCGTGGCTTCACGGAGAGTAGCGCAGTCTGGTTAGCGCGCAGCGTTCGGGACGCTGAGGCCGCCGGTTCGAATCCGGCCTCTCCGACTTCGCGCGGGAGTAGCTCAATGGTAGAGCACTGGCCTTCCAAGCCGGTGATGCGGGTTCGATCCCCGTCTCTCGCTCCGAGCCCGGAAGGTTCCGAGCACAGGAGCCGACGTCGAAGCAAGTTCGCGGGGTTGTGCGGCCCAGCGCGAGCGCAACTCCCCCCAAGACGAACGAACTTCGGCCCTGGGCGCTGAGATGGAGAGGCCGGGCTGAACGGCGTGGTATGATGAAGGCCGTTCAGCCAGGTGAAGCGAGCTGACGAGCGAGGAGTTGCGAGATCCACGGCGAGAGCAACTCCCAAGCTGAACAGCAGGTTCATGGAGCTGTTCAGCCACGCGAGATGAGCTGACGAGCGAGGAGTTGCGAGATCCACGGCGAGAGCAACTCCCAAGCTGAACAGCAGGTTCATGGAGCTGTTCAGCCACGCGCCCGTAGCTCAGGG
>JBFMGK010000056.1:0-12187 GCA_040752575.1 Candidatus Bipolaricaulota bacterium
GGGGATGAACCGTCGTAAACGGTGCCGGTGCGCTCGCTGACGATGTGGTCCCCACACCCGTGGGGATGAACCGCACTACGCCGCCGCCTTCGCCGGAGCCGGCGTCGTGGTCCCCACACCCGTGGGGATGAACCGCTCTCGACGTCGACGGCGCGGGCGGTCCTTACGTGGTCCCCACACCCGTGGGGATGAACCGTTCACGCGGGCGGCCGCGGCGGTGCTCGTCTCGTGGTCCCCACACCCGTGGGGATGAACCGTGCGACGGCGCTCAAGCCACAGTGGTTGCCACGTGGTCCCCACACCCGTGGGGATGAACCGATCCCCGCCGCACTTCGGACACTCCTTCGCCCGTGGTCCCCACACCCGTGGGGATGAACCGTGCGGATGGCACAACGATCCCGCGCTGAAAGACGTGGTCCCCACACCCGTGGGGATGAACCGCGGTCGCGGAGTTCTGGGGCGCTGAGCTTCCAGTGGTCCCCACACCCGTGGGGATGAACCGTAGGCTTTCCCGTCACCTGTGGCGACGGCTTCGTGGTCCCCACACCCGTGGGGATGAACCGTCTACGTGCGTCGGAACATGGGTTCGACGGGCGTGGTCCCCACACCCGTGGGGATGAACCGTTTGACGCATCGTCAATCCGCGCCGCCCCCTGCTCGTTGGTACCGGAGGAGGGACCTGTAACCCAGGCCGCACGCGTGCACTTCGCGCTGCACGCGTGCGGCTGGCGAGTTCGCTCCATCGCCGCTGCGAACTCCGTGGGCTCCAGGCGGCTGGCCACGCGCGGCGTGGCTGGGGAGTTCGCCGGTGTGGACGTTGCGAACTCCAGCGGCCAAAGAGCAAGGGGCCCGATGGGCCCCTTCTTCACCTGTACCGGAGGAGGGACTTACGAACCCGGCCGTCCGAAGACCGCGCGACGCTCTTCGGACAGCTTGGGAGTTCGCTGGCTTGGTGGCTGCGAACTCCTGGAATCAAGAGGTGGCTGGCCACGCGCGGCGTGGCTGGGGAGTTCGCCGGTGTGGACGCTGCGAACTCCAGCGGCCAAGGAAGAGGGGGCCCTCACCATAACGAAGGGCCCCCTGTTCTTTAGTACCGGAGGAGGGATTTGTAACCCAGGCCGGACGCGTGCACCTCGCGCTGCACGCGTGCGGCTGGCGAGTTCGCTCCATCGCCGCTGCGAACTCTGTGGGCTCCAGGCGGCTCGCCCATACAGGCGAAGAAGGGGCCCGATGGGCCCCTTCTTCACCTGTACCGGAGGAGGGACTTGAACCCACACGAGGTGTAACCCTCACAGGATCCTGAATCCTGCGCGTCTGCCAATTCCGCCACTCCGGCGCGTGTCGCGACGGAGTGTACGTGGCGCCGGAGGAGGCTGTCAAGCTCGTGCACGCTGTAATCATCTTCGTTTCGCGGTTTCGTGCGCAGGCCGGACAGGCGCTCCCGTCAGGGTCGCGTTCGCCGGTGCCCCACGTGGCGGGACTTGGCTCCCTGTGTGATATGGGTTACAATGCGGTCACCTGACCCTGTGGATCAGGTGACCTGGGGACGGGTGAGAGGGGACACGCGCATCGGTCGCTGTTGCGCCACGTGTCGAGAGGGGGCCTGAATGGTCGAGCTGAATGAGTTCCGGATGTTCTCCGATCTCAAAGACAAGGAGCTGGAGAAGCTACGCGAGACCGTGCGCATGATTCACTACGGACGAGGCGAGATCATCTTTCAGGAGGGCGCCCCTGCGTTTGGCTTCTACCTCGTGTTCGACGGGATGGTCAAGCTCGTCAAGCGCAGCATGCGCGCGAAGAGCCAAATCCTGAAGATCGTCGGCCCCGGCGAGGTCATCGGCGAGACGACGCTGTTCGACAAGGGAAGCCACAACGCATATGCCAAGACCCTCGACCCGGTCACCGTCGGATTCATCGAGCGCGGCGACTTCTTCTACTTCCTGGAGCGGCATCCCAAGACGATCTTCCGCCTCTACGAGAGACTCTCCGAGGAACTGAAAGCTTTCCAGAACAAGCTCGCAGAACGATCCTACTCGTCGAGCAAAGAGCGGCTCGCCAGGCTCATCCTGCACCTCGGTCGCAGCGGCGTGGAACTCTCGCGTGCCGAACTTGCCGAGATGGCTGGTGTGTCTTCGAAGACGGCCATTCGTACGTTGAGCGAGCTCGAGAGCCGTGGGATCATCGCGATCGAGAGCCGTCGGATCCGCATCCTGCGCGAGGAGTACCTGCAGAAGATCGTCGAGCCCTTCTCGGCCAACCTGAACCCAAGCCTGATCATCTAGCGCTGCGCGGCGCCTTGCGCTGGAAGAACGTCCGTCACGAAAGTGACGGATGTCCTTTCGTTAGGTCGCCCGGGTTCATACCTTCGGCGCAGGCAGATGTCTCGGTCCAGATCTCGGAGGTCAAGGAAGGTCAAGCACGTGGCGAACGGGTTGAACCCAACGGAGCGAGCGATCGTCGTCGTCATTACGCTCGTGATTGCGGTGACGCTCAGCATCACGCTCGAACGCGTGGGGTTTCCTCCTCTTCCCCTCGTCGGGCTGACGTTCGCCGTTCCCCTCGTCCTTGGGGCGCGAGTTCTGCGGCTGCGTGCAGCGGTTGCCTACGCCGCCTGCCTCGCCGCGGGGGGAATCGTCCTGCTGCTGTTTCTTGAACAGCGCGCTCCGGTGCCGCTCGTGGCGCTCGGCGTCGGCGATCTGGCTCTCGCCGCGGCTCTTGGCCTATGGAACCAGCGGGCACAACGGCGCGCGGCGCGCTGGCGACACGCCACGGCTCTCAAGGAAAGGCACGACAAGGAGACGTTCGAGCCGGCGCTGAACTTGTTTCATTTCATCGACCCCGAGGGCACCGTCGTCCGTCGCAACGAAGCGTCACGGGGAGCCATCGGTCATCGCGGGAAGCGGACTTTGCAGCTGTCGGACTACGTGCACCCCGAGGACGCCGACCGCATGAAGGCCGAACTCATTCGTCTGTTCGAGCGCGAGGAGATCCGCGGAGTCAAGGTGCGCTTCATCACCGAGGAACGAAAGGCGTTCCCCGTCGAACTGCGAGGCACGAGGATCACCGATCGCCTCGCCGTCCTCGAGGCGCGGGACCGCAGTCGCGAGGACGAGCTAGAGCGCCGGATGATGGAAACGGAGGCGCGCTACCGCATCCTCATCGAGACGGCGATCGACACCCTCGACTCGGGCATCGTGATCACCGATGCTCGCCAGGAGGTCGTCTGGGCGAATGCGACGATCGGACGGTTCTTCTCGATCGACCGCGACCGACTCATCGGTGTCGACGCCAAGCGCGCACGTTCACGGTACGTCGGCGTCTTCGAGGAAGCCGACGCGTTCTCCAAGGCGATCGAACGGGCCGTCGACGCCGGCGAGCGAATCGACTCCATGACCTGCCACGTTCGCCCGTCGCTTGGCCGCGACGAGCGGGTTCTCGAGTTCCGCTCGATTCCGATCGAAGCGAACCGAGGAAAGGGCGGGCGCATCGATCACTTCATCGACGTGACCGAGATCAAGCAGCTCGAGGCGGCCCTACGCGAGCGCACGATGCTTCTCGAGGAATCCAACAAGCGGCTCGAGGAGTTCTCGCACGTGGTTTCACACGACCTGAAGGAACCTCTGCGGACCATCGAAACGTTCAGCGGCTTCCTCCTCGAAGACTACGACGGGAAACTCGATGAAGAGGGCGTCGACTACCTGAACACGCTCAAGCGAACGTCGGCCCGAATGCGGCAGCTGATCAATGACCTCCTGTCGTTGGCCAGCATTCACATGGATGTCGCGTCGTTCGAGCGGATCAACACGTCGCGCGTTCTCGAGGAAATCCAAGAGGATCTTGAGGTTCGCCTCCAGGGGGTCAGCCTTCAAGTGGCTCCGGATCTCCCCGCCGTCAAGGGAAACAAAGTTCGGATCAGCGAGTTGTTCAGCAATCTCATCGTGAATGCCATCAAATACAACGACAAGGCGTTGCCGGCCGTCCGCGTGGGGTCGTTGCCGGATGCCAAGGGCACGGGCATGGCGACGTTCTTCGTCGAGGACAACGGTATCGGAATCGAAGAGCGCTATCAGGAGCGGATCTTCGGCATCTTCGAGAAGCTGAATCCGCGAGACGATATCGAGGGAACGGGCGCCGGGCTCGCCATCTGCAAGCGAATCGCCGAGGAGCACGGCGGCAAGATCTGGGTGCAGTCGGAGGTCGGGAAAGGGAGCACGTTCTTCTTTACCATCCCGCGAGCGAGAGAGGTGGAATCCAATGCATAACCTCGAAAAGATGAAGGTCCTCGTCGTCGAGGACAACCCCAACGACGTCACGATCATCAAACGGGCGATGCGCAAGAGCGACGCAAAGTGCGAGCTCTATTTCGCCCACGACGGAGAGGAAGCGCTGAACATGTTGTCACGCTCCGGGGAATACCAGGACACCCCGCGACCTGACCTCATCCTCTTGGATATCAATCTACCGAAGATCAACGGCCTTGAAGTCCTGGCGAAAATCAAAGACGACGCGCACCTTCGTCGGATTCCGGTCATCGTCCTCACCGTCTCGGAGCGCGAGGAGGACATGGTCAAGGCGTACGACAGCGGTGCCGCAAGCTACATGACCAAGCCCGTCGATTCGAAGGACTTCGAGCGGCTTCTCCAGACGGTCCAGGATTACTGGCGGATCGCTCAGATCTCGCCCAAGTAGAAAGACCGCGACACGTGTCCACCCGTCGCGGCGCGCCGGTCCCCACCGGACGCCGCGACGGCCTCTCTTGATGAGCCCCTCAGCCCCGGGCAAAGCCCGGCGTCTCCGGTACGCTCCCCTCGGCTTGTGACACAGGACTCCGCGCGAACACGGAGAGGGGGTAACCTCGCGCGAGCCGTGAGAGCCCGCGGCTCGCCCTACCTCCTTACCCAGCTTCCCGCCGGAACGAGAGCCCGGCGATTCCTCTCCGACGCAAGGGTCCACAAGGGGCGCGCCAGCCAAGGCCGCTCGAAGCGGGCGCACGCAAGATGAGATACCCCGGGGAAGGTGGACAGCGGCAGTAGGTCCACCTTCCCTTCCCCCCTTTTCCTAGACCTCCCCCGCTGTCATGTAGTCGAGGATCACCTGCACGGCCTCCAAGATCTCGTCAGCGGTCGCCGGGTCGAGCGTTTGCCCGCTGTTCGATGCGACAAAGAGCATGGCGCCGGCGACTTGCTCCGGAGCGGAGAAGGGCAGGTCCTCTCTCCCCTCTCCTCCGAAGAGGATGTCGCGTGTGGTCGCGGGGACCTCGCGGCCTACGCCGCGCAGAGCGAGAACTCGAAGGGCAAAGGTCACGGCAAGCCGCCAACGTCCCTCTTCTTCCCCGGCGCCTTGAAGCGCCGCGTCGAGGGTCTCCTCGGCGGAAACTTGCAGCCCGCGGATCGCGCGGAAGAGACCCGCGTCGGCAAGCGCCCCCGCCTCTTCGGAAGCCATCGGGACGCCCTCGGCGAGCTCGGCGAGCGCCTCGCCGCAACTCTCCGAGACCTGCTGCGCGTCGTGGCGCAGACGCACGACTCGCGCGAGGGCCTCCACGCTCTGCGGAGGCGTCTGCACGACCATCGCCTCGTGAACCGCGACGAGGTGTTCCTCGAAGCCCGGCAGCGCGGTCGCCGCCCCAACGGGAACCACAACCGGGCTGCCGAGAAACGAAAGGGCTGCGTACGCGTCGTAGAACTCGACAAGCGGCGCGAGCGAGATCCACGCGTCGGCCAGCGCCAGGCCGACGCGGGCCGCGCTCTCGGGCCCGCCGACGGCGGGGACAGCCCCCAGCCACACGGCAGCGAAGAGGACAAACGTCGCAATCGTCCTACGCATGTCTCCCAGCTTGCACCGCCTCCCTCCTCGCGTGCAACTCGGCCCTTCCCATTGGCGCTTCGCAGTCATGCGCCCCGGACAGATCCTTCTCTAGGCTACTTTCCTTTTCTCGTACCCCGGATCTGCGGTTTGTCGCCGACTACGCCAGCGCGGTATGATCCGACGGACGTTGGGCACCGGATTCCCGGTGGGAGAAGAGAGATCCAAGGAGGTCGCGTTGAAAAGGCTAGTCGTCCTCGCGCTGGTCATGGTGGTCGGCTTGTCGGTCGCCAGCCTGGCTGCTGGCAAGGTCGCCGTCGTCCTCGACGTGGGTGGACGCGGAGACCTCTCGTTCAACGACATGGGATTCAAAGGGACGGATGAGGCGGCGAGGGACTTCGGTTACGAGATGGTCGAGGTCCAGAACGCCACGGGAGCGGACTATCTGCCGAACCTGCGGAACCTGTCCCGCACCGGCGACTACGACTTGATCATCTGCGTCGGCTTCCTGCTCGGCGATGCCCTCGCGGCAGCGGCGACGGAGTTCCCGAATCAGAAGTTCGCGATCATCGACGTCGGCTACATCACCGGCCCGAACATCATGAACTTCGTGTTCCGCGAGAACGAGGCGTCGGCCCTGATCGGCGCTCTCGCGGCGATGAGCGCGGCGCAGCATGGCTACACGGCCGCGGGCATCGTGCTTGGCATCGAGATTCCGGTCCTGTGGCACTTCGAGGCCGGTTTCCGCTACGGCATGGACTGGGGCCTGAAGGCGTACGCCGCCCATGAAGGGAGCGCGCCGGCAGTGAACCTCCTCTACACCTACACCGGAACGTTCAGCGACATCGCGCTCGGCAAGGCCGCTTCGGAGGCCATGCTGGCTCAGGGCGCCGTCGGCATCTACAACGTCGCCGGCCCGCTGGGCGTGGGCGACCTCGAAGCCGTCACCGAAGTCCATACGAACGCTGGCACCACGAGCGGTCCCCCGTACTACTACGGCGTGGACGCGAACCAGGACTGGATGGGCATGGGCATGCACGGCATCGCCTCGGGCATGAAGCGCGTGGATCTCGCGTGCTACATGGCGGTCGAAGCTGTCGCGAAGGGCACCTTCACGCCCGGTGTCACGAGCCTCGGCCTCGCCGAGGGCGGCGGGGCGATCAGCGACGCCGAAGCCCTCCTCGACTTCATCGAGTTCGGCATTGGCGCCGGTCAGATGGCTGAAGCCGACCGCGCGACCGTGATTGCCAACTGGACGATCAACCGCGCGACCGTCGAAGGCTGGATTTGGGATGCGGTCGACCAATTG
Organism: Candidatus Bipolaricaulota bacterium; assembly: GCA_040752575.1. Classification (GTDB taxonomy): domain Bacteria; phylum Bipolaricaulota; class Bipolaricaulia; order UBA7950; family UBA9294; genus CAIOGO01. The sequence continues at coordinate 7,112 of JBFMGK010000056.1, forward strand.
GAGGACGGGATTCTCGACGGCTCGATCGTCGTCCCGACCGCCGACACGGGCGCCGAGATCTCCGCGGTGCGTGCGCAGTACACGCTCGGCGCGCCCTAGGCCGTTGACGGGAATCTAGAGCTGACGGGGGGAGAGGGACGGCGTCCCTCTCTCCCCTCTTCATCGATCGATGGAGGTCCCATGATTGACACGAAGCCCCATGGGGCTCCCCGGGACTCCGACTACCTGCTCCGCGCCGAGGGGATCACCAAGGTCTACTCCGACGGGACGGTCGCTCTGCGCGAAGCCACCCTCGAGATCCACTCTCACGAAGTGGTCGGGCTTCTGGGCGAGAACGGCGCGGGCAAGACGACCCTGACCAAGATCCTGTCAGGACTTCTTCCCCCGACCAACGGACGGGTCATCTCACCTCATGGGCCGGTGCGATTCGCCAGTCCCCGCGAGGCCCTCGACTTTGGGATCGGCATGGTGCACCAGCACTTCGCACTGGTCGGCACGTTCACCGCCGTCGAGAACGTCGCGCTGAGCCACGAGCGCCCCTTCTCGGCGCTGCGGCTCGACGGGACACGAAGGAGACTCGAGGAACTCATGCAAGACAGCGGCCTCAAGGTGCCGCTCGACGTCCCCGTCGAAAAGCTTGCCGTGGGGGAACAGCAACGCGTCGAGATTCTCAAGGTCTTGTCACGCAACGTCCGCCTGCTGATCCTCGACGAGCCGACCTCGGTCCTTACGCCGCTCGAAGTGAATGAGCTGTTCGCTCTCCTTCGCCGGCTGCGCGATGCCGGAACGTCGATCATCCTGATCACTCACAAACTGAAAGAGGTCCAGTCCATCACCGACCGCATCCTCGTGCTACGCCACGGCGAACTGGTGGGCGACGTGCGGACCGAAGAGGCGACGACCGAGCGCCTGGCGCAGCTCATGGTGGGCCGCACGCTCGAGGGCGCCGCGACGGCTGTCGAGTTGAGCGACGACGACGCGCCCCAAAGCGGCGCAGTGCCCCGGATAGGAGAGAAGAAAGACAGCGTGCTCCACGTTGAGGCCCTCGTCGCCAAGGGCAACACCGGAGAGATCGCGGTCGACGGGCTCTCGTTCGACGTGCACGGAGGGGAGATCTTCGGCATCGCCGGGGTCGAGGGGAACGGTCAATCGGAGCTTGTCGAGTGTTTGACGGGCCTGCGCCGATCGGTCTCCGGCGTCGCCACGATTCGCGGAACGAACATCCTCGGGAAAGACCCGCGGATCATCTACAGGCTCGGCGTCGCCCACATCCCGGAGGACCGTTGGCGACTCGGTCTCGTGCTGCCGTTCACCTTGGCAGAGAATGCCATTCTCGGCGTCCATCGTTGGGAGGAGTTCCGGGGTCCGCTGTCGTTCTTGCGCTGGGGAAAGATCAACCGGCACGTCCGGGCTCTGATGGACCGCTTCGAGATCCAGGCGACCGGGCCGAGCGCCCCGGCGAAGAGTCTGTCGGGCGGGAACCAGCAGAAGCTGATTGTCGGACGAGAACTTGCGAAGGATCCGGCGATCGTCGTCGCATCACAGCCGACGCGAGGCTTGGATATCGGAGCGGCGAAGTACATCCGCGATCTCCTCATCGAGATGCGCAACAACGGCCGCGCCATCCTTCTGGTTTCGGCCGATCTGGATGAGGTGCTTGCTCTGTCGGACCGGATGGCCATCATGTACGAAGGCCAGTTCATGGCGAGCTGCGGTCCCAATGACATGAGTCGAGAGCAGATCGGCATGCTGATGGGCGGCGTCGCCTGCAAGGAGGCTGTCGGATGAGCGACCAAGACATCATACGGTCCACGAAGCTGCTGCGCGGCGCCCGTCGCACGCTGACCGGCCTTCACCCGGTGTTCGAGTCGTTCCTCGCCGCACTGATCGGGCTTCTGATCGGAGCCGTCTTGATGTACATCTGGGGATTCGATCCCTGGAAGGCGTACTGGGCGCTCCTCAAGGGCGCGTACGGCGGATCGTACGAATGGGCGAGCACCTTGTCTCGCGCGACGCCGCTCATTCTGACCGCATTGACGTTTTCGGTGTGCGTACGCGCCGGGATGTTCAACATCGGCGCCGAGGGCCAGATGTTCATGGGGGCGATGGCGGCGGTCTGTGTCGCGCTGTTCAAGCTGCCGGTCGGACTGCATCTACTCGTCGGACTGATGTTCGCCGCGCTCGCCGGCGCCGCGTGGAGCATCGTCCCCTCGGTCCTCAAGGTCACACGCGGCGTTTCCGAGGTCATCTCGACGATCATGTTCAACTGGATCGCCCGATGGCTGGCGCTGTACATTGCGATCTACATCCTTGTGGATCCGTCCCGCGCCGAGAAGACGCTGTCGATTCCCGTGACGGCGCGATTTCCTATTCTGATGCGAGGAACAGACTTCTCCTACGCCTTCTTCCTGTCGGTCTTCGTCGCTCTCGTTCTCTATTTCGTCCTGTGGCACACGACCCTGGGGTACGAGGTCCGCGCCGCCGGGCTCAACCCGACGGCCGCCAAGTACGGCGGCATCCGCAACAAGCGGACGATGATCGTCAGCTTTCTGCTCGGCGGCATCACGGCGGGCTTGGCCGGCGCGACGATCGTCATGGGAATGCCCCCGAGCTACGCGGCCTTCGGCGGCGGCGCCTTCCCGGAACTGACGAACATCGGCTTCGATGGGATGGCCGTGGCCATGGTGGGCCGCAACCACCCCATAGGCATCCTCGTCGCGGCCGTCCTGTTCGGGGGACTCAACGCGGGCGGGCGCGTGATGCAGTTCTACGGGTCGAATCCCGTTCCCCTGGAGATGGTGCGCATCGTCATGGGCGCGATCGTTCTCGCGATGTCGATCCCCGAACTTGCCCGCCTGTTCCCGGTGGCCAAGAGGCAGGGACAGCGGCTGCTCAGTCTGTTCCGCGCGGGCTCGCCGACCAAGGAGGAAACCCCATGAACTGGAGCGATCTCCTCAGCCTGCTGCGCATCGCCCTTCACGCCATGGTCCCGATCACGCTGACCGCGGTCGGCGAGATCGTTACGGAGACCTCCGGGCTGTTCAACATCGGTCTTGAGGGCATCCTGCTCTTGAGCGCCTTCGCCGGTGCGATCGGCGCCGGATCCGGAGGGCCGATCGTCGGCCTGCTGGTGGGCGTCGGCGTCGGTGCGGCGATCGGCTTCCTGTTCGCCGTGATCAACGCGTACTGGAAGGGCACGCAGATGGTGACAGGAATCGGCATCAACCTCTTCGCGATGGGGCTTGTCGCATTTGGCCTCATCCAGATGGGCGCCCCGGGCTTCCACGCCGTCGCGCGCGACCTTCAGCTGGCGAAGTGGAAGACGGCGATGGGCGCGATGAGCCCGCTGATCGTCGTCGCCATCATCATGCCGATTCTCATTCACGTGTTCCTGCGCCGTACTCGCGCCGGGCTGATTCTCAAGGCCGCCGGCGAGATGCCAGAGGCCGCAGACGTCGCCGGGGTGAACGTGAACCGCGCGCGTCTTTGGGCCGCGACGTTCGGCGGGGCGCTTGCCGGACTCGCCGGCGCGTACATGAGCGTCGCCTGGATCGGCTCGGTCACCAAGGACATCTCGGCCGGGCGCGGGTTCATCGCGTTGGCGACGGTCGTGTTCAGCGGTCTCAATCCGCTTCTGGCGCTGCTCGGCGGGTTCATCTTCGGTTTCTTCCAGGGCCTGGCCGAGTGGGTGAAGACCCTCCCGTCCAAACCGATTCCGAGTCAGTTCGTATCGATGCTGCCGTACATCGTGACTCTCCTCGTCGTATCCGGCGTCATCGGTCGGGTCCGATTCCCGAAGGCGCTTGGAGAGCCGTACAAACGCGAATAGCACGAGGATCACTTTGACTCCCGTGCCGGCAGATCCTATGATCGCAACGTGAAAACAAGGCCGGGGACGCCGGGCGGCGAACCTCGTCGCCGGAGCCCCGCAGGTCGCAAGAGTCGCAGGAGGTGCACCATGCGGAGGTTGTTGGTACTGGCGATGGTCGCCGTCTTGGCGTTTGGCGTCATCGGGTACGGCCAGGCGCTCGGGACGCGCGAGAATCCGATTCGTTGGCTCTTCGTCCCGTCCCAGGAACCGCAGTATCTCGAGGACATCGCGAAGCAGATCGCAGCCGACATCTCGGCCATCACGGGTCTGTACTTCGATGTCCGCGTCATGATCGACTACCAGGCGTTCATCGAGGAGTTCGTCGCGGCGGAAGGCGACGTCATGGGCGCGCCGACGACGCAGCAGTACATCACGATCGCCGATCGGACGAACTTCACGGCCATCCCGCGGCTTGGCTCGGTCCGCTACGGGTTCCCGTACTACTACACGGCCATCTACACCCTCCGCGAGTATGGTTTCACGTCGCTCCTGGACCTGCAGGGCAAGACGTGGGCCTATCCCGCGGAAGGGTCGACGTCGGGCTACCGCCTTCCGAGCCAGGAGTTCGCACGTCTCGGCCTCACGTTCGGCGGAGTCCTGCCGAGCGGCGACAGCTCGCATCAGCGCGCGCTGCTCAACGTCCTCGACAAGCAGGCCGACTTCTGCACCGGCTTCTGGAACCCTGGGCGGCCTCCCGCCCATATTCTTGAGGCGATGCAGGCTCAGCCGGGCTACGTGAACTACTGGTTCGACGGCTGGGACCCCGAGCTGTGGATCTGGGACTACTGGAACCAGGCGTTCTACCCCGAGCAAATCCGCGGCACGGTCGAAGACCTGCGCGAGTCGGTCGGCGACATGTACGCGACCGGCGGGCACGCCTACGGCGACAAGTGGGCGATCGCCGAGAAGGTTCAGGTCCTTGGCCTCGTCGGCCCGATTCCGAACGACTGCTTCGCGTTCGCGCCGAACTTCCCGCAGGACCTGCAGGATCAGATCGTCGCAGCGATCAAACAGCACATCGGGACCTCGGCCAACCCCGGCCCGGGCTGGAGCCTCTGGTCCGACACACGGTTCTACAAGTGGACTGACGTCCAGGACATCGACGACTCGGTCTACGACGCCTACCGTCTGACGACGGGACAGCGCGTGAACCCGAACAAGTAATCGCAACCTGCCGAGGAGGGCCGGCGGGCGCCAGCGGCGGC
>JBFMGK010000056.1:12197-16376 GCA_040752575.1 Candidatus Bipolaricaulota bacterium
CGCACCCTGCCCACGCGCCCCGCGGGGCTCCGGCGGCGCTCTTCGCGGAAGACTCTCTATGGCCACAGCACCCGAACATCTCGAGATCGAACGCCTCACGAAGGTGTACGAGCGCGGGCAGGTTGTCGCGCTCAAGGACCTGTCGTTCGGCGTGAAGAAGGGCGAGTTCCTCGTAGTCATCGGCCTCTCGGGCTCGGGGAAATCAACCTTGCTGCGCTGCATCAACCGTCTCATCGAACCGACGTCGGGGAGCATTCGCCTGGACGGCGTCGAGGTCACGCGCCTTCCCGCCGCCCGTATGCGTCGCGCCCGGCGCGGGATGGGCATGGTCTTCCAGCATTTCAACCTCGTGAAGCGATCGACCGTGATGACCAACGTGCTGACAGGGCGGCTCGGCTACACGCCCACGTGGCGTTCCATGGCCGGCTGGTTCTCGAAGAGCGACCGCGAGATGGCGATGCGCAATCTCGAACGCGTGGGCCTCGTCGAGAAGGCCTACGTCCGCGCAGATGAACTCTCGGGCGGCCAGCAACAGCGGGTAGGCATCGCGCGCGCTCTCATGCAGCAGCCGCAGCTCTTGCTCGTCGACGAGCCCGTCTCGGCCCTCGACCCCGCCACGTCGAATTCGATCATGCAGTACTTCGAGCAGGTGAACCGCGAAGACGGCGTGACCGTGCTGACGAGCCTTCACTTCCTCTCGCTCGCACGGAGGTTTGGAACGCGCATCCTCGCCCTCAAGGATGGGGAAGCCGTGTTTGACGGCTTACCAACGCAAATCGACAACGTTCGCTTCAAGGAGATCTACGGCGAGGACGCCGAAGAGGTCGAGGTCCGCTGACGATGCCCATCGACGCGCGCACGGCTGGCTCGACGGTTCTCGCGGGACTCGCGCGCCCGGCGGTGCGCGGACTCCTCAAGCGCCGAGTTCTTTCTTTCTTCCTCGACTGGGCCATCTGGGGATACGTCGCATTCGCCGTGATGTACTTCCTGAACCACTACTGGTACACGTGGATCCCGGGCCACTGGTACGACACGCTGACGCTCCCCGCGTGGGGGTGGCCGGTGACCGTCTTGGCGACGCTGGAGCTGGCGATCGTCTGCCGCAACTCGGGGTGGAGCCTGGGCATGAGGGCTTTCGGTCTCCGCCTCGTTCCGATGCACGGCGACCGGATCACGCTCCCGCGGCGAGTCGCCCGCGTCGTCCTCTGGCATGCCTCCGTCCCGCTCGCCTTCATGGGCTTCTGGTTCTCGCCCGAGCACCCCTGGCATGATCGCTTCGCCGGAGTGGCGTTGCGCCCGACTCGGCGCCTTCGTGGCGCCGGCGCGGGCCTCGACGACCTTCCCGACGATGAGGGGCGGCCGGAGAAACGCGTTCTTCTCACGCAGTGGGGCTGGATGAGCCTGTTCCTGCTCGTGCTGACGTTCTGGCTGGGCTGGCTGATCACCGAGGCCAATCTGTCGGCGCTCGCGTCCCGCGCGAGCAAGGCCGGCGACCTGTTCCGCCAGATCGCACGGCCGGACTTCCGCTACTTCCTCCACGAAGATCCGATCTTCGTCCTCCGCCGGGGCACGTACTCGATTCTGGACCTGATGGTTCTGACGCTATACATGACGCTTCTCTCGACCGTGCTCGGGACCGCCGTCGCTTTCCCGCTCAGCTTCCTCGGAGCGCGCAACATCATGGGGTTCAATGCGGTCGGCCTGTTGATCTACACGCTGGTCCGGGGCTTCTTCAACGTCTTCCGCGCCATCGAAACGCTGCTCTGGGCAACCGTGTTCGCCGTCTGGGTGGGATGGGGCAGTCCGTTCGCGGGAATCCTTGCGCTGACGATCCACACCGTCGCCGCGCTCGGCAAGCTCTTCTCGGAACAGGTCGAGGGCATCGACGCGGGACCCGTCGAGGCAGCACGCGCTTCGGGAGCGAGCTTTCTGCAAGTCATCCGCTACGCCGTGATCCCTCAGGTCATGCCGGCCTTCTGGGCCTTCACCCTGTATCGCTGGGACATCAACGTGCGCATGTCCACCGTCATCGCCCTCGTGGGAGCCGGCGGCGTCGGGACTCTTCTGTTCTACTACAAGAACGAGGGACAGTGGAGTATCGTGGGGGCCGTCGTTATCGCGATCATCGCCGTCGTCTGGATCATGGACTATCTAAGCGGCTGGTTGCGCGAGAGGATCATCCGATGAGCGGGAAGCCGGTCGATGCGATGGGGGCTCTCCGACGCACCGCCGACGGCGCGACAAGGACCCTCGCCCAAGCCCACAGGGAATTGTCCCCGTTCTTCGTCGACGCGCTCGCCGTCGGGCTGGCGTGGATTCTTGTGACGTACGCCGTGTCGTGGTTTGCCTTCGGCTCCGAGAAGGCCGTCTACTTCCTGGTCCCGTGGTGGATCGTTCTCGTCGGATCAATCGAGACGGCCGTCTTATGGGAGAGCTTCGGCGTTTCCCTCGGGCACACGCTGTTCCGCGTACGCCTCCTCGGCGCCAGTCGACGCAAGCCGACGACGGCCAGATCGCTCGTCCGCGTCCTTACCTGGCACGTCTCCGTGTTCCCGCTCGTTGGGCTGGTGCTACGGCCGTCGCTCCACGAGCGCCTGTCAGGATTGTCCCTCCAGCCGTTCGTCGCCGAGCCCGGGGCGCCGAAGCGCTGGTATCGGCGCTCCACGGGAATCTACGTCGCGTTCCTGCTCGTCGTCATCGGCGCGGGAGCCGTCGGCGTCACGATCACCGTCGACAACCTCGTGCGGCTGTTCACCGACGCCTGGCGCGTCGCACCCATCTGGAAGGCGCTCGTCAGCCCGAACCTCGCGATCCTGCGCGAGAGTCTGAGCGACCTGGTGGTCACGATCTTCATGGCGATCATGGCCACGCTGTTCGCAGCCATCCTCGCTGTCCCGCTCAGCTTCTTTGCCGCGCGCAATCTGACGCGCGGCGTCGCCGGCAGGCTTGCGTACACCATCCTGCGGGGGGTGATGAGCATCTTCCGCTCCATCGAGCCGATCGTTTGGGCCATCGTGTTCCTCGTGTGGGTGACGTCAGAACACGCGTCGTTCGCGGGGCTCCTGGCCCTCTGGGTTCACTCGATCGCGGACCTGACCAAGCTCTATGCCGAGAGGCTGGAAAGCATCGACGAAGGGTTGCTCGAGGCCATCACCGCCACGGGAGCAGGCCGTCTTCAGGTCCTGCGATACGGCGTCGTGCCGCAGATCGTGAATCCGTACATCTCCTTCACGCTCTACCGCTTCGACATCAACGTGCGCATGGCCACCGTGGTCGGACTCGTCGGCGCCGGGGGAATCGGACAGCGGTTGATTGCCTACCTGTCTGGCCAGCGATACCCCAACGCGGGGACCGTCATGTTGCTGATCGTCCTTGCTGTCTGGGCGATCGACTACCTCTCGAGCCGTCTGAGATCCAAGCTGAACTAGCGGCCGGGGCGCGTCAGCCCTTCGAGGTACTTCTGGATGTCCTCAAGGCCGTAGGTGGTCTTCATCGCCTCGTAGTCCTCGAGCCACGCCGTGTCGATCGTGTCGTCGCGCCGGATCTCGATGTCCTTGATCCCGAGCGTCGACACCATCGTCTCGGCTTCCTGCTCGATCTGGCGATCCTTGACGCGGAAGAGAAACCGCGGGATGTGCACGGTCATCACCTCGCGGGCAGTATAGCCGAGCGCGCCGCTCGCAACAGCCCATTGATCAGATACCGCCACGGTCCTAGAATGCGGAACCATGAACATCGTCGATGTGATCCGCAAGAAGCGCGACGGCGGGACCCTGACTCGAGCAGAGATCGAGTTCTGGATCTCGGGCACCGTATCGGGTGCGATTCCCGACTACCAAGTCTCGGCTCTTCTGATGGCGCTCTTTCTCCGCGGGATGTCCGACGAGGAGACGGCGACCCTCACCGACGTCATGGCCCACTCCGGTTCGACGTTCACCCCGGATGATCTCGGCGGATACACGGTGGACAAGCACTCGACGGGAGGCGTGGGGGACAAGACGACGCTCGTCCTCATCCCGCTTCTCGCCGCGGCGGGTCTCAAGATCGGAAAACTCTCGGGGCGCGCGCTCGGCCACACGGGAGGAACGATCGACAAGCTGGAGTCGATTCCCGGATTCCGGACCGACCTAGAACGCACGCGATTCCTTAAGCTCGTGCGCGCGACCCGGCACGCGCGCG
>JBFMGK010000057.1:0-21819 GCA_040752575.1 Candidatus Bipolaricaulota bacterium
GCACGCGATCGTACCCCATCTTCTCGGCCTCACGAACCCTCTCGGCCAGCCGCCGCACCGCGCGAACCTCGCCCGACAGCCCGACCTCGCCAACGACGGCCGTGCGCGCGGGGACGGATCGGTGGCGCACACTCGACAGGATCGCCGCCACCGCCCCCAGATCGCTTCCCCGCTCCCGCGCTTCGAGGCCCCCTGCCACGGAGAGATAGACATCGGCCGCGCCGACCCGTACCCCAAGCTCCTTCTCGATCACCGCGAGGAGCAGCAGCACCCGATTCACATCGAGCCCCGTGCACCGTCGTTGCGGCACGCCGAAGCCTCCTGTGGGTGACACGAGAGCCTGGAGCTCGACGAGGATCGGTCGCGACCCCTCGAGAACAGGGACCACGACGGCTCCCGGACGCGGCGCCGCCCCGTGCCCTTCGAGGAAGAACTGGGAAGGGTTCGCGACCTCCCGCATCCCGTCGGCGGCCATCCGAAACACCGCCGCCTCATCGGTCGCGCCGAATCGGTTCTTCACGGAGCGCAGGAAGCGCACGTCCTCGCCGCGGCTTCCCTCGAGGTACAGCGCGACATCGACAAGGTGCTCGACCGACTTCGGACCGGCGAAGGCCCCGTCCTTGGTGATGTGACCCACGAGGAACGTCACGATCCGTCTTGCTTTGGTAAGTCGGATCAGCTCTGCGGACACCTCGCGCAGTTGCCGCACGCTGCCGGCCTCGCCCTCGATGTCCGCGGAGGCGACGGTCTGGATGGAGTCCACGAGGAGCGCGCAGGGGGCGACGCGTTCCACCGCAGCCGCGATCCGCTCCAGGGACTGCTCCGCGAGGACGAAGAGCCGACGGCTGTCGACGCCAAGGCGGCTGGCGCGGAGCTTGACCTGGCTCTCCGACTCCTCGCCGGAAACGTAGAGCACACTGCCCACACCCTCGGCAAGGGCCTGAGCGACCTGAAGCAGGAGGGTCGACTTGCCGATGCCCGGCTCGCCGCCAAACAGGATCACGCCGCCGGGGACGAGACCGCCGCCGAGCAGACGGTCGAGTTCGCCCATTCCGGAAGGGATGCGCGCGACATCGTCGAGACTGATCTCGGAGATCGGTCGCGGTTCTTCGCCCAGCCACGAGGTGCCGGCGGGTTCTTCGGACTGCAGCTTCGCTTCGGCGAAGGAGTCCCACGCCCCGCAGCTCGGACAGCGCCCGAGCCACTTCACCGATCGGTGGCCGCAGCGGGCGCAGGCGAACGACACCTCATCCCCCTTGCGTGAACCGCAGCTCGTCTCCGTCCGCCGACGCCGTCACCGAGGCTCCCGCGCCAAACCGACCGGCGAGGATCTCCTCGGAGATGGGGTTCTCGATCAGCCGTTCGATCGTGCGACGCATGGGTCTCGCACCGTACTTCGGGTCGTACCCCTGACGGATCAACAGATCCCACGCCGAGTCATCCAAGTGGAAGCGAATGTCACGCTCGGCGAGCAGTCGCACCTTCAGTTCGTCGACCATCAGCTTCGCGATGTGTCGAACCTGCTCGCGGTTGAGCTGGTGGAAGACGATGATGTCATCGAGGCGATTGAGGAACTCAGGGCGGAACACGTTGCGCGCCTCACCAATGACGCGGGACTTCATGTCCTGGTACGGCTCGTCCGATCCCTCGCGGTGGTCGCTGAAGCCCAGCGCCTCTCGGTCCGTGATCAACTCGCTCCCGACGTTCGACGTCATGATCAGAACCGCGTTACGGAAGTCGACGCGCCGACCTTGTGAATCGGTCAGAATCCCGTCTTCCATGACCTGGAGAAGGATGTTGAACACATCGCGGTGCGCCTTCTCGATCTCGTCGAACAACACGACGGAATAGGGTCGGTGCCTCACCTTCTCGGTGAGCTCGCCCGCTTCGTCGTAGCCGACATAGCCCGGAGGCGCGCCTGTCAAACGGGACACCGAGAACCGCTCCATGTACTCGGACATGTCCACACGGATGAGCGCGTCTTCGTCGCCGAACAGGAACTCGGCCAACGTCTTCGACAGTTCGGTCTTTCCCACGCCCGTCGGTCCGAGGAACATGAACACCCCGACGGGGCGCTTCGGGTTCTTCACACCGGCGTAAGCACGGCGAATCGACCGCGAGACCGCGCGAACGGCCTCCTCCTGCGCGATCAGCCGGTCGTGGATCTTCTCCTCCATCGACACGAGTCGAACGCTTTCCTCTTCCTGAACGTGTCCGATGGGAACGCCCGTCCACATCGACACCATGCGCGCGATGTCGCGTCCGGTCGCCTGGAGCTCGCCGGCCTCGCCTCCCTCTTCCCGCTCGGCGTGGGCCTTTCGCTCGAGCTCCGCCTTTTGGTCGCGAACGCGCGCCGCGGCCTCGTAATCCTGTGCAGCCACGGCGGCCTGCTCGCGCCGATCGAGTTCTTCGATCTCGTCGAGCGCCTCGCGAACCGCTTCCGGGAGCTGCGAACTTTGGAGCTTGATCCGCGCCGCCGTCTCGTCGATCAGATCGATCGCCTTGTCCGGCAAGCACTGATCGGTCACGTAGCGATCGGACAAGCGCGCCGCTTCGTGCAGCGCGTCGTCGGTAATCTTGACCCCATGGTGCTTTTCGTAACGTGGCCGCAGCCCGCGTAGGATTTCGATCGTCGTCTCGACGGACGGCTCTTCGACCTGAATCGTCTTGAAACGTCGCTTGAGGGCCGGGTCTTTCTCCACCGACTTGCGGTACTCGTCGGGCGTTGCCGTGCCGATACACTGAATCGCCCCCGAGGCCAGCGGCGGCTTCAAGATCGACGAGGCGTCGATCGCTCCCTCGGCTCCGCCGGCGCCGACGACGGTGTGAAGCTCATCGATGAACAGGATCACGTTGTCGCTCTCGGCAACGTGGCTGAGCAGCGTCTTGAGGCGCTGCTCGAACTCGCCGCGGTACTTCGTCCCCGCGACGACGGAGGCCATGTCGAGTTCGAGGATCTCCTTCGACCGCAAGATGGTCGGAACGTCGCCCGACGCGATCTTCTGGGCCAACCCCTCGACAATCGCCGTCTTCCCGACGCCGGACTCGCCGATGAGCGCGGGGTTGTTCTTCTTGCGACGCGTGAGGGTCTGGATGATCCGCTCCATCTCGCCCTCGCGCCCGATCACGGGGTCCAGGTTGCCGGCCATCGCCTCCTCCACGAGGTTTCGGCCGAACTCCGCGAGGTCGCCTTTCCTCTGGGGCTGGCGCTTGGCGCGCACCGCGAGACCGATCCCCGTCGGCGGAAGGAAGTAGGCGCGTGTCTTCGTCAGGTCGATGCCCAGCTGCTGGAGCATGGAGGCGCCCGTGCCCTCGCCTTCGCGCAACATGCCCATGAGCAGGTGTTCGGGGCGGATCGTGTTGAGGCCGGCGCGCCGCGCTTCCTCGAAGCTGATCTTCATCACGCGCTTGAGCCGAGGCGTGGGTTCCAGATCGTCGGCGGACAACTTGACCTCGCCGCGCCCTTTCTCCTCCTCGAGCAGCCCGGCCACCTTCTCGTAGGTCACGCCGTGCGTCGAGAGGAAGCGGTATACGTCGCTCCCGGTGAGCTTCAAGAACGCGAGAAGGAGGTGCTCGGTCCCAACGTAGCTATGCCGCCACTCTTCCGCCTCTTCTTGCGAAACGGCGATAATCTCCATCGACTCGCGCGAGAACCGATCGTACATCCGACCTCCTCCGTCGGCCTGTCCCTGCAGGAAGTATACCCGTCATGCCGAGAGCTACAACGGATCGAGCTTTCGGTTGATCTCCGTCATCGCCGCGTCGAGGCCTCGCTCGCGGACGAGGTCGATCGCCTCGACGGCGCGCTCGAGGGCCGGGACGATGCGTCTCCACTCCTCGGGCGTGAACCGCTCGAGAACGTAGTCCGCTCCGGGCGCCGATCGACCTTCCGTCTCGATTCCGATTCGCAAGCGCGGGATCTGCTCGGTACGCAGGCAGGCGATGACGGAGCCCATACCCTTGTGGCTTCCCGCCCCCCCGGAACCGAGAAGCCGCACCCGTCCCAAGGGCAGGTCAAGGTCGTCGTAGATCACGAGGGCGTCGCGAAGGTCCACGCCGCGGCGCCGGAGGACGCCCTGCACGGCGATCCCGCTCTCGTTCATGAACGTCGTCGGCTTAACGAGGAGAAGGTCGTTCCAAGAATAGACGAGGGCGGAGTTCTCGACCCGCCCTCTCGCTCGAACCCGGTGGACGCTCCGGTAGAGGTCCACTGCCTCGAACCCGACGTTGTGTCGTGTGAGCGCGTAGGCCAGTCCAGGGTTTCCCAACCCGAAGACGGCCTTCAAAGCCCCCCTAGGTCTCCGCCGATTCCGCGGCGGGCGCTTCCGCCGCGCCCTCGGCCGCCGCCCCGGCGGCCTCGGCAGCTTCCGCGGTCTCCGCAACGAGGCTGCGCGGTGCGATGACCGTGACCAGCACGCGCTCCGGCGGGAGAAGCGGTTCGACCTTGTCGAACGTGAGCTCGCTGACGTGGACGGAGTCCCCGACCTCAAGCTCGCTCACGTCAATCGTGAAGAGGTGGGGGATGTCCTTCGGGAGACCGCGGACGGGGATTGTTCGGAACTGCACGTTGAGGATGCCGCCGGACTTCGCTCCCTTGGACTCGCCCGTGATCTTCACGGGAACGTTGAGCTTCAGCGGGTGCTTCGCCTCGGGGTGGTAGAAGTCGACGTGCAGCGGCTCATCGGTGACCGCGTCGTAGTCCACCGCCTTGAGGAAGACGTGCATCTCCTGAGGCTTTCCGGATGCGTCGATCTTCAGGTTGATCTGCGAACTCCGCGTGATCTTGGAGAAGAGAACCTGCAGGTCACGGCGCGTAACGGCAATCGGCGTGCTCTCCATGGCAGGTCCATAGACGACTCCCGGGATAACCCCGCGGCGGCGCAACGCCTCCGCCTTGCCCCCGGGTCTCGTGGTCGCGTTCAGCGTGTGCATGGTGACTCCTACGACGCTAGTAGTGCGGGAAAAGGTGGCTCACCGACTTGTACTCGAAGATTCGGTGGATGGTCTTCGCAAGGTGCTCGCCGACCGAGATGTAATCGACAATTCCACTCTTCTCCGCGCGTTCGGAGAAGATGGTATTGGTTACTACGACGCGTTTCAAGGGACACCCGGCCAACAGGTCCCAAGCATCGCCGGAGAAGATGCCATGCGTCGCGTACGCACGGATCGACAGCGCCCCGTTCTCGTGAAGCGCGCACGCCGCTTTCACCAGCGTCCCGCCCGAGGAGATGATGTCGTCGACGAGGATCACGTTCTTGCCGGCGACGTCGCCGATCACGTTCATCACGCTGACCACGGAGCCGTCCTGGCTCCGCCGCTTCTCGAGTATGGCCAACGGGAGATCGAGTTGCTCGGCAACCATTCTCGCGCGCACCGCACCTCCGGCATCGGGTGCCACGATCACCGCGTTGTCGAGCCCTTCAACGCACGTGCGGATGTGATCGGCGAAGATCCAATCTGCCCGAAGGTTGTCCACCGGAATGTTGAAGAAGCCCTGGATCTGCCCGGCGTGCAGATCCATCGTCAACATGCGATCAGCGCCCGCCGTCTCGATGAGGTTGGCGACGAGTCGTGCCGAGATCGGCACTCGTCCTGTGTGCTTTCGGTCCTGCCGCGCGTACCCGTAGTACGGGACCACGGCGATGACCGTCCGCGCCGAAGCGCGTTTCACCGCATCGATGATGAGCAGGAGTTCCATCAGGTGCTCGTTGACCGGCGGACACGTCGGCTGAATGACGAAGACGTCTGCGCCGCGAACGGTCTCGCGGATGCGCACTCGGACCTCTCCGTCGCTGAACCGGTCCACACCGGCGTCGCATAGGTCAATCCCGAGAGAGGTCGCAATCTCATGAGCCAGAACGGGGTTCGCATTGCCGGCGATGAGTTTCAGCTCGCGCTCAATCATCGTTCCTCCTGGGACGCAGTCGGCTTCCGCTCCTTGATCACCTGGCGAGCGCGCCCCAGGGCCAGGTGCCCCGGCGGCACGTCTTCCGTGATGGTGGACCCCGCGCCGACGATCGCCCCGCGGCCGATCGTCACCGGAGCCACAAGCGCCGCGTGACTTCCGATGAAGGCTCCGTCTTCGATCACCGTGCGATGCTTGGCTGACCCATCATAGTTGCAGGTGATGGTGCCCGCGCCGACGTTGACCCGGTCGCCGACGTTCGCGTCGCCGAGATAGCTCAGGTGTCCGACCTTGGAGTCTTCCCCGATCCGCGACGCCTTCACCTCGACGAAGTTCCCGACCCGCGCTCTGGAGCCGATCTGGGCACCCTGTCTTAAGTGGGCAAAGGGCCCGATGCGCGCGCTGGGTCCGACGGCGGCCCCCTCGAGAACGGAGTACCTGACGATGGCCCCGTCCTCGACGCGGCTGTCTTCGATCCAGACGTCCGGCCCGATGCGACACCCCACGCCGAGGAGCGAGCGCCCCTTGACGTAGGTCCCGGGCCACAGGATGGTCCCGGGCCCGACCGAAGCCGTGTCGTCGACCGCCGTCCGCTCGACGTCCATGACCAGCACGCCGTCCTCGCCGAGGCGAGCAAGGCGTCGGAGCCGGGCCGTGCGCTCGACGGTCGAGTAGGCCGCCGGCGTGGAGAGGCGCATCGCGTCGTCGGGATCGGGGGCGCGCCACGTGCCTCCATCGGCGACCAGTCCGCGGCAATCGTCTCGGCGGGATCCGGCGCGGATTGCGGCCCGTGCGTCCTCGGACCCATGGAATGCGGCCATGACTCCCGAGGCCTCAAGGAGCCGCGGGGTCGCCCCACTTCCCGCTGCAGTCAGGAACGCGCGAACCGTCGCCGGCGTCAGCAGTGCGAGGTCGGCGCACAGCACGAGGACGGATCGGTTGCCCAGGCGAGCCGCGAGATCGGGAGAGGTTCCGTCGCTCTCGCAGAGCACGAAGGGGATTCCGACGGCTTCGGCGGCAGTTCGGAAGGATGTACCGCCCAGAAGAAGGACGTCGCGGGTGTCGGCCGCGACGAGTGCATTGCACACCCTCGCGAGAACGGGGACCCCGCACACCGGCAACAGCAGGCGCTCGGCGCTCCACGTGGAGGCTTCGGCCCCCGCCAGTACGACCGCGACAACAGGCAGCTTCATCTCGTCCCCGGGCGATGATACGCGAGCCGAGATGTCGCGAGCAACCGGAATCTTCGCTTGTCGTGCGACGGATCGCTCGCCTATACTCCCGTCGGACCTTCCAGAATGGAGGAAGAGCGTGTCGAAGAGGATCTTCTCAGGCATTCAGCCGACCGGAACGTTGCACATCGGGAACTATCTCGGCGCCATCCGAAACTGGGTCGCCCTCCAGAGCACGGCCCACTGCGTCTACTGCGTTGTCGACTACCACGCGATCACGGTCGACATCGACGCCGCGGAGCTCCGTCGTGCTTCCATGTCCATGGCGCTCGACCTCTTGGCATGCGGCGTGGATCCCGAGGAGTCCATCCTGTTTGTCCAGGCCGACGTGCCCGCGCACACCGAGTTGGCTTGGATTCTCGGCTGCGTCACGTCGTACGGCGACCTGACGCGGATGACGCAGTTCAAGGACAAGTCCGAGAAGCAGGACTTTGTCTCCTCGGGCCTGTTCACCTACCCCGTGCTCCAGGCGGCGGACATTCTGATGTACCGGGCCCACGGCGTGCCGGTCGGAGAGGATCAGGTGCAGCACATCGAACTCTCCCGGCGCATTGCGCGGCGGTTCAACGCGCGCTTCGGCGAAGTGTTTCCCGAACCGGAACCGATCGTCACGCACGGCGCGAGGATCATGTCGCTCGCCGACCCTACGGCCAAGATGTCGAAGAGCGCCGGAGAGGCGCACTACGTCGGCGTGATGGAAGACGAGAAGTCGATCCGGAAGAAGGTGCGCTCCGCGGTAACCGACGTCGGACGGACCCCGGGGGGAGAGATGTCGCCGGGAGTCGCCAATCTCTTCCAGATCCTCGAGATCGTCTGCGAAGGACTTGGCGATCTCGACACCGCCAAGGCCCTGCGCGAGGAGCATGGCGCCGGGACGCTGCTCTATTCGCGTCTCAAGGACACGGTCTTCGAGCGGCTCATGGAGGCGCTGCGTCCGATCCGCGAGCGGCGCGCGCAGCTCGAAGCGTCCGGCGAACTTCCCGCGGTGTTGGCCGCCGGGGCACGACGCGCGGCGGACATCGCGGCGCAGACGATGAACGAAGTCCGCGACAGGGCCGGCCTCGGCACGGCACGTCGATAGCAGCGCGGCCCGTCAAGTCCTGCTCCGCGACGCCTCCCACGTCAGGCGAATCTATGCGTCTCGGATGCCGCCCCCCTGCACGTGCGGCGCAATGTCCGGCCACGCTGCGCGCAGCGCCGCTACGCCGAGTGCATCTCGGCCGGCCCACGTGGGATCGACGAGGGACTTCTCCACCGGAGCGCGAAACGGTTGCAGGAAGTAGCGTCGCGGTCCCTGAATCCACTGAGCAACGCGAACGAGGTCGCGCGCCGCAAGTCCCGGCGCGACGGTCGTCCTGAACTCGCCGTCCGGAGCGCGGCTCCGCACGAGATCGATCGATTGCTCGATCCGCGGGAGATCGACGGCGGTTCCGCAGAACTCGTCGTACCGCTCGGGGGGACCTTTCAGGTCCATCGCAACGTAGTCCACGAGGCCTCGGGCCAGCAGATCGGCAAGCCGCTCGGGAACGGTGCCGTTCGTGTCCAGCTTGGTGGAGAAGCCGAGACGCCGCACTTCCAGCAGGAAGGAGCCGAGGTCCGGCTGCAGCGTGGGCTCGCCGCCCGTGACGACAACGCTGTCGAGGAAGCCGCGACGATCGGCCAGGCGCGCGAGGAGATCCGTCGGATCCAGCTTCGCTCCGCCAGCCACAAGTTCAGGCAAGACCAACTCGGGGTTGTGGCAGAACGGGCAGCGCAGGTTGCACCCGCCGAGAAAGACGACGGCGGCAAGCTTTCCCGGATCGTCGCACAGTGAAAGCGGAAGCCAAGCTGCGATATGCAGTTCGACCTCCTACGACGAGGTCACCGCGAACGTGCGACGGTCGGAGAACTCGGCCCGCTTGCCGTCGTTCCACTGCTCGACCGGCCGAAGGTACCCGACGATCCTCGAGTAGACCTCGGCCGGGCGGCCGCACGTCGGGCAGGTAGCGTGCTCGCCGACGAGGTAGCCGTGATCGGGGCACACTGAGAACGTCGGCGTCAGCGTGAAGTAGGGGAGGCGGAACGAACAGGCGATCGTCCTCACGAGGCGCCGCGTCGCCGCGGGGCTGGGCAGGCGCTCGCCAAGGAAACCGTGGAACACCGTTCCCCCGGTGTACTTGGTCTGCAGCAAGTCTTGAAGCCGCAGCGCTTCGAAAAGGTCGTCCGTCGCTCCGACCGGGAGCTGCGTGGAGTTCGTGTAGTACGGCGTCTTGCCGCCGTGAACCTCGAGGTTATGGATGCGGAGGTCGGGGAAACGATCCAGATCCTTCTTGGCGAGGCGGTAGCTCGCCCCTTCCGCAGGCGTCGCTTCGAGGTTGTAGATCTCGCCCGTTTCCTCCTGATACTCACCGAGCCTTGACCTCATCCAGTCCAGCACCTCGACCGCAAACCGCCGGCCTTCTTCGTCGGCGATCGTGCACCCCTTGAGGTTCAGGAGGGCCTCGTTCATCCCCAGGATGCCGATCGTCGAGAAGTGATTGCGCCAGTACCCGCCTTCCGACTCGCGGATCCGTCGCAGGTAGTACCTTGAGTACGGGTACAACCCGCTCTCGGTGAGTTGCTCGAGTGTCTTTCGCTTGATCTCAAGCGCCTTTCGCGCGAGGTCCATGAGGTCGCCGAGCCGCCGCAAGAAGTCGTCGTCATCCTCGGCCAAGTACCCCAGGCGGGGCAGATTCAGCGTCACGACGCCGATCGAGCCCGTGAGCGGATGCGCCCCGAAGAGCCCGCCGCCACGGCTCCGCAGCTCGCGGTTGTCGATCCGCAGGCGGCAGCACATGCTTCGCGCATCTTCGGGTCGGAGGTCGCTGCCGATGAAGTTGGAGAAGTACGGAGTCCCGTACTTGGCGGTCATCTCCCAGACAGGGTCCAGGATAGGGTTCTCCCAGTCGAAGTCCTCGGTCACGTTGTAGGTCGGGATCGGGAACGTGAACGGTCGTCCCTGCATGTCGCCCTCGAGCATGACCTCGGCAAACGCCCGATTGAACAGGTCCATCTCGGGCTGATACTCCCCGTACGTTGCGTCGCGCAGCGCCCCGCCGAGGACCACGGGCTCTCCAGCCATGAAGCGGGGCACCCGGAGATCCAGCGTGATGTTCGTGAACGGAGTCTGGAACCCAACGCGCGTCGGAACGTTCATGTTGTAGACGAACTCCTGAACGTTCTGCCGAACCTCGTCGTAGGACAAGCCGTCGGCGCGGATGAACGGCGCGAGATACGTGTCGACGTTTGAGAACGCCTGAGCACCGGCCGACTCCCCCTGCAGGGTGTACATGAAATTGACGATCTGCAAAAGGGCAACGCGGAAGTGCTTGGCCGGGCGCGACTCGACCTTCCCACGCACGCCACGGAACCCCTGGAGAAGGAGATCGCGAAGGTCCCAGCCGACGCAGTATGCGCCCAGGGTTCCGAGATCGTGAAGGTGGTAGCTGCCGCTCTCGTGCGCCGCGCGGATCGGCGCGGGATAGATCTTGTGAAGCCAATACTGGGAGATGATCTTGTCCGTGATGTGGGTATTGAGCCCCTGAAGCGAGAAGGTCATATTGCTGTTCTCGCGCACTCGCCAGTCACGCTCGGCGAGATAGTCCTCGACGAGCGGCATCTCCTGGAGCAGACCCTGCATGGCGCGCAGATCCTCGTGCTGCTTGCGGTAGAGGATATACGCCTTGGCCGTCCGCGCGAGACCCTTGGCAATCAGCGATTCCTCGACGGCATCCTGGATCTCTTCGACGGTCGGGAACTCGCCAGCGAAGCGCGTTTCCAGCCTTCGGATCACTCGCACCGCAAGGCCCTGGGCCAGGAACTCATCTCCCTCGCCCACTTCCTTCATCGCTTTCCAGATGGCGGTGGTGATCTTCGCGGCATCGAACGGAACCGTTCGGCCATCGCGCTTGACGATGTAGTCCATGAATCCCCCTCATCCCCCGTGAAGACCCGCCATCCTAGCGCACGCACCCGGGCCCGACAATCACCCGTTCGTCTCGCGACGCTCCGTCGCCCGTTGACTCGTTTCGCCGTCGGACACGCGTCGCAGGCTGCGGGGCAGGCACTCCGACAGGCGGGCCCGTCGCTTGATTCGCTTGCGGCGCGTCGTTACCATCTGCCCGCAGTAGTCCTGGCTGATCGAGTAACGATCACGACAGAGAGGTGAGTGAGATTCCGAACATTGCTTCTGCAAGCAAGCGATTGCGCCAGAGCGAGAAACGCCGTGGTCTCAACCGCGCTCGCAAGGCGGCCTTGAAGCGCGTCGTCAAGCAGATTCGTCAGTTCCTGGTGGCCGGCGACAAGAAGGAAGCCGTCGCCCTGCTCCCGCAACTCGCAAAGGCCGCGGACAAGGCGGCGCAGCGAAACACGATCCACAAGAACCGAGCATCGCGGATCAAGTCTCGCTGGGCGAAGAAGGTTCAGGCCCTCTAGGAGGCGTTCGCATGCGTCACCTCGATTTCCTCGGCAAGGCGAAGTACTTCGTCACGATCTCGGCAATCCTCGTGGCAGGAAGCGCCGTCCTCCTCGTGCCCGGCATCCGAGGTCTGAACCTCGGAATCGACTTCACCGGCGGCATGGAGTTCACGGTGAAGCTCAGCGAGAGCGTCGACACGGCCGTCGTCCGTAACCTGCTCGGGACGGTCGACGCCGGAGCGGTCGATCTGCGGACCAGCAAGATCCAGAGCACGGCGGGGAACACGAAGATCATCACGACGAAGCTCCTCGACGTCGAGGAAGACGCGTTGACGATCAATAGGGTCGAAGAAGCGCTGCGCGAGCAGCTCCCCGTGGAGGACATCAGCCGCCGGCTCATCGGCGAACAGGTGAGCCGGGAGCTGGCGCAACGAAGCTGGCTCGCCATCGGCGTCGCCATGCTCGGCGTGCTGATTTACGTGTCGTGGCGGTTCCGCCTCCGATACGCCATCGGGGCCGTGGCGGCGCTGTTCCACGACGTCATGGTCACGTTGGGGATCTTCGCGTTGTTCCGGCTGGAGATCAGCCTGGAGACGATCGCGGCCTTCCTGACGTTGGTCGGCTACTCGCTCAACGACACGATCGTGATCTTCGACCGCGTGCGGGAAAACCTGAAGGTCGAACGACGGCTTTCGATGTTCGACCTGATCAACCTGAGTGTGAACCAGTCCCTTGTGCGGACGATCAACACCGCAAGCACAACCCTGATTCCCATCGTCGTGACGCTCTTCTTTGGCGGCGTAGAGCTCCGCACGTTCGCCCTTGCGCTGTTCATCGGCATGCTCCTCGGAACGTACTCGACGCTGTACATCGCCAACCCGATCCTGTACGCGTGGACGCTCCGTGCCGAGCGCGCGAAGCGGTCGTAGATGAGATCTCTCCTCCGCGAGAGGAGGGCTTGGCGCATCGCGGTCTCTCCCGACCTGTCGCTGGTCTCGGCCATCGAAGTGTCGCTCGGCTGTGCGCGCCCGATCGCCGTGCTCCTTGCGCAACGAGGTGGCGCGTCATGGAGTGCGCTGCTCGACGCGGCGAGTCAGCATCTTCACCCTCCGTTTGACCTTCCGGACATGGAGCGGGCGGTTGCCCGTCTCGTCGAGGCGGCGAAGAAGGGCGAACGCGTCTTCATCCACGGAGACTTCGACGTCGACGGACTCACCGGCGCCGCCGTCCTGTACCGCGGGCTACGTCCGCTGCTGCCGCCGAACAGCGTGAAGGTCGAAGTGGGGGATCGTTCGGCCGGACACGGCTTGTCGCGGTCCTTCGTCTTGCGGGCGATCGACGAAGGGTTTTCGCTGGTCGTCACGACGGACTGCGGCGTCGCGAGCCACGAGGAGATCGCCGAACTCCGGGCCGCCGGAATCGATGTCGTCGTGACCGATCATCATCTGCCGGTGGGCGACCTGCCCCCGGCCGTCGCCGTCGTGGACCCGCACCGCAGCGACAACCGTTACCCCAACCCGCACTTGGCCGGGGTAGGTGTCGCGTACAAGACCATGTGCGCGCTTTATGAACGGATCGGCCGCCCAGCGCCGTCGGCGCTGCTCGATCTCGTGGCGCTGGGAACCATCGCTGACCTCGTTCCGCTCTGCGCCGATGAGGACAACGAGAATCAGCTCCTCGTCCGCGAGGCGTTCCGGCTCCTGGCCGCCGGACAGGGCTCATCGCTCGGGCTGCGGACCCTCATGGCCAAGCTGTCCATCAACCCGAACAAACTCACGACCACGGACTTCGGCTACCTTGTGGCGCCGAAACTCAACGCCGCAAACCGCGCCGGCGACCCCAAAGTCGCGTTTCTCCTTCTGATCACGGAGATCGCCGACCAGGCCGAATACCTGGCCGAGATCCTGCTCGACTACAACCGAGACCGCGAGATCGCCCAGAACGACTTGATCGCCCAGGCCGAGGACCTGATCCGCTCCGACGCCCTCGACCCTCAGGAAGATGGGTTGCTCTTCCTCGTCGGCAAGTACTGGAACGAAGGGATCCTTGGCCTTGTGGCCTCGAACCTCGCGGAGAGGTATCGCGTACCCACGATCATCCTGTCGCGGGGTGATCGCGTGTCGCGGGGCTCTTGCCGAAGCGTGGGCGACTTTGACATCAGCGCCTGCCTGGAATCGGTCTCGCGGCTGTTGCTCCAATATGGTGGACACCGCATGGCCGCTGGGTTTTCCGCGTCGAACGACGTCCTCGGCGAGCTGGAGGAGCGCCTGCTCGAGTACGTCCATGCCCACCGCAGCTCCATCGCCGCATTCAACCCCGAGGTCATCGATACCGAAGTGCAGCTCGGCGAGGTGGATCTTCGTTTCTACACAAACCTCTCGTCTCTTGCTCCGTACGGCCCCGGCAACCCCCCGCCGCGCTTCCTGTTGCGGGACTGCTCATTCGACGGGTTGAGTCTCGTGGGCAACCGGCGCCAGCATCTCAAGGGACGCGTCACGCAGAACGGATTCGCTCTTCCGTTCATCGCTTTCCGCCTCGGCAAGCATCTCGACACGTTTGAGAGGGCTCCGCGGTCGGACTTGATCTGCCAAATCGGCTTTGACGACTGGCGCAACGACGTTCAGGTGCAAGGCGTGGACCTCGTTGCCCCCGCCGAGTTGTCCTGACGAGTCGGCCGACGTCTACTTCCCGACACAGAAGCGAGAGAAGATCCTCTCGAGGATGGATTCCGAGAGATCGATCCCCTGGAGTTCACCCGTCGCGCGGTGCGCCGCGCGAAGCTCCTCGGCGACGACGTCCGGCGTCGCGCCTTCGTCAAGCGCGCCAAGGGCTCGGCCGAGGGACTCTGCGGTCCGGCGCAATAGGTCGCGCTCCCAGGTATCGAGGAGCAGGACGGCGTTGCGGGATGTGAAGCCGCCGGAAGCTTGCCCAGAGGCCAACCGCTCGCGCAGCGCGTCGAGGCCCAAGCCGTCGCGCGCCGAGACGTCGACCGCGACCTCGTCGCCGGGCACGGGCCCCAGTCGATCGGCGAGGTCGGTCTTGTTGCGCACGACAACGCGCGGCACGCCCCAGTCACGGGCGAGCAGAGCGCGATCCTCGTCACACAGCTCGCACGAGCGATCCAGCACGATGAGCACGACGTCGGCCCGCGCCGCCGCGCCTTCGGCGCGCCGCACGCCTTCGGCCTCGATCTCGTCCACCGGCACGCGCAGCCCGGCCGTGTCGATGAGCCGTACGGGAATTCCGCCGATCGACGCGATCTCCTCCACCGTATCGCGCGTGGTTCCGGGCGTTGGCGCGACGATGGAGCGTTCCTCGGCAAGGAGGGCGTTGAGCAGCGTGGACTTGCCAACGTTCGGCCGACCCAGGATGGCCACGGTGAGTCCCTCGCGAACCAAGCGCCCGTGTTCGCCGCGGGCCAGGAGATCGGCCGTACGCCGACTCAATTCCAGCAGCCGAACCTTGAGATCGACGGGATCGATCTCGAGGTCGGGAAAGTCGATCTCGACCTCGACGTCGGCCAATAGGCTCTCGACGTCGCCGCGCAGCGCGGCGATCTCGCGCGAGAAGCGGCCCCCGAGGCGGTCGACCGCGGCCTCGAGGCCAAGCCGCGTCTGCGCTTTCACGACGTCGAGCACGGCTTGCGCTTGGTCGAGCGAGATGCGGCCGTTCAGGAACGCCCGTTGCGTGAACTCGCCCCGTTCGGCCAGCCGGGCCCCGGCACAGAGCACGGCCTCGAGAACGGCCCGCGTGGCAACCACCCCGCCATGGCAGCCAAACTCGACCACGTCCTCGCGCGTGTACGTGCGCGGAGCGAGCATCACCGTCGCGAGAACCTCGTCGATCACGCCGTCGGGCGCGACGGCATGTCCGTAGTGCACGGTGTGCGTCGCGGCACGCGCGAGCGGCTCGCCTCGCGGGCAACGAAACACGCGATCGGCCACGGCCAAGGCGTCGGGCCCGGACAGACGAACGATCCCGATGGCCGCCTCGCCGACCGGCGTGGAGATCGCAGCCACCGTGTCACCGAGCATGTCTAGCTCTCGTCGGGCTCAAGCACGACGCGACGGTGATCGCCCGTTCCCATGCTGTACGTGCGCACGCCGGGATACTTCGACAAGGCCATGTGGATCGTGCGGCGCTCGTGCGACGGCATCGGGTTGAGCCGAATCTTCCTGTGCTCGCGGATCGCGTCCTCCGCCTTGTCAAGCGCGAAGCGAACGAGCTCAGCACGGCGCCGCTTGATGGCGCCGTTCGCATCGAGCACGACGTCGACTTCTATCCCCGTCTTGCGATGCAGCGCACCGCGCAGCAGGTGCTCCAGCGCGGAGAGAATGGGCCGCTCCTCGGGAAGCGCAAACGGGCCGCCGATGAGATTCACGTAGAGGCCGTCTTCGCCTTCCGCCTCGATCTCGAAGGCCGCATCCTCGTCCAGAATCCCAAGAAGCGTCTTGAGAAAGGCGTCAGCTTCCTGCTTGACCTCGTCCATCCTCATGGCCCGTCACGTCGATCACGTCCCCCGCACTCGTCTCGGCGGCCATCCGATCCGCTCGCGCAAGTTCCCGGTTGACCAGTGCCTGCTGGGCAGCTTGCACGGCCGTCGTCAGAAGGTAGTACAGCCAGAGCCCCGCCGGGAAACGCCAAAGTAGGATGGCCATCAGCACCGGGAAGACATACCCGAAGTACTTGGCCGTCGGCCCGCCTTCGCTCGTCGACGGCGTCAGTTTCCACTGCTGGAAGATCATGATCGCCGTCGTCACGACGACAAGGACGAAGTAGGGATCGTGCAAGCTCAGGTCGGGCATCCAGAGGAACCCGGGAGAGAGGTGAATGCTCTCTCCTGCGTACAGGATCGCGCGCCAGATCACGAAGATGATCGGCAGTTGGACGACCATCGGCAGGCAGCCGCCCATCGGGTTGATCCCCTCTTTGCGGTATAACTCCATGAGCCGCTGCTGCATCAGCTGTCGATCGTCCTTGAAGCGCTCCTGGATCTGCTTCATCTTCGGCTGCAGACGCTGCATCTTGGCCATCGAGTGAATCTGCTTGCGCATCAGCGGGTAGAGGAGGACGCGCGTCAGGATCGTGAACAGGATGATCGCCCAGCCGTAATTCCCAGTCGCCCGGTACAGAAGGTCGAGAAACTGAATCACCGGGATCATCATCCGCGCGCCAAGCCCGGGCTGGTCAAGCGGCCCGAGCCCCGCGGCGTCCATGAGCAGGTATCGTCTTCGTCCCGCGTACAGCTCGCTCTCGAAGGTCACCGTAGCCCCGGAGTCCACGGAGAGCGTGAACCCGATGTGCTGCGACCCCACCTGGGTGCGCTCCAGATACGGGCCCGCGGATCCGCCCTTCGGCGAGACGAAGAACACCGTCTGGTCGCCGAGCAACCCGGCGCCGCCGAACGAGGCGTACGACCCTCGCGCCAGCGGCTGTGCTCCCGGCTCGTCGTCAAACAGAAACGCCGCTTCGGGCGCATTGTCCTTGGGGTAGAGGTCGGCCACAGTCCAAACCAGATCGAGGGGGGTACTCGTCCCGTTGGTCACCGTGATCGATACCTGGAGCGTGTACATCGCCTCGGGGGAGATCACGTAGGTCTTACGGACCGACGTTCGCCCGATCGCCCCCTCAAAGGTGGCGCGGAACGTCCCATCGGCCGCGTCGACGCCGACGTCCGTCAACCGGTACAGGCCGTCCCCCTCGCTCCCCGAGGACACGCTGAACGGGAACACGGCACCCTCAACGAATTGGCGGTCAAACGTCTTGACATCAGTCCGCGCGCCCGGCACCAGTTCGGCGACGGTCGAGCCATAGGGGGCAAACGACAAGAACACGGACTTCATCGAGCCGCGGTCCTCGGACAGGATGATCCGTGCAAGCGGCGTCATCACCTCGAGATCGACCCATCCCTCGCGCTGTAACGTCACGTAAGTGATGTCCCGCTGCGAAGCGCCCGCGGCAAGTGACAAGAGAACGATCCCAAGCACGAACCCAACGTACGCGATCCTGCGTTTGGCCACAGTGACCTCCGCGGAACAGAGTACCCAACCCCCGAGGAGCGTGCAACTTCGTTGAACACGGCATTCGGATGCACTACACTCGCGGCCGCCGATGTTCACGGGGATCGTGCAGGCGACCAGTTCTGTCATGCGAGTTTCGCCGGGCGCGCTCGAGGTGGCGATTCCTTCTGCGTTGCGCGGGGCGCTACGCGTGGGGGGCAGCATCGCAGTCGATGGCGTGTGCCTGACGGTGCGGCATCTCGGCGAGCGGTCGTTCGTCGCCGACGTCTCGTCCGAGACGGCCCGGCGGACGGCGCTGGCCCATCGGCCGGTCGGTACGGGAGTGAACCTCGAGCTTCCGGTGCCCGCCGGCGGTGGACTCGACGGCCATTGGGTTCTCGGCCACGTCGATGCCGTGGGACGCTTGCGTGCTCTGGTCCGAGAACGGTCGGGCTGGACGCTTGTCGTTTCGTTCCCGCCCCCGGATGGGCGATACGTGGTCGACAAGGGATCGGTCACGGTGGATGGAGTCAGCCTCACACCGTTCGGCGTGACGGCGGGGGAGTTCCGGTGCGCCGTGATTCCCGAGACCTACGAGAAGACAACGCTGCGCGAGCGGCGGCCGGGCGATCCGGTGAACCTGGAGTACGACGTCTTGGCCAAGTACGTCGAGAGGATGATGCGCGATGTTTCTGCCGATTGAGGAGGCGCTGGAGCGAACGCGGGCAGGCGAAATGCTGATTCTCGTCGACGACGAGCATCGCGAGAACGAAGGAGACCTCGTGATGGCCGCCGAGTACGTGACGCCGGAGGCCATCAATTTCATGGTAACGCACGGACGCGGCCTGGTCTGCGCGCCGATCACCGAAGACCGGGCCCGGGAGTTGGGGCTGTCGCCGATGTGCGTTGACAACACCGCGCTTCACGGCACGAACTTCACGGTCTCCGTCGACGCAAGAGACGGGATCTCGACGGGAATCTCTTCGTTCGACCGCGCCGAAACCGTCCGTCGTCTCGTGGATCCCGGGGCGCGTCCGGCGGACCTCGCGCGTCCGGGCCACGTGTTCCCCCTGATTGCCCGCGACGGCGGCGTGCTTCGCCGCGCGGGCCACACCGAGGCAACGGTGGACCTCGCGCGCCTTGCCGGTCTTACCCCGGCCGGTGTGTTGTGCGAGATCCTGAACCCGGACGGAACGATGGCGCGCCTCGCGCAGCTTGAGTCCTTCGGCCGCGAGCACGGACTCCCTCTTGTGACGATCGCGGATCTCATCGCCCATCGAAAGCGAACCGAGCGCCTCGTGCAGCGCGTGGCGATGGCCGAGTTGCCGACCGCGTTCGGCACCTTCCGCATCTACAGCTACGCGAGCCCGATCGACGACGAGGAGCACGTCGCCCTCGTCTGCGGCGACGTCGTGGGAAAGAAAGACGTGCTGGTGCGCGTTCACTCCGAGTGCCTGACTGGAGACGTCTTCGGATCGTACCGCTGCGACTGCGGAGCTCAGCTCCACCGCGCCCTCGAGCTGATCGGCCGCGAGGGGCTCGGGGTTGTCCTCTACATGAGGCAGGAAGGGCGAGGCATCGGCCTTCGCAACAAGGTGTGCGCCTATCAGCTCCAGGACCAAGGCCTGGACACCGTCGAGGCCAACGAACGGCTCGGCTTCGACGCCGACTTGCGCGACTACGGGCTCGGCGCCCAGATCCTCTGCGACCTGGGACTCACGTCGATCCGTCTCTTGACGAACAACCCGAAGAAGGTCATCGGTCTGTCCGGGTACGGACTGACGATCTCAGAGCAAGTTCGTCTCGAGGTTCCGCCAAACGACTACAATCGTCACTACCTCCGCACGAAGAAGGAGAAGATGGGGCATCGCCTCGACAAGGTGTGACGCGCGGGCAACAGCCTGGGAGGGCAACATGGGCAAGGTCTTCGAAGGGAAACTGGATGGCTCGGGGTTGCGCGTCGGCATCGTCGTCGGGCGCTTCAACGACCTCATCACGGGACGGCTTCTCGAGGGCGCCCTGGATCGGCTCCGCCGCTCGGGCGTGCCCGAGAAGTCGACCGATGTGTGTTGGGTTCCGGGAGCATTCGAGGTGCCGCGCGCCGTACGCGAGATGGCCGGGTCGGGGCGCTACGACGGCGTGATCGCGCTCGCTGCGGTGATCCGAGGCGCAACGCCGCACTTTGAGTATGTAGCCAGCGAGATCAGCAAAGGCGTCGCACGGTTGTCGCTCGAAGCCGACGTGCCGGTGACGTTCGGCGTGATCACCGCCGACACGATCGAACAGGCCGTCGAGCGCGCCGGGACGAAGTCGGGCAACAAGGGAGCCGACGCCGCCGAGGGCCTCATCGAAATGGTCCACGTCCTGCGGCAACTGCGATGACCCCGGATCCGGTCCGGGGAATGTACGACATCCTGCCCGACGAAGCGCTGTGGTGGGGGCTCGTCGAGAACGCCGTGCGCGAAACCGTTCGGCGCTACAACTACCGCGAGATCCGCGTTCCCCTCGTGGAGCCCACGGAGCTCTTCACGCGGAGCGTCGGAGAATCCACGGACATCGTCTCCAAGGAGATGTACACGTTCGCGGACCGCGGCGGGCGAAGTCTGACGTTGCGCCCGGAGGGCACGGCGTCCGTGGCTCGCGCCTACCTTACTCACGGGTGGGCGGTCAGCGCTCCGTTTCAGAAGCTGTTCTACATGGGCCCGATGTTCCGCTATGAGAAGCCGCAGAAGGGACGCAATCGTCAGTTCTCCCAGTTCGGGATCGAGGTTCTGGGGGCGATGGACCCGAGCGTCGACATCGAGGTCATTGCGTGCGCCTGGTCGATGGTGGAGCTTCTCGGGCTGTCGGGTCTTCGGCTGCGCCTCAACTCGATCGGCTGCAGCGAGGATCGGGCCGCCTATCGCGAGGTTCTGCGGGCGTACTTCGCCCCGTCGATCGGCGCCATGTGCGACGACTGCCGCAGACGTCTCGTGGAGAACCCCCTGCGCATCCTCGACTGCAAAGACGAGCGCTGCCAGCCCTACCTCGCCGCGGCGCCGGGGAGTGCCGACCATCTGTGTCCTGAGTGCGCGACGCACTTTGCGGCGGTTTGCGCCGGCCTCGCCCGACTCGGATTGGCCCACGACGTCGATCCGCGGCTCGTTCGCGGCTTGGACTATTACACCAGGACAGTGTTCGAGCTCACGTCGAGCGATCTCGGAACGCAGGACACGCTGATCGGAGGCGGTCGCTACGACGGCCTGGTCGAACAGCTCGGCGGACCGCCGACTCCGGGCATGGGCTTCGCGGGAGGAATCGAACGCCTCGTGCTCGTGCTGCAGAGCCGACGCCCCGAGGCCGTTTCTCCGCCTCGTCTGGACCTCTTCCTCGCAGCGCTGGGCGAAGAAGCCCATGCGGCCGCGTTGGAGGTCGCGACGGCCCTCCGCCGCCGCGGCCTTTCGGTCGACCTGGACCATCGCGCCCGCGGGCTCCGGAAGCAGCTGGCGCTCGCCAACGAACTCCGCGCGCGGCACGTCGTGGTCCTCGGCGACGAGGAACTCCGTAGCCGGCGGGGGCGGCTGAAGGACATGGACTCGGGTGACGAGCGCGACGTGGCCCTTGACGCCGACGGGCTCGCCGCCGCACTCCCGCGAAAGGAAGCCCCATGGAACTGAGCCTTGTCGTCGTCGTGAACCCCGAAGGGAAGAACGTCATCCTCGGACAGAGCCACTTCGTGAAGACCGTCGAGGATCTCCACGAAGCGCTCGTGACCTCGGTCCCCGGGATCGAGTTCGGCCTTGCCTTCTGCGAGGCCTCCGGCGATTGCCTCGTTCGTCACAGCGGAACCCATGACAGCCTCGAGGCGCTGGCGGTGCAGAACGCTCTGGCGATCGGCGCCGGCCACTCGTTCGTCGTGATCCTCGGCAACGCCTATCCGATCAACGTCCTCGACGCCCTGCGCCGCGTGCCCGAGGTCTGCACGGTCTTCTGTGCCACGGCGAATCCTCTCTCCGTCGTCGTCGCCGAGACGCCCGCCGGCCGGGGCATTCTCGGGGTCATCGACGGCGCGGCGCCGCGCGGCGTTGAGGACGAGCGCGGCGTCTCTTGGCGCCAGAACTTCCTTCGGAAGATCGGCTACAAAGTGTAGCGGAGGCTTCATGGCGACGGGCGAGCGAGTGTTGTGGAAACGGCTGTTTCGACTCACTCGGTACCGGACCGCGTGGGTTCTTGCCGTCATCGGCATCCTGGCCGTCGCCGCGTTTTTCTA
>JBFMGK010000058.1:0-9388 GCA_040752575.1 Candidatus Bipolaricaulota bacterium
GGAAGCGGCGCGGCGCGTGCTCGTCGGCGAGCTGCGCAGCTCGGCGGCCGATACCGTCGTGAACTACCTCCCCGTCGGCAGCGATCGCACCGCCCGGTTCTACGCGGAGTGCGCAATGGAGGCGGGCTGCGGCTTTATCAACGCGATGCCCGCCTTGATGGCGCGAGACATGGGCGAGCGGTTCCGCGCCGCCGGCCTGCCGTACTTGGGCGACGACGTCAAGTCGCAAGTTGGGGCAACCATCGTGCATCGTGCGCTCGTCTCGCTGTTCCGCGATCGCGGCCTTCCAATCAAGCGGACATACCAACTGAACGTCGGCGGCAACACCGACTTTCTGAACATGCAGGACGAGACCCGGCTGGTGAGCAAGCGCCAGAGCAAGACCGACGCCGTACTCAGCCAGCTCGATGCCGCAAACACCGACAAGGATGGGGTCTACATCGGCCCGAGCGACTACATTGCATGGCTCAACGACAGGAAGGTCTGCTTCCTACGGATCGAGGCGGAGGAGTTCGGCGGCGTGCCGATGGAGATCGAACTGCGTCTCAGCGTCGAGGACTCGCCGAACTCAGCCGGTGTCGTGCTCGATGCGATTCGGGCCGCCCGCGCCGCACGCGACCGAGGGCTCTCCGGCGCGATCGTCGACGCCTGCGCCTACCTGTTCAAGTCGCCGCCCGTGCAACTTGACGAGTCAGTCGCCAAGGAGCGTTTCCGCCACTTCGGGTCCACGTCCTGGAAGAGCGAAGCATAGCTGCCGACACCACGGGAAGTCATCCTTGGTCTGGGCGGGGGCGGCAGTCCCGAGATGGATGCCGAGAGGCACGAGCATAGGAGGCAAGGCGTGGCGACACGGTCGGTCTTTCGGAGACTACGCTCAGCTAAGATCGAAGGCCTGGCCGCGCTTCTCGTGACTCTGGCTTCCCTTTGCGCCGCACTGGCGTGGATCTCGGCCGGCAAGGCTGGCGGCCGGGCCGACGACCTGAAGACCGCGGCTCTTGGTTTCGTGATTCTTCGTCTGGAGGCCGCCACCGAGGCATCGAACGCTCTCGTCCAAGCGCAGAGCTACCTAACGCAAGCCGGCATGTACTACGCTGAGGCCGATGCAGCAACCGATGCGACGTTGGCCGCGTACCTGAGCGGTCTCGGCGATCAGTCGCTCGACATGTCGACGTTTCAGTCGGACCTCGCCGCCGCCGCGCAAGCACGATCCGCCACGGACTACGCGAAGTACGAGGAAGCCCTCGCCAAGTCGGCGCGCCACGGCGCGGTCTCCGACCGGCGGTCAACGGCCGCTCTGATCCTCAACGTCTCCACAGCCATCGCGTCAGCCGCCGTCCTCCTGAAGCGCCGCGTCCTCCTCGCCGCCTTCGCGCCCGTCTTCCTCTTCGGCATCTACTGGCTCGCCTCGTCGCTGTTCTAGGACGCGCTGCGTCGGTCTGCATCGGGGCGGCACAAGCGTCGATACGTCACGCGGAGCCGCCCACGTTCACTAGGCAACCCCGGAGAATACCAAGCGTCCAGCATGGACAGGTTCGGCGCTAGAAGTAGAAGTGCAGCCCGGTACCGAAGGTCGTCCAGATCTCGCCGTAGGCCGTGGCCGAGAGCCCGAACTCGACGTTCCACGCAAAGCGCTGCGAGAAGTTGATCTCGATGCCGCCGACGACCATGGCCAGAGGCGGCGGGCTTCCGAAGCTGGTGAAGCGGAACGAAACGCCGCCCGCCAGGTAGAAGTCGACCGACGCGGCGTCCACAGCACGGAAGAGTCCCCGAGCCGTCAAGACACCCGCCGTCTCCCCGTCGTTGACGAGGACGAACCCCACCCCTTCGATGCCGAAGCGCTCCGTGGCCCAGTAGCGAGCCGAGACGAGGCCTCCCCACGGGAAGCCTGCCTGCAGGCCGAGTCCGAATCCGCGTTCAAGAGAGAGGTTCTCGTTCGGCGCCTCGACCGCCACTGCATCCTGCGCGGCACCAACGCACGCCAAACACAACACCGCCAACAGACCAGCGGCAACTGCGCGGTTCACGCTGACCTCCTTCCTCTGCGGACCCGGCACCGCAATGGCTAGACGGTTAGTCCCTTCGCGCGGCCCAGGGTTCGGTAGAGGGCACCGCCCACCATGGCTCCGACGAGCGGTGCGACCCAGAACAGCCAGAGCTGTTCGATCGCCCACCCTCCCTGAAAGACCGCCACGCCCGTCGAGCGCGCCGGGTTCACCGAGGTGTTGGTGACGGGAATCGAGATCAGGTGGATGAGTGTCAACGCGAGGCCAATCGCGATCGGCGCAAAGCCCTTCGGCGCGCGTTCGTCGGTCACGCCGAGGATGATGAGCAGGAACATGGCCGTCATCACGATCTCGCAAACCATGGCAGCGGCAAGCGTGTAGCCGTCAGGCGAGTGGATTCCGAACCCATTCGTCGCGAAGCCGCCGGAGATGTCGAAACTCGGAGCCCCGGTCGCAATCAGGTAGAGGATTCCCCCGCCTGCGATCCCGCCAGCTACTTGCGCGACGACGTACGGCACCAAGTGCCTTACGGAGAACCGTCCGCCGATCCAGAGCCCTAGGGAAACCGCCGGGTTCAGGTGGCAGCCGGAGATGTGTCCCACGGCGTACGCCATCGTGAGGACCGTCAGACCGAACGCGAGCGAAACCCCCACGAAGCCGATGCCCAGCTCCGGATACGCCGCCGCCAGAACCGCGCTTCCACACCCTCCAAGGACCAGCCAGAGTGTGCCAACGAACTCTGCCCCCATCCGCCTCACCATCGACATGCCCATCCTCCCTGCCGATCGCCGGTCAAGCTTTCGACCGAGGGTGAACATAGCCGAAGCGCGCCGGAGCCGACAAGACACGAGGAATTCCGGGGACACAGTACCATTTCCCACCCCGCTGAGTGCACGAGCCAGACAAAAGGGATCGGCTTGCACCGTCTCGCGTCCGCCCCGCCTGGGCCTAGGGTCGTCCTTCCCGGTTGGCCCCTGCGAAGGCGCAGGCCCGTAGGGGGTAAGAGGCCGATCCCCCAGGGACCGCAGCGTCGCCGCGGTTCTCGACGCAGGAGAGGGCGAAAGAGGTACAGTCAGCTCTGTGATCAGACTCCGAGTCGCTCTACTCTGGGCCGCGGCCGCCCCTGCCGTGTGCTGGCTGTCCTTGGCCGCAGCAGCCCTGGGGGAGGAGTGGTCAGGAAATCCTTTCGCTGCGCCCCGGGAGCCCCTCGCCGTACTTGCCGCGGACCGGCCCGAACGCGTCGCGGAGACCCTAGCGGGTTTCGCATCGCGCATCCGCCCTCTGTCGCGCTCTGTGAGCGTCCGCCATCGCATCGCCGACGCGACGTTCTGCCTGCCGCAGAACGCCCTCGGCATTCTGCTCTACGCACTTCTGGAACTGACAGGCAGCGTCGTATCTACAGCAGAGGGCGGCGGAGTGCGCTTGATCGCCACCTCACTCCCGATTGGCATCTCCCTAGGCACCTACGTTTTCGTCGGCGAGACGCTTCTCAGCGAGCGCGTCATAGCACACGAGTTGGGGCACACGGCCCAGAGCTACCGCCGCGGGCCGTTCTACCTCGCGGCCGAGGGCGTAACGTCGTTCGTCCAAGCTACGCTCTCCCTCTTCTCGCCTGCGTTCGCGCGCGGTTACTTCGACCGCTGGCCGGAAGACGAGGCAGACGCCCTCGGGGTGACCTTCCTCCTTCCCCTCTCGCCCTGAGCAATTCCGGTGACACAATACTCAATTCCCGACCCTCCCAGGCCGTGCGGCTCTCAGATCGCCGCACGGCTCAACCTCCTGGTCGGCGCGTGTGCTGGGGCGTCGCTTCTTCCTGAGGCTCGGGGGTTCGCGTCGAACCTAGCGCACCGGGACGAACGGGCGGCCTTCCTCGCGGCAGATCTCGCAGAGGGCCCTCCGTCCGGGCGCTGCGTTCGTGAGCCGCACGGCCGACGCCGTCCACGAGCCAACCCCTCCTACAGCGTCCAGCTCGAGACGAGCTCGGCCCGAATCGCGCCGCGTCTGCGGCAGCACATCCAGCGTTGGCACCGCTGATGGCGCCCCGGTGATCGCGCATCATCCTTGCCAGCGCCACACCGTCTTCCAGATGGCGCATCCATCGGGTACGTTGTCGCATGTGCCCCGCCCCATTTGCCTCCGATTCGGGGGAAGAACAACTCCGCGGACTGCTCGAACAGCAGCGGACAATCAACGAGTTCACGCTCGCGCTTGGCCAAGTCTCCGATCTCGACAAGCTGTATGAGACGATCCACGGCACGATCCGCGGACTCATGGATGCCGACGCATTCATTGTTTCGTTCTTCGATCCGGAGAAACGAGAGATCCGCGCCGGGTTTGTGATCGCTGACGGCGTGGTTCACGACGCCGCGGCCCTGCCGCCCATCCCGATCGAAGCGGAGGGCTCGGGAATCCAGAGCGAGGTGATCCGGAGCGGTGAGCCGCTGGTCTTGCCCGACTTCGCGAAGGCCCTCGCGCGAACGCAAACCGTCCACAGCTTCTCCGAAGACGGTGGGGAACTTGAGTCCGGAACTCGGGCAGAGATCGAACAGAGGATCTCGACGCGCTCCTCCGCACTGGTTCCGATGAAGATCCGCGGCGAGACGACGGGCGTGATCCAGGTGCAAAGCAAGCGGCGTGACGCCTTTTCGCCCGCGAACGTCCAGCTCCTCGCCAGCCTCGCGAACGTCGCAGCAATCGCCCTTGCGAATGCTCGCCTGTTCCACGACGTCGTCGCTGCGCGGGATCAACTCGAGCGAACGCTGTTCGCGTCGGTGCAAGCCATGGCACAGCTTGCCGAGATGCGTGATCCCTACACCGCCGGACATCAGCGACGCGTCGCTGAGCTCGCGTCGGCCATCGGCCGCGAAATGAGACTCGACAACCACGCGGTGCACGGCCTTCGCATGGCGAGTAGCCTGCACGACATCGGAAAGCTCGCGATTCCCGCGGAGATTCTATCGCACCCAGGCAGTCTGACGAGGGTGGAACTCGAACTTGTGCGTCAGCACCCCCAGCTCGCCCACGACGTGCTCGAGACCATCGAGTCCCCGTGGCCGATCGCCGAGATCGTTCTCCAGCACCACGAGCGACTCGACGGGTCCGGCTACCCACAGGCTTTGTGCGGCGACGCCATCCTGCCCGGAGCCCGCATCCTCGCCGTGGCCGACGTCGTGGAGGCCATGTCGTCGCACCGTCCGTATCGCCCGGCCCGCGGGTTGGATGCCGCGCTTGCCGAGGTCGAGCGCGGCAAAGGAGGGGAGTTCGACCCAGCCGCGGTCAACGCCTGTGTCGCTCTCTTCC
This sequence comes from Candidatus Bipolaricaulota bacterium, assembly GCA_040752575.1. Classification (GTDB taxonomy): domain Bacteria; phylum Bipolaricaulota; class Bipolaricaulia; order UBA7950; family UBA9294; genus CAIOGO01. Next base: position 5,304 of record JBFMGK010000058.1, read on the forward strand.
GCAGCGGACGGTTCGCATGGACTCCGGCCAACTCGTCTTCTCCTTTTTCAAGCGAACGCGTCTTCGGCACGGTCGACTCACAATCGTCTACAGCGTCGTGAGCAGTTCTTCACTTGCGGAAACCTGGAGCTGCTTTCCGGGCAGAATGAGCCTCTCCCACATCCAGTTGTGGTGTTCGATGATCTTCTCTGCGGCAAGGTGCGGGCGATCGGCCGTGGTGTGGCCGTCAGCGACAACGACAACCTCGTAGTCCTTGCTCGCGGCCGAGCGGAGGGTCGTGTCGACGCAGAAATCGGTCGCGCAACCGGTCACAAGCAGTCGCCGGACGCCACGCCCGCGAAGTGTCTTCTCAAGGTCGGAGCGATAGAACGAGTCGCAAGCCGTCTTCCGGACCGCCGCATCCTCGGGGAGTCGTTCGAGCGACGACAGGAGTTGCCGCTCCGGACTCCCAAACGCGTATGCGCCGTTGTCTTCGTGCTGGATGAACACAACGAGGCCGCCGGCGGCACGCACGGCACGTCCGAGTGCGTTGATTCGCGAGACGACGCCATCGGCGTCGAATCGGGATCCATCCGCGAACAACCCAACCTGCATGTCGATCACGAGAAGCGCTGTCGGGACCATCGCCCTCCTCTCTCCATCGTTCGGTACCTCGACGCTCCGTCAGACCATCCGGCCGCTCGGATCCGGACGGCGCGGAAGGGTCATGCGAAGACGGGCCTAGTCGACTATATCTTCCGCTCAGGCCGCCTTCTTCGGGAAGGCCACCTTGTACACCGCGACGATGACGAACACGTATCCCACGGCGCGGAGGATGATCAGCAGGGCCTCGAGCGACTCGCTCCAGCCGAGGATGGCAGCGAAGTGCGACAGCGCGAACAACCCGAAGGCGATGCCGATGAAAAGCGCGAGTGCGTTCTTCACCCTTCCCCACCCGATCATCGCAAGTACGAAGATGGCCCCGCTGAGCACGAGGTTGAACGTTGTCACCGGATCCCAGTTCATGTCTCCTCCTTCTGAACACCGACACCGTAGCGCGACGTACCTCCGAAGGGGAAACGCAGGTCCCGTCAGGGCGTTGTGCCTGGGGACTTCAGCCATGGCGGAGGCCGCTCGGCTAGGCGACAAGGCGTGAGTCGCCGCGGGAAAGACCGATGGCGCGAAGCGCGCTCACTTCTTTGTCTTTGACCTCGAGCATCACATCGATGTCGAGACCCGCGCTTACCCGGAGGAAGGCCGAGAAGTCCTCGGCATCCAGTGACTCGGCATGCTGGCCGAAGCGGCCGCCGGGACGCGGCGACGAGTAGTCCACGATGGGAAGCCCGTCCTCGCCCCGCCAGGTTGCCGCGGCCGCGAACAGCGCGTCCTCGAGCGACTCGCCGCGCGAGAAGAGCCGATGATGACAGACGTCGAGCACGACGGGAAGCCCCGTTTCCTCGGCGATGCGGAGGCAGTCGGCAAGCGGGAAGCCTCGCTCGTCGTTCTCGACAACGAGCCGCCTGCGAATCGGCTCCCCCAACTTGCGCACGACGCGCACGAATCGGGCAAGAGACGACTCGCGGTTGCCGTAGACGCCGCCTACATGGATCTGCACCTTCGCCGTCCGGTCCAACTCCATCAGATCGAGTAGCTGGACGTGGTAGGCAAGGTCGCGCACCGCGTTCTTCACGATTCGTTCGTCCGTGGCGTTCAGCACGGTGTACTGGCCGGGATGCATGTCGATCCGGACGTTCTCTCCGAGCACAAGACGGCCGACGTCGGCCAAGCGGCGGGCGTAGAGGTGCTGCCACGGCGGCGTGAGCTCGGGGTGGCTCGCAAACGGGATAAGGTCGGACGTAATGCGGAAGAAACGGATCCCGTGGTCGACGTTGAAGTGAAGGATCGCCTCGAGGCAGTTCAGGTTGTTCTGCACGGCTTCGTCGAGCCGCGCAAGGGAGAACGATGCGAAGCGGAAAGTCTTCGCAGCGCTGCAGCCCAGCGTTCGGTGGATGCACGGGTAGCCGATGCGCACGATGGAAGTGTACCGTCGAGGCAAAAGGAAAGTCCTGCAGGCTCTCAGGTTGCAGGACCTTCCCCGCCGGCTCCGCCGGCCTCTGGAGGTAGGATGCGTGGGCTCTCCCCGCGCATCGACGTGAAAGATAACCCGACCCGGTGTGGCGGCCGTGATGCTGCAGTGGACGACCTGTGAAGGCGTGAGCCGCGGCCGCCGATTGCTTGGGACGAACGTATGGATCAGCGTTCGCGCAGCTCGCCCTCGAGAAGGCCATAGAGCACGACGTCGGTCGGACCGTCTGGCAAGACGAGTCCCTGGCGAAGGACGCCCTCGCGGACGGCGCCGAGCTTGGCGACGACGCGATGGCTGGCGGCATTGCCGACCGGTACGCCGATCGAGACGCGCAAGAGGCCCAGGTCCTCGAACGCCGCAGCGACGACGCCTCGGGCTGCGGCTGTCGCCACCCCGTGCCGGGTCGCCGAGCTGCGGACCCAGTAGCCGAGCATGGCATGACGGTGTTCGGGGGAGTACTCGCTGATCCCACACGAGCCGAGGACTTCTCCGGATCGCGCATCCACAATGACGTAGTAGAACGCGGTTTTGCGCTCTCGCGCCTGGATCCACCACGCCACATACTCTTCGGCTTCGTCGCGCGTGTAGCCGGGATGACACCACGTCTCGTACGGCGCCACCTCGGCGATCGACTCGACGACCGCCTCGTGCAGTGCATCGACGTCCAAACGACGATAGGCACGAAGGCACACGTGGTCTCCGACAATCTCTGGTCTCACGGGAACCTCCTCGTGGCGGTTCGTGGTCCGTGGTCCATCGTCCGTGGTTCGTGGTCGGCCGTCCACAGCCCGTTTGCCGAGAGAGCCCGGAACTGCCCAGCGGCTGTGCGCGGGGTTCATGCGGCCATGACCCGGCTGGAGCGCGTGAGGCACGGAGTCGATGCCGCCCTCCACGCGTTCGCGTGCGACGAGGACCGCCGCTGGGGGTTCATCCACCTTTGCGGCGTCTCGCAGTCGGCCGAGGGGCTGGGTCTTGCCCGCGGACTCGACCCAGAACTCGCGCCGTTGCCGGCATGCTCCACGACCTCTCGACGGTTGCCGCGGGAGACCCGACCGATCACGCCGCACGCAGCTCGCTCCTGGCGCACGAGATCTTCGAGCGGCTCGCGCGGTTCGGCGCGGCAGACGTCAACAGGGTGGTGCATGCGATCGCGCGGCACAGCAAAGAGGAGTCCGTCGACGGCCCGCTGGATGAAGTTCTGAAGGATGCAGACGTTCTTCAGCACTGGCTCTGCGCCCCTGCGCGGCCTCCTCATGCCTCCCACGCCGCGCGTCCCGCAACCCTGTAGCGTCGCAGCTTGTCTGCGACGTCGTCTCATGTCGCAGTCTTACTTCGGCCTTGCCCAGCGCCGCAACGCTGCACGACGTCGCGTCGTCGCGCAACGTAGGTCCGACGTCGCGCAGTTGTGCACCCTCCAGGCGATGCACAACTCCGTTCGACACCGCCGCCTGTCACTTGCGCGGTCGAGGAGTCGGCACGACGAGCGGGCCCCGCAGACGGGCCGCGTCACTGCATCGCGGGTGGCGGGTTCGTAGACTCGAGCCCGAACCGGATGCGAACGAGGACCGGCGAGCGCATCTCGTGGCTCTTGAGGGCGAAGCGACCGATCTCGCGAGTGCTCGCGACGTGCTCGCCCGAGCAGGGAAGGGCGTCCAGGTCGCCGATACGGACCACTCGGATCGTCTCGGCTTCGCCGGGCACCTTCGAGAGGTCGAGATTCGCGGCATCGCGTCGCGAGATGTGGGAGATGGTCACGCGAAGATCGCGGGCGATCTCGGCATTCACTGCGTCCTCGATCGTGCGCGCATCGTCGGAACCCAGTGCGTGCGGAACCGCGAAGTCGCACTTCGTCTTCTTGTCGCCGAGATGCACCTCGACATTGCGCGGCGAGCCATAGAGCCGGCGCATCACCGCCGTTAGGATGTGTTCGGCCGAGTGCATGCGTCGAAGGTCGTCGCTCATGACTTCTCGACAAGGCGACGCGGACCCCGTGGGGGCCGCGTCGCCGACAGCACATGGT
>JBFMGK010000059.1:0-23751 GCA_040752575.1 Candidatus Bipolaricaulota bacterium
CCGGGAATTGAACCCGGGACCTCGTGCACCCCAAGCAAGCACGCTACCAGGCTGCGCTACGTCCCGCGTTGGTTCATGGTATCGCGACGGCGGCGGGACGGCAATCGCGGTCCCGGTCGCGTCGGGTGGCGAAACGTTCCGCGCAGGGCCCCGCGGAGTGAGAGGCCCTGCACGTACGCCTCGGTCAACCGGTCGGCTTCGGAGCGCGACAAGCCGCGCGCCCGCAGCTCGCGGTAGAAGGCTCGCCCGGCACGCCGGTGGGCGAATGGAAGCGAGATCAGGAATCCCGTCAATCGCCCAACCACGACGATGACGGCCACCCCGGCTCGCGCCACGGAGATGACGGCCACGCCTAGTCCTCCTCGTCGTGCGACCCGCAGGACGAACTGCCGATACGGATCCCCTTCCCTCCGCTAAACAAGTCGCGAAGGTTGATCATGTAGCCGCGGGTCATGTCCATGGCGTCTTCGCGCGGGATACCCGCGTCGACGAGCTTCTTGTAGAACGTCGCGACGGCCGCCGCCATGCTCTCCGCGGATTCAGCGGAGTAGAGCACGTCTCGCAGCCCGCGCAGCAAACCGGGGACTTGCGTCGACACAACGCTCAGAACCTCCCGCACCTCGTCGGCGTCGCTTCGGTGACTTCTCCGATCTTCGTCGTTCACTTTGTGCCTCCTTTCCTGTCTACGTTGAACAACGGAACCCGTCGATTCAGGACCCTCAAGTCGCCTCGCAGAGGCGCGGATCGCCGCGTTCTGCGCAGGCCAACCTCTAGGCCGACCAAGAACGAACCCACGTCGAGCCTCGCAAGAGGCCTCCCGCCCGTCTCCTCCACAACACGTCGCCACACGTCGGGCGACGGCGCTCCCATGCCGGCCCAAACATCGCGCACGGCCAATCGCACGCGAAGGGTTGCCGCGACCTCCTGCAGGCAGGCATCGCACCCTGCAAGGTGGGCGGCCATCGCCGCCGCCTCCGAAGGAGCCAGGCTCCCTTCGACGTACCACGGGACGATCTCGCGGAACTTGCACGCTTCGCTCATGTCAATGCCTCCGCTAAGGCCTGTTTGGCGTAGTACATCCGCGACTTGACGGTCCCTTCCGGCACGCCGGACATCGCGGCGATCTCCTCGTAGGACAACCCCTCGTAGAACGCCAAGAACACCACCTCGCGGTGCTCGGGGCTGAGCTTCTCGAGTGCCGCCCGCGTGACCACGCTACGCTCGACCGTCGGCGCCGGGTCGGGCTCCACGAGATCGATCGCCGGAACCCGAGCACCGCGTGCCTCGCGTCGCGCCAAGTCCAAGGCGCGATATCGCGCGATCCCGAGGATCCACGTCGACACCTTGGACCGTCCCTCGAACCGCGACGCCGACTTCCACACCGCCACCAGCGTCTCCTGGACAACTTCCTCAGCCAGGTGGCGACGACGAACGAGCGTCAACGCGTAGCGGTAGACGCGCTCGGCGTAGCGCTCGTAGAGCACGCGGAACGCCTCGTGGTCGCCCTCCGCCGCTCTCGCCACGAGAGCGCGATCCGTACGATCTCCCGACGTCACTTCGGTTGCCGCCGCCTTCACCTTCGTCCTCCCCGCCTCCCACGGAAACCGTGAGGGAGACGTTCGACAAATGCGTCGTGCCAGCGCGCGAAAAGGTTCACGGGTCAGGCTATCCGATCTCTAGGGAGAAGAGCCCGGCGCATCCGCCGGCAAGCTGCGCGGAGGGTGCGCGCCTACTCTTCGACGAAGAACTCGACGGCTCCGGAGCAGAGGTCGTAATAGGCGCCCACGATGCGCGTCCGCCCGGCCGCGGTTGCCTCGCGGATCGTAAGCGACCGCTCGACGAGGCTACGACACGCGCGACGGACATTGTCTCGGGCCGCGGCATCGACTGGGTCCTCGGCCTCGGGGCAGAGACACGGCTTCAGACACTCGACGACCCACGCCGCCTCGCCACGGCCGCCCTCCCCCCGTGCCGCTGCCGTGACGGCCCCACAGCGTGTGTGTCCAAGCACGACCACGAGCGGTACATCCAAGTGCGCGACGGCATACTCCACGCTTCCGAGGGCACCCCGATCCAGCACATGGCCCGCGGTCCGGACAACGAACAGGTCGCCCAGGCCGGCGTCAAACAGGATCTCCGGCGGCACGCGGGAGTCCGAGCACCCAAGCACCACGGCCCACGGGTGCTGTCCGCCGACAAGCTCTGCCCTTCGACGGCCGTCGCGGTGCGGGCCCAAAGCCAGACCGGCGGCGAACCTGGCGTTCCCGCTCCGAAGCTCCTCAAGCGAGTGGACCGCGCGCTCGCGCAGCGCCTCGGAATCTACAACCATGACTCGAGCACTTGTGCGTTGACGCCCGAAGGCTGGCCAGAGTAGCGGATCCAGCCATCGCGATCGATGACGAATGTGTGAGGGATCCCGCCTACGTTGTACAACGCCTTCACGGCGCGAGCTTCCTGCAGCGAGCCGTAGAGCACGCCCTCGGTTCCATATCCGGCCTCGCCCAACGCCTCGCGCGCGACCTCGGCGGACTTGTCGAGGCTCACGACCAGGAGCACGACGCCGCGATCGGCATAGCTCATCGCGACATCATGCAAGACCGGGAACGTTCGCGTGCACGGTTTGCACCAACTGGCCCAGAAATCCAGGATGACCAATTGACCCCGAAGGTCCGAGAGACGCGTGATCTCCCCATCAAGCGATGCCAACGAAAATTCCGGCGCCCGTTCGGGTGCCGGCGGCGTTCCGGGAATCGCGAGCAGGAGAACGGCGAGAAGCACCGCAACGGCGGCCAGCAAGAGACCTGTGTTGTTCATGTCCCCCTCGTCGATGGACGGATCCCAAGGGGATTCTACACGCTGCGGAAACTTCGGACCACGAGTAGCACGCCACCAAGGTGGCGGCGATCAGCCGTCGCGCGCTGCATCGCCGACGACACCGGCGACGCAACCTTCACCGCGGGCTGCAAGGATTCCTGGAAGACGGTCGCTGATATAGGCGCGAACGGCGAGATTGAGCTCTTCCTCGACCGTCCGATCGTTGGCTGCCGCAATCAGCGCAAGCTTCATCAACACGCTCGTCTCAATGACTTCGTCCCGGCTGGAGCGCACAGCTTCCCTCCTTGCGTGCAGGCCACTAGACATAGCCGCACGACACCCCTTCGGTCAAGTGTCCGCGACGGGGGCCCCTCCCTGAGGCCCGGGCTCGGCAACCGCGTGCATCAGAGGCTTCCCCTGTGAAAGGAGATGCGCATCACACCCGAGAATGTGCACCTCTACGCTGCTTCGCCGGTTTGGGGGAAGTTCGTCACCTCGACGAACTTCCCAAGTCGCGAGTGTGACACGTGTCCCTCCCACATCCTCAGCTCCGCCTCGACGCGCTACACTCTGCGAAGGAGGTGAGCGCAGCGTGTCCCTTGTCGAATTCGTACATGAGACGGCGGAGGCGGCTCGTCGGCGGCACGGGTTCTCCGCGCTCCAGACGATCCGGGCGGCGCAGATCGAGGTCGAGGCTCGCGTTCGGGTTCAGTACCCCGAGACCCTCAGCGTATCCTATGAGAAGTACAAGAACCCTCTTGCTCTGTGGACCGAGACGCTGGGAGCCGGATTTGCCCTGATGCCCGACGATCTTGTCGGCGCTACGTTGTCCTCCGAGGGTCGCGAGACGTGGCACGTCTACCCAAAGGGAGATCTCGCCGTGTGCCGCCCGGGTCGCGTCCTCGGGGAGCCACTGCCCGGAGTCGACGCTCTGGGAGAGATCGGCTTCTTGACAACCCTCGCTCGCGACGTTCTGGTACGAGACGCCGGAGAACAGGTGCTCGGAGGCCGCGCGTGCAGGGCGATCGGCATCAAGCCGAAGCGCGAGCGGATGGCCAACCTGCTCCGCGTGACGAGCTATCCGTTCGAGCGTGCCCGCCTTCTGATCGATGTGGACAGCAAGTTCCCGCGAGAGATTCGCTTCGTCCCCTCATCGCGTTCGCCGCTCCGTGCCCTCCTGGGAGATGGGGAAGTCGAGATACGCTACGACGATCCCCACGAGCTGTCCGACTCCGCGGCACCGCTTGTCCCGCCGGATACGACGGCGATGCGCGTCTTCCGCGAGGTGTCGGTGCGAAGTGAGGACGTTCCGAGAGCTTGGCCTTTCCGCGCCGAGGTCGGTCCCCTTCATGATGCCGGATACGAACTCGCGGAGGGCGCTGGGTGGATGGCGCGCGAAGATGGGGCCGAGCGAGGCTACGCCGCCACTGTATGGCTTGCGCCGACCGAGCGGTCGGCGGCCTCGCTCACGCTGCGCGTCGGGAACTACTTGTCGCGGGAAATGGCGCGCCGCCGCTCGCTCATCGCCGACCAGGGCTCGGCCGCGACGTTCGGTACGCGGCCGGGGCGTCTTCTCGATCGCGCCGCGCTGTGGCCCGAAGGCGGCCTCCCGCCGGATGCGCCGCACATCGTCGATGCCACGTGGGAGAACGAGGGCACCTTCTGGATCCTGTCGGGCGACGGGCTCGACGTCCCCGCTCTCGTGCACCTCGCAGCGTCCCTCGCCTCGGCCTAGCGCTCCCCGGATCCACGGTCGCCCTGTCGGCGACCGGCCACGAGAAGCCGCTCGACGTCGTCGATGAGCCTGGCGATGCGGTGCGAAAGGCGGTCGATCGTCGCCCGCAAGGCCCGCTCACGAAGCCAGACGGCCGCGCAACCCGCCAGGAACTCCGCGACCTCGGCCTCGCGGGGCGTCACCGCCCTCGACTCATCGAAGGCGAGCAACAGCACGCCGGCGGAGCCGGTGTCCCTGCCGATGGGAACAGCAAACGCACTCGTCGTCGGAGGATTGCGATCGCTCCAGCGAACCGCCCGTACAACCCCTTCGAGATACACACCCACCGGACCGGAAAGCGCCGCCGTCACCCAATCGCAAGCCGTCTCGCCAAGAGTTTCCTCGATCCCTCGTCCGGCCCATGTTCCCGCCGCCGCCACAACCACGTGACGCTCGGTGAGGTCGTCCCATTCGAACACCGCGCAACCCGACGCGGACGCGACACGCGTCAGCCGATCGCAGACTGCAAGCCCATTCGTGGGGACGGAGGCCGCAGCGAGAAGATGGCCCATCTCACGCAGGCCCTCCACATCGAAGGCGGCGAGTGCCTCGCCGCTCGTTACGCCCGATGGAATCTGACCTCTTCGGTCCGACGCTCGAAATCCTCGCCACACGTTTCGCCAGCTGTTCATCGGTTCCCCGGAGCATCTTAGGTACAGGTCGCAGTATAGCTTCGCATTGATGTGCACGCACTTGAACCGACGTCCGTCGCGCGCCTACCCTCGCTTGACACCGCTGCAGCCCCAGGACACCCTCTCCAAGGAGGCCTTCGATGTCCGACGATCGGCGAGAACTCGATATGCTGCGAGCAGCCTTGGCACGTCACGACGTCAGCTACTACGTTCGCAATCAGCCCGAGATCTCCGACGCCGAGTACGACGCGCTGTTTGCCCGGCTCCTCCGTATGGAGCGCGACCACCCCGAGTGGATTACCGCCGACTCGCCGAGTCAGCGCGTGGGGACGACGCCAGCCTCGGAGTTCGCGCCCGCGCCGCACCGCGTACCCATGCTCAGCTTGGCCAACGCGTTCGGCGAGAGCGAGATCGTCGACTTCGACGCCCGTCTGCGGGAGCTTCTCGAGCAGGATCGCCTCACGTACGTGGCCGAGCCCAAACTCGACGGCCTCTCGGTGGAGCTGGTGTATCAACGCGGAGCGCTGGTCCGCGGATCGACACGCGGCGACGGCGCTGTGGGCGAGGACGTAACGGCCAACCTGCGAACGATCAAGTCACTGCCGCTGCGCCTTGTTTCGCCGGCCTCGCCACCGCCACTCCTCGAGGTCCGGGGCGAGGTCTTCGTCGAGAAGGCGGCCCTCCGCCGCCTGAACGAAGAGCGGACGGCCGCCGGTCTCCCCGCATTCGCCAACCCGCGCAATCTTGCCTCGGGCTCGCTTCGCCAACTCGACCCGCGCGTCACGGCCGGACGCCCCCTCCGCGCCTACTTCTACGACGTCGGCGCGACCGAGGGAGTCGACTTCTCGTCTCAGGGCGAGTTGCTCGAAGCGCTTCCGCGATTCGGCCTCCCGGTGAACCCGATCTATGCTCGCTGCGATTCTATCGAGCAAGTGCTGGCCTTCTACCGTGAGATCGAACGGAAGCGCGATGACCTCCCCTACGAAACCGACGGCGTCGTCGTGAAGCTCGACGTCCTGGATCTGAGGCGGCGCGCCGGGGCGATAAGCCGCAGTCCTCGCTGGGCCGTGGCCGCCAAGTTCCCGCCAGAGCGGGCCGTGACGCGGCTCCTGGACATCGCGGTCCAGGTCGGTCGTACGGGGATCCTCACTCCCGTCGCAGTCTTGGAACCCGTGCGCGTCCGCGGCGTCGAGATCTCGAGTGCCACGCTGCACAACGAGGATGACGTCCGAGGCAAGGATCTGAGAATTGGCGACCGAGTCTGGGTGACACGAGCCGGCGATGTGATCCCGCGCGTTGAGTCCCCCCTTGCGGAGCTTCGGGACGGCAGCGAGCGGCCGTTCTCCATGCCCGAGACGTGTCCCTCATGTGGCACGGCGGTGGTGCGACTGCCCGAAGAAGCCGCAACGCGTTGCCTCAACGCGACCTGTCCTGCGCGGATCAAGCAGTCGATTCTGCACTTTGTCTCGCGGGACGGCCTCGACATCCAGGGGCTAGGAACCCGTCTCGTGGCGCAGCTCGTCGACCGCGGTCTCGTGCAACGTTTCGGAGACCTCTTCCGCCTCGACCGCAAGACGTTGGCAGAACTCGATCGGATGGGGCCGACTTCGGCCGAGAGGCTATTGCGGGCGCTCGAAGATTCTGCCCACCCTGCATTGGCGCGCTTTCTGGTTGCACTCGGAATCCCCGAGGTCGGAGTCACGACAGCCCGCGCTCTCGCAACGTTGGCCGGCTCGCTCAGTCGGCTCCGCGTACTGTCGGCTGACGAACTGAAGAAGATCCCCGGCGTCGGCCCGCGTACGGCGCATGCGGTCGTTGGGTTCTTCTCGAATCCCGAGAACGTCGAGACGCTCGCCGACCTCTTCGCAGCCGGGTTCCGAGTCGCCGAGGAGGAGCGTCGACCGGCGACCGGCCCGTTGGCCGGCCAGCGCTTGGTCTTCACCGGCTCGCTGGCCACGATGTCGCGCGACGACGCGACGCAGCGTGCGGTCGCGCACGGCGCTTCGGTTTCGTCCTCGGTGAGTCGGACGACGACGTCGGTCGTCGTGGGCGCAGATCCGGGAGCCAAAGCCGACCTGGCGAGGCGGTTGGGCATTCCGATCCTCTCGGAGAAGGAGTTCCTCGCGCTCCTTGGGGACGATGGCTAAGGTCACGCTTTTCGATCTCGACATCGACGAGCTGCGGGCGCGGCTTCAGGATATGGGCCAACCAGCCTACCGCGCAACGCAGATCTGGCGTGCCGCCTTCGTAGATCTTGTCGGAGACTACGAGGCCATGACTACGCTTCCGTCTCCCCTGCGGGCTGATCTCGCCACGTTGATTCCCTTTCCAGTCTGCGTCCCCGCCGAGACGGTCGCTACCGAAGACGGGCGCACGACAAAGGACCTCCTTCGGCTTGCAGACGACGAGACCGTGGAACTCGTGACGATGGTCTACGCGGATCGGGTCACAGCCTGCGTCTCGTCCCAGGTTGGATGCGGCATTCGCTGTCCATTCTGCGCAACGGGTTACTCAGGCCTCGTGCGGGATCTGGCGCCCGGCGAGATCGTCGCCCAGGTCGTCCACGCCGCGCGGCACGCGGCCGCCGGTGGGCGCCGTCTCTCGAACGTCGTGTTCATGGGCATGGGCGAGCCATTCCACAACACCGAGGCGGTGTTCGCAGCGATCGGGATGCTTAGGGATCCGGGAGGTCTGGGGCTCGGAGCGCGCGCCATCACGGTATCCACGGCCGGCGTGATCCCCGGCATCGTACGCCTCGCCGAGGAGCTTCCTCAGGTCAACCTCGCCGTGTCGCTCCATACGGTCGACCATCGACTGCGAGATCGCCTTGTCCCCTTGAACCGGAAGTACCCCGTCCGCGAGGTTCTCGCGGCCTGTCGCCGCTTCGAGAGGGTGACCGGCCGCCGCGTGACCTTCGAGGTGACCCTTCTGAACGGCGTGAACGACAGCGTCTCCTCGGCGCGGGCCTTAGCGTCAGCCCTCCGGGGCACACTCGCCCACGTCAACTTGATCCCAATGAACGCAACTCCGGATACGCCGTGGCAACCGAGTCCACCGCGCGTTGTCGCCGCCTACCGCGATGCCATCGCAGAGGTCGGCTTGTCGGTGACCGTTCGCGAGAGTCGCGGTGCGGAGATTCGAGCCGCGTGCGGGCAGCTCCGCGCGCGCAGCGCTACTCCTTGAGCAGGGTCCGGTAGGCGTCCAACGCGCGCTCGCCCCAGCGGTCCACCAGGTGGTCCATTCCCTCTTTGACCAGTTGACGCGCTCGTTCGCGGCCTACGTCCATGATGCGTCCAACTTCGGCCAGGTTGTAGGGGCAACCGTCTTCGATTCCGTAATGCAGGCGAAGTGCAAAGGCTTGGCGTGCCGGCAGCTTGTTCAGGATGTCGTTCAGTTCCTCCCGGAAGAGCAACCGCAGCGCCTCCCGTTCGGGCGACAGCGCCGCAGTATCTTCGACTCGCTCCTCGAGCGGTCCCTCCGCATCGTCTCCGCCCACCCGATCGAGCGAGGTGACCTCGCTCACCTGCTTCTCGATCTGTTGCAGTCGATCGGCGGACAGACCCGTCGACTCCATAACCTCGCGCGTTCCATCGTCTGGCGAGTCGCCGAGCGCGCGAATCTGCGCCATACGCCGCACGGCGCGAAACAGGTAGTCCGGAATCCGAACCATGCGCGTGTAGTTGCCAATCGCGGCCAGGATCGACCGCCGGATCCACCACGAGGCGTACGTTCCAAGCCGGTACCCGCGCTCGGGGTCGAATCGGTCGACACCCTGGATCAGCCCGATGTTCCCCTCCTGAATGAGGTCGAGGATGGGCACCCCGGTCTCGGCATACTCCTGTGCGATCTTCGCCACCAGTCGAAGATGCGACAGGATCAGGCGCTCACGCGCTGACGCCACGCCCGCTACGGCTTGTCTCCCAAGGGCCTGCTCTTCCTCGCGATCCAGAACGGGGAATCGTGCGATCTCGCGGTAATAGATCGAGAGAATCGACGGTCCCGAGCCCTTCTCGGTCTTCTCAGCGAGGATCTCCTGCTCTTCGTCGTTTGCCACGCGGTCACTTTAAGCCAGGTTGCTGCGCGTGTCCATGGGCTCGGGCTCGCTGTCGGGAAACCGCGGCGAGTCGATCCGCAGGACGTCCAGTTCGGTCACCGCGGCCTCGACCCCGAGGTTCGCTGCCAGACTCGGCCGGGTCCGGCCTGCGTCGCCGGAGACCAGCTCTTTGATGTAGAGACCGCCATCCGCCCTGACCGTGAGCTCGACGACGCGCTCGCCCCTCGCGATCACCGACGCCGTCAAGACGCGTCGCGGTCGTACTAGGTCCGCTCGCCGGTGCGCGACGCGACGCGGCGTCCGCTGCTCGATCGTCCCCACAAGGTTCGCCACCGCCCGCTCGACTTCCGCGAGCGTGACCGCGCGATCGAGCGAAACCACGGCGCGGTAGGTCTTCTCGGCGGGCGTTTCCTTGAGTGCGGCGACAAGTCCCCTGGCCGCCCAGCGAAGCTCGCCAACCTCGACGCGACCTCTTGCTTCGCGGTTCACCTCCGCCCTAAGCGCCACAAGGTCCAGGGATCGCCGACGAGGTTCAAGAACCTCGAGGACGAAGGGGCGTCCGTTCCCCAGCATCCGCGCATCGATGTCCTCGCGTCCGGCGCCGTGCAGGGACGCGCCGCTTCCTTTGGCGGCGGCGACAAACGGTGCGGCAACGACCTCCTCGACGGAGTCCTGATACTGCTTCCCCGTCCCCCCACAGGCTGCGCAGCCTCGCCCGCGGCACGCTCGGCACGGCCAGTGAGTCTGCGGGAGATCTCGCGCCAGCTTCCGATAGCGACCGTAAACAAACAGCGAGGCCGTGTGTCGCGTCAGATCCTGGGTCTCGAGGTCGATCGTGAACAGGACGTCAGGATCCTGGAAGTCAACCGTGCCGCGACCCAAGAGAGCCTCGAATGCTTTGCCCACCGCGCGATTCCACGCGTGCTTTGCCGGCTCCGCCTGCTCGAGTTCTAGAACCTCGACCAGGTGAGCCTCAACCTCCTGCCATCGCAGGGGCAGCTTGACGCCGAAGAGGTATGTCGAGAACTCCACGCCCTCGGCAGCGGCCAGGGCTCGCAGAGCCCAGGCGCCCACCTCGGAGAACGCATCCTCACACACCCAGCACTTCCCCTGCGGCGCCGGACCTCGTGCCCAGGCTCGGCGAAGCTCCCGCCCTCGTTCCGCGTTGGACACACCGCGGCCGATCTTCCCGAACGCCCCGCCGAGGCAGTCGTCGCAGATTGAACCTTTCGCCAAGAGCTCTCTTGCCCGCGCGGCTCGCGCGTCCTTGGGGTCGAAGCTCATGTCGTTCCCCCGTAGCCCCGATAGAACACCATCTCGCGATCATCACGCATGAACCCTGCATCCGCCATGTCGGCGGCCGCCGACGCCTCCGCCGCGGCGCGACCGTTCCACGAGGCCACGCGGAGCGCTGCCGGCTGGCCCGGCCGCCCGACAAGACCCCGCAGCGCCTCGAGGCACGCACGGCGCTCGCCCGGGTTCAGTTCCACAAGCTCGCGAACCCTGCGCCCTCGTCCCTCGACGGCGAGCGCCGCGCGTGTCCCAAGCGTCACGATGTAGCTTCCGAAACCGCGCCGAAGCGGAACCCCGTCGTTTCCCGCCAGCGGACCGACTCCGCAAAATGGGTTGGCGGGGTCGTAGGCGTGCAGAAGTCGAGCTCCCGTGAGGGAGTGCCCCTCGACAAGCGACGCCGCAAAACCCGGAACTGCGAACTGCGGCCCGGAAAGCCCGGAGACGAAGTGCCCACGCTCGAGTTCGCCGCGCCACTCCAGTCGGGACAGCTGGGGATAGGCCTCTCCCCAGCGGAGGCCCAGGCTGTCCCACTCCAGCATCTCCCGGGAGACGAACCCGAAGCGAGCGAGCGTGACCCGCAACGAGGACTCCAGAGCGTCGGCTGCCGTCAATCCTTCGGCCTCACGAATGGCGGTCCATCTCCCCGTGCGTCCTCCGGTTGCCGCCTTTCCGGGCCCGGCGCGAAGCGCCGCGGAAACAGAGTCGTTCGTCACGAGTCCTCTCCACGTCAGTTCCCACAGAGCCCCGTCCACCTCAGACGCTGGTGCGTCAACGTAACGCGCGAGCTCCGCGAGGAAGGAAGCCCCGACGTCGCGCAACACCTGCAGGGTTCGCTCCGCGAGTCTCGAGAGCGGACCCGTTTCGCCGTCGTCGGGCATTCGGCGTACCGATCCCCCCGCAACGAAAGAGACAACCCGCCGCCCGCCATGCCGCCCGCCACACCACGCAACGTCTCCGGTTCGCACAAGGGCATCGACGCGCGACCAGCCGGCCTCCACGACGCGCACTGCCAAGACGTCGGGCCATATCGAGGGAGGCAGCGGCCATCCCGACAGCTGCAGGAGCACGTTCACGAGTTCAGACGGCTCGCGCAGCGGGCTGTCAAGATGCTGCCGACGGGCGATGGCGCCAAATAGCGCCTCGCGCGGCACCGGATGGATGGCTCGCCGCGATGTCGTCAGGGTCATCCGACGCAGACCCACCAGGGTGTCGCGGTGGATCAACGCCCCGATCCTCCCGGGCAGATCGACGACCACGTGCTCGTCATCGATGAGTTGATCGAACAGCGCGGCGCCCTCCGCATACCGCGCCGCGAGTTCGTCTCTCGTCCGGCCGGCGGAGGCCTCGACGTGCCGACGTGCGAGGTCAACCCTTGCCTCTAGGGAAGCGGCCCCCTCTACCGCGGGATCATCCGCGACGATCCACCGCGGCTCGCCGTCTTCTCCCCCGAGGCGGACAATCTGTCGATCGTCCAGCAGTGCGTTCAGAGCTTCGCGAGCCGGAGGCTCGCAGCGCGCCATGATCTCGTCCTGCGTGAGATCGCCGACCCGTCGCATGAGGTCCAGGATCTCGGCGCCATCGCGCGCCCGCGTGAAGGGCGAAAGGCCTTGCAGCCGCTCCTCCATCGCCGCAACGGCCGCCTCGGAGATCCGCGCCGCGTCGTTCCCTGCCGCACCAAGCAGCTCATCCGCAAGGTCTTTGCCGGCGCGCGGTACCGGCTGCCGCGGCCGCTCGGCCTCATAGAGGAAACGCCCCACGAACTCAAGGACCAGGGAAGCGGAGAACGGGGTCGGCCCGCTTCCGCGTCGCACGGCGAATCTCGCCTCGCCCGCCCGGACGAGCGCGAGGAATGCGTCCAAACTCTCGAGCGGAAGGACATCCTCGACGAGTTCGCGGTAGGTCTCCAGAACGATCGGGAAGCGCGGATGCTCCGCAGCATATGCCAAGAGGTCCGCCGCACGGAGACGCTGCAGCCAAAGCGGCACGCGCGTTCCCGATCGCGTCCTGGGCAGGATGAGCGCCCGCGCGGCGTTTCGGCGAAAACAGACGGAGAATGCCGGGGAGTCGGCCAGCCCGTCGAGCACGCGCTCGCGGACACTCCCGTCGGCCAATCCTATCAGGCGTTCCACGATGCCATCGGGTTCCGCACCGCCGAGACGAAGGAGGAAGCCGTCGTTGGAGACGACCCCTTCCAGCGCGCATTCGCCCCGACGTGCGCGTTCGCCCTGGAGTGCCAGCCAAAGCGCGAGGTGAAACGCACGTCCGAACGTCGACACGACCGCCATTCTGCCGTCCCCTGCATCACCGGGGAACACGTCCACGAGGATGGTGCGATCGTCGGGAAGCGGTCCCGCGCGCAGTTGGTCGGCGATGTGCTGCGCCGCGTTTCGCGCCGCGGCCTCGTCCAGAGCGCACTCCGCGGCAAGCCATGTTTCGAAGTCGGCCCGACCCGCCCGTCGCCCGCACTCGGCCAGGAAAGCCCCCCAGGTGCGGCCGAACTCGGCATCGTGGCCGAGCCCATCTCCCTTCCAAAACGGGAGCTGTGCCTCTTCCGCCGCAGACGCGGCGACGACCACCCGATCGTGGCGAAACGAGACGATGCGCCACCGGCTCGTGCCCAAGACGAAGGTGTCGCCGAGCCGGCGCTCGAACACGAACTCCTCGTCCAGTTCGCCAAGCCTCGTTCCGTCTTCCAGCACCATCGCGTACTGCCCCGTTTCGGGGATCGTTCCCCCCGAGAGAGTCGCCGCCTGTCGCGCTCCGGGCAGTGCCGTGAGTCGCCCGCTCCGCGCGTCCTTCGTGACTCGCGCTCTGAGGGACGGCAAGGCAGGCGTTCGGTACCCACCGCCGACGAGGTGAACGACCTCATCGAAGGACGCGCGCGAAAGGTTCCGATAGGGTCCAGCGCAGCGAATCCGCGCGTAGAGGTCGTCGGGTCGCCAGTCGTCCACGGCGACCATCGCGACGATCTGCTGGGCCAGCACGTCCAGCGGGCTCTGCGGGATCCGCACCTCCGACACCTCGCCGCGCAACATGGAGCGCGCCATGCCAGCCATCCGCAGGAGGTCGGATCGCGACTTGGGCAGCATGCGACCTTTGCTCGTGGCCCGATATGCGTGGCCGGCGCGCCCGACGCGCTGAAGCGCCGCCGCCACGGAGTTCGGCGACTCGACCTGGCATACGAGGTCAATCGCTCCCATGTCGATGCCGAGCTCAAGGGACGCCGTCGCGACCAGGGCAGGCAGACGTCCGGCCTTCAGGTCCTGCTCCAGCTGATGCCGCACCTCCTTCGAGACGCTCCCGTGGTGCGCTCGGGCACCACATCCCCCTGCCGCCCGGTTCATCTCGGCCGCCAAACGTTCCACCGCGCGGCGGTTGTTGGCGAAGACCAGCGTCGACGCATGGTCCGCGACCCACTCGACCAAACGCTCCACGAGAGCCGGCCAGACGCTCGGGTGGTCCGGCGGCAGGGTGCGGAAGTCCTCCACCGGGCAGACAACCCTCAGGTCGAGGTTCTTGCGGGCTCCCGCGTCGATGACGGTGACCGGCCTCGGCGTTCCATCGGCCTCGTACCCGCCGAGAAACCGCGCCACGCGATCGAGAGGCCGTTGCGTCGCGGACAAGCCGATGCGAACGAACGGCCTTTCCACGAGCGCTTCGAGTCTCTCGAGGAGCAGCGCGAGAAACGAACCGCGCTTCTCGCCGCACAACGCGTGGATCTCGTCCACAATCACATAGCGCACGGCACGCAACCCCTCGCGCGCCTTGGGCGACGTCAACAGCAGGTGCAGCGACTCGGGCGTCGTCACGAGAAGGTCCGGCGGTCGCCGGACCATTCGCTGGCGCTCCGCGGCCGGCGTGTCGCCAGTCCTCAGCCCGACGCGGAGGTCCGGCAGAGGAATGTCCGCCGCCCGTGCAGAGATCTGGATCCCGGAGAGCGGAACCTGTAACGCGCGATGCACGTCGCTCGCCAGCGCGCGCAGCGGAGAGAGGTAGAGCGTATGAACGCCGGGAGCGTGCTCCTCGATCGGCGCCACGAGTCGCTCATGGATCGCGAACAGGAACGCGGCCAGCGTCTTTCCCGAACCTGTCGGTGCGAGAACCAGCGTGTTCTGCCCGGCGGCGATCGGCGGCCAGCCCAACGCCTGCGCCGGGGTTGGTTCTCCATAAGTCTCACGGAACCAGCGAGCGACGGGCTCGCAAAAGAGATCGAGGACCCTGTCCATAGACTCCATTCTGCAACGCGGGATAGGGCCGTCAAGCGACGCGGCCCGTTCGCACGATCTGGACTGCCGGGACGCCAGCGAGTAGGATCGCACCCTGAGGCAATGGATGACGGATCCAACCGCAGTTGCATTCTATACGGCCCTCGGGATCTTCGCGTTGACGTACGCTGGCATCTTCACGCTGCGCATCAGTCGCACGGTCCTGGCGATCGCCGGCGCCGTGATGATGACGGCCCTGGGCACTTGGATGGCCTTCTACGGGCCTGAGCCAGCGCTGGGGTCAATCGATGCGGACACGATCACCCTTCTCTTCGGGATGATGGTCGTCGTCGCGTTATTCCGCGAGACGGGATTCTTCCAGTTCGTCGCCATTCGCGCCGCGAAGTGGGCCCACGGGAAACCTTGGCTTCTCCTGATTTATCTCGGTGCTGTAACCGCCGTCGTATCGATGGTTCTCGACAACGTGACGACGATTCTAATCCTCGTCCCAGTCACAACCTCCCTTGCGGACATCCTGGGCGTAAGCCCCATTCCGTTCCTCATGGGCGAGGTTCTCTCATCCAACATCGGCGGCGTCGGAACGCTCATCGGCGATCCGCCGAACATTCTCATCGGCTCGGCCGCCGGCTTCAGTTTCGTAGACTTCGTCGTCCACCTGCTGCCGATCGTGATCCTCGTTTGGATCGCGGCGCAAGCCCTTCTGCTTGTCCTGTTCCGCCGTCAGTTGTTCCACGTCCCGGCGCAAGTCGAGAGTCTCATGCGGATGGACGAGCGGCGGGCTGTCGTTGACCCGCGGACGACCCGGCGCATGCTCATCGTCTTGGGCGGGACCGTTCTGTTGTTCTTCCTCCACCAGAGTCTCGGCATTGGCCCCGGACTCGTCGCGCTGTTCGGCGCCTCGGCAGGTCTCCTGTGGGTGCGCCCGGACTTCGAGAAGATTCTGAAGGAAGTGCACTGGGACGTCCTGCTTTTCTTCATCGCGCTGTTCGTCTTGGTCGGCGGACTCGAGGCCAGCGGCGTGACCGCCGCAGCGGGAGCCCAGATCGCCTCGCTGGCGCGTCACGGGTCGTACTTCCCGATGCTGATCGTCCTGTGGTTCGGCGCGCTCGCCTCTGGGGTCGTCAGCAACGTTCCCCTCACGATCGCCATGCTCCCGGTGTTCAAAGGCATGGCCGCGCAGGGCATCGCCGTCGAGCCGCTGTGGTGGGCGCTTGCCCTCGGCGTCGGCTTCGGCGCCAACCTGACTCCGCTGGCGTCCGCCGCCAACGTGGTCGTCTCGTCCCTCGCCGCCTCGATTGGCGAGCCCCTAACCTTCCGCAAGTGGCTGCAGACCGGGACAAGGGTCGCCCTCGCGAGCTGCGCGATCGCGTCGATCGCCCTCGTGGCGGCGCACGCCATCGGGTGGATCTAGCGCGATGGTCCCGCGCCATGTTTCGCGCGTCCACGTCGACCTCCTCGACGTCATGCAGTTCGGGCGTCGCGCGACAGGCGCTGCGTATCTGATCCGCAGCCATCGCACCGTGTTGATCGAGTCAGGTACAGCGGCTTCGGCGCCTCACCTGATCGCCGCTCTCGCGGGCATCCGCCTCGACGCGATCTTCCTCACCCACGTGCACCTCGACCATTCCGGCGGCGCGGCGGCTCTTGCCCAGGCGCACCCCGAGGCCGTGGTCGTGCTCCACCCACGCGGCATACCCCATCTCGTGGATCCGTCCCGTCTCATCGCCGGCGTTCGCGAAGCATCCCCCGATCTCGCTCCGCTCTACGGGTCGCCGCCGCCGATTCCCAGAGAGCGCCTCCGGGCATGCAGCGACGGCGAAGCGTTTGACCTCGGGAGGGGCGGCGACCTCTTGGCGATCCACAGCCCGGGGCACGCCCCGCATCACGTTGCGTTCTTCGAGACTTCAACCCGCACGCTGTTCGCTGGCGACGCCGTTGGCCACTTCGGCGTGCCGGTCCTCGTCCCGCTAACCGTCCCCCCGCGCTTCGATGTCGCAGCGTCTCGCGCGTCGCTCAAGCGACTGGCCTCCCTGTCGCCCCGCAGCTTGGCCGTCACGCACTTCGGTATTGCGGAGCGGGCCGTCGCGCGCATCGGGGAATACGGTCAATCGGTCGAGCGGTGGTCTGACGAGGTGCGCGCCGCCCGCGAGGCGGGCGGATCGGAGGGCGCCGCCCGGCTTCTCCTTGGGAACGCGCGCTTCTCGCACCTCGACGCCGTAGACCACCACATGGTCGCCATGTGCGTGCGCGGCGCCCTCGCGTCGCTGCCCGCTGAGGAGCGTGCCTAGCTGGGTTCCATCGACGCCCTGCGATCACTCCCCAGGACCGTCACGAGTTCGCACGCCGCCGCCCAGCGCGACAGGGCACGCTGGCCGTACTTCGCCCCGATCTCGGTGGTCGACTTCAGATTCGTCGCGACGGCCGTGGGGCGAAGCGTGCGGTACCGCCAGTCAACGATTCGCTCCAGCTCCTCGAGGACGAAGTCGGTGACCCGCTCCGCGCCAAGGTCGTCGAGCGCCAGGAGATCGCACTCCCGGCAGCGGCGCGACAGCTCCTGTTGGCCCCTCGTGATCTCGAGGCGCAGTTCGGACACAAGATCCAGCAGCGGCCAGTACTCCACGTGGATCCGGCGCGCGATCTCGTCCGTGGACAGCGCCGGCGCCGCGTCGGACTCACCGTCATCCGGGTTTTCTGCGGCGACTTGCAGGATCTCCGCCGCCGACGGGATGCGAACCCTCTCCTCGGAAAGCGGCTTCCCGGCAGCGCGTCGCGGCGTCGAGCGGCGGGCCTCGAAGCTCTTCATCGTCGCGACGAGGAGATGGGTCTTCCCGACGCCATTTCGGCCCATGAGCAGTACTCCGGGCCGTCCCTCTTCGGCTAGCCGACGACACGCGGCGTAAGCCTCTTGGTTGCGCTCATCGACGTTGAAGTTGTCAAATGTGCAATGCTCCAACCGCTTCCCGATCGGCGAACCCTGGATCATCGGCGAGGCCCCTTCACGCGCTGCTCATAGATCTCGGGGTCATGGCCCTGAGAGCGCTGCATCTCGAGCGAGGTTCTGCCTCTCGGCCGTCCACGCGCGTCCCAGTCTCGGGCTAGCCCTAGGTTGCGCTCGAAGTTCCGCGAGTTGAAGAGGGTGCCTGCGTCGTAGTACTTTCGGGAGTTCTCGTCTCCTGCGTCCACGGCCGCGCGGTACTCGAGCACGAGTACCAAGTCGCTCTCCGAGTATCCCTCCCTGAGCCGACTGTGGATCTGACTTGCCTTCTTGACGTGTCGGGTTGACAGCGGGGTGTATCGCGCCCACGTCCAGCTCTTCTCGCGCAAGTCGTTGAGCCGAGCCATGACTCGCTCGGCAATTGCATCGTGATCGCCAAGCCGATCGATTCGCGCCTCGGCCGGGGCCGTCGATCGGACGCGAACCGGCGAGCTCAAGGTCGGCTTGCGCGAGACCTCGTGCACGCTGCCGAAGTCCGCAGCGTGCGTCGCGCCACCGGCTTCCGTGAACGTGAAGTACCCCGCACGTTCGAGGTTCTCGAGGGCGCCCCGGAGACGCTTCTCGTCCTCACCAAGCGCGTCCACGAGGTCCGTCATGCATGCCGCAAATCCAGTCGGTCGAGACAAGAGATAGCCGAGCAGACCCTTTGCCATGAGGGAGAGCCGTGAGTCCTCGAGGAAGGCCTTGGGCAAGACCACGCGTTCGGTCTCGTCGCGCTCGATGTGAATCACGATCACCGCCTCCCCTCTGCGGCCGACGCCCTCGCCGCGACAGGTTACTCCCGCGCTTCCCGAGAGCGCAACTGAGGCCTCGGGAACTAGACCGCGTGGATCTCGACGATGTCGCCATCTGCGAGCCGATGCTCCGATGGAACCTGCTGGCCGTCGAATCGCCCTGAGCCCCAAACCCTGACATACTTGAGACGCTCGACAAGGTCTCGATGCACCATCCGCACGGCGTCGAGCGCCGTGCTGCCGATCGGCAAGGTGTACGGCTCCTCGAGGTCCGGCTTCTTCCCGGGGAGCTTGGTGTAGATGCGGAGGATTCCCAGAGCGTCAAATGCCATCCGCCGCAGGTCGTCCAGTCCGCTCCCTGTCCTCGCGGACACGACAACGCCGGGAAACGGGAGGTCGGCGAGTCGCAGTGCGGTGTTGCGAGTCAAATCGGCCTTGTTGAGAACGATTCTCGCCGTCACCCGAGTCACAGAGTCATCGGCCCCACGCCCCGGAGCCGAGATGAGCTGGATGCGCCGCTCCTCGGCCCAGGCCAGGATCTCGTCGAGGTAGTCTTCCAACAGATCGGCCTCGTCGGCCGCCAGGACGAGAAAAGCGACGTCTGCAGCGCGGATGAGGCTGTAGACCCAGGGCTCGGTGTATTCCTCGGAAAGCGGAGGGAGATCGACAATCTGGATTCTCACGTCCTCGAACTGCATCATTCCAGGCACGGGCACCAGCGTGGAGAACGGGTAATCGGCGATCTCCGGGCGAGCGTTCGTGAGTGCGGCCACGAGGCTGGACTTCCCGCTGTTCGGTGGCCCGACAAGAACCACCTGGCCCGCGCCTTCTTTGGCTACGTGATCGTGGGCCGGCCCTCCCTTCCCCTTCTTTGCGCTCTGACTGGCGTCGCGGAATTTCGCGATCTGCCGACGGATGTCGCCCACCATGTGATCCGTCCCCTTGTGCTTTGGGATCGTCCGCAGCATGTCTTCGAGCGCGACGAGTTTCTCTTCCGGGGTTCGCGATCTGTGAAAGCGTTCGCGTGCTTTGAGAAACTCAGGGGTCAGGTTCGCCGGCATCGCCCGTCTCCTCGCCCCGCGTCGCAGGGGCTCCACGCACCGAGGCTCATCCCGAATCCTACTCGTTGTGCGGGATCCGCAGCGTGCCTCCGCCGATGAACTCGCGGACGACCGCGTCCCCCGGGATGAGCCGAGTGTCGGCGACCTGTTCGTGACTTAGCCCCTCGACCGACTCCAGAAGTCGGGAGATGCGGCGGTGCCGGATCTGCGCGTCAAGAAAGGACGGATACGCACGGAGATCCGCGGCCGTCGGCCAGAGACTCGCTTCCCCGGCGAAGAAGGGCTTGAGCGCTGGGAGGTCGAACGGCATCCCGCCGTTGATCGCGCAGTCCGCCAGTCCCTTCAAGGGGATAATCGAGAAGAGCTCTCCCTCTCGCACGTAGTGCCAGTGCAGGAGCGTCGCGAGCGGTGCGTGGTTCCGATGCTTCGCATCGCGGAGCGTGCGGCGAAGCAGTCGTACGTCTTCGTACCGCGTCAGCCGACGGTCCGTCCGGTCTCCGTGGTAAAGAGGCATCATCGGATTCGGCTCGTACAGCGGGTTCATGGCCTCGATGTAGACGCGAAAGATCGCCCCGCGGTCGATTCCCGCCGTGATCGGCGGGTAGAACCCATGCAGGCAGTCAAGAAGCAGGATCTGACCGGGCTCTCGAACCACGCGCTTCGTCCCCGCCCGCCGGCCTTCCTTGAACGAGTACACGGGGCGGTCGATCGGGTCGCCTTCGAGAAGAGCACGAAGGTGCTCATTCATGAGCTGAATGTCCAGCGCCTCCGGCGTTTCGAAGTTGCGGTCGTCGATCCAGTCCGTCGGATGCTCGATCAGCGACCAGAAGTAGTCATCGAGGTTCAGCATCAGGAAGCGCATTCCCAGTTTCTCAAGGCGCTGGGTGAGCTTGACGGTCGTCGTCGTCTTCCCAGACGACGAAGGTCCGCTAACCCAGATCATCCGTAGCGTGTCCCCGGCCTCGATGCGCTCGACGACGCGGCGCGCGGCCTCATCGAGCGCCCCCTCGTACTCGGCAATCGCCGCATCTACAAGCCCCCCGATCCTCCCCGAGCGCACGATCTCGTTCAGCCCTTCGACCGTGTCGCACTCATGCGCGCGATTCCACGCGACGTATCGTCCGACTTCGCCCTCGGGGTAACCGTTGCGGACGAACTGCCCCTCGGAAATTGCCGCCTCGCGCACCCAGTGGTGCCCCCAGCGGAAACACGTATAGGCGTCCGCCACTTTCGTGAAGCCGTTGCTACGAAGGACGTGTACGACGACGTTCTGTATCTCCTCGACGGTCGGCGGGAAGTTCGACACGTGATGACGCTCATCGGCGTTGAGGCACACGACAACCAGATCTGACAGGAATTGGGCGATCCCGTCATCTGTCTCGCCGGCCGCAAAGATGCGATCATTGATGCCGGGCAGGTAGTCCTGTTCGAATCCGCCGACGGATGAAGCGGCCCGGAGGATGACGCGGACGATTCGGTCCTGGTCAAACGCAACGAGAGAGTGGTTCCGCTTGCGGATCTTTCCGATCTTGTTGACGACAGCCATGGCCGGCACATTATAGCCGGCTGCCGGACCCGTCGGCCGACCGCAGGTCGACCGACAGGCCTGTACCTAGCGTCCCGTCGCCTCCGCCGCCGGCGTCCAGAGGGGTTCGTGCAGTGCCACCCCGGCAGCGCGCAGCTCGTCAAAGACCTCCCGCGCCTCCCATTGCCTGCACCCGTCGAGCACGAGCGCTCTTGGATTCCCAAGAAGCCACTCGTCGTGCAGGGCTTCGAGGTCGCGCAGGTACTCGAGGGGGATCGCCGTCTCCTCATTTCGGCCGCGAACCACGATGCGCTCGTGGCAGACGTCGGCCGGCGTCCTCAAGTAGACGATCTTGTCGGGTTCGGCGCACCAGTTCTTCTGCAGCCAGTCCCAGAGCTTGCTGTACAACTGCCACTCGGTCTTGGACATCAGCCCCGTCTGGTAGCAGTTCTTGGCGAACACATACCGGTCGCAGTAGATCGACCGCTCAAGGACCACGTTGGCGTGGTCCGTCAGCGCGAGGACTTCCGTCCATGTCTTCGCGCGCGTCGTAAACGCCGCCAGCTGGAAGGTGAAGGCCCAACGCGGCGCGTCGCGATAGAACAGGTCAAGAAGGTTCTCCTCGAACTCCTTCTGCCAAGTCCCAACGGGTTCCTCAACGAACGCGAAGAGCCCCGACGCCGCCAGCCTTCGCCCCACCGTGCTCTTGCCCGCCGCGATGTTCCCCTCAAAGAGAATCATGGTTTGATAGTCCCTCACACGCCCCCCCTTGCGCGTCCCCTTGCCGGAATCCTCTTCCACCTCACCCAGGCGATAGCGCCTGGACCATCTTACTCCCGGCGCGCAGTCCGCCGAACTTCCTCGATCCGCCGCCTCGCTGGCCAAGTTCCCCCGGATCGCCGATTTGCTCCCCTGTCTCACCTGGTCCCGAGACGAATGTCTCCGGGAGATCCGTCCGCACTCGTGGCGCGGCCCCGGGTGGCTCGTCGACCCGCTCGGCTGTCCCTGCGTGCGGAGCGAAGTCGTTCGCTCTACAATCCCATCCAGATCTCATCCGCCCTAGGAGACCCACTTGCCAAACGAGAAGATCGCCACGGCCTTCGAGGCCTCGCTGTTCGACGTCCTTCGCGTCGCGTCTCGGCTCACGCGAGGCCGACCGCAGCTCGTCGCAAGAGCTCTTCGGGTTCTCCACCATCAGCGCCAGGCCTCGGCGCGACGGGCAGGAGCTGCGGCCCGCGGACTTCATGTCCCCCCGTTTGTGATCTACAGCGTCACAGCGCACTGCAATCTGCAATGTGAAGGCTGCTATGCGCACCTACTCCACTGCCGCGATGTTCCCGAGCTGCCTACGGATCGCGTGCGTTCGCTTCTCCTTGAGGCCCGAAACCTCGGAGTCTCGGTCATTCTCCTCGCTGGCGGCGAGCCGCTTGTTCGCCCCGACCTTCTCGAGCTTCTGGCCGAGCGGCCGGACGTCCTGTTCTTGCTGTTCACGAACGGCCTGCTCCTCGAAGGCGACGTGCTTCGACGCGTCGCGCGAATGCCCCACGTTATCCCCGTCCTGAGCGTCGAGGGAGGCGAACCCGAGACCGACAGCCGCCGCGGGGCAGGCACCTTCCATCACGTCATGTCCGCCATGGATCGCCTGCAGGCGAAGAAGCTCTTCTTCGGGACTTCGACAACGCTCACGCAGCGCAACTTCGACCTCGCCACGTGCGGCGCACAGCTTCGCGCGCTCATTGCGCGCGGCTGCCGCCTCTTCTACTTCATTAACTACGTCCCCGTGAAGCCAGGAACCGATCATCTGCAGCTGGACCCCGCCCAGGTCGCCGAACTCGACAGGCGCCTGATGGACTCCCGACGGAGACTCCCGGCAGTGTTCATCGCCTTCCCGCGAGACGAACTGGCGATGGGCGGATGTCTTGCCGCGGGGCGTGGCTTCCTTCACATCAACGCGTACGGGGACGTCGAGCCCTGTCCGTTCTCCCCCTATTCCGACGCGAGCGTCGCCGAGGCGTCGCTCGAGGAAGCGCTTTCCTCTCCGCTATTTCGCGCCATCCGCGCCGCGGGCGATCTCGACGAGACCGACGGCCGATGCGCCCTGTGGAAGAAGAGGGAGTGGGTGGCTGGACTTGTCGAGAAGAATGGACCGTAGTCCGGGATCGGTCGTCCGATGTCCGTGGTGCGTGGCGCGGAACCCTCGGGCTTGATCGACTACTTCGCGCATCGCTTCTCCGCAGGACACAACCCGACCTACCCGCAGGGACCCTCGATGCGTGTACGTTCCGAACGGACCGCGGACGATCGACGAAAGAAACTGCCTGTGCGTGGTCCCATCGAAGGAAGGAAAGAGGCGCTTCGCGGGGAGCCGACTCAGGCCAAGGGATCCCCTAACACCCGCAGAGGTCAGCTTACCGCTGCTCCCTTCCGGGCCTGACGGGGTTCACCGACATGCGCCGCAGGGGGCTCAGCCCTCATCGCCGGCCGGCCCGTGGACGGACCCTCCCGCCCTCCCCCTCCGGGAACCCTTCGGCTCCACGAAAGCGGGTTGTGGATGTAGGGGACCGCTAGCCCCCCACCTAGCACAGGCTGGCGGAGGGGGCGGGATTTGAACCCGCGGTACCCGAATCGGGTACACCTGTTCTC
>JBFMGK010000060.1:0-34545 GCA_040752575.1 Candidatus Bipolaricaulota bacterium
TCGCGAGTGGCTCCTGACGCAACGGCAGGCCGTCTAGGAGCGGCTTCGGCCGAGGTGCAATGCGGTGAACTCCACGCGGGCCGATGCGACGAGCGCCCGCGCCGCGCATCTCAGGGAAGAAGCCGCCTCGCTACGCAGTGGCGGTGGGACCTTCAGAAGAAGAGGACTCCCTGTCTGGCGCTGCCACGGCGGCGCGCAACTCCGGCCACGCGCGCAGCCACTGCTCGGTGAGCGGAGCCGGCCGTCCCGTCGTCTCGTCGATGAACACCGCGGTCACCTCGGCCTCGACGCAGAGCTCTTCACTTCCCGCGAAGCGCGCCTCCTGGGCCAGGACGACCTTGCGTCGTCCGCCGCTTACGACGCGCGTTTCTACAAGCAATTCGTCGCCCGTGCTTGCCGGCCGGCGGTACGAGATCGTGAGTCGAACCACGACGGGGAAGACGCCCTGCTTCTTGAGGAACTGGGCATCCACACCTCGTTTCTCGAGGTAGTCCCAGCGGGCCTCCTCGAGGATCTCGAGATAGCGGGCGTTGTTCACGTGCCCGAAGCGATCCTCGTGGTACCCGCGCACCTTGACCCGTGTCATCACGGTTCTCCCCTCCCCGCCGATGGGAGTACAGCGATCCGAAGCCTCTCGTCGTCGAGCGCGCCACTCGCTCGCGCTACGGCCACGATCCATCCCTTGCGTAGCAGCCCAACCAGCGCTCAGCTACCCACGAACACCGTCGCGTTCGTGGGACGCGGCGCCTTGATCACCAGAATGCGAAGCGGCACAGTCCCCTCGTTGTACCAGGCGTGCACTATCCCCTTGGGGCTTTCAACCAACGTGTCGGCTTCCACGGCACAGCTCTCGTCGCCGATCGCCACGACGCCCTTTCCGGACACCACGTAGAACGCCACGTCGACAGGGGTGATGTGGCGCTTCAGTGACTGTCCCGGCTGCAGCGTGAGCGCTGTGATGACCGCCGTCTCATGGTCATACAGGCTCCGCGCGTCGACGTTGTGTGCGTTCTGCATGACTTCGAGCTTCCCGAGGGTACGAACGATCACGAGCCACCTCCTCGCTCCGCACCCTAGGATACCCGGTTGCCCACCCGGCGCCTTCGGAGCGGCTCGGCAGCCACTTTCGTGTCGCCGTTCTTCGGCGCCGAAGGCCAAGAGGCCATCATGCCAAACCGCACAAGGAACCTTGTCCGATCTGCCCGGGACACAATGGAAGGTTCCGAGAGGGACCGCGGCGCTGGGAGCCTAGAACCCTTCGAGCATACTCGCCGCATGAGGACGCAACGGGTGTTCTGGGTGGCTGTCGGTCTGGTGGTGGCGGGAAGTGCTGCGGCCGCCGCGTTGTTCATTCTGCCGAGCGGCGATGCACGGCAAACGGCGACGTCGCCGACTGTCGTGGCAACGATTGTCATCGACGCTGGATCGGGGGGCTACGATCCCGGAGCGGTCTACGCCGGCGTGGAGGAGGAGGACGTCAATCTCACCATTGCCGAGCGCGTCAAGGCCCTCGCCGAGACGGACCGTCGGCTCCGCGTCGTCATGACGCGAACCCTCGACGTCTACACTTCACTCGACGCGCGCGTTGCGACCGCAAATGCCGCACGTCCTGCGCTCTATCTATCCATTCAGGCCAATGCCAGCGGCCAGCATCCCGAGGCGGCGGGGATCGAGACCTGGGTGGCCTCGAAGGTGTCCCCGGGGAGTCCAAGCTGGCAGTTCGCCGAGATCCTCCAGAGCGCCGTCATTGCCGCCACGGGAGCGCGAGATCGGGGAGTGAAGAGCCAAGAGCTCTACATCGGCCGAATCACGTCGCCAGCCGCGCTCCTTGAGACAGGGTTCTTGTCGAATGCGGCCGAACGCGACAGGCTCCAGACACCGCTTTACCAAGAGCAGATCGCGACGGGCATCGTGAAGGGCATCCTCGCCTACCTGGAGCACGCCATTCCTCAGTTCGCGGCCGGCGATGCGTCAGGCACCACGTCTTCGCAGCGGGACCGCTGAGGAGCCTCCAGGACCCCACCTTCCTTCTCGGGTCTCCACACGCCGGAGTGCCGCACGCCGACGGTGCCTGCACTCGGCGAGCCCACGCAGGTCGGCCTGAGGTCAGCCCCGTGCGCCCAAGTGCCGCCCAACGCCAGCCGCGGCGTACTGCGCCGGCTCGACTTGGCTTGCGGGGATGTGCTGCCTAGAGTCTCCCCACCGAGGAGGATCCGCCATGCGTAGGAATCCGACCCTGTCTCGCGCAGTGCACTTCGGTCATCGTCAGGAGCTTCAGCGAACGACTCGCGCCCCTGTCTTCACGCTTCTCTTGGCCCTCCTCATGGCCTACGGCGCGCTGGTCTCGTGCGCCCACGAGCCGGCGCCGCCGCGATCTCCCTACGAGACGACCGTCGAGGCGTTTAGCGTCATCGGCCCAACGGGCAATAGGATCTACTGCCAGATGCGTCGCCCCGCCCCCGCCCTCTATGCGGAACTCGCCTTCCCCGCCATCATCCTCATTCAAGGGGGGATCAACGCGGGCCGCATGGAGGTCTACGGCCAAGAGGCACGGGCTCTCGCCGGCGAAGGGATGGTCGTCGTTTCGTTCAACGCCGAGGGGCGGATCGACACATTGGCCGCCGACGATCTTCGCTCCGAAGGAGACGAGGACTACAACGGCTTCCGCCATCAGGACGGCCTCGCGTGCATCGTGGAGTATGTGGCTGCGCTCGATGGCGTCCTGGCCGACAACATCGGCCTCAAGAGCCAGTCCTACGGCATCACGATGGCCGCCGGATGCGCCGCGCGCCACCCGGAGCTCCCGATTCGATATCTGGTGGATTGCGAGGGCCCGTCCGAAAGCTTCGTCACCTGCCACGGACCGCGTTACCTCGCCGGAGACCTCCAGAAGTACGAGATCGTTCGCTCGACGTTCGGGCGCCTCGCCCTATGGCAAGATGCCTCGCAGGGAAACCGAGACTGGTGGGCTGAGCGCGAAGCGGTTCGGTTCATCGGCGCCTTCCGCGGCGCCTACCTGCGGCTCCAGGCAACGTGGGACCACGCACAGCCGCCGGAGAGCGACGCGGAGATCGCGGCCTTCCACCACCCGACCGGTTGGCCCGGCGGCGGCCCCGCGTGGTGGCACAACAAACACGCAACCGACATGGTGAACGCTGCCGTCGCGGGAGGCGTGCCCTGGGTTCGCGTCAACCTGCAACCTCAAGGCAACGCCCCAAACGCCACCTACGACGCCGAGACTGCGCCCACGTACCTTCCTGGCCACCTCGCCGACGAGTCGTGGAGCGTGCGCGCGGTGCTGGAGATGGCGGGAATCTAGCGCTCTCCGTTGCGCCTTGGCATTCGTCGTTAGCGCCGCAGGCGCTTGATCCCGAAGGCGTTAAGCGCCTGTCGCCATGCGGTGAGCTTCTCGGCGTACGGAATCGCTCGCGCAGGACTGGTCGACGGAAGGCGCAGGAAGACGAGGCGCCGACTCGCGGCCCCATCCAGGAGCGGCAACACGCGACGGCGAAAGGTCTCCTCGGCCTTCGTCCCGTTGAAGAGGACGGCACCGAGGCTTGGATGTCCCGCGATCAACCCCGCGATGTCATTCGGGACCTCGCTCTCGGCAACGATGGCCGCGTCGAGGCTGCCGCGTCGCTCACAGCTGGCCAGAACGTCCCACAGTGCGATCCGAGCGCGCCGAAGCCCGGCGATCCGACGTGAGTACGGCAGATCCGCAGGCACGACGTCCAGATCGCTCAGGATCTTCCAGAACGCGTTCTGTCGGTGCGCGTAGTACTCCCCCGCCGCAAGCGACGCGACACTCGGGATCGAACCGAGGACGAGCACTCGCGGCGCTCGCCCCACCACCGGCGCGAAACTCCGCACGCGGGTCGCCTCCGCGGCCTCTCTCGCCCCGGGAGGCCCGCCCTCGGGTTCCGATCCACCCTGTGCCACCGCCACACCTCTGCTTGCACCGGCCGCACTTCGTCTGGAGGCAGTTGCCCGCCGCGCATCCGCTTCGAGCCGTCGCACGGTCATTCCCCCCTCGCCCTCCACCACGCTGTGAGCCTATCGACTCCCTGACGCCGCGCCCACTTGCCCCTCGCAGGCAGTTCCGTCGGCACACCAACGAGCCGTCACGGGGACGCTCGTCCTCGATATGCGGTGCGCGGCACCGTTCGGCTCAGCGTCCCTTCCGCCCCGAACCCCGGGAAGTCTTTCCAGAACTGTGAGGACTCGCGCAATCTCATCACATCGGCTCTCGGAACCGTGTACGCACGATGGAAAGATGCCCCGTTCGATGTTGTAAGGTGAAGCGGCCGGGTTGGCCACCCATGAGGAGGTGAAGTTCACATGGAATCCCTCGCAGCGTGGGTCGAGCGGGCTCTTGGCGTGAGCTCAGAGACGGTCGGGAAACTGGTCCTCACCTTGGCCATCGCGGTCGCACTCACAACGCTCCGGATGATCTGGGTACGCCTCGTCTACCATCGCACGGATAGGCCTGACCTGCGTTATCGGTGGCGCAAGGGGTCCGCGTATGGTGTCACAGTCATCGGACTCGTGCTGATCGGCCGCGTCTGGCTCGAGGGCATCCAGTCCCTGGTCACCTATTTTGGCCTCCTCTCAGCCGGAGTTGCGGTCGCTCTCCGAGACCCTATTGTCAACGCGATCGGCTGGGCATATATCGGCTGGCGCCGTCCGTTCGGAGTGGGGGATCGCGTCCGCGTCGGCGACTTGAATGGGGATGTCATCGACATCGGCATCTCGACCTTCTCGCTCCTCGAGGTGAGCTCGCGAGACCAGGGCGAACAGCCCACCGGACGCATCGTCCACGTTCCCAATGGAAAGGTCTTCGTAGAGCCTGTCAGCAACATCACGCAGGGGTTCAGTTATGTCTGGAACGAGATCCCGATCGTCGTGACGTTCGAGTCCAACTGGCAGCGCGCAAAGTCCATTCTCCTGCACGTCGCTCGCGAGGAGGTGGGATCC
The DNA here is from genome assembly GCA_040752575.1 of Candidatus Bipolaricaulota bacterium. Taxonomy (GTDB): domain Bacteria; phylum Bipolaricaulota; class Bipolaricaulia; order UBA7950; family UBA9294; genus CAIOGO01. The sequence goes on from JBFMGK010000060.1 coordinate 4,975, forward strand.
GCAGCGGACGAGGCTCAGCGATGGATCCGTGATGCCACAAAGCGTTTTCTGATTCGGCCCCCCGACGCCTCTCCCGCGGTCTACACCAGAATCGTGAGCGACGGCGTAGAGCTGACCGTTCGCTACGTGTGCGAGGCTCGCCACCGCAGAACCACCGAGGAGACGATTGCCGAAGCTATCCTGAAGGCCTTCGCGGGAGAGTCAGCGATTGACCTGGCCTATCGCACAAGCCGCCTCTTCAGGAACAGCGAAGAGGGCAAGCCCGCACTCCGTTCAAGCGCTTCATGCGGCGAGGACACCGTCCGCTAGTCACGCCGATCGGTTGCGAGTCCTCCCGGGAGAGCGGTGCGCGGACGGATGTCCATCTGCGCGGTCGCCTCCGTCGGGGTGCCCCGGCGGAGGACCGCGATACTCGCCCGAGAGAACCATGAGAACGCCTTCAAGACCCTCCCCGCCAGGCTCCGGAAGCTTCCGGGAGCTGTTCGATCGCGTGCCGATCGGGCTGTATCGCACGACGCCCGCCGGTGAAATCCTCGACGTGAATCCGGCGTTCGTCGCGATGTTGGGCTATCCCGACAAGCCGGCGTTGCTCGCCGAGATCGCGACGTCGGTCTATGCCGAGACCGACGCGCGGGATCGCTGGCTCGCCGAGATCGACGACAAGGGAAGCGCCGCGGGGCTGGAAGCACAGTGGCGCCGTCACGATGGAACGCTCATCTGGGTTGAGGAGAGCGCCTATGCCGTGCGCGACGCAAGCGGCGCCGTCCTTCACTACGTCGGCAGTGCGAGCGACGTGACAGCCCGCCGAACGGCGCAGACGAGCCTCGCGACCGAGCGAGCGCGATTCGAGCAGCTGTTCGCAGCATCGCCCGAGGCGATTGTCCTCTGCGCGAACGATGGGGCGATCCTGCGCGCCAATGCAGCTTTCCTCAGTCTGTTTGGCTACGACCTCCACGAAGTCCTTGGTCGTGACATCGACCTCCTCGTCGCGCCCGAGCAGGACGGACTCCAAACGGAAGCCCGCGGGATCACCCAGCAAATCGCCGACGGTCAGACTTCGTTCGTCGAGACGCGACGCCGCCGAAAGGACGGTCAGTGGGTCCATGTCTCGATTCTCGGCAAGCCGATCCTCATGGACGGAACTCAGATCGCGATCTACGGCATCTACCGCGACATCACCGCCCAGAAGAGAGCCGAGGCGGCACTCACGCTTTCCCATTGGAAAGTTGAGCAACTACACGGAGCGGCGGACGCCCTCGGCGCTTCGGATACCGAGGAGGAGATCTACCGGATCACCTGCGAGGCGGCGGAGCGTGTCCTCGGATTCACCCTCGGCGTCCTCTGCATCGCCGACGGAGAGGAGTTTGCGTGCCAGGCCGTCTCGTCGAGTATCACACTCGAAACCCTCGGACGAACGCGGATGGATCCCGAGGGGACGGCGATGCGCGCTCTGCAGTCCGGACAGCCAATCATCGTCTCGGATCCCGCTCCAGCGAGTCTTCCCCTGGGCATTCCCCACTCGTCACGCTCGCTCATCTGCGCTCCCATCGGCGAGCTCGGCGTCTTTCAGGCTGCATCGCCCGAGCCTGACGCATTCAGCAAAGACGACGGCCGCCTTCTGGCCATTCTGCTACGCCACACGGCCGTGGGAGTCGCCCGCTTGCGCCTGCAGAAGGAACTGATCCGCCAGGCGCGGCACGATGTGCTGACCGGTGCGTTCAACCGACGCTACTTCAACGAGTTCATCGCCCAAGAGGTCCTGCGGGCATCGCGCTACGACCACCCCATCGGACTTCTGATGATCGACGTCAACCGATTCAAGGAGATCAACGATCGCTACGGGCACCAGGTCGGCGACTCCGTCCTGCGCGAGATCGCCAGCGTCCTCCTCGGGACGGTACGAAAGACGGACATGGTCGTCCGCTACGGCGGGGACGAGTTCCTCGTCGTCCTCACAGAAACGGGCCAGGAGGCGGAGGATGCCGCGCAGCGCGTGCGCGCCGCCGTCAGGAGCAGCGAGGCCTTGCGCCAAATCAGCGGATTCGACGTCACGGTCTCCGTCGGCAGCATCTTCTGGCACCCGGACACGGGAACGCCCATCGAAGAAGCCCTCGCAACCGCGGACGCGCGGATGTACGACGACAAGAGGTTGGGGCGCATCGGACGGAGCTAGCAGCCGATCACGATATGGAGGTCGATCGCCCACTGCGATCGGTCGCGCTCCATGAGGTTCAAGAACTCCTCCAAGCATCGGTCCCCGCACGCTGGGAACCTGTCCGGACTTCCCTCCACCCAGACGGAGAGAGCCCGCCATCGCTCTCCAAGGTGCTCGAGTCCGACGCAGTGCGTGACGGCGTACTTGCCTGCGGGGACTCGCTCGATCTCGATCGGCGGCTCGGCGTCGACCTCCGGGCCGACGACGAGCCAGCCTTCGTAGCCGTAGTTCGGACTGCCCGGCGTCGGGTTTGGGTTGCTGAATCCAAACAACCGCACGCCCGGCGATCCCGGAACCCATCCTTTCGCGCGCGCGAAGCGTGTGATCGCGGTCGACGCTTGATCCTCGGGGTGTCGGCCAAAGCCGAGCGCACTCGCGACACGCATCGGCGGCAGATCGACGATTCGGACTTCTGTCAGCGGCACTCCCCACCTCCCGTTCGAGGGGCGGCCGGCCCCTCACGCACATGCTGCACTACAACTTCAGCCGCTCTTCCTGCGGGAGCACGTTCTCGTACTCCGCGGAGCGGGACCCCACGTGCTCGGGCTTCCATGTCTCAACGTACGTGAACCCCATCCGCTCATAGAAGTGGCGGTTCTTCGTGTGGGACTCCGGCGTCCCCAACCGCTAGCGCCTCACGTTGGGCTGCAGCCGGTAGATCTGGCGCATCGCCTCTTGACCCATCCTGCGGTCCTGGTACACGGGCCTAACGAAGATCCGCCAGAAGTCCTCCATCCGGAAGTTGCCGCGTTCTTCCCCTCCAGCATCCACAAGCCCCTCGAGGATCTTGGCCTCTCGGACCCGCTTCGCTCTGCCCGACGCAAGCTCTCCGCCGCGCTGTCCGATCCGCGACACGCAACGGCGAGGTGTCTTGCGGAACGTATCGTGATCGACTCACTTGCTTGTCGGAACCGCCGGGGCGCGACGGGCTCGTTGCCCATTCTGTACGAGGCCACGCTTGGCGACCGCTGGGCTCGCGCTGCGTTCGCGCGGCAGTTCGGAGCCACCACTCGCAACATCGCGCCATACGGCCTCGCATCGAAGGCCGGTGAGGGGTACGTCATCTGGGCCGGCGAAGACGACCACATCCGCGTCGACACCGTGTTCGCGATCCGACGTGCCGGCGCCCTGGCCACGCCCTTCTCGCGTCCTGCGGCCTTCGACCTTCAGACGTTCTGGGATGAATGGAAGGAGCGCGAGGAGGAGAGGCAGCCATCCTTCGACGTGCGGCTCCGCGTCCGAAAGGACGCCGTGGCGTACGTCCACAGCGCACTTGAGGATCGCCGCAAGCTCCTCGCGCTGGGTGGGGCTGTCGAGGTCGTCCATCCGCCAGCCCTACGCGCCTCGCTAGAGGACTTCGCAAACCAGATCTGCAGAGTCTATGAAGCATCGTACGCCGACGTCCCACCTCGAACCGGGTGACGTTGCCCGGCGGGCGCCTCGCTTCGTACCGTCGGAACGAGAGATCCGCGCCGCTTCGCCTCACTGCCGCGTTCCCTTCCGCGACCGGCGATGGCCACGAGTCGACGCCCGTCAGCGGTCAGGGCAGCCTGAGGCGGCCGACGGCGTCTTCGAGCAGGCTGCCGGTATAGAGGACTCCGCCGACGACGACAGCCGACGAGATGCCTGCATAGCCCCTCGCTGACGACGTGCGGAGATTGGCGATTACATGTCCCTCGGCGTCAAGTGCCAGGATGCTTCCCCATCGAGGTGCAGAGGACTCGAACCACGACAGGGGAAGCCTGGCTGCGACGCGGCGCGTCCACGGGTGCGGGAGGGTCCAGTCGAGAAACGCGCTTCGCGGGTTCACGAGGGCGAGCCAGAAGATCCCGCCGGCATCGCACGAGATGCCATCCGGGAACCCCGGCAGATTGTCGACGAAGGTCTCGCTCTCTCCGGCACGCGGCCCGCTCAACCACAGTCGCCGTACGCGGTACTCGGTCGTCTCTGCGACGAGCACGAACGTCTCATCGGCGGACAGCGCGACGCCGTTCGCGTAGTAGAGTCCGTCCAGAAGGACGTCCGTCGCTCCCCGCTTCGGGTCGTAGGCAAGCAGCCGCCCATTCGGGCGATGTTCGAGCAGATCAGCAACCGTATCCGTAGTCTGGGTTGAGGACTCCGTGAACAAGACCCTCCCGTTCACGTCTACGTCGACAGCGTTCACGAGCCCCAGTCGCCTTCCGCCCCATGCCGCGACCGCTTCGCGCACCACTCCGGCTTGGGAGATCTCGAGAAGCCGTCCGTTCAGGTCGCAGACCCAGAGGTTTTCCGACGCGTCGTACGCCAGCCCGAGAGGTCGCCCGAGGATTCGGGCCACCGTCTCCGGCTCGCCCGTTGCGGCTTGCCAACGGACGATCCTCCCGTCCTCGAGGCCTGCGATCACGCGTCCCAGCGAGTCGACGGCTACGCTCTCGGGTCCCCGACCCACCTTGAGGCGCTCCATGTCGTCGAGGACCCCGTTCTCCGCGAACGGCCCCACCAGCGCGGGAGCAGGCGCCGGCATCCAACGGGCCGGATCGATGCCGACTGGCCAGAACGAGAGATACGCCGCCAGAAGGGCGAGTGCGCCGCCGACCATCCACGCAACGTTCATATCGCGGCTCCCTCCTCGCGCCGTCCTACCCGAAGAGCGCTTTGACCCTCCGCCTCTTGAGGCCGTCGAGCCAAACGTCGAAGTCCGCTCGCCGGACGTCGAGTCGCTCCACCAGGTGCCCGATGGAGCGATCCACGGCATCCTCCGAGGAACGGCTCTGCTCCAACAACGTTCGCGCATGCTCGAGCGTCGAACGTCCCTGACGGACGAGCGCCGCGACCTCAAGGCTGAGCCTGGGCACACCATGCTGTATCTCGTACAGGTACGCCGCCGCGTCGTGGATGAGACAGTCGTCGTGGCCCAGCGGGCGATGTCCCGGAGGCCGCCGGTACCCGATGTCCGCCCCTTCCAGCTCGTCCAGAATCGCGGCCTCGTCGTAGGGCTCGAACAGGTAGAACGCGAGAAACTCAGGCTCGACAACCGTTCGCGCTCTCCCAGATCCGAAGAGCTCTTGCCGAACGAGGCGCCGCCGTTGCAGATGCGGAAGCAGGAAACCCAGCGGCCACCTCAGTTGGGCCTCCACACGGCGTACCGCACGCCGCACGTTGCCTTGGCTGTAGGGCGCTGTATTGAGCGCCAACAGCGCGAGCCCCGGGTCGCGCGAGCCCGGGCGAAGGTGCCGGTACATCTGCATCGGAGACCGACCGTGGACGAAGAAGGGGATCCGCATGTCCTGGCACCCGCGCACTGAGAGAACGTATCCGCCGACGGAGCAAGCAATGCACGGATCCGCGAGGCGGGACACCGCCGCGCGGTAGAACTCCCGGTAGGCCGCCCAGTCCGGCCTGTAGACGAAGTGGTCCACGTCTAGGCGCCGCGCGATCTCGCGAACGTTGTCCCAAGCAGATTCGGTCAGGAATCCATTGTCAAACGTGACGGCAACGACGCGAGCCCCATAGTCACGGCTCAAGCGAAGCAGGACGTGCGAGCTGTCTTTGCCGCCGCTCAAACCGACGGCTGCGTCGTAGTGGAAACGGCCGCGATAGCTTTCCAGCCGCGCCTCGAGCGGCATGCGCCCTTCTCCGAGCCCGAACGCCCCCTTCGGATGGCGTTCCCAGGCACGGCAGTAGTTGCACACGCCCGCTGCGTCCAGCGAGACGGACAGTCTCCCGGCGCGAAGGCCGCAGCGTATGCACGTCGGCGCACTCCCCGGTTGTCTCGGCATGGACCACGATAAGCGATCCTGCCGTCCAAGCGAAGCCCCGCATCCTGATCCCCGACTGCCCCAGCCCTTCGATGGTGCGGGAGCTCTGATCCCCTCGGCGCGTTCCCGCGAGCCACCGTCGGCCGTCCACCGTATCCGCCGCCAGGATCCTGGAGTCGCGGTTCTACTCCGTCAGTGCCGCAGCGATTCGCTCGACGTTGGTGCGCATCATCTCAAGGTAGGTCTCGGCCCCCTCGCCAGGACCGCTGAGCGAGCCGGTGAAGAGGGCGACAAGACGAGTTCCGGTCTCTCCTGCTACCGTGGCCGAGAGCGTAGGATTGGCGGTCGTGCCGACGAAGACCGCTGGGGCATCGGCCGCGCGTACGGCATCGATCAGGGCGGCCATCTCGCGCGCTGACGGCTCCGCCAGTGTGCTGAAGCCCGGGATCACGGCCCCGATCTGCCGGAAACCGTAACGCCGCGCGAAGTAGCCGAAGGCGAGGTGGTCCGTGACCAAAACGCGTCGCTCAACAGGGATCTCCTCGACCCGCGCAACGATCCACCCGTCAAGGGCGGCGAGATCTGCGGCCAACTCGGCCTCTCGCGCCGCGTAGTCGTCTCCGTGCCCTGGATCGATCTCGGAGAGTGCCTCCCGTATCTTCCAGCTCCATGTCTGCACAAGCGTCGGGTCAAACCACACGTGCGGGTCGCTCGTGCCCTCCTCTTCGTGCTCATCGTCGTTCACGCCGTGGTCGGTCTCTCCGTCCAACTCCACGAGAGGAAGCCCGTCGGAGAGCGAGATGACGCGCCCCCGGGCATACGAAAGCAGGTTCTCCCATCCGGCCTCGAGCCCGGCGCCGTTCATGAACGTCAGATCGGCGTCGCTCACTGCCACAAGGTCCTGCGGCGTCAGCGTGTACCCGTGCGGGTCGGCCCCCACGGGGAGGATCACGTGGAGGTCGATGTTCTCCCCGCCGATCCGCCGGATGACGTCCCCAACGATGGTCGTCGTCGAGACGACCCGAAGGCGATCGGTTGCCGCGGCTCCGCACAGCCCGAGAAGAAACAGCCCGAGGACGAGAAGGCTCCCGCGAGCCCTCAGCCCCACCGCCGATCTGCGCCGTACGACACGCCCCGTCAACCCTTGGGCACAAGAGCCAGCGGCGTCCTCGGAATCCGTGCGACGACTAGGCGGGGAGGTCGGCAGCAACTGCGGGCTCCTTCGTCCAGTCCTCGAGCGCCGATGCGAGATCCTGCAACGCACGAGCGACCAGGCTCTTGGGGCTCCCGACAACGACCGGACGGCCGGCATCTCCGTCCCCGGGCACCGTCGGATCTAGCGGCACCGAGCCGAGGAATCGCACGCCAAGGCTCGCCGCCTCGCTAGCTCCCTGGTCAGCGCCGAACACATCGACCCGCTGGCCGCAGTGCGGGCAGATCAACCCTGACATGTTCTCGAGAAGCCCAATCTTGGCAATCCCTAGCTGCTTGGCAAACCCCACCGCCCGCCGCGCATCGGCCCGCGCGACCTCCTGCGGCGTCGTCACCACGACGGCCGTCTGCGGACCGATCCGCTGCACGACCGTAAGGACTTCGTCACCTGTCCCGGGCGGAAGATCAACCACGAGGACATCAAGCGTCCCCCAGTCGGTGTCCTCGAGAAGCTGCTCGATGACCTTCGAACGCATTGGACCCCGCCAGATCACGGGGGCGCCCTCGGGGAGCATCGACGCAAGCGACACGATCTTTACGCCGTGGATTTCGTGCGGCAGGATGCGATCGCCTGAGCCGCGGGCAGGTCCCTTGACGCCGGACATCTGCGCCACATTCGGCCCAGTGAGATCCGCATCGAGCAGCCCCACGCGCCGGCCCCTCGCCGCAAGCGTGAAGGCAAGGTTGACGGCCACCGTCGTCTTGCCCACGCCCCCCTTCCCGCTGAAGACGACGACGCGCTGGGCAATCGCATCCACGACATGCGCGAGGAGGAGTTCGCCTGTCGCCGGTGCGCTGTGCCCTCGGGGGTTGTTTGTCACCGTCCTCTCCTCTCGTCGCGCTCCGGCTGCATGGGAGCCGGATGCAGTACGTCGCCCCATAGCTCGACACATCGCCCGAAAACGCGCTTCATGGCTTCGCCGGCCGGCGTCACCTCTTCCTCCACAACACTGCGACCCTCAATCAGTCGCCGTGGCACCTCTGGATCATACGGGATCGTTCCCAGGACGGGGAGCTCGTGCTCCGAGGCGAATCGGAGGATCCGGTCCGTCCACTCGGCGTTGAGGTCCGCCTTGTTCACGACGAGCGCGGCGGAAACGCCAAAGTGCCGGACGACGCCGAGGGCTCGATCCAAATCATGCAGGCCGGACACGCTGGGTTCGGTCACCAGGACCACGGCATGAGCCCCACTGACCGACGCGATGACCGGGCATCCGATCCCCGGTGAGCCGTCCATGAGCAGTGTCTCGACGCGCTCTTGCATGGCCAGGTTCCGAGCCTTCTCCTTGACGAGCGCGACGAGTCTGCCTGAGGTCTCCTCTCCCGGAACCAGTTCCGCAGTCGAGAGGGGGCCGTGCGGCGTGTCGGCGAGAAGCCAATGCCCCGACACCCGAGACACCAGGCGAAGTGCCCCCGCCGGGCATGCCGTGACGCACGCCCCGCAGCCCTCGCAGAGAAACGGATCGATCTCGAGCGTTTCCCCTATGGCGCTGAATCGGCAGACCTCTCGGCATCGCCCGCACCCGACGCACAGGGCTTCGTCTCGAATCGCCTCTTTCGACCCGCGAAACTCCTCTTCTTCCCTTACCGCCGCGCGGAGAGCCAAGTGGAGGTTCGCTGCATCGACATCGCAGTCCGCAAGAACCTTGCGCGATGACAACACGGCAAACGCTGCGGCAAGCGAGGTCTTGCCCGTTCCGCCCTTCCCCGAGAGAAACAGGATCTCTCTCACTTCAATCCCTCCACGAGCGCCGAGAAGACCTCCAGAAGAGCCGACTTCCACTTCGGGAAGGCGTCGACGAGGGGGACTCCGGCTGCATACGAGGCCGCGATCTCGCGATCAAAGGGGATCTTCAGGAGAATCGGAAGGCTCTCTTGGCGGCAGTACGACTCCACACCCCGATCGCTGACGCCGTCGCGGTTGACGATCACCGCCACCGGCACGCCGAGGGCCCGCGCGACGCCCACGGCGGCCCGGAGATCATGCAGACCGAACGGCGTCGGCTCCGTGACAAGCAACGTCGCGTCCGCACCCCGTAGCGTGGCGATCGTCGGGCATCCCGTGCCGGGAGGAGCATCCAGCACAATCGTCGCGTCGGACGACATCCCGCGTTGGAGCGCGTGGATGATTGGCGTCGCCGCCGCCTCCCCGACGTTGAGAATGCCGCGCCCAAGCCGCAGGCCTCTGGCGGTTCCCCACTCCACTTTCCCGATCTCCTGCGGAACGTCAGCAATGGCTTCAACCGGGCAGACCAGGCCGCAACGCCCGCACCCGTGACAGAGCTGCGGGTAGACCACGACGCTGCCGCCCAGGAGTCCCAGCGCGTGGAACTCGCACGCGCGCACGCAGGCCCCGCAGCGCGTGCACCGCTCCTCGTCCACGACAGGGAGGAGTTTGTTCACGCTCTCGCGCGAGACGAGCCGAGGGTGCAGGAACAGGTGGACATTGGGCTCCTCGACGTCACAGTCGAGAAGCTCGACCTTCTCCGTCTCCGCCAGAGCCAGGGCAAGGCTGACCGCAAGGGTTGTCTTGCCGGTGCCTCCCTTTCCACTCGCCACGGCGACCTTCATGGCCGCTTCTCATCCCGATCGTGGAACGCGTGTTCGTTGCACGCCACATCCTCCGAGGCCCGCAGAAGTTGCCCCTCCTTCCACGCCGCAATGGCCTCGCGCGCCGACCCGGTCGCTCCAATTCTGACGTCAATCCCTTCGGAGGCGAGGAGTCCGATCGCGCGCCGCCCTAGCCCTCTGCACAGTAGGACGTCAATACCGAGCGTCGCGAGGATCTCCGCCGGGAGTCCCGTCCCCCCGGCATGTTCCGAAGTGTTCGGGATGACGTCGGCTCGCCCTGTGGACGTATCGACCACCACGTAGGCTGGGACCCTGCCGAAGTGCTCGCCAACCGGGTCGTCCAACCCCTGATGTCCGGCAATCGGTACCGCCAGTCGCGTCATAGGCCCCCCCGATGACCGCGTCCCGAAGGCCCTTCGGCGCGCTGCAGTCTCCCCTCGCGAAACGCCTCGATCGCTTCCCGCACCGTTCCGCTGGCTCCAACGTAGACGGCAACGCCGGCCGCCGCGAGTCCCTGGAATGCATTGGGACCGACGTTCCCGGTTACGACGGCCGCGGCTCTCTTGTCGGCCACCCTCTGCGCCGCCTGAACGCCCGCTCCGTGGGCTCCGGGAGCATTCTCCACGGCATCCATCGATAGCGTCTCGCTATCCGCAAACACGAAGTACTTCGCGCGTCCGAAGGTTGGGTCCACCGCAGCGTCAAGACCGCTCCCCTGTGCCGTGATACAGATCAGCATCTGTCCCTCCCGCGGCGCGCTTGTGGGAGGACCTTGGCTCCCCATTCCGCGCCCTTTCTCTTCTCTACTCCCCCAACGAGTGGATGCGCGCCTGGATTCGCTCGAGGTCGGCCGAGAGCCGATCGGCTTCGCGTCGAAGCGCGGTGACATCCGTTTCCTCGTCGAGCGCTCCGGAGGGCGCAGCCCAAGGGCCTCCCCACACACCATAGCCCGACGCGACTCCACGCCCCGCGCCCCAGCCTCCTCGCCGCCCCAGCGGAGCCCAGAACCGCCTCCGTCCCAGCCACGCGCCACCGCCTCGCGCCGGCGTCACGCAGTACCCTCGCCCGCCGCCGGTCATCGGCCCCATGCCTTGGGGGCCCGTTCCGTCAAAGCCTGGCATCGTCGTTACCTCCTTTTCGATGTCGAGTCTTGCTCGTGGTCTATTATGTGCATGTGCACAATTGTTGTCAAGGCTGGCGCCGCGTTGTCTGTAGGTCAGATCCTCCCTATACTGAGAGCCATGCCGCGACCCAAAAAGCTTCGCTACTGCCGGGAAGTCCTGGGCTACAACCTCTACAAGCCGTCGGGAATCCCGATGTCGCAGGTCCCTCTGGTCGAGCTCGGCCTCGACGAACTCGAGGCGATGCGGCTCTGTGACCTGGAGGGCAAGCAGCAGGACGAGGCGGCAGAGACGATTGGAGTGTCGCGTGGGACGATTCAGAGGCTCCTCGAGTCCGGTCGCCTCAAGGTCGTAGATGCCCTGGTTCACGGGAAGGCGCTCTTCTTCGGCGACGCGGAGCATGTGTGCGTACGACCATTTGACGGCCCCGGCCGCGGTCGACACGGCCGCCGAGCGCCGTAGGGCTCTGCCTGGAGGAATCCATGAAGGTCTACCTGAGCGCGGACATCGAAGGCGTGGCCGGCGTATCTCACTGGGATCAGACGCTCCTCGAGAAGTCCTCTTCCCAGGCCGCTCGCGAGCAGATGACGGCCGAGGTTGCTGCAGCGTGCGAGGGGGCGCTCGAAGCCGGGGCCCGAGAGATCTGGATTCAGGACGCCCACGACACGGGCCGGAACCTACTCCCTCGGCGCCTGCCCGAGGCCATCCGGCTGGTCTCGGGATGGAGCGGCCACCCCTTCCAGATGCTGCAGGCCCTCGACGGGTCATTCGACGCCGTTCTGGCCGTTGGATATCACGCCCCTGCCGGAGCCGGCGGCAGCCCGCTCGAGCACACCCTGTCCCTGGGCATTGCCAGCATGACGTGCAACGGGCGCTTGGCGTCCGAGTTCCTCGTCGCCGGACTCACGGCCGCCTACGTCGGCGTCCCGTTGGTCTTCGTCTCCGGCGACCGCGCCGTGTGCGACGAGGTCGAAGCTCTGAACTCCAACATCGTCACCGTCCCCGTCAAGGAGGCCGTCGGCGACTCGATCCTCGGCATCCACCCTGCGCTCGTGGAACGTGAGATTCGAAGTGGGGTGCAGAGGGCCCTGCTTGGCGACCTCGGCCGCTGTACGTTGGACCTGCCGCCGTTCTTCACCGTGGACGTCCGGTTCCGATCCGCGAGCAAGGCGTTCCGCAGCGGGTTCTACCCCGGCGCTCGCCAGATCGACGTCGCCACAGTACGCTACGAGGCCGAGGACTTTCTCGACGTCCTGCGCTTCTTTCTGTTTGCGTTGTAGCGCAACGCGGCCGACCGCGCGCCGCGTCGTGTGCCAGCTCTGGGCATCCCGTCAACCACACGAGCCCGAACCGAAATCGGCAGAGCGTCACGCGGCGGTCCGACCCCGGCGAACCGCCGCATCCGCCCTCCCGGCCAGGCTTCCACGCCCCCTACGACGTTCGAAGCTCCGCCGCGACGCCGGCACCATAGGCCGGGTCGGCACGGCGGAAGTGCTCCACCATCTTGGCCTGGATGCTCTGCGGAGCGTTCCGCAACGAGCGGGCGATGTTCTCCGCCAGACGCTTCTGCTCCGCAACGGGCAGGAGCCGATAGAGGTTCCCCGGCTGAACGAAATCGTCGTCGACTCCGCGCTTCTGCTCGTAGCGAGCCGCATCGCCGGAGATGCGAAGCGGGGGTTCATGGTACGCACCGTCGGCCGAGGGACCCCCGAAGCTGTTCGGCTCATAGTTCGGAGCCGCACCGCCGTTCTTGTCGAAGCGCATCAGCCCGTCCCGCTGGTAGTTGGCTACTTCGACGCGCGGCGCGTTGATCGGCAGGCGCTCGTAGTTGACGCCCAGGCGGTACCGATGCGCATCGGGATAGGCGAACAGCCGCGCTTGGAGCATCTTGCAGGGCGAGAAGGAGATGCCGGGGGGCACGTTCGCAGGAGAAAACGCCGCCTGCTCGACCTCGGCGTAGTAGTTCTCGGGGTTTCGATTCAGCTCGAGGACGCCGACCTCGATGAGCGGATAGTCCCCATGCGGCCAGACCTTCGTCAGGTCGAAGGGATTCCATCGATAGGTCTCGGCGTCTTTCTCCGGCATGATCTGGACATAGAGCGTCCATCGCGGCAACTCCCCCCGAGTGATCGCGTCGGACAACTGCTGCGTGTGGGCGTCGGGGCTGGTCCCCGCCAGACGATCCGCCTCGGCCTGCATCAGGTTTCGTATGCCCTGCTGCGTCTTGAAGTGGAACTTGACCCAGAACCGCTCGCCTTTGGCGTTGAGGAAACTGAACGTGTGGCTCCCGTACCCGTTCATGTACGGGATCCCCGCCGGAATGCCTCGATCGGAGAACAGAATCGTGACCTGATGCAGGGCTTCGGGAACCTGTGACCAGAAATCCCATTGCGGCGTATCGGCTTTGACGTTCGTCTGCGGATCGCGCTTCTGCGTATGGATGAAGTCGGGAAACTTGATCGCGTCACGCAGGAAGAAAACGGGCGTGTTGTTCCCGACCAGATCCCAGTTGCCGTCTTCGGTGTAGAACTTGAGGGCAAACCCGCGAACGTCACGCACCGTGTCCGCAGATCCCTTCTCTCCTGCCACGGTCGAGAACCGTCCAAACACGGGCGTCGTCTTGCCCACCTTTTCGAAGACCTTCGCGTGGGTGTAGCGACGGACGTCATGCGTCACGGTGAACGTCCCGTGGGCCCCCGCAGCCTTGGCGTGAACAACGCGCTCGGGAATCCGCTCACGGTTGAAGTGGGCAAGCTTCTCCAGCAGATGATGATCCTGCAGGAGCGTTGGCCCGCGCTCCCCCGCGGTCAACGACGTCTGGTTGTCTTCGACCGGAATCCCTGCAGCCGTCGTCAGCTTCGCGTCGCTCATCTCTCTCCTCCCTTTGCGCTCTTTCCTCTCGTGGAACACGATCGGCACAGGCCGAAGACCTGTAGCTGGGCCGACTCCGCAATTCCGAGGGCCTCGGCTTCGGGCGGCGGAAGCACGCGATCGACCGTCTCGCTCTCGAAGTCGACCAGACGTCCGCACTTTGTGCAGATGAAGTGGTGGTGGTGCCCCGGGTTCCCGTCGTAGCGCGTTCGATCCCCCGCGACGTGGACACGCCGCATGAGTCCGCGCTTCTCGAGAAACGCCAACGTCCGGTAGACCGTGTCAAACGAGAGCGTCGGCATGCCCCGCCGCACGCTTCGAAACACGGCCTCGGCGTCCGGATGCTCGCACGAACCTGCCACCGCACGCAGAATCTCACGGCGCTGAGGCGTCACCCGAGCCCCCACTCGGCGGCATGCAGCTTCCAGCGCACGCAGTCGCTCCTCTACGTCGGCTTCGCAACCTGCCGTATCGTCCATGAGGCTGGGCTACATGGCCCTATGGCAGAACCACCAGTCGTAGCAGTCCGGCCCGGCGTGTCTCTTCCGCGCCGTCTGTTCGTCGGTCGCTGGCGGAACAATCACGCGATCCCCGATGAGCTCGTTCTCCGGCCAACCCGCGGGAATGGCAACGCCCTTCTCTTCGGAGACGCGGAAGCCCCTCACCATTCGCACGATCTCATCCATGTTTCGCCCCAGCTCCTGGGGATAATAGAGGACGGCGCGAACGGCCCCCTTGGGATCGACGATGAACACGGCTCGAACGGTGTTCGTCCCCTTTCCCGGATGGACGAGACCCAGTTCGTGGGCCAGCGTCTCGGTCCCTGCCACAATCGGAAACTGAATCTCGACGCCAAGCTTCTCGCGGATCCACTCGGTCCACTTGATGTGTGAGAAGACCTGGTCGATGCTCAGGCCGATCAGCTCGCATCCCAGCTCGCGGAACTGGTCGTACCGCTTCTGAAAGGCCACGAACTCCGTCGTACATACCGGAGTGAAGTCGGCCGGATGGCTGAACAGGACGAACCACTTGCCCCGGTAGTCGTCAGGCAGCGTCATCTTCCCGTGCGTCGTCTGGACCACCATCTTCGGGAACGGATCTCCAAGCAGCGGAAACTTCGCCTCCATGTGCCCTCCCATGTCGTGTTCGCTCCTAGATAGGAATCAGTATACAGCAAGAGGGCCGCGCAGCCCACGCAGAAAGGAGCGAAGCGCCGATCACATCTAGAGGACGCCGAGGCGAACGCCGAGGATCATCCCGATCCCAAGGGCGACCATCACCAGACCCGTGATGAAGTGCAGCTTGCCAAGCTTGGCCTGGCGCCACCGTTCGGCACGAGCCGTCGTCGTCATCCCGAAGTGAACAGCCAAGGTGATCAGGATCATCGGCACGATGAACACCGCGTTGTAGAGCAACAGGTAGAGCGCCCCTTGCCCACGGGTCGAGGTCTGGGAGAGGAGCGTGAGGATTACGAGGTAGGGACCCGAGGTGCATGGCGCCAGGAAGAGCGAGTCCACCAATCCAACCAGGAAGGCCCCGGGAATCGTCACCGCCGCCGATGTGATCTTCTTGACGGACGGCTTCCACTTCTCCGGAACCTCAATCGAGAACCACCTGCCGTACCAGCAAAGGTCTTTCATCTCCCAGAGGCCGACGAGGATGGCCACGGCAGACACGGCGTAGATAAACGGATCCCGGAACGCGCGGGTCCCGGTCGTCAGGCCCAGCAAAGAATAGAGCCCGAACCCCATCGAGAAGTACGCCACGAAAATGCCAGCACTGAACGCGAGCCCGGCCCACAGGACTTTGGTCCTCTTCCCGACGACCAGCAGCGTCCCGAGTAGCAGGACCAGGACCGCGAAATCGCAGGGGTTCACCGAGTCGAGTGCTGCGGCGAGGAGAATTGCGGGGAGGGTCAGCTTCTCGGCGAGCGACGGCTCGCCGTCTGAATCTCCTTGCTCGGCGCGCTCCATCGGCGAGAGGGCCACGTCGCCCGCACGCTCCATCGCCTCGATCAACGCCGTTTCTTCCGCTCGCCCGCTCGGGGTATAGGGCTCGTCGCTCAGCCCGTAGAACGTGCCGCCCACCAGAGCAACGTCGCCGACGAACGCGATGGGGACGGAGCCGATCTCAACGCCGTAGGAGACAAGAAGCCGGGTGAGCAGACCCTGCGCTTCGGGATCGTGAATCTCATAGTGCAGCACCTCGAGGTCGGGGAAACGAGGCGCGAGAGCCGCCAGGTTCTCCTCCAAGCGTTCGCAGTGCGGACAACCCTCTTCGTAGAAGACAACGATTTGGGTTGCGCTCGCGACAAGTCCACAGGCCACGAGAACGATCCCGACGACGATCCCCGCCACACGTCGACCCACGGTCTGGTCCTCCTTCCCGTTCGCCGGCGTGGCCGGCATTCGAGACGATACCCGGCGCCAGGGTTCAACGCACACCCTCATCCGCCTCGTTCCGAACGCTGCCCCTCGCTACACTAGGCCCATGCCCTTGTGCCCCCAACCCCCGCGCGTCCTCGCACTCGTGGCCAGCCCGATTCGACGCGGGAACGTCGACCTTCTGGTCGACAGCGCCTCGGCGGGCGCGGCGCGTGCGGGGGGTATCGTGGAGAAGCTGTTCCTTAATGACCTGTCGATTGCGCCATGCCAGAGCTGCGGACCAGGGCCTGCCGACGTCCGCTGCCGCATCCGCGACGGCATCGTCAGCGTCCACGAGGCTCTCGATCGCGCCGATGCCCTCATCCTGGGGACGCCGGTCTACTTCGACGGCCCGAGCGCGCAGTTGAAACTCGTCATCGACCGCTGCAACTGCTTTCGTCCTCTCGTGCTAACGCCGGGCAGACCCCCGGCCTTTGCACCGAAGTCCGACCGCTGCCGCCCGGCTTTGCTGATCTCCGTGTCCGGCCGTCCACAGACGCTTGCCCCGCTCCGGACCATCGTCAAGGGTTTCTTCGCGTGGATCGGCGCTCAACTGGTCGATGAACTGCATTACGTCAATCCGTCAGACCGCCGCGGTAGCGTGCTCGGGGACCGCCAGGCGCTCGAGCGGGCATCCCAGCTGGGCGGCCTTCTCATCTCCCTCCTCGACGCCTCGGATGGAAGCGTCGGGCCCAACGACTCGGCTCCCCTACCCTAGGATGGCTCGGAGGTCGCCATCGGCCGTCGTGATCGGCTTCAGGTCAAACGTACGAGCCAGGATGTCCAGAACCGACGGCGTGACGAACGCCGGCAACGTCGGCCCGAGACGGATGTTCTTGATCCCCAGATGCAGAAGCGTCAGGAGGATCACCACGGCCTTCTGCTCGTACCATGAAAGGATCAACGAGAGCGGAAGAGAGTTCACATCCGTTCTGAACGCCTCCGCCAGAGCGAGGGCAATGCGGATGGCGGAGTACACGTCGTTGCACTGCCCGATGTCCAACAGGCGCGGAATCCCGTCGATGTCGCCGAACTCGAGCTTGTTGAAGCGATACTTGCCGCAAGCAAGCGTCAGGATCACGCAGTCCTGTGGAACCTTCTGTGCGAACTCGGTGTAGTAGTTCCGCCCTGACTTTGCGCCGTCGCACCCACCGATGAGGAAGAAGTGCCGAATCTTGCCCTGCCGAACGGCAGCCACGACGTGGTCCGCGACGGACAGCACGGCGCCGTGCCCAAAGCCTACGGTGATCGTTCGGTCGGGCCCGGACTCGGCAAAGCCCGGCGCGGCAAGAGCGGCCTCGATGACGGGACCGAAATCTCCCTGCGGGACGTGTCGCACACCCGGATAGGCCACGAGGCCCGTCGTGAAGATGCGGTCAGTGTACGAGGGGCGCGGCTTCTGGATGCAGTTTGTGGTCATCAGAATCGCTCCAGGGAAGCGATCGAATTCCTTCTGCTGGTCCTGCCACGCTCCGCCGTAGTTCCCGACAAGGTGCCGGTACTTTCTGAGTCCCGGATATCCGTGCGCGGGCAGCATCTCTCCATGCGTGTAGACGGAAATCCCCGTCCCCTCGGTCTGCTCGAGAAGTTCGGCGAGATCCTTCAGGTCATGTCCTGAGACGACGATCGCCTTGCCGGCGATCGGTTCGACTCGCACCGCTGTCGGAACGGGCGAGCCAAAGGCTTGGGTGTTCGCACGGTCGAGGAGTTCCATCACGCGGAGGTTCACCTCGCCACATCGGAGGCAAGCCGCAAGAAGCTCTCCGACGTCCCCTGGCTGACCCGCAAGGAAGTCCAGAGCCTCGTGGAAGTACGCGAAGATCCCTTCGTCCTCATGCCCGAGCAACAGCGCGTGGTCCGCGTAGGCTGCGGCACCTTTGAGCCCATACATGAGCAGCTCCTGGAGGCCCACAGCGTCAGCGCCGAGCCTCCTCTGCCGCGCCGGGAGTCCGACTTGTTCTGCCTGAACGAGCAGGCCATCGCGCGAGGCCGCCGGCTCAAACCTCGCCGGCCCGTTCGGCTCGCCGGGGGTCTGTCCGGCCGCGCGCGCTGCGCTCGCCACCAGGGATCGGGCTCGATCGCGAACTGCAGCCGCTTGACGGACCAGTTCCTCGAGCCGATCGGCGTCGAAGTTGACGTTCGTCACCGTCGTGAACAGCGCCTCAAGGACGAAACGGTCGACCTCAGAGTCCCGCACCCCCCACTCGCGGGCGCGGTGGGCATAGCATGCCACCCCCTGAACGGCATACAGCAGGAGGTCCTGCAACGCCGCAGCCACGGGGTCTTTCCCGCAGACGCCGAACGACGTGCAGCCTTGTCCATCCTTCGCCTGTTCGCACTGGTAGCAGTACATGCCTAGATCCTCCTTGAGCCGGCCGCGGCGGCCAGGGTCATCCTCGACAGCTCCCGACGAGCCGTATCTCGCATCGTTAGGACCATCGTCCCGAGGATGCAGGGGGCCGTGCACCGCAGACGATCGAAGACGCAACCATCGGCGCGCAGCGGACCCTCAAGCGCTTCGTAGACTTCGAGAAGCGTCGTGCTCTCTGCCTCGCGCGCAAGTTCGTACCCGCCGCTCGGCCCCCTCTTCGACGTCAGGAAACCTGACCGGACGAGCTTCCGCAGCACCTTGGCGATGTGGGCCTCGGACCCCTGAACCTCAAGCGCGACGGAGCGCGCGGTGACGGCCCCGCCACCACGCGCGGCCACGATCATCGCATGCAGGCCGAGTGCTGTCCCCTCTGAGATACGCACGATTTCCGCCACTCTCGCTCCTTCTCGATATTGTCGTACGATGATACCGTAATAGAGCGAGGACTCAAGGGCGAACGGGAATGAATGTGGGTCTACGGCACGCGGAACGCCCGCACGCCGGCCACGGGACTCTCTCCGCCGTACTCAAGTCGAACCACGGCTTGGTAGATGCCGCTCGGCAATCCGGCGGCTCCTTCAGCGTCTCCGATGACGAGGCGCCGCGTGCCGCCGGGAAGGACTTTCACCTCTGCCAGGGGGTACCTCCGCACGACCGTCCCCGTGCGATCGATGACCTCCGCCACTCCGCTCACGGCAACCTCGACGTTTCCCGCATTCTGGAAGGTTGCCGCAAGGGTCAACGGCTCGGTCGCGCTGACGTCGAAACCTGTCACAAGGCCTGCCACGGCTTCGGTGCCTGAGGCCGTCACGAACACCTTGATCGCCGCCCGAGGGATGGTGAGCACCCGGGTCCCGCTCTGCTCCACGATCTCCGGCTGCGACTCCACGAACACCGCGCTCCAGTACGAACCCTCGAACGCGAGGGGGGTTTTGACGGAAACGGTGATCTCGCGCGTCGCGCCGGGATCGAGCGTCGCGCGATCTTGGCTCAACTCGATCCAGCTCGTGCACGAGCGCGCCACGGTGGCAAACTGAGCGCCAGAACTCTCGAGGCTCTCAAACAACGCCGCGTCGCTGGCAACCTCGTACAGCGTCAGTCCCTGCACGTCGACCAACGTCCGGACGGTGAGCGTAACGTCACGCCCCTCGAAGGCGCGCGAGATCAGCACGACCGCTCCCGGCTCCGCCTCCTCCGGCACGGCACCGTCCTCGGGGTTCTTGGGCCCTGAGATCCGCCCACCGACCTGCGGAATCCCCGTCTGGAATGAGCCCTCAAGTTCGCCCCCGGCCTCCGCCGTCCACCGGTAGCGCAAGACGACGACCTCGTCGGCAGCCAGCACGCGGTCGAACGTCCACCGGGCTCCATTCGCCGGCACTCCCCAATCATGCTCGCCGTCTTCCGTCCGCAGCCAGTCGCCCACGTACAATCGGACGTCTTCGGTCTCGTCGCGGTCACTCTCGAGACGGAGGGTGTATGTCGCTTCTGTACCCTCCTTCTGAGCGAGGTCGAAGCGATTCGGGATCACGCGAACCGCAGCTCCCTGCCAGGCCATGGCCAGGCAGATCGCAGCCGCCAAAAGGGGAGACGCGAGCCTAGTCCAAGAAGACGGTGAAGAGAATCGACACGTCATACGTTCCCTCCGGCAGCCCGGGCAAGTCGGCTTCGCCGACCCGCAGTCGGTAGTTCACGTCCAACTCCGTCGTCCCAGCCTCCGCCGCGTACGGTCCTACGTCTACCTCGACGACGCGAAGGACGACCTCCTCGGAGGCTCCCGCGGGCACAATCAGTTCCTTCGACAGCGACAGCGCCCATCCGGCCGTCGTGCTCTCGACGCGCAGTCGCGTCTCCTGAAGCGCCGCGAAAACGCCAGCTCCGGTCACGAGCGGGAAGCTTACGTCGCTTCCCGACAGGACAGAGATGGATAGAGAGCTCGATCCGCAGGAGGGACCATCGATCCAGTCTGTCACCAAGCCATCGTCGCCGCTTCCGCCGTCGGCCCACACGCCGACGGGAGATGGGCTCACGCCCCAGGAACCCTCGAGATAGAGATAGAACTTTTCGTTACGCAGCCTGGGAACGAAACGAATGCCCGCAATCGGTTCGTCGACCCATGAAGTGTCCGATCCGGTCCAGAACGATGAGGCTCGAGCCGCATCGCAAAGCCCAAGGACCCAGGCTTCGCAGGAGGGGGCATCCGGCCCCGTGACCTGATAGACGAACCTTGTGTAGTCGCCGTTTCGGAAGTAGCGCCAGGAGTGAAGCCGTACCGTCACGTCGCCGAGCTGGGCCACGGTCGACGCGGCAACCTCCGGGGCCGCCATCGCGACGGTCGCCCATGCGACGCCCAACAGGGCAATCCACCTGACCCAGCATCGCCTTGCGCTCCGTGTGGGCACGCTCGACCTCCCGCCTCCACCTGCCAACGATCCTACCACAAGACGGGCGCGGGTCAGACCCTGTCTACTCCCCCTCATCGCCCCCGCCAAATAGGCGCCGGAACAGCGCCTGCTGGAGCTCGGCGAGCTTCTCGAGCGCCGCAGCGATTCGGATCCGGTACTCGATCGGGAAGGGCGTCGCGCGGATACTCCGGATCTTGGACACGTCCATCGTGGGGACGGGATCATTCCTGCGTTGTCCGGCATCGAGCGACACATAGCGCAGAGACTCCCTCGCTTGAAGAATCTCCGACACGCCTTCTTCGGTGATATTGACCGCATCCGCCAGTTCAGCAAGCGTCGGAACCCGCCCTAGTTCGCGCAGAAGCCGAGCCTGTGCGCGGTCCAGTTGTCCGTTCAAGTCAGCCATCCAGCGAGGCGGAGTGCCTCGCTCCGCTCGCTCGCGGATGTGCGCCCGGATCTCGCCTTTGATGAGGTTCTCGGCATAGGAGCGGAAGGGCTGGCCGCGGGAGAGATCGTAGTTCGCCACGGCGTTCAGAAGACCAAGATAGCCCGGCCGGATCAGCTCGCCTCGCGAGTACCCCGATGTCGAGAACGCTTCTTGCACGATCTGGTCCACGAACGGGGTCGCGAGGCGAGTCGCCTCGTTGCGCGCCGCCGCCCTCTCGGCCTCGGTGCCGGCTCTGGCCTTCTGAAGGAGCTGTTCAACTTCGGCTTCCCAGGGGTCCAGAGGTTCGTAGGCCATCTCAGAAAAGAAGCTCGAATCCGAAAGCCGCAAGGTCGATACCGCTCCAGCTGAACTCCGCGCGCGTGAACAGGACCACGCCGCTGAAGCCTACCTCGGCCCGCAGAATCTCCGCCGTGAAGCCCGACGCATCGAACACCGTGAGGCTCCGGAACGTCACCGGCGCCAGCGTAGCTTCAATGGCGACCTTCTCCGCGGCAAACATGAACGCGCCGTCGAAGTCCGTCTCACTCGTCACAGTCACGCCGCAAACGTCGAACGCCACGGCGAATCCCTGACGTTCGAAGACGATAGACAGCGGGAAGGGAAACGTCGGCTCCGCGAAGACCGTCCACGACGTCGCCTGGACTCCGCCGATCTCGAGATCCACGACGAACGTCAGCCCGGTGATGGAGAAACTCGCGTCAAGAGACGCGCCGGTGGCGAATCGCAGCGGGGGATCGTCGAACCGGTAGCCGAGTTCGAACTGCATCGCCGCCAGGCCGCCGACGTCGAACCAGGTGGTCTGGCTGGCCACCATGCCGCAGAAGTCGACCGTAAGACGAACGAGCGCTTCGGAGAACGTGAACCCTGGAACCAGCGTGACGTCGAACACCGCGTCGGGCTCAGCGATGGCCTCAAGGTGGCGGAACAACGACAGCCAGTCCCAGGCAAACGGCGCAGCGGCCCCGCCGAGCTTCTGCACGAGATCCACAGCGCCGAACCCCGTAAGGCTCGCGAGCGCGAAGCCGCTCGCGACTTCACTCGATAGAGAGACCACCATTCCCATCGTGAATTCCGGCGTCTGCACGGATCCCAGGTTCCCCAGGATCCAGTCGAGGCCGATCTGGACGCCGACGATGCAGAGGTCCAGAGACAGTTCATTCCAGGTGAACCCTGGTGCGAACCGCATCTCCTCGCCGACCTTCACCGGACCCGCGTCGACGGCGATCGTGACCTCTTCGCCAACGAATCCGGCTAGGTCGAACGCCGTGCAGGATGCGAGCGAGAAACCGGGAAGCGCAAACGACAGGCAGAGATCTGATGCGAGGGTATACGAAGCCGGCGGAACCGGCGCGAAGGCAATCTCCAGGCCGACGTTCGCGGAGAACCCGAGGTCGCTTGCCGCCACCGGCGCTGCAACCGAGAACAAGATGGCGAGCCAGACAACGAGGCTCATGCCCGTCCGATGCATCATGACCTCCTCCCGAATGACGCTCCCAACGTAGCGGAGGTCATCGGTCTGGAGGGCGCTACGCGTCCCGAGTCGCCTCGGGATTTGTCACCGCAGGCCGGGACATCTGTACGCTTCGCTGTGCAGATGCCTCAGGGCTTCCTGATCTGCATCTTCATCGCAACAAGCCCCGTGAGGAGTTTAGGGTAGAAGTCGGTGGACTTCTGCGGCATCTTCTCCCCGTGGTCTGCAACGCGGACGACTTCCTCGGCGCCAGTGGGGTTGAGCAGGAAGAAGGCCTGTTCGGTTCCCGACTCGATGCCCTTCTTCCCCTTCTCCAGGGTGACCGAGTAGGTGACGTGTGTCTGCTCTTCCAGGGCTCGCGCGTCGATCCCCAAGAGCGGCTCGAGGATCGCGGAGTGGAGGATCGATACATCGAGCCGCTTGTAGTCGCGTGACCACTCCGAGGGGATCAGCTGATCCATCGCCGCCTCATCGCGTAAGGTCAGGGTGGCGTACACGTTGCGCGCGTACATCCCGAAAGTGTGACGATCCTTCCCAGCACGCGCCGCCGCCTCCATCGCTTCGAACGTGGGGAAGCGCGACACGAGGAACCTCTCACCGGCCGCATCGAGGAAAGACTCGACGTCGAATCCGGGAACCCCATGAACCAGTCGATGGATCGGCCGAATGGTCATCCCAGGCTCCGCGACGTTGAAGAGCGTCATCAACCGCTTGTCGAAGGACTCTGTCGCCGCCGTCATCCACCCAGCCGCCGCGCACTCGCGCAGGTAGTTCACCGAGGTCTCGAACCGATGATGTCCATCGGCGATGTAGAGCTCCTTGTCCGCCAGCGCTTCCTGTACGTCGCGGATCACCTGCGGATCGTTGACCCGCCAGATCCGATGTGCGTTCTTGTCCGCATCCTCGGCAACCATCGCCGGCTGGAGAACCGAGACGGCTTCGCCAAGCGCCCGGTCCGCCCGACGATCCTCATCGTGGTAGAGCATGAAGACATGCTCCAAGTTGGCCTCGGTCGCACGCATCAGTCGCAGCCGGTCCTCTTTGGGCCCCTTAAGGGTCTTCTCGTGCGCGTGTACGCGCTCCGGCTGGAGCTGCGCGAGCGCCATGAATCCCTTCCGGACCAGACGCTCGCCGCCAAACGAGTACTCCTGGTGGTAGACGTAGAGAGCCGGCTCGGGGTCCTGGACAAGCACGCCTTCGCGGAGCCACTGGTTGAGCGTTCTTGCCGCACGGGCGTACAAGCTTTCCGTCGCACCGTCTCCGGGCTCAGCTTTTCCTTTCGTGATCCGCACGATATTCAGCGGGTGGCGAGCGTAGAGCGCTGCCTGCACGTCGTCGGGAACGCGATCGTACGGAGGGGCGACAAGGTTGCTTAGCTCGGCAAGAAGCCGCTCTGCGTAGTGCACGCCGCGAAACGGGAATACCTGGGCCATCTCGTCTCACCCTCTCGCCATCTTGGCGAACTCGATCACGATCTTCGCTGCCTCGTCCCCAACTCGTTCCTGCGCCTCGGGTGTTGCGGCGCCGATGTGCGGGGTCAGAGAGACGTTCTCGGCCCTCAGGAGAGGGTTCTCTGGGGCAGGCGGCTCGGCAGAGAAGACGTCCAGCGCAGCGCCCCCGACGTGACCGTCGGCAAGAGCGCGGGCGAGCAAGACCTCGTCAACCACGCCTCCGCGGGCGCAATTCACGATCCGCACGCCCTTCTTCATGCGCGCGAACTCCGCCTCCCCGAGAACGGCACCGCGAGCCGCGTCATACGGGACGTGAAGCGAGATGAAGTCGCTCGCGGCCAGCAACTCCTCGAGCGAGACAAGCCGCGCAACGTCAGGGACCGGACTCTCTTTCAGGAACGCATCGGAGCAGAGGACCGTCATTCCAAGAGCCTGCCCCTTGCGAGCCAGCGCCTGACCGATTCGCCCGATGCCTACGATGCCGAGCGTCTTCCCGGCGATCTCGCTGCCCTCGAGCGTCTTCTTCTCCCACTTGCCCGCCTTCATCGACACGGTCCCACGCGCGATGTGGCGCGCAAGAGACAGGATGTGCCCCAGCGCCAGTTCGGCGACGGAGTTCGTGCTCGCGCCCGGCGTGTTCCGAACCTCAATGCCCCTCAGCTCTGCGTGCGCAGCGTCCACGTTGTCGAGTCCCACGCCGGCGCGTACGACCAGCTTCAGGCGAACGCCCGCGTCGAGGACCGCTGCAGTCACCTTCGTCGCACTCCGCACGACCATCGCGTCGTACTCGCCAACCTCGCGCAGGAGCGCGTCCGGCGTCAGGTTCGTCTTCTCGTCGACGACGAGACCCGCCTCGCGCATCGCCTCAACGGCCCGCGCGTCCAGCGGATCGCTCGCAAGAACCTTGAATGGCATGGCTCCCTCCTACAGGCCGAGAATCGTCTCGAGCGTCCGCAGGAGACCCTGGATCTGATCCACTTGGACATCGCCCATGTGTGCGATGCGGAAGGTCTTCCCCTTGAGGTCGCCGTAGCCGTTCTCGATGCGCGCGTTGTAGTCGTTCACGAGCGACTTGATCATCGCCGACGCATCGATGTCCCGCGTGTTCTTCACGCAGGTCAGCGTCTGCGACCAGTAGCCCTTCTCTGGGTAGATGTCGAAGTACTTCTTGGCCCAGGCCTGCACAATGCCCGCCATCTTCGAGTGGCGCGCGAAGCGATTCTCGATTCCCTCAGCCATCATCGCATCGAGCTGCGCATCGAGCGCGAACATCTGAGGAATGGCGGGCGTCGCCGGGGTCTGGTTCTTGAGATGGAACTTGTGCATGTCGGGGAGGTTGAAGTAGTAGCTGCGCGGCGGAACGCGCTTCGCACGCTCGAGAGCGCGCGAGCTGACGGCCGCCACGGCAAGCCCGGGCGGCAAGGCGAATGCCTTCTGGACGCCGGCGAGAACGTAGTCGATGCCCCACGCGTCGGTGTCGATCTTCGCTCCCGCCATGCCGCTGACGGCGTCGACCAGGAGGAAGACGTCGGGATAGCGGCGAACCACGGCGGCGAGCTCCTCAAGCGGGTTCATCATGCCGGTCGATGTCTCGTTGAACACCAAGGTCACGGCGTCATAGGTGCCCGTCCGGAGTTTCTCGTCGAGCATCTCGGGCTTCACAGCGATATCCCACGGGATCTCGAACGCGTCGCAAGGCACGCCGTTTCCTATAGTGATCTCGTGCCATCGCCTGGAGAACGCGCCGTTCACCAGATTCAGGCACCGTTTCTCAACCAGGTTCGTTACGGCTGCCTCCATCGCTCCCGTCGACGAGGCCGTGAACAGCAGCACGGGATTCTCTGTGAACAGAACCTTCTGGAGTTTCTGTTGAATTCTTGCATATAGCTCGGAGAACTCCGGCGAGCGGTGGTGGATCTGCGGCGTCGCGAGTTCCTTGAGGATCTCTGGTCGGACTTCTGTCGGGCCCGGCGTGAACAGACGCTTGAACATGGCTCCTCCGTACGATCGGTCGTATCGGCCTGGGCCGAGAATACTAAGGTCCCCAGCTCGCTGCAATGCGTCTCATCTTTCGGGATTGCACTCCAGCACGCCAGCGGGCGCCTTGGAGCCGACGGGTTCCACCACTAGAATCCGTTACGGCATCAAAGGAGGAACCATGGTTCCGCTGTTCGTCTTCTTGGGAGTTGCCGCCGTCGTCCTGCTCTGGGGTATCGCGGCGTACAACCGATTCGTTCGGCTGCGGGTGCGCTCCGAGGAGTCGTGGCGCGACATCGATACGCAGCTCAAGCGACGTTGGGACCTCATCCCGAACCTCGTCGAAACGGTCAAGGGATATGCAACGCACGAACGCGAGGTCTTCGAGCGCGTCACGCAGGCGCGGGCCCGCGCTCAGGCTGCCGCGACGCCCAAGGACCAGGAGGCCGCCGAGGCACAGCTCCGCGGCGCCATGATGAACCTCTTCGCCGTCGCCGAAGCGTACCCTCAGCTCAAGGCCGACCAGAACTTCCTCCAACTGCAATCCTCACTGTCCGAGGTGGAGGACGCCCTACAGAAGTCTCGTCGCTACTACAACGCCGTCGTCCGCGATTTCAATACCGCGCTTCAGGTCTTCCCAGGAAGCCTGATCGCGGGTCTGTTCGGGTTCAAGCCCCGCGAGTTCTATGCGCTCGAAGACGAGGCGCAACGCGAGGCACCAAAGGTCAAGTTCTGATGAAGACGATCGCCCTGGCCGTCGCCATCGCCGCGATCCTCGGCTGCACGGCGTCGGGAACCCTCTACGTTGACTCATTCCACGCCGACCTCGAGCTGTCGTCCGCGGGCGAACTCCGCGTCGTGGAGACCATCACGGTCGCCTACCTGAGCCCGCACCATGGCATCGAGCGCTGGATCCCCGCCTCGTACCGCACGTCCATCGGCACACGTGTGACGATCGATCTGGAAGTCGTTTCGGTCACGATGGACGGCCGGCCCGTTCCGAGTTCTCGTCGAACTTCAAGCGGCAACCTCGTCCTGCGCATCGGAGACGCCGCGCTCACGGTGATCGACACGCACACCTACGAGATCGAGTACACGGCATCCCGCGTCCTGCTGTTTCGCGACGACTACCTACAGCTCTACTGGAACGTCACGGGGACCGAGTGGGAACTCCCGATCCGCAGCGCGACAGCGACGCTCTTGTTGCCGCCTGAGGTATCGCTTGACCTCGTCAGCGCCATCAGCTACGCCGGTGCCTGGGGAAGCTCCGATTCGGGCTCGCCCGTGCAGCGAGACGCATCGGGGAGGCTAACCTTTTCGGCGGGACCCCTCAATCCGGGATCCGGTCTCACGATCGACGTCGCCATCCCGCGCAGCGCCATGCCCGCGCGACCTCCCAGCTTCGGCGAGAAGGTCGGGCGCTTCTTGCGAGAGAATCTGCTCGCCCTTCTTCCCCTGGCCACGCTCTTCCTGATGCTCGTCCTGTGGACTCGCCTCGGGCGCGACCCCAGCAAGGGCACGGTGGCTCCTTCCTTCGAGCCCCCGACGGGGGTCGGACCCGCGGCGGCCGGCGTCCTGATCGACGATCGCATCGATCTGCGGGACATCTCGGCCCTCGTCATCGGGCTCGCCGTGAGCGGGCACCTCACGATTCGCGAGGAAACCCCGGAATCCGACTCGCTCGCGGAGAAAGCGCGTGCGTGGGTTGGCGGAGCCAGCCGACGCTATACGTTTGTGCGCGGACGGCGTTCTCCGGAAGACCTCTCCCCCGCGGAACGCACGCTGTATGACGCCATCTTCCCGGATGCGGAGTCCAACGAGACGCCGCTCTCGTCGCTCGAGAACCGGTTCTACAAACATCTGCCGACGTTGCGCGTGCGGCTGTACGACGAGCTGATTGAGAAGCGTTTCTACGTTCACAACCCGGAACGCGTCCGTAAGTCTTACGCCGGTTGGGGAACATCCCTGCTGGCCGCCGGCTTTGGCCTTGGCCTGGTTCTCGGTTCCATCTATCTTGGCGCGGCACTCGCGGTTTCGGGCCTTATCGTCCTTGCGTTCTCGCCGATCATGCCGCGCAAGACGCGCAGCGGCGCCACAGCTCTTGCCGACGTCCTAGGCCTTGCCGAGTACATTCAGCGGGCCGAGAAGGATCGCATCGAGTTCAGTGACGCCCCGGAGAAGAGCCCGCAGCATTTCGAGCAGCTACTGCCGTATGCCGTCGCTCTGGGGCTGACGGCCATTTGGGTGGAGAAGTTCGAGAACCTGCTCCGCGAGCCGCCGCAGTGGTACAGCGGAGGGTCGACCTTCAGCGGGCACGTATTCGCATCGTCTCTCTCTCGGCTGTCCGCGGGCATGCAGTCGACGTTCGTCTCGGCACCGCGGACCGCGCCGAGCGGTCGCTCCGCCTGGGGAGGGCGCAGCTCGTTTGGCGGGGGATTCTCTGGCGGCGGCTTCGGTGGAGGCGGCGGGCGCGGTTGGTAGCCGCTTTCGGCGTAGGGATGTGCAGCTCCGTGGCGAGGGGTAGACAAAGGGCTGCGGCGCGGTACGATAGGATCGATCGGGGGGAAAGGGGAGACCAGCGGATGGCTCGTCGAGCGATCGTCGTCGCGTGGCTCGTCGTTGTCGTATCGGCCTTTGGCTTTGCAGCGGAACTCCCATCGAGTTATGTGTACTGGAGTTCCGCTCGCCCTCTTTCCTGGGCGGATTTCTGCGCGGCTCCGCCGGCCAACGTTGCGCAGACCAACTGGGTAGCCTCTCCGTCGCTTCATCTCGAGTGGACGGCGTCTTTCTCGGCAACGGGAGCCCGGTCCGCGTGGACGGCCCAAGTCACGACGCTCAACGTCACGAACGCCATGGATACGGCGAGATCGTGGGTCCTCGCCTCGCGCGCGACTCCTTCCACCCTGCACCACGAGCAGCTTCACTTCGACCTCAACGAGGTCTATCGTCGCCTGCTCGAAATGACGCTGCGGCCGCTTACGGCCTGCGCAGCGTCTCCGGAGGTCGCTCTGCAGTCCCTACGCGATGCGTTGAATTCCGCAAGCGTCTCCATCTTGACGCGGGTGGAACAAGCCCAGGCGCAGTTCGACCGCGACACGGCCCACGGGACCAACCTCGCCGCCCAGGCCATCTGGGAGGAGCGGATCGCCGTCGCACTGGTCAATCCGCTTCTCGCGCCGTAGCCGTCCGCCCGAGGAACTTCCCCCTCCCCCGCGTGTACGTCTTGTGTGGCATCGCAGGACAGCTCTTCGGCTCCTGCACGGGATGCTCATCCTCTCACGCCGACCCGGGGGGCGCGCCG
>JBFMGK010000061.1:0-7094 GCA_040752575.1 Candidatus Bipolaricaulota bacterium
CCGATGTCATACTTCCCGTACTGACCGCTAGCCCCACCCGGTGCCGGGTGGTGTGACGGGGCTCGCCCCTTCACTCCTCCCTTTCCGGGTCTCCGAACGACGGCTCGTGCCAGGTAAACACAGCAAAGTCCGCGTCCGCCTCTTCACTGCCCGTCGACGTGTAGAGCGCGCGGGCGGCTTGGTTTCCCGCCTCAGCGACGCACCAGATCTTCCCCGCGCCGTAGGCGCGGGCGATCGCCTTCACCTCCTCGACAAGTCGCCGACCGACTCCGCGACGTCGATGGGCCTTGGCGACTTCAATCTCGTAGAGCAGGACCATCCGACGCAGCGCGTCGGTGCGTTCGAGCACGTAGCCGAGGGCAAAGCCGACCGGTCGACCGGCGTCGAGCGCTGCGACGAACAGCCGCTCATCGCACGCCAGCCACTGGGCGAATGCGTCGCCGGATGTGTCGCCGTTCCGCACGTCGGCCCACACGGCCTGAGCGAGCGGCGCGTCATCGACGCCCAGCCTTCTTACCTCCACGATGGCCTCCCTTCTCGCGGAGCTAGAGTATGCTCGCCGGAGGCAGGAAGCGGAGATGGACTGGGCGTCAACCTGCCGGGCGGAGCGGGCTGCGCCGGGCGCGCGGACCGAGATCGCGCGGGCGCTTGTGCCGGATGCAGACGTTGCGGACGCGGTTGAGAGGGGCGACGTGCTCTCCTTCCCGCGCACGGCTCTCCGCTACGCCGCTCCGCTTCAAGGTCGCATCGTCCGCGCACTCTACGACGTTCGGCGCGTCGAGCGCGTCGTCGCGCCCGGCGTGCTTCATGCGGGCGGAACCGACATCTACCGTGAGGAGCTTGCCGTTCTCTCCACCTACCTCGGAGACGGCGCGGCGGCCTCTGTCCTGTCGTTCGACCTCTCCGACGACTCCGGCATTCTCGACGTCGCGTCGGCGCTCGTCGTCTATCGAACGCGGACCCCGTTGCAGACGCACGATCGGTCCCGTACGCTCGTCCCGTAAGGTGGGAGGCGGCATCGTGGCACCCAAGGTGGTGGGCGTGATCGGTGGTATGGGACCTGCGGCGACGGCCGAGTTCTTCGTTCGGTTGACCGCGGCGACGCCGGCGACGCGCGACGAGGATCATCTGCGTGTCTTGATCGACAGCGACCCCCGTATTCCGAGCCGCTCCGACGCCATTCTCCACGGCGGAGCGAGTCCCGCGCCGCGACTGTGCGAGATCGCGCAGGAGCTCGAGCGCGCCGGCGCAGAGATCCTGGCGATGCCGTGCAACACGGCGCACGCCTATCTCGAAGCGATGCGCCGCTCCGTCTCGGTCCCCGTGCTGGACATGCCCGCCGAGGCGGCCGCTCGACTGGACGTTGCGCGCGTCGGCGTTCTAGCGACCGAGGCGTCCGTGCGTGCGGGTGTGTTCGAAAGGGCGCTCGCGGCTCGCGGCATCGAGTCGGTGCGCGTGGACGAAGAGGCGCAGGCGGCGGTTGCGGACGTCATCGTTGCGGTGAAGGCCGGGCGGCCGATCGCGCCGCTTCGCGAGGTGGTCGGCCGACTCGTTGCCGAACTCGCGCGCCGGGGGGCGGAGGCTGTGATCATCGGATGCACGGAGATCTCGGTCGTCGGCGTGGCCGACGCGCCGATCCCCGGCTTCGACGCCCTGGACGCCCTCGTCGCGGCGACGGTGCGGGAGGCTCTCGAGGGCGAAAGGGGATGACCGTGGACTGGAAGCGTGAGGCAGGGCGTGAGGTCGATCGGCTCGACGCGCGGCTACGGCAGGTGAGCCAGTACTTGTTCGCCCACCCCGAGCTGAAGTTCGAGGAGCAACTTGCCGCGGAACGTCTGGCCGGGGAACTCGAAGCGGATGGGTTCTCCGTGGAGCGCGGGGCTGCCGGCCTTGCGACCGCCCTTCGGGCAGAACACCCTGCCGTCAGCACGGGGCCAGCCGTGGTCGTGATCGCCGAATACGATGCGCTGCCCGACCTCGGGCACGCTTGCGGTCACAACCTGATCGCGTCCGCCGCACTGGGCGCCGCACTGGCTGTCGGCACGATCAAGCGCGAACTCCCCGGACGTCTGCTCTTCTTCGGAACCCCCGCTGAAGAGGGCGGCGGGGGCAAAGTGCTCATGATCGATGCCGGGCTGTTCCGCGACATCGACGCGGCCATGATGTTTCATCCCGCGCCGTTCACGGTCGTGGGGCACGGCAGTCTCGCGATCACCGAGGTGCGGATCGAGTTCCGCGGCGTCGCGGCGCATGCGTCGGCGTGGCCCGAGAAGGGGGTGAACGCGCTGGACGCCGTGATCCAGACGTACAACGGAATCAACGCATTGCGCCAGCACCTGCGCGACGGATCGAGGATCCACGGAGTCATCACCCACGGAGGCGTCAAACCGAACATCGTTCCCGACTACGCAGCCGCCGAGTTCTACGTTCGCTCCGCCGACAGCGCGTACCGCGACCAGTTGGTCGACAAACTGCGTCGCTGCGCCGAAGGCGCCGCCTTGGCCACCGGGGCGACCCTCACGTTCGCCCCCATCTCTGTTCCCTACAAAGCCATGAAGCGAAACCGGACGCTCGAGGAGGCCTTCGCGCGCAATCTGGGCCTACTGAAGTGGCCGGTCGACGTGCCGCCGGCGGGGATGACCCTCCCCATGGGGTCGACGGACATGGGCGACGTGAGCCACGTCGTCCCCTCGCTGCACCCCTATTTCTCCATCTGCGGACCCGAGGTGGCCGGGCACTCGCGCGAGTTTGGCGTCGCGTCGTCGTCGGAAAGGGGGCACCGCGCGATGATGGCTGCCGCCAAGGCCATGGCGCTCACGGCGGTCGACCTGTTGACGTCGCCTGACCTCGTGCGGGACGCGTGGTCCGAGTTCCGGGCGTAGCGGTTCGAGTCGGCCGCTTCGACGTCTAGGCCCAGTCCGGTCTCAAGGCGGCACGGCCGGACAAGTACCTGTCGACGCTGACCGCCGCGGAGGCTCCCTCGGCGGCGGCGATCACCGCCTGCTTCAGATGCTTGCACAGCACGTCGCCGGCGGCGAACACGCCCGGCACCGGGGTCTGGTAGAACTCGTCGACAACGATGCAGCCCTGTTGAGTTAGGGGAACCTGCCCCCCGAGCCAATCAACGATCGGGCGTCCACCCTGAAGGTAGAGGAAGGCCCCGGCGACGGGCAGCGGTCGCGCGTCGCCGTCGAGGCTCTTGACTTCGACGGCTTCGACCGCCGCCTGCCCGAGGATCGCACGCACGCGCGTCCATGGGTGGATGGACACATTCGGCGCGGCAGCGATCTCGTCGAGGACGGCGCGTGGGGCGCGAAGCGCTTCCGCCGGCACGAGAACGTGAACGTGCGCTGCGTACCGCGCCAACAAGAGCGCCTCTTCCGCAGCCTCCTCGCTGTCGCCCGCGACCGCGACCTCCTGGTCGCGGAAGAAGAACCCGTCGCACGTTGCGCAGTACGAAACGCCTCGCCCGACGAGTTCCTCCTCGCCCGGCAGAAGGACCGACCGCCCCATCGAGCCGGTCGCGACAAGAAGCGCCCGCGCGCGGTAGGCGTCCTTCGCTCCCCAGGCCGTCTTCACCGGCTCACCGAGCGAGGAGGCGGTGACTCGGTCGACGACGAACTCCGCGCCAAACGATGCCGCCTGCTCGCGGATTCGCTCCACAACACTCGTTCCCGGAATGGGACCCAGGATCCCGGGGAAGTTTGCGATGTCGCGGCTCTTTCCAAGGGCCCCGGCCGACACGCCCTTGTCGATAACCCGCGTGCGGCGGCCAGAACGGGCGGAATAGAGTGCGGCGGTGGCGCCGGCGGGGCCGCCGCCGACGATCAGAAGATCGAGGAGGTCGTCAGCCGTCTGTGGGCTTGATAGAGGACGGGGCATCGGGAGGCTCTCCTTTGCGCGGCGGCACGAGATCAACGCCGCCGGGGTGGAACGGGTGGCAGCGGGCGAGACGGCGCAACGCCAGCCACCCCCCGCGCAGGACTCCATGGTGTCCGATGGCTTCCACGGCGTACTGCGAACACGAGGGGTAGAAGCGGCAGCGGTGGGGAAGAAACGGCGAGACGAGGCGCTGATAACCGCGCAGGGGCAAGATGACGAGGCGCCGCAACATGGGGGCAGTGTAGCTTTCCGCGGCCTCCTTGACAACTGGCAGTAAAGGTGCTAGACTGCCAACTGGCAATCAACAGAGGTGTCTGCCAAAAGCAGGAGAGGAGGTCCAGCCATGATCAGAAGGCTTCCCGAAGTGAGGCGTAGTCCGTTCATCATGGAGACGGGGCTGTCGCAGCTCATGGACGAGTTCTTCCGGGACTTTGAAACCGTGGGGTTCGACGTTGCGACGAGCTTCGGACGAACCGACGTCTACGAGAAGGACAAGGAGCTTGTGTTCGAGACGGAGCTCCCCGGCGTCAAGAAGGACGACATCCAGGTGCGGGTCGAGGACGACCAGCTCGTGATCTCCGGCGAGGTCAAACGGCGCGAGGAGGTCGATCGCGAGCAGTACTTCCGAATCGGCCGCCGCTACGGACGGTTCCAGCGGTCGTTCCCCCTCCCGGCGGACCTCGTCGAAAAGGGCAAGGTCGTTGCGAAGTTCGAGGACGGCATTCTCCGCGTTTCGGCGCCGCTCAAGTCGTCGATCAAGGAGAAGGAGCGGCCAATCGAAGTCGCCGTGAACTAGATTTCAGGAAACGATCGAGAGGCTCGGGTCTGCCTGAGCCTCTCGCCTTTTTCGGAGCCGCGGCCTAGAAACTCTAGTCTCGATAGGCGTTCGTGATCGGGATCCGTCGGCCCGTGCCAAAGGCCTTGGGAGTGACTTTGAGGCCCGGGGGAAGCTGGAAGCGCTTGTATTCGCTGGGGACGTACCGGCGTAGCACTTCGTCGACGAGCGCGGGGTCGAAGCCGCGCTGCAAGAGCTGCGCGCGCGAAGCGTTGGACTCGACAAGGTCGCGCAGCATCGGATCCATCTCGGCGTAGGCCGGAAGGTCATCCTCGTCCTTCTGGTCCGGACGGAGTTCGGCGCTCGGGGGGCGGCGGAAGATGCGCTCGGGGATGACGTCGCCGAACGTGCGGCCCAAGCGAATCACGTCGTCTTTGTACAGGTCGGCGATTGGGGCGAGGGCTCCGACGGTGTCGCCGTACAGCGTGTTGTAGCCCATGGCGATCTCCGACTTGTTCGCCGGGCAGAGCACGAGGCTGTCTTCCTGGTTTCCCAGCGCCATGAGAAGGGTCCCACGGATCCGGGGCTGCAGGTTTTCGTCCACCAGTCCCGCAGCGGTCTTCGGGAGCAGGCTGCGGAACCGCTCGTGGACGGCCTCGATCGAGATCTCGAGGTGACGAATCCCGAGGTTCGACGCCACCGAAGCGGCATCCTCGCCGCTCGCCGGAGACGAGAACTCGCTAGGAAGATACACGGACGTGACGTTCTGCGGGCCGAGCGCTTCGGCAGCCAGCGCGGCCACGACCGCGGAGTCGATCCCCCCCGATAGGCCGAGAAGCACGCGGGCGAAGCCGTTCTTGCGAACGTAGTCGCGCAGCCCCAGCTCGAGGGCGGCGCGCAGATCGGCCACGGGGTCCTCCGTGGTCGTTCGGATGGGCGCAGCATCCAGATCCGCGACGAACAAACCCTCGCGGAAGCGATCCGCCTGAAGGAGCACGCGGCCGCGGGCGTCGACGACGAAGCTCCCGCCGTCGAAGATGATGTCATCCTGCGCCCCGACGAGGTTCACGTAGACTAGCCCTACGCCATTCTCTGTCGCGCGCCGACGGACCAGACGGCGCCGGATGTCCGGCTTGCCGACGTAGAACGGGGACGCCGAGAGATTAAGGATCCACGACGCACCGAGGCTCGCTTGCACGTCCGTCGGGCCGTCGTCGACCCAGATGTCCTCGCAGATGTTGATCCCGACTCGCACGCCCCCGATCACATGCGTGTCGATACCCGGGCTGGGAGTGAAATAGCGCCGCTCGTCGTAGACGTCGTACGAGGGGAGGTGAGACTTGGCGACGCGACCGACCTCCCGGCCGTCGGCGAGGATGTGCGCGACGTTGAATAGGTCGATCCCGGCGCCGTCGCTCGTCGAAGACGGATCGGCGCGGTTGATCGCTCCGAAGGCTCGCTGCGCGGCGATCGAGCCGACGACGGCCGTAATGCCGCGCGTCGAATCGGCCAGACCTGCGACGGCCGCCTCGC
This sequence comes from Candidatus Bipolaricaulota bacterium, assembly GCA_040752575.1. GTDB lineage: Bacteria > Bipolaricaulota > Bipolaricaulia > UBA7950 > UBA9294 > CAIOGO01. The sequence continues at coordinate 6,191 of JBFMGK010000061.1, forward strand.
AGGCTTCGACGAAGCCCGGCCTCCAAACCAGATCCAGTGGGGAATACCCGGGGATGGCCAACTCGGGAAACACGATGACGTCGCAGCCGGCAACGCGAGCTTCCGCGATCTGCGCGGCCATGGTGCCAGCGTTCTTCTGGATGGCGCCGACGTGCGCGTTGATCTGGCCGATTCCGACTCGCATGCGGGGATTATAGGTCTCGCTCGATCCCCTCTCCATGGGCGCGCCGCAGGTCGCGGGCGAGCTGCAGGACCTCGCGCTCCTCGTCCAGGGCAAGGCGCGCGAAGGCTCCCCGCCCGAGGTCACCGAGTCCGATAGGGCCCACCGACACCCGCTGAAGCCGCGACAGGCGGAGACCGCATCCGGAGATCAGGCGCTTGACCTCGTGCTTGCGACCCTCCGCGAGGACCAAGCGTAGGGACGGCGGCCGCTCCGTCGCCTCCCCGTCGAGGATCCTCAGCGTCTCGCCGTCATCGATGACTCCCTCCCGCATGGTCGCGAGCGCGCGGCGCAGAAGCGCAGCACTCGGTCGGCCGTCGAGAGCGGCAACGTACTCCTTGCGGACTCCATAGCGCGGGTGCGTGAGCGCCTGGATGACGTCGCCGCAGTTCGTCACCAAGAGGAGACCCTCGGCGTCCTCATCGAGGCGGCCGGCCCACGTGTAGCCCAGGAATCCCTCGGCCCGCAGCACCCGTCCCAGCGTGTTCCCCGAGAAGGGATCGTCGTGACTGCACAACATGCCGCGTGGTTTGTGGTATCGGTAGATGCGATGGTCCGGGTCTGCGAGGGCCAGCGGATGCCCGCGGAGCGACAGCGCGGCGAGCGCGTCGGCGTCAATCGGCGCAAATGGGTCCGTCGAAGCGATTCCGTCGATCTCGACTTCTCCCGCTGCGATGAGGGACT
>JBFMGK010000062.1:0-2956 GCA_040752575.1 Candidatus Bipolaricaulota bacterium
TTCGAGGTAGCTTCGGCATGACTCCTCGGTCCGAAACCAATGCTCGAATTCGAGCAACGTCCCAGGAAACTCCTTTGGCACCAGGACATTTTACTCATTACTTAAATCAACTGGATATGCCTACATATATGCCATATAATAACTACGGACCTGTCTTTAGTAGACTGAAACGTGCGAAAATTTGACCATAACAAATGAGCGCCAGGCAAAATATAAAGAGTTCCCGACTCGGGGTTGAGCTAGTCCGGCTCTTGGCCGCCGAAGGCGACCGCGTGTTTTCAACGGAGCGCGCCCGAGAGCTTGCGCCGCGAGTAGGTCTCAAGGACGCCTATCTCCTGGAAGCGCTCCATCACTTGCGACGCGGCGAATGGATCGTTCCGCTGCGCAGGGGCCTCTACGCCCTATCTCATACCGTCCCCGGAGTGCCGCCGGTTCATGAGTTCGAGATCGCGATGTCGCTGGTCGAGCCGGCGGCGATCAGCCATTGGTCGGCCATGAGCCACCATGGCCTGACCGAGCAATTGCCGCGGCAGGTGTTCGTCCTCACGACCGCGCCTTCAGTGCCGCGCCTGCGCGGCGCTGAGTTCGCAAGCGCCGAGGGCTATCCCGTGGGCGACGCCCGCTATCGCTTCGTGCAAGTAAAGTCTGAGCGGTTCTTCGGGATCGAGGAGGTCTGGGTGAACGAAGCCCGCGTCAAGATGACGGACCCTGAGCGGACGCTTCTTGACGGCCTCATGGCTCCCCACTATTGCGGCGACTTCTCCGAGGTGCTCCACGCCTTCGAGACGCGGGCCCCCAAGCTAGACGTCGATCGCATCGTCCAGTACGCTCTCAAGCTAGACGCGGCCACGGCCAAGCGCCTCGGCTGGCTCTTGGAGCGGCAGAAGATCGGCCCGGCCAAGCTCGATCCGCTGCGCAGGCTCCCCATCAAGGGTTACCGAGTTCTCGATCCGAGCGGGCCGAGGCAAGGCCGCTGCCACGCCGGCTGGATGATCCAGGAAAACCTTCCCGGGATGGCGTCCTCGTGAAGCCGCTGCGCGCGCGATTGCAGGACGCCCGCAAGCGGCATGGCCTTCCCTGGGAGGCTCTGGAGCGCGACTACCTCCTGTCTTGGATTCTGGCCGGCATCAGCCAGGTGGACGCGCTGCGCGGCACGCTCGTGTTCAAGGGCGGGACGGCGCTCAAGAAGTGCTACTTCGGCGACTACCGCTTCTCCGAGGACCTGGACTTCAGCGCTGTCGGCCCGGTCCCGACCGGTCCGGCGATGGAGGCGGCGATGCGCGATGCCTGCGCCGCGGCCGTGAAGCTTGTTGATCCCTACGCGCCGATCGAGATCGTGTGCGAACGCCACATGGAGCGCGAGCCGCACCCCGCCGGCCAGGAGGCCTTCGTTATCCGGGCGCGCTTTCCCTGGCACCGGAGGCCTCAGACGAGCGTCATGGTCGAGACCGCCGTGGGCGAAAAGCTCATCCGTCCCGCGTCCCGGCGCGCCGTGCTCCACGACTACGGCGAACCGTTCGAGGTCCACGTGGCGGTCTACACCCTGGAGGAGATCGTGGCCGAGAAGCTGCGCGCCATCCTCCAGCATCTGCGCTCCCTGGAGCGTCGCGGCTGGGTGCGTTCCCGCGCCCGGGATTACTACGACCTCTGGCGCATCCTCGGGACCTGTCGCGACGATCTGGATCTGGCGGACTTCACGGTCCTCCTTCGGGACAAGTGCGCCCTCAAGGGAGTCGCGTTCTCGGGGCCCGAGAGCTTTTTCCCAGAGGCGATGCTTGCGACCGTGCAAAAGACGTGGAAGCAGTGGCTCGGCCCACTGGTGCCCAACCTCCCGACCTACAACACGGTCATAGACGAACTTCGGCCTCAGATCGCGTCGTTGTTGAGCGGCCGGCCGTGAGCAGGCTCGACGGGAGCGCGAACTCCGTCTGGAGGGGACGAAGGTTCCCCGCTACATACAGATTCGACCTGGACTAGGATGCAGCGGGGAACCAATCGAAAAGCGCAAAAGGGAACGGCACAATTCGAGCCGTTCCCCTCTGCGTAAAACCTGGCTGCCGAATCTGCACGCTTTTCGAGGCGCATGACGACCTCGACGACGGTCCGATCGTGCTCGTCGACGAGTTCGAGTTCGACCTCGCGGTCGTGCACCGGGGCAGGCACCAGCCCCTGTTCGGGGAGGCCCTGGAGGAGGCCCGCCGCAAGGCCCAGGCCCGCATCCGCCAGCCGAGGCCACCCCGTATCCAGGCCCTTCTCAGGCAGGGCCTCGGGCTTAAGGAAAGGCTGGCCGCCGACCCCGGCGTGGACAGGGACGCCATGGCCCGGGAGGCCAAGCTCGACCCCTCTCAGTTGACCGGGCTCCTGCACCTCGCTGACCTGTCCCCGGCGATACAGGCCCACATCCTCGGCCTGCCGCCCGCAGTTGGACGGGGCCTGCTCACCGAGCGCCGCTTGCGGCCCATCGCCAGGATTTCCGACCACCGGGAGCAGGAGAGGCTGTTCAAGGCGCTGCTCCGCAAGCCTCTACGGGCCCCCAAGGTGCTCGCTGTCCCGATCCCGTCCCTCAAGCCAACCCATGGCCCTCTGAACGTCACAATATAGCGCGGAATGCGACGAAGATTTCGGCTCCTCCGACGAAGAAAGGCCTTGCTTTCCTCGAAGTTTCCTGCCTTCCTTCATGCTGACCCCGACGGACGGGGCTGGAGGCTGGCAGGATATGACCCGCGAGAAGTGCGGCGCGAACGTGACGGCAGGGCGGCTCGTAGTGCGCACGACTTTCGCCGGTTTCGCGTGCTATGCGTGCGCCGAAGAAGTCAAAAGAACGGAATGGGAGCCCGTTGCGTAAATCATCCAATGTCGTGAAACACCGTTGCCGAGACCCACTTCATGCGTAAACCGGGGCCAAAGTCGGCGTAGCGACCCCCATCCGCCCCCAAATCCGCTCCACTTTTGCCCT